>CBIHPP010000006.1:0-507712 GCA_966212235.1 uncultured Niastella sp. | reverse complement strand
GGTTTCCACACCTCGTTGGGGAGTTTTTTTATCATCGCCTTTTCCTTTTGGCTAAAGTTACAAAAAAACAAATGTGAAAATCAAACAATTGATAAGAATCATATCAATGATGTATAAGGGACAGGAATTCGGCTTCGGTTATGATCTTGATTGAGGTTATCTTTTTGGCCTTTTCCAGCTTGCTGCCAGCCTCTTCTCCAGCTACCAGATAGTTTAAATTGGCGCTTACACTACCTAACAGTTTACCCCCGTTAGTTTCAACCATGGCCTCGGCATCACTTCGCTTGAGCGTGGGCAAGGTGCCGGTAAATAAAAACGTTTGACCGGCCAGGTTGCCTCCGGTAGTATGGTCTTTTTTGTCGTTTTTCAGCCTCAGGCCTAGCTCTTCGAGCTTTTGCAGGGTTGCAATATTGTCCCAATTATGGAAAAACTGGTGTACACTTCCTGCCACCTTTGGGCCAATATCTTCCAGGTTTTGCAGGTCTTCCTGCGTATAATCTTTCAAATCTAACATGTGCTTAACAGCATGGGCAAGTGTTTTTGCCGTTGTTTCACCTACATACCGTATGCCCAGGGCATATATCAGGCGGTGTATGGGCTGCGCTTTGGATGTTTCAATGGCTGCCTGCAAGTTGGTCATGCTCTTCTTCCCAAACCCTTCTAACGCCCCGATTTTATCAAAGGGCAACTGGTAAATACCTGGCACATCTTTCAGGAAACCCAGCGTATAGAATTTACGGATATTGGCTTCTCCCATTCCCCTGATATCCATGGCATCCTTGCTGGTGAAATGTATGATACGCTCTACTACCTGGGCCTCGCAGTTGATGTTACTGCAACGCCAAACAGCCTCTTCAGCCGGCTTTTCCAGCTTGTCGCCACATACGGGGCAATGGGTGGGAAAGTCAATTTTCTTTTCGGTGCCATTGCGCAGCTCGGGTAATGATTTAACAATATAGGGTATTACATCCCCTGCCCGCTCAACCAGAACGGTATCGCCTATCATAAGATCTTTCTCTTTGATCACTTCTTCATTGAACAGTGATACAGACCCCACGGTAACACCGCCGATAGGCACAGGTTCAATCTTGGCTACAGGGGTAACCGAACCGGTACGGCCAACCTGGAACTCTACTGCCTTGAGTTTGCTGGTAGCCTGGCGGGCTTTGAATTTAAAAGCAATGGCCCAGCGGGGGTGATGGGTGGTCATGCCCAATTGGTCCTGCTGGTGAATGTCATTTATTTTAATGACCATACCGTCGATCTCATAAGGCAGGTTGTCGCGTTCTTTTTCAAATTCATGGCAGTAGGCAACCACGGCATCAATACCCTTCAGTACTTTTTTTTCCTTTACCGGGCTTCGAAAGCCAAGCTCCCAAAGCATGTCGAGACAACCGCTATGGCTGTCGAGTTCTTTATGGGCCGTGGTTTTCGGTAAGTGGGTATAATGACTTACCTGGTATAAAAAGGCTTCCAGGTTTCGCTTACTCACTTGTTTGGGATCTTTTATGCGCAACGTACCGGCCGCAGCATTACGTGGATTGGCTAACGGGGCCAGATTTTGTTCTGCCAGCTGATCATTATACTTCTTGAAGTTTTGCTTGCTCATTAATATTTCTCCGCGGATCTCAATTTGCCCAAGGCCGAATTTTGAAATGGCAGCCGATAAGGGGATAGAGCGTATTTGTTTTATGTTGGTGGTAATATCATCGCCCTGTACGCCGTTACCCCTGGTGACACCGCGTACCAGCATGTCGTTTTCATAGATCAACGAAATACTGGCCCCATCGAACTTGGGCTCAACACAATACTCCAGCTCCTCCACCTTTGCCAGTTCCCGGGCCCGGCGGTCAAAGTCGATCAGGTCCTGCTCGTTATACGAGTTATCGAGCGATAGCATAGGTACCAGGTGCGAAACCGTTGGGAAGTCTTTGGTGAGTTCTTTGGCTACCCGTTGGGTAGGTGAATCAGGTGTGCGAAGCGAAGGATTCTCTTTCTCCAGTTTTTCGAGTGCTTTATATAGTTGATCGTATTCAAAATCGGCAATGAGCGGATCATTCAAAATATAATACCGGTGTTCATGGAAACGAAGGACTTCCCGGAGCGCATCGATCTCTTTGTCGGTTATATGACCTTGGGAGTTCTTTTCCATTAAACCGGTAGTTGCCTTTTGTAAGGATTTTGTTTGGTCGGGCGAATACATATTAGTTGTTGCTGGTTTAAACAAAGTTAGTTCAATGCCCTGTTTTATTGACAGGGCGAAGCAGGCGCTGTTTGAAATGCAGAAATTGATAAATATCAATTACTAAGCGTCTGTAGAGCGCTAAAATAGGCTGTTTTATTGAAAAAAGAAGCATTCCAGCTACCCATACTAGTTGTAAAACTAATTCACAGGCAATGAGTTGAGACGGTTTTTGCCGTTAATAAAAAGGGTATGAAATTTGAAACATGTCCATAGTCAAAAAGTGTAGGAAAAACGACAGAAGCGTTCGGGAGTGAAACAATCAATATATCTTTACCGATAATATGATAGCCGGCATAAGGGCCATACGGGGTTGAAGCTAATGTATGATTGCGTGCCAACGGGACCTGCCTACCGGTTTATGATTTGCTTTCAAGTAGTTTTCAAACAAGCCTGTTATACTTTTCAAGACAGGTTCATTAAGTATAAATTAAGCATTTCTTAACCCTGACAATCTGCTCATAGCCATGGGAACAGCATTACAACGAACTATTCATCAATTGCGTTCTGAAGACCGCGAGTTTTTTCAGATCGCCATTTCTGTTGACTGCGTAATTTTCGGTTTCGACAAAAACGAACTAAAAGTATTACTCATCAAGTCTGACCTGGAAGAATTCAATAATCAATGGTCCTTATTGGGCGATCTCGTAAAGCCCGATGAAAATCTGGAAAATGCCTCATACCGGGTATTGAAAGAGCGCACTGGCCTTGATGATGTGTATCTTGAACAGGTTTATACCTTCGGTGATGTAAACCGCCACCCCGCCGGCAGGGTTATCAGCACGGCTTATTACTCGCTGATCAATATCAAGGACCATCAGCCTAAGTTTAGCGACAACGAACTCCACTGGCATCCGGTAAACGAAATCAATTCATTAGCCTTCGATCACCAGACTATTTTAAATACCTGCCTCGAACGTCTGCAATCGAAAATTGAAGAACATCCTATTGTTTTCAATTTGTTACCTGAAAAGTTCTCACTCCGTGAGTTGCAAAACCTGTATGAAGCGATTCTGGGCGTAAAAATGGATCGCCGCAACTTCCGTAAGAAGTTCTTTTTGATGGATTGGTTAGAAGATATGAATGAGCTGGAACAGGATGTTCCGCACCGGCCAGGCAAATTATACCGGTTTAACTCCGGGCGGTTCTCTAACGGTAAAACCAAGACCTCAACCCCAAGCCCAATGTCAGTATAAATATTCCTTTTATTAATTTAAAAACATGATGGAAAGCAGCTTTTTGTAGTTAGAGCTGTCTATTTAATCAGAAGGACACTAATCATTCCAGCAGTCCGGTGCATTGGTATTGGCTTCTACGCATACCATGTGAACGGCTTATAACCTCTTGGATAAGGCAGTCAATATGTAGCAATAAAGTTTTGGTAAGCATCGGCTAAATCGAGTTTTTATTTTTGGAGTCTAAGAAATTACATTAAATTGTGTATAGGTTACACATTGATATAATCGATTTTTAACCAATAACTACTTCAATTATGCCCTCAAAACGATTGCTAAAGGCAGTAATACTGCCTTTATTGACTGTCATCTATTCTCTCAACGTCTATTCACAAAACAAACAAATTACGGGTAACGTCAAAGACAGTAAAGGTGCTGGCATTGCTGGCGCCTCTGTTGTCATTAAAGGTTCCAGAGGGGGTACTACCTCAGGTTCCGATGGATTCTTCAGACTAACGGTACCCGATGCAACCAAAACGCTGACCATTAGTGCTGTGGGGTATGCCCCCCAGGATGTAGATATTTCTACCAATACTACTGTTGATATTAGTCTTGTTGAAAGTAACAACAGCCTGAATGAAGTAGTTGTTGTGGGATATGGTACTGCACGAAGACGAGACATAACGGGTTCGGTAGCCTCGGTTACTGCAAAAGAATTCAACAGGGGGCAGATCAATACACCCGAACAATTATTGCAAGGTAAAGTTCCGGGATTGCAGATCACTAACAGTAGCGGACAACCCGGAGGTTTAACCATTGTAAAGATCAGGGGTAACAACTCTATCCGTTCAGGTAATGCACCGTTGTATGTGGTAGATGGTATTCCCCTGGATGGCCGTACGCCCCGGCCTGGGTTTACCGCCAATTCAGTGGGAACATCTCCTCCCAGTGACCCTTTAACCTTTATCAATCCCAATGAAATTTCTGATATACAGGTATTGAAAGATGCCTCAGCATCGGCAATTTACGGATCGCGTGGCGCCAATGGGGTTGTCATTATCACCACTAAAAAAGGCGCCATAGGTCCGGGCAAGGTCGATGTCAATGCTTCAGTTGGTATCAGCGATGAAATGCGTAAAATAGATGTGCTGGATGCAGGCGGTTACAGGGCTGCTATTGCCCAGTACAATGCGCCTAAAACCGACTCCGGAGGAAACGTTAATCCGTTTGATAAAATTCTTCGAAACAATGCGCTCACCCAGAACTATTCACTGGCATTAAGCGGAGGCAATGAAAATGGTAAGTACAGGGCTTCCTTTTTTATGGGCAACCAGGATGGCATCATTCTAAAAACCAACCTGAAAAAATATGTTGGCAATTTTAATGGTCAGTTTAAATTCTGGGATAAAAAAATAAGTCTCGACTTCAGCGTCACCGCAGCCAATGTAGCTGAAAAAATTGCACCCATTTCTCAGGATGCCGGTAGTAACGGTAACATCATTTCACAGGCATTGATCTGGAACCCTACCTTGACCCTGTATAATAAGGATGGAACTTATAATCAAACAAATCAGAGCGGGCAGGCGAATCCCCTGGCCTTATCAGATGCGTATAACGACATAACCAATACTACCACTTTACTGGGTAATTTCAGTGCAGGGTATAAATTCACCGACTGGCTCGAATACAAGTTATTATATGGGGTGAACTACGGTGTAGGAGACCGCAATACAGAGATTCAGGGCTGGATCAAACGAATTGGTGGCGATGCCCCGGATAATGGGCTCGCATACACTGCCAATAACAAACTGTTTTCGCAAACAATAACACATACACTCAACTTCAATAAAGAGATCGCCAACGATCTTTCGTTAAATGCAGTGGCAGGATATGAATACTGGAAATCAAACTATTCAAACAATAATCAATATGTGTATGGGTTCAATTACAACCTGACTGAGCAGGCACGTACACCCGTTCATTATTACGATAATATGCAGGACGGAAAGCAGGCGAATCTGCGATCCAGTGCTTTTAAAGACCCTACCATTGAAATTCAAAGCTATTTTGCAAGAGCCATGCTGAATTACCACGATAAATACTCTCTTACTGCCACCATAAGGGCTGATGGCTCAAGCAAGTTCGGTTCAGAAAACAAATATGCCTGGTTCCCTTCTGTGGCGGCAGCATGGACTATAAGCAACGAAGATTTCATGAAGGATAATGGGATAGTTGATAACCTGAAACTGAGAGTAGGTTATGGAGCTACCGGTAACCAGGAATTTCCCGCCGATGCAGCTTTGGCCGTTTACCGTTATACCAGCAACGGTTCGCTTCAAACCATACACTTCGCTAACGATAGTTTAAAATGGGAAACAGTGAAAGCGGTCAATGTGGGTATTGACTTTACCCTGTTAAAAGGGCGCATATATGGTACTATCGATTATTTCAATAAGAAAACAACTGATCCGATCATTCTCAAACCGGTAGCGCAACCTACAGGTCTGGGCGGTGCACTGTACTATAATTTCAATGGCGCGTTTGTAAGAAATTATGGAGTGGAAATAGCGCTGGGAGGCGACATTATTACCGGCAAGGACTTTACCTGGAGCGCCAGCGGTAACGTTACATTCCTGAAAAACAGGTTTGATTATGCGCCTGCAGGAAAAACGCCCTTCCTGTTAACCGGCGCATTGCATGGACAAGGTACCAGCGGTGCCTATGCGCAGGCGATTGCTCATGACCAACCTATCAACGTATATTATCTCCCGGTATTTGAAGGATATGACAAAGATGGTATTGGCGTTTATAAGAACAATGGCGTACCTGAATTCGTAGCAGATCCCAATCCTAAATCATTTATGGGATTCAGTACCGACCTGGGGTATAAAAAATGGAATCTTAACCTGGGAGCACATGGCCAGTTTGGTTTTAAAATTTATAACAATACAGCCATGAGCGTATTGAACATTTCAAATATAATTGGTGGAAGAAACATCGCTTCAGGCCTGGTGTCTACATCCGAAAGCCCTGCCAACCCGATTTCTACTTCTACCCGATTTTTGGAAAACGGCAGCTACTTTAAACTGCATAATGCAACGCTGCGTTATGCTTTTGGCAATGTGGCCAAAATAAAAAATCTCAACGTTTCCTTTACTGTTAACAATGTATTTGTAATATCAAAATATAAAGGATTCGATCCCGAAGTGAATGTCGATAAGGCATTGAATGGTATTCCTTCCCTGGCGATAGATTATATCGGCTATCCCACGCAGAGGACTTATTTACTTGGGCTTAGTTTCTCTTTATAAAAACTATTACAACTTAAAAATACAAGTATGAAGCTTAGATATATCACAATATTTGGTCTGGTTTTTACATTGGGCTGTACAAAACTCGACCAGAAACTGCAGGACGGCTTCTCCAATCCCCCCAGCAACACAGCTACGGTAAGCGCGCTGTTAACCGGTGCTTATAATAATATGACTGGATTGATGCATGCCCAGGACCAGTTGTTTTCATTACAGGAGACCACTACTGATGAAGCGCTGATCCCTGTACGCGGTGGCGACTGGGACGATAATGGTGTTTGGAGAGTATTGCATGCCCATACCTGGACCCCCATTCACACACAGTTTAAAGCTGTATTCAATGGCCTGGGTAACCTGGAAAGTTCTGCCATTACTGTACTGGCTTTTAATCCCAATGCTACGCAACGCGCCGAAGCATTATTTCTTCGTTCCCTGGCCCAGTTTTATTTCCTCGATCTGTATGGTCAGGTGCCTTACCGTCCGGTATCAGAATATAATTCTATTGGTCCTGCTCCGGTTTTAAACCCTCAACAGGCCATAGATACATTAGTAACAACATTAACTGCTATAATCCCTCAACTGCCTGCATCTAACAGTCCCTACAAGGCCAGTCCTGATGCTGCCCGCTTTTTGTTAATGAAAGTTTTATTGAACAAAGGTGCCTTCCTGAACCGGCAGTCGCCTGCATTTGATAATACCGATATGCAGCAGGTTATTACCTTGGGCAATACAATTATTTCAAGCGGTAAATACAGCTTGACCCCTAACTATTTTGATAATTTTGGCCCGCTGAATGCCACTACTTCCAATGAAAAAATACTGGCATATCCGAATACCGGCGCCTCTTCGAATGCGGATGGCATCAATAGTGGTGGCATTAATGCACGCTGGATGATGACCCTGCATTACAACTCCTGGGAAAAGAAAAAAGGGGAAGCTGGCTGGAATGGCTTTTCAACTGTGGCCGATTTCTATAACACCTTTGGTGCTACAGATAAAAGATTGGGAGGCACCCCTTATCCGGGCGTAACAGATGTATCAGGATTAAGGCCGGGGTTAGTGGTAGGACAACAGTTCAATGAAAAAGGCGACTCACTAAAAGACCGCCAGGGTAATCCATTGAAATTTACCCCTGAAGTAAAGCTGATTGAAATTGATAAGAGCCGTCTTGAAGTAGCTGGTATAAGAGTAATTAAATATCCGCCTGATTACAATGCGTATTCTGATGGTAACCAGAGAAACCAGCTACAGATATTCCGTTATGCGGATGTAGTGCTGATGGTGGCAGAAGCCATGTTACGGCAATCATCACCCAATGCGGCCGGGGCTCTCGCCTTAATAAATCCACTGCGGGTTACTCGTGGCGCCACGCCTTTAGCCACTATTACATTGGTAAACCCGGCAAATGTGTATGATCCTAATACATTGCTGGCCGAAAGAGGACGGGAATTGTATTTTGAAAGCTGGAGAAGACAGGACCTCATTCGGTTTGGCGTATTCCTGAAGCAATGGGCGTTGAAAGAAGCAGATGCCGATCCTGAAAGAAACCTGTTGTTCCCCATTGCGCCCGACGAATTACTGGCAAATCCGAATTTAAAACAAAACCCCGGTTATGGCGCTGATTGATATATTTCATTAAATTTATTGTATACACAAAGGTCATTAATCAAATAATGACCTTTGTCCTTTCAGGAGCAGTAAAGTACGTACTCATTATATTTAATAATATTAATATCTGGATGCGTTTAAAAAGATTGCTTGGTTGTTTGCTCACCGTTGCTGTTTGCTATTCCTGCAATAACAAAAAAGATGCTCCCGCAACTTTGTTTGAACTGGTAGAAAACACCGGTATCCATTTCAATAACCCGGTGATAGATCAGGAGTATGATAACAGCTTTTTGTTCCGTAATTTTTATAATGGCGGCGGAGTAGCTATTGGCGATATTAATAACGATGGGTTGCCTGATGTTTTGCTCACTTCCAACATGGAAGAGAATAAACTGTACCTGAATAAGGGCAACTTCAAATTTGAAGATATTACCGCGAAAAGCGGTATGAAGCAGGATAGCATGTGGAGCACCGGCGCCGTGCTGGCAGATATTAATAACGATGGCTGGCTCGATATGTACGTATGCAACTCTGGACATATGAAGAGTGGCAACCGGCGTAATAAATTATACATCAATAATCACAACCTGCATTTTACAGAATCGGCGGCACAGTATGGACTGGCTGTTTCGGCATACGCTACCCAGGCCTCATTTTTTGATTACGACCTCGATGGCGACCTCGATTGTTTTATGATCGATAACAGCCCCATGCCAGTGAACACGCTGGGGTATACCAACCGGCGGGAATTGCAGGCAAAAGATTGGCCTGTGGCTGAATTTGTAAAAGATGGCGGCGATCATTTATACCGGAATGATAATGGCCGTTTTACAGAGGTAAATAAACAGGCCGGCATTCACGGTACATTAATGAGTTTTGGTTTAGGAGTATCCGTGGGTGATGTGAATAACGATGGCTATCCTGATATTTATGTAGCCAATGATTCTTACGAACGCGACTATTTATACATCAATCAAAAAGATGGCACTTTTAAGGATGACATGGAAAAGTGCATGAAGCAGAACAGCTTTTCTTCGATGGGTGCTGATATGGGCGATATTAATAACGATGGGTTCATTGATATATTCACTACCGATATGTTGCCCGATAATGATTACCGGTTAAAAACATTAGGTGCTTTTGATAACATCGATCAATATCGCAACAAGCTGCAAATAGGTTTTTACCACCAGTACATGAAAAACTGTTTGCAATTAAATAACGGCAACGGCACTTTTTCAGATGTGGCTAATTATAGTGGCGTGTGCGCCACCGACTGGAGCTGGGGCGCTTTGTTGTTTGATGCCGATAACGATGGCCTGAATGATATTTATGTTTGCAATGGGGTGAACCGCGATGTGACCGATCTTGATTTTATGGACTTTTTTGCCAATGATGTAATTCAGAAAATGGTGTTGACCGGTAAAAAAGAAAAGGTGCATGAAGTACTGGAACATATTCCTAAAACGCCGGTGACCAATAAGGCATACAGGAATTTGGGCAATCTGCAATTTGCCGATGCGGGCAGGGATTGGGGATTTACACAGCCTTCCTTCTCAAACGGCGCTGCTTATGGCGACCTGGATAATGACGGCGACCTGGACCTGATCATCAATAACATCAACCAGCCGGCATTTATATATAAGAACCGCTCGCGCGAGCAGAATGCCAATCATTACATCAGTGTGCAATTAAAAGAAAGCAGCCAGAATACTTTTGCCATTGGCAGCAAAATAACCGTGTACGCAGGTGGGTCTGTCATTATCCGTGAAGTAGTGCCAAGCCGGGGTTTTCAATCATCTATGGATTATAAACAGGTGATCGGGTTGGGCAAAACAGCAACAATAGATTCAATGGTTGTTATGTGGCCCGATCGCACCAAAACGATATTCAATCGCCCGGCTATAGATACAATGTTGGTGCTTTCACCGTCAGCCGGTACGCAACATTTGCTGCAGCCTTCTGTTCAAAATAATTCATTATTGTTTACGACAGTGACCAATGCATTCGAAAAGCATTCGGAAGATGATTATGTGGATTTTTATTACGAAAGAAATATTCCGGAAATACTTTCCCGTGAGGGCCCTAAAATGGCCACTGCCGATGTAAATGGTGATGAACTTCCAGACGTTTATATAGGAGGAACGAAAGGCCATCCCGGACAATTGTATCTGCAACAAAGCAAAGGCGGATTTGTAAAAAAGAACGAACCGGTATTTTTGCAGTTCAAAGATTTTGAAGACGAAGCGGTCCTTTTTTTTGATTGTGATAAAGATGGCGATGTCGATCTTTTTGTAGGGCCTGGCGGTAATAACTCTCCCCCTTACAGCCGGGAAATGCAAAACCGGTTATTTAAAAATGATGGCAAAGGAAATTTTACATTAGATGCAGGTGCATTTAAAAGTAACGGCATGAACACCGGCGTGGCAGCAGCCAACGATTTCGATCACGATGGCGACCTTGACCTGTTTGTGGGAAGCAGAAGCACGCCGCGGAATTATGGCGTTGCGCCTGCAAGCTATATATACATCAATGACGGGAATGGGCATTTTGCCGATCTGGCAAAAACGAAGAATCCCGATATAGCCAGTATAGGCATGGTAACCGGTGCGGTATGGGCAGACGTTGCAGGCGATACCAATAAAGAACTGATCATTGCCGGCGAATGGATGGCGCCACGGATATTTTCTTACACCGGTGATCATTTTACCGAAGTAAAAAGTAACCTTGGCGAATTGTACGGCTGGTGGCAAACGGTTGTTGCGGCAGACGTGAACAGAGATGGTAAAACCGACCTGGTGCTGGGAAATGTGGGCGATAATTTCTACCTGCATCCCGATAAAGTAAACCCGGTAAAGTTGTGGATCAACGATTTTAACAGCAATGGTTCTGAGGATAAGATACTTACCCGAACAATAGATAAACGGGATATGCCTGTTTTCTTAAAGCATGAAATGCAGGAAGAGGTCCCTTCCATTAAAAAAGAAAACCTGAAGCATAAGGATTACGCCAAAAAATCAATTCAGGAGCTGTTTACAAAAGAATTGATCGATAAGAGTAGTGTAAAACAATTTAATTATTCCAAATCCTGTGTGGCTGTTAATAATGGCAACGGTAGCTTTACAGTTCAGCCATTGCCATATCAGGCACAATTGTCAATGGTAAATGCCATACTTTGTACGGATATTAATAAAGATGGAGTTGCCGACCTGGTGTTAGGGGGAAATAAATCGGGCTTTCCACCGCAATTCGGTAAGTTGGATGCAAGCTATGGCAATGTGTTGGTCAATAATGGTAAAGGTGGATTTACAGCATTGTCATCACAACAAACAGGTTTATCAGTAGATGGCGAAGTGCGGGATATAACCTTGATTACCGGTATGGGGGTGAATTATATCTTATTTGCAAGAAATGATGACTATCCGGTTCTATACAATATAAAAAAGTAAAAAAGAGAGTAGTAATTTATGATCTTTTGCAAACAGTGGGCAGGCTTTTGTTTGATAATCCTATCCATACATATTTTTTCAGCGTGCTCAAGACGGGATCAGCAGCCACCGTTGTTTGAGGTATTGGATAATGCCAGAACCGGTTTGCAATTTACCAACACCTTAGCCCCTACCGATTCATTCAATATTTTTCATTACATGTATTTCTACAACGGGGCGGGCGTGGGCGCCGGTGATTTTAATAACGATGGCCTGATCGATCTGTTCTTTGCCTCTAACCAGGCACAGAACAAACTGTTTTTAAATGCGGGTAAATTAAAATTTAAAGATGTAACAGCAGAGGCTGGGCTGCCCCGTGATAATGGTTGGAGTACAGGCGTCTCTATAGTGGACATCAACAACGATGGCCTGTTGGATATTTATGTGTGCCGGGTAGGCAATTATGGTCCACTGAAAAGCCATAACCAGTTTTTAATTTGTACAGGCATCGATAAGGACGGGGTGCCGCATTATACTGACAGGGCTAAAGAGATGGGGCTTGATTTTTCGGGGTTCAGTACACAGGCTGCATTCCTTGATTGTGATTTGGATGGCGACCTCGATATGTATTTATTAAATCATTCCGTACATGAAACCGGGAACTTTCAGCCACGCAGTAAATTTCTGGGAACCTATCATCCGTTATCGGGTGATCGCTTGTTCCGCAATGAAATTATTGCTGATTCAAGTTCATCGGCAAATGCACAACCTCGGTTTACAGATATAACCCAACAGTCGGGTATTAACAGTTCGGCCATTGGGTATGGCCTGGGAATAGCAGTAAGCGATATAAACCTTGATGGCTATCCTGACATATATATCGGAAACGATTTTCATGAAAATGATTACCTGTATATAAATCAGCACAACGGTACATTTAAAGAAGACCTGAATAGCTGCATAAATCATACAAGCCAGTATACGATGGGCGTTGATATTGCCGACGTGAATAATGATGGCTTTTCAGAGATCATAACCATGGACATGTTGCCGGCGGATCCTTATATTTTAAAACGGTCGCTGGGCGAAGATGCGTATGATATTTTCAATTTGAAAATTAAAAGGGGCTATAACTACCAGTACACTCGTAATAATTTGCAGTTAAATGAACGCAATGGCGTGTTCAGTGAGGTGGGCCTGTATAGTGGTATGTATGCCACCGATTGGTCGTGGTCGGCTTTATGGATGGATTTTGATAATGACGGATTGAAAGATCTGTTTATTTCGAATGGCATACCCAAGCGCATGAATGACATCGATTACATAAATTATATTTCAAACGAAGAAATACAGAATAAGTTACGGGCCGATAAGATGAATGAAAAAGACATGGCCCTCACTGATAAATTTCCGAAAATAAAAATCCCTAATAAGTTCTTTAAAAATAACGGCCATCTTTCGTTTACTGATATAGAGCAACAGATATCGGACAGCAAATCTACTTTTTCAAATGGCGCTATATATGCAGACCTGGACAATGATGGCGACCTGGATGTAGTGGTAAACAACATCAACGACCCAGTGTTGGTATATGAAAATAAAAGCAACGACAAACATGACAAGGCTTTTGTGGATATAAAATTAAAGGGACCGGCAAACAACATAAATGGCGTTGGTACAAAAGTGGTGCTGTTTGCCAATGGACAAATATACCTCTATGAAAAGGAGGGGGTACATGGGTTTTTGTCGGCTATGGAAATGCCAATGCATATTGGCCTTGATAAAATAAAAGTGGATTCAGCTTTCCTAATATGGCCCGATAACACTTATGAGGCAATTCATTTTACTGGAAATAATGTACAGCAAACGTTTACCTGGCGGAAAGGACAGCTGGCATTTGATTATCATACAATAACTAACTATAAAAAGAATACAACTGCCCCCATCACGAACATTACAGATAGTGTGCAGTTGCAATACCTGCATACAGAGAATCATTTCCCCGAATTTGACCGGGAGCCATTAATGCCGCACATGTTGTCAACCGAGGGGCCCGCCCTGGCGGTAGGTGATTTGAATAAGGATGGAATGGAGGACGTATTTATCGGTTCGGCCAAATGGCAAAAGAGTGCGGTTTATTTACAAAAGCCCGGGGGGACATTTTACAAGACCAGTCAGCCCAATCTTGAAAACGACAGCACGTTTGAAGATGTGGATGCCTGTATAACAGATGTAAATAATGATGGTTTTGCAGACCTCGTAGTAGCCAGTGGTGGTAATGAGTTTTATGGAAAAGATGAACATCTGTTACCCCGTGTTTACCTGAACGATGGGAAAGGACAATTTACCAGGCTGCCGAATGCTTTTGCAAATATAAATGAGACTATATCGTGCATTGTACCGAATGATTTTAATAAAGATGGGTATGTTGATCTGTTTGTAGGAGGAAGGGCTATTCCGTGGGCATACGGACAAATGCCAAAGTCGTATTTGTTACAAAATGACGGCACGGGGAAGTTTAAAGATGTTACGGCGGCACATGCTTCTGCATTAACAAACGCAGGTTTTGTAACGAACGCCGTTTGGTTCGATCTGGATAAAGATGGCGATAAAGACCTTATATGCTCGTTTGAATGGGGCGGTATAGATGCCTGGATAAATAACAATGGCCAGTTTAGCAAAAAGGCACTTACCGATAAAAAGGGCTGGTGGAATTTTATATTGCCATATGATTTTGATAACGATGGAGATATTGACCTGGTGGCCGGAAACCTGGGTTTGAACAGCCGGTTAAAAGCGTCGGATAAAGAACCGGTTCGGTTATACTATAATGATTTTGATGAGAACGGTAAAAAAGAGCAGGTAGTTACTTATTATGTGCAAGGCAGGGAATTGCCATTTGCCAGTAAAGCAGAGCTGGAAAAGCAACTGCCGGTGCTTAAGAAAAACTTCTTATACGCGGAAAATTTTGCCAAAGCGCCGTTAAACGATCTGTTTACATCGGCAAAGTTGGAAGCTGCAGAAGTATTAACGGCCAATTATTTTAATAATGCCATACTTATAAACGACGGCAACTTACACTTTACGGTACAACCACTGCCCTGGCAGGCGCAGCTAACAAGCTACCGGGACGCGGTAGTGGTTAATGCAAACAATGATAGTTTACCCGATCTGTTGTTGGGTGGTAACTATTATGAGAGCAACGTAGAAATGGGCCGATATGATGCCGGATGGGGAACGTTTTTATTAAACAAAGGACATGGGCAATTTGATGTTGAAAATACCAACGGGATCTTGATAAAGGGACAGGTGCGTCATATACGAAAGATTGAGGTAGCCAAAAAAGAAGCGTTTATACTGGCCCGGAACAACGACAGTGTGATGGTTGTGAAGTTTTCAAAATAAAGGAATATAGATATCGGTAATCCACCGGGCCGTATCAGGCTCAGCAACTCTGTCGGTAATAAGCTGCTGAAAAGGAAGCGCCATCACCGTTCTGCGGTAATCCTGAATGTATAATTGAAATTGTTGTAGAGCCTGGTTAACAGTCCCAGCGCCACCTTGCACCCGTGTAACCTGAAAGCGATTCAATGGAATACGCCGGTGAAAAAACTGGCTATTGGTGGGGATTGATCTATCAACAGGAATGGCAGTCAGAACCTGGAATCCGAACGGATTTAACGGCGTGATGTTTAGATACGGGTTACCGGTTTGTTGAGCCTGATGTGCGGCGCTGTATTTTTTTAAAGCGTTTATCAATGTATAAATATCGGCAACAGTAGGATAAGAAACCGTTGTTGATTTGGTGCTTATCAGCAGGGAATCTTTGAAAATAACTTCACGGAAGGAGATACCGTAAATATTTTCTTTTTTCTCTGCAAAGGATTTGAAATGGCTGAGAATAGCGGCCATATCTTTTTTTAAGGCAATAGCCTTCCGGTAATGTTGTATACGTTTGATGGGATTTACGCCGGCAGAAAAGCTGCATCTCCATTCAATATTTGTTGAATCGCCGGACAGCGGAATTAAATACAGGGTACTGTTAATGGGTTGCTCACTTTGATGAATACGGATCTTAAATGTATTCATCAGCGTTTTTGTGATCTCAAAGGAATTATTTTTATAAAGGAAGGCGTTACTGTTTGACCGGGTAGCTGGCCACCAGGAATTCCATTTCTCCTTTGTAGTTAGTGTTCTGTAAGCGCCGGGAGTACTACAGTGAACCGGAGTAATTTGGATGATTTCCAGGTGGGCGGGTATAAAAATGTAGATGCCTGCCAATGCTGCAATAAAAACGAATGCCGTTACCAGTAGCCATTTTTTCATAGTGCAAATAGTCCTCTGTATTCGCAAAATAGCGAATAATGGTATTAACAGCCAGTTATTGCACGTCTTTTTGATGATCGATGATGAATTGAATGATCTCTTCCAACGGGGTGTTAATGCTGGCAATGGCATCGGAAATATCATCCCGGTTTACCTGGGCGGCAAAAGAAGGTGTTTTTAATTTTTTCAGAATGCTTTTCACATCCATGCCTTCGTATCTGGTTGGCCGTATAAGGGCAGCAGCGTGAATGAAACCAGAAAGTTCATCAAAGGCATAGATCATTTTATCCATGGTGTTATTGGGTTCTACACCGAAATATTTTGGACCGTGTGACGCAATGCAATGGATCACTTCAGGATCAACGTGGCGGCGCTCCAGTTCTTCAATGATGATGCGGCAATGATCATCGGGATGTTTTTCCCAGTCGGCATCATGCAGGAGGCCGGCCAGTTCCCATTTGCGCGCGGCTAATTCATCGGCCTGTTCTTTTTCAATGGCCCAGGCTTTCATAACGGCGGCTACCTGTTTCATATGCAGGCGCAGGCGATCGTTGGGTACCCATTCATTGAGTAATTGATGGGCTTCTTCGATAGGCATCAGGTTTCCGGTGTTTGCAACATCCCCAAAGACGTTGCGACCGAGTGTGTGGATAGGCATGATTATATGAGAATTTTATTTAAGTTTTTACGATTACAATTGCGTGTAGCAATTATAATAAAAATGGGTGGGAAATTGTTCAAATAAAATATAGCAGTATTAGAACAGGACTGTCGATGAAAATTATAAACCTGAAGCATCTTTCTTATACACTGATTCGTATTCGGCAATTTGCTCCTCAATTTCTTGTTTCATTAGGTAGGAGCAAGCGGTAAATAATTGAACTCTTAATGGATCTTTCTCAAGGTCTTTGTTAAGCCGTTCAATATCCGCTTTTATTTTTTCAACTAGTTGTTTTGACCGGTTATATTGAAATTCATTTTCCAGTTTCATAGCGTTTATTCTTTAAGTTCATATTCTTTAGTTAATGCTTCTACGGGAATACGTAGCATTTCACTGAATTTCCGGATCATGGTTAAAGAAAGCGCTTGCTTGTAGTTCAGTACTTTACTAAGGGTTCCTTTGTCTCCGTATTCTTTGGCCAGGTCGGTAAGTTTGTAGCCAAAATCTTCCATGCGTATTTTAATCAGTTCTATAGGGTCGACTTCAGGTAGGTCCCACTGTTTTTCTTCGTATTGGTTGATGAGAAAGGCGAGTAATAATTTTTCCCGGTGTTCGGTGGTGCCTTTTTTAGCAGTACGGATTTCTTCATAGCGGTTGGTTACCTCCTGGTATTCCTTTTCATTTTCTATGAGAAACCATTGCTGCATAGTATCATATTGTTTCAGGATCTATGGCGTCATACTCGTTATGAGTTCCAATGAAACGTATTTCAACAATTCCATCTTCGTAGTCAATTTGTGTAATGATGCGATAGGTGTTGTGCACGATCTCGAACCTCGCACGATTGTTTTTGATGATCTTCGCATTGGGAAAATCGGCTAACACATCCTGTTTCATTTTCCAGTCTGCTTTTTCTACGATTGTTTTCCATGCAGCCAGATGTTTTCTGGCGTCAGCATGAATTTGGGCGAAGCGATTAAGCTTCTGCAAATGAATAACGATCATTTCAAATCAGTTAAATGATTTAAAAATTTATCACACTCTACTAACTATTGTGAAGTATCGCCGCTTCATCTGCGAAGCTTACCTTTCGATGGTCTAATTAAAACAAATGTACTAAAAGTTGGCAATTTGCCAACTTTTGTTTTTATGATTTATAAACTTCAGGGATGTCAGGCTTTATATGTTAGTGTATAAAATTGGTTAAAATGATTTTCAAGGGTATGATCAGGACAGGTATATTGATAAGTTACATGCGTAGAGAATCTACAGTTTCTTCAGACTCGTATTCATCTCCCTCCGCCCTTGCTCCCATATTCCTTCGCTCCAAAGTCGCCCTGATTTTAAGCACGGGCCAGCCGAAACATACTCTACTGATTTGTTATTGAAATAAATTTTAAAGCTTTCCCGAAGATGTCCCGAAGGAGACCCAAAAGATGCCCCTATCGCCTATCGCTATAAGGTCGCTATAACATCGCTATAAAGTCGCTGTAAATTCACTATGAGGAGGGAGATAAAACCGGGTTCACGATTGATTTTTTTGTACCTTTCGGTTAAGGGAATGCGAATGAGCTCTATTCAATAAAGCTAAAAAACTTTTTGATTATGGCCAAAGCAAATCGCAATGCCAATAAGGGGTTACAAAAAACCTTAAAAGGCAAGATCATCGTTCATAGCAAGCGTTATGGCGAGCATGAACGCAACCCGAGAGGAACCTTTAAACCGGCCGTTCTGAACGAAGCCATGGAGCAAAGCAAAAACAGGCTGCTGCAGGTGAATCAAACAGCCAGCCTGATCTTCAGCTGCATCCGTGATGAGCATAGCGATGGTACACTCTGGCCCCGGCTGTTATCCGCCTTCCGCAGCCAGTTAAAAGAAACCAACCAAAACGATGTATATGGCCTGCTTAACCTCGAGTGCCATGCTGTTCACACCCTGAAAAACCTTCTTCGTACGTACTGGGATATTGAAACGACCGGAATTGTTAAACACCGGTTGTGCATTAATCTGTCTCTGTCTAAAGCACCCAGATGGAAAACAAAACATATGCATGAATTCCAGGCGAGCATTCATGTTATATATCCTGATTTTGCACGCAACCGAATACAGAAAGAAGTAGTGTATAGTGATGTATACAGTACAAGCGATTACCCAGAGGAATTAGCCATTGAAATACCGGTTCCCGCCCGTGCCCCGGCCTATGCAGTATTTCTAAAAGTTACCGGGTGTATTGATGGGGTGCCAACAAACGGGCTGCAATCAACCGGCATGCGGTGTGTGGCAGCGGGTATCATAACGAGTAAACAAAAGCAGCCCGCCCAGGTCAAAGCCGCCGCAAAAAAGAAGCAATCCAAAGTAAAGAAGCACAAAAGCAAAAGACCTTACGGGGTTGGCGTTAAGGAGAAAGGTAACAAGCTGAAGGCAATGGGCAATTGAGATCATTAAACAGTAACATAAGTTGGAGAGAAAGCCTGGGGAGTTCAGACTGGAACTATGGTAAGCTATAAATGCAGCCGGCCAGCTGGTGAGTGCATTTGATTTAAAAATGTTTTGTTCTTTCTACTGAACAACATATGATCAGCCGCTTACACAAATGTATTATGCGATTAAGTTGTTACTCATCTTATGCAGCTGAGCAAATACTTTAGCTTGTTGTTTCTGATCATTCGGCGGGAATTGATTCCATAATACAGTACTCAACCACACATCATTCGTATCGATATTCCATATACCTGCGTGTTCTGTCTCGTTCAATTCAGGCTTGTGGTGCACAACCACAGTTATTGGTTCGGTTTCCCCTTTTGGTATGAATATAATGGTTCGTCTCATAGTCTGCCGGTAAAGATAAGGCTTACACCAATACCGGTCCTCTGCCATAAAGCGGTTCCAGCCCTACGATATTCCTTTGACAGGCGAATGAAATCTGCGGAAACCGGCGCCGGCGTGTCTCCATGCGGTTTTTTCATATATGCGGAAATCGGCGCCTGCATGTCCCGTGCGGTTTTCGCATATTTGGGGGTTTTAGAAAGTAGCAAGCCAGGCTTTTTTGACTATATAACCCTTCTGTAACCCCCGCTAAACCTGGTTTTTAGGCAGTAGTGAAAATTATATGTCAAAATATTTATTGAAAATCAATGCATTGCAAAGGTGCGATGAAAAATAAGTTGTCGAAATATTTGTCACGCGTATATTATCAGCCTATCTTTGCGACCCGTTTTTAGTTACCCAACTATTTACGGAGACGGCAAGCGGGATGGCCTTGCTGTTTAATTTCTTAACCGGCTGAAGCTTGCAACACGCAGCTTTCGGCTATAATTTTTTTTATGAGTAAACTTCATTTCACTACCCAACATGCGAATGCGGCTACCGTTAAACGCAACTGGTACGTTGTAGACGGTACCAATCAAACCGTGGGACGCATGTGTGCGAAAATAGCTTCTGTTCTTCGTGGTAAGAACAAGGCCTATTACACGCCACATGTTGATTGCGGAGACTACATCATTGTTATCAATGCTGAAAAGGTAAAATTCACCGGTAACAAAATCGATGAAAAAGAATACCTGACCTACTCTGGTTACCCAGGTGGTCAAAAAGCCGAAACAGCCCGCGAATTACTGCGCCGTCGTCCGGAGCAAGTGGTTGAAAGAGCTGTAAAAGGTATGTTGCCTAAAAATCGCCTGGGCCGCAAAATGTTCAAGAAATTATTTGTGTATGCCGGCGACCAACACGAGCATGCTGCACAGAAACCTCAATCATTAACTTTCTAATTGTAAATCATACATGGAAAAGCAAAAAAATGCCGTAGGTCGTCGTAAAGAAGCTGTGACACGAGTTTGGTTGTCACGCGGAACCGGTAAGATCACCGTTAACGATAAAGACTACAAAGAATACTTTTCACTGGTTTATCTGCAAAATCAGGTTGAACTGCCTTTAAAAGCTACGCAAACCCTCGATAAATTTGATGTTAAGATCAATGCTGCCGGTGGTGGTATGAAAGGACAGGCTGAAGCTGCTAAACTGGGAATCGGTCGCGCGCTGCTCGAAGTGAGCCAGGATTACCGTCCTGCATTGAAAATAGTTGGGGTATTAAAACGCGATCCGAGATCTGTTGAGCGTAAGAAATTCGGTCACAAAAAAGCTCGTCGCAGCTACCAGTTCAGCAAACGTTAATCTTATACATCTTCTCCGCCATCTGGCGGAGGAGTGTTTTGAAATGTTAGCGGTCATAATCAAATTTTCAAATCACACATTTTCAAATAAGTTAAATGGAAAATAACACTTCATTGCAACAGCAGCTCCTGGATGCCGGTGTACACTTTGGTCACCTGCGGAAGAAGTGGAATCCAAAAATGTTACCATACATTTTTGCTGAAAAGAAAGGCATTCACATCATTGACCTTAATAAAACTACCGAACACCTGACCGAAGCAGCTGCTGCCCTGAAGCAGATTGCCCGCAGCGGTAAAAAGATCATGTTCGTTGGCACCAAGAAACAAGCGAAAGAAATTGTTACTGAGTGTGCCCGCAAAATAAACATGCCTTTCGTTACCGAGCGTTGGTTGGGTGGTATGTTGACCAACTTCAACACAGTTCGCAAAAGCGTTAAGAAGATGCAGAGCATCGACAAAATGCTGGGCGACGGCAGTGCCGAGGTGCTGACTAAAAAAGAGAAATTAACCCTCGGTCGCGACCGTGATAAAATGGATAAAGTACTGGGTGGTATCAGCCAACTGGGCCGTGTACCTGCCGCTTTGTTCATTATCGACATCGGCCATGAGCACATCGCGCTGGCTGAAGCCAAAAGACTGGGCATTACCACTTTTGGTATGGTTGATACCAATTGCGATCCTAATAAAGTTGACTTCGCAATTCCGTCAAACGACGACGCTACAAAATCTATCGCTATCATTACTCAATACATCACTGCTGCTATAGCGGAAGGTCTTGCTGAAAGACAAGCCGCTAAAGATGAAGAAACAGATGATACGGCAGATGATGAAAAAGAAAAGAAAGCAGCACGCATGTTGGCAGAAGCGGAAGCGGAAGCAGGTCGTGGTAAAGGCGGCGGCGGTGGCCGTGGTCAAGGCGGTGGCGGCGGCCGTGGTCATGGCGGTGGCGGTGGTAATCGTGGTGGCGGTGGCCAGAACAGGGGCGGCGGTGGTCGCGGACCTGGTGGTGGCGGTCGCGGACCTGGCGGCGGTGGTGGCAGAAGATAGTTTGTAGTTGCTGGTTTGTGTCCGCCCGGATGATCCGGTCGGATGTGGTTTCTGGTTGTTTCGCTGGTTGAAAGGGCGCTATTTAGCGAATACAATTGCGAACATTTTTCAGGGATCGGCCGCAAAACAACTATTGAACGCCCGTTACGTTGTGCTGACTTGTCGGGACGCATACGTAACACTGCTGAACAGAATTAATAAAATGAAAATGTTTTGAAAACAGGTGACGTGAGTATAATCAGGTTATTTGTAATTGCATTTTCAAATTTTCAAATTATTAAATTTCCAAATTATTATGTCAAGTGTTGCTATTACAGCCGCAGATATAAATAAGCTGCGCCAAATGACAGGAGCAGGGATGATGGATTGTCGCAAAGCATTGACAGAAACAAATGGCGATTTTGAAGCTGCGATTGACTGGCTTCGTAAAAAAGGCGCCAAAGTAGCTGCACTGCGTGGCGATCGCGAGGCAAAAGAAGGTGTGGTTCTGGCTAAAACAACAGCCGATAATAAAACCGGCATCGCTATTTGCCTTAGCTGCGAAACTGACTTCGTAGGTAAAAACGCTGACTTTGTGGCTTTCGCCCAAAGCATTGTTGATGCCGCCGTTGCCAACAACGTAAAATCGATCGATGAACTGAATGCCGTTTCTGTAAATGGTGTAAAAGTAGCCGACCTGGTTAACGATAAACTGGCCAGCATTGGTGAAAAGATCGGTATTACAAAATTTGAGCGCATTGATGCAGACTATGTAGCTTCTTATATTCATGGTGCTAACCGTATCGGTGTGCTGGTAGGTATGAATAAAGCTTCTGCAGAAGCCGGTAAAGACGTAGCCATGCAAATTGCTGCTATGAGCCCCGTTGCTGTAGATGCAGAATCAGTGCCTGCTACTACTATTGAGCGCGAGCGTGCTATCGTTACCGAGCAAATCAAACTCGATCCTAAAATGGCCGGTAAGCCCGATGAAATGGTAGCTAAAATCGCCGAAGGTAAGTTGAACGCATTCTTTAAAGAAAGCACCCTGGTAAACCAGGCTTTCGTAAAGGATAATTCCAAAACCGTTGGTGATTACCTGAAAAGTGTAGAAGGCGGTATAAAAGTTACCGAATTCAAGCGCGTTGCTTTAGGTTAAGAATATACCAATTCAATATAATGAAGGGGAAACTGCTTTTAGTGGTTTCCCCTTTTTTTTGATGCAGCTTTTTGCCCTGAGCACTTGCTACGGCAAAGCCCTGGCGGCAGCGGGAATCAGAAGGACGCCAATGTTGGCAACACATTTTACAAAAGCTGCAAAACATTGATAAAAAATCCTTTCTTTGCACAGCGTTGAAGGGGATTTATGGTTTGTAGTTTATGGTTTGTGTTTGTTCCCGAGCTTGATCCTGCCTTTTGGTCCGGCGAGCACCCGGCACAGAGAGAGCTGGAAAAGCTTACAATAAACGCAAACATGTACCATTAATCTTGACCATTTCACGCAATCAAATCACTAAACGGTCATTCATACATGCTACCTAAGTACAAACGCATTTTGGTAAAACTCTCCGGCGAATCGTTGATGGGCGATAAAAGTTTTGGAATGGATCCCGCTATCCTGAATCAATATGCACACGATATAAAAGAACTGGTTGAACTGGGTGTGCAGGTGGCTATTGTAATTGGCGGTGGTAATATTTACCGGGGAATGAATGAAGCAGAAACAGGTATTGAACGCGCTCACGGCGATTATATGGGCATGCTGGCTACTGTGATCAATGGAATGGCTATGCAGGCCATGCTGGAAAAAATAGGCGTTTTTACGCGTTTACAAAGCGCCATAAAAATGGAACAGATCGCCGAACCATACATCCGCCGTCGTGCCATCCGCCACGTTGAAAAAGGCAGGGTCGTGATCTTTGGCGCCGGTACCGGTAACCCGTATTTTACTACTGATACTGCCGGTTCGCTTCGGGCTATCGAAATACAGGCCGATGTGATCCTGAAAGGCACACGGGTAGATGGCATTTACACCGCCGATCCCGAGAAAGATCCAACTGCTAAAAAATATGACGTCATTACCTTCCAGGAATGTCTCTCTAAAAATTTGCGGGTAATGGATATGACGGCCTTTACGCTGTGTATGGAAAATAAACTGCCGATCATTGTGTTTGATATGAATAAACCCGGTAACCTGCGCCGCGTAGCTTGCGGTGAAAAGATTGGAACCCTGGTAAAAGCCTAGTAAATAACTGATTAACAGTCGGTTAAATTTATTGTGCCGCCTTTTTGCAATTATCGAATTAACGTATTAAATTTCCAATACGAAAAACCACCACTTTTGGTGGTTTTTTCATTAACCGCCTATTCAAAATCCCATGAAAAATAGTGCTGTGATTGATTGATTACCTCTTGTGATGCGGTGTTTATTCTAATTCCGAAGCCGTTATGAACTATTTATTGATTCTGGGGTACCAGATGTATGTTGGGGTTATTGAAGTTATTGTCTTTCTGCTGGGCGGGATAGTCCTTGGCTTCTTTATTCATTTCTTTCTGGTGAGTCGCAAAACAATGTCTTTTAAGATGCCCGAACGGGAGCCGCCGGTCATTGCGAATGCAGCTTTTGACAATGCAGAAGAATGGCGGTTGAAATACTATGAAGAGATGGAGATGCAGGAACAAGCGCAAATGCAGTTGCGCCGTGAGCTCGATTCAGTACGGGATAACGAAGAACTACTTACCATAGAGGTGGAGGAATTGCATAAGGAATTGAAGCGCCGGCATGAGGCGCCGCCTGTAATTGCCAAAGCTGCCACTTCGCAGGAAGAACAATCGGAAGAATATCTCGTTCGCCTGCAAAGAACACAGGAAGGCCTGACAGAACAAAATCAACAGATCACTTTACTGCTCGATCAGATAGAGCTTCTGAAGCAAACAGAATTTAAGCATATCGATACGCTGAAGGCTAATGAAGAGCTGAATGCCCGCCTGAATGAAATATTGACCGTGCTTGCCAATAAGGATGCCCGCATTCTCGAACTGGAACAACAACAATTGCTGTCTGAGGAAATGGAACAGCGCATGCAAAATGCTTATGAAGAATTCAATGCCCTGCGGGAAAAATTATCGAAAGTTGAAAGCCTCTCCAATCCGCCCAGCCGCCAGTATGAATTCGAAGAATTACAACAGAATCACCTGAAGCTGATCAGGGAGTTTGACGAATACAAACAAAAACACCTCGGCCTGCTGGAAGAGAACCAGCGCCTGTCACGCTTGCTGGCCGATACAGAAGAAAAGCTGCGGGAATCGAATTTTCAGCGGCAGCAATTACAAAAAAAGATCACATTCCTCGAAGAGTTGAACCGCGACCTGCAACAGATCTCAGAACATAATAAAAAGCTCGAAAACCAGCTACGACGCATGAGCGAAATAGAGGTCATGCTTGCCCGGGTACAGGGAAAAACACCTGATGGAGGCGAAAATGACCCCCCGGAGTAGAGAGTTGTGAAACGTAAAACGATCCGTCACCTGGCGGATGAAACTGCCCCATCACCGCCTAATTACAAATTCCCAATCCAAATCCCATTTATCTGTAGTAACTGCGCATGATCAAAATCAGCCGGCTTAATTGCTGATGCCATTACCTTTGTAGCTCAAAAAATAAGGCTATGCCATCAACTATTGCTGATATACGCAAAGACTATATGCTGAAATCGCTCCTGGAACAAGATGTGGATGCCAATGCTATTCGCCAGTTTGATAATTGGTGGAAGGACGCATTGAACAGTGAAATTGATGAGGTAAATGCCATGACGCTGGCCACTGCATCGGCCGACGGCGTACCAGCTGCGCGGATCGTGTTATTAAAAGGATATGATGAACATGGATTTGTGTTTTTTACCAACTATGAAAGTTTTAAAGGAATGCAGTTAGCCGAAAACCCACGGGCATGCCTGGTTTTTTTCTGGAAGGAGATTGAACGGCAGGTGCGTATAACCGGATTGGTTGAAAAGGTAAGTGAGCAGGAGAGCGATGCTTATTTTAACAGTCGCCCCGTAGGAAGTCGCATTGGCGCATGGACGTCGCCCCAAAGCCAGGTTATTGAAAACAGGGAATGGCTGGAAGAACGGGAAAAGAAGTATAGCGCCGCATTTGCTGACGGACCACTGACACGACCGCCTCATTGGGGTGGATACCGGGTAAAACCTATTTGTATTGAATTCTGGCAGGGTCGCCCCAGTCGCCTGCACGACCGGATACAATATACTTTACAGGCAGACAATACGTGGACAATTGAGCGTCTGGCGCCCTGAGGATGCGTGAAGTCACCGGCTATGTTTGAAAGCAGAAATACAGGATAAAGAAGTAAGAAATAGTAATAGGAAATACGAGGTCGGAGGTCAGAAAGTAGGATGTGGGTATATAGGATGAAAAGTAAGCAGTGGCTAGCTGAAAGGGAAATCACCGGTCAGGTTATTAGATATTTTAGGTATGAGATAAGAAGTAAGAATAAATTATAGGGAATTTCTTACTTCTTATCTCTTACTTCCTACTTTTTTTTGTCGGCAGCGGCAGCAGCCTTTTTAACCCTCGCAGGGCGGCTTTTTCCGAATGAACCTTTAAAGGTTTTGCCTTTTTTCGTTTTTTTATCTCCTCTACCCATGTTATTTAATTATTAATGTGAATTATTAATTGATGCAAAAATAAAAAAAGCTCCGATACTTCGCATGCAGTAACGGAGCTTTCGTGCGTAAGGCGTTAATTATAATTTAGCCTGCAATTCTTTACCAGCTTTGAAACGGGCAACTTTTTTAGCTTTAATCTTAATCACAGCACCGGTTTGCGGATTACGACCATTGCGAGCTGCTCTTTTTGATACTGAGAAAGTACCAAAACCAACCAGGGTAACTTTACCACCACCTTTTAATGTTTTGGTAACTGCTTCAATAAAAGAATCCAGAGCAGCATTAGCCTGTGTCTTAGTAATGCCTGAATCATCGGCAAGTTTTGCAATTAATTCAGCTTTGTTCATAGTGTGATTTTTTAAGAAATTTATGCAGCAACAAATTTAGACGGTTTTTGCTTGAAACAAAATTTTTTGGCCGAAAAATTAACATTTGATAAAGTGCTGAAAACCGCTTGGGACAAGGATTTTAGCAAATTGAAATGTTTTGTAATACGTTTTGTGAATTGTTGTTACACGCTGAAACGCTGTACTGCCCTATGTTTCATGCGATACCGTCTGAAATGCTTGCCTGTAAAGGGTTTCGTGAAATATACAATAAATTTAGCACCGCCGCACAGGCGATAAAATTAAAATATTCTTATCCACACTCAGTTCACAACCTCCATTACCGTACGGAATGCAATGAAGCGATCGCCCCATCTGTCAAATGCTTTCTTTCTTAACACAGGGGCGTACTCCTCAATGTATTTGTTATAATTCTCCAATGAAGGAGTGAAATATTGTATTACAAACGTCATGCCTTCTGCATCGTCCTGCTCCAGTAACCGGAACATTTTCCATTGTGTAAACTGACCCGATGCCATGATATCGGGTATATGTTCCTGCTGCTGCCATTTTATCCATGCTGCTTCAATAGCCGGATCGATTTTTACAGTAATGTTATATACGATCATGAGGGTTGTCTAAAACAAATTTCGCGATATAATATTGTGATGAAAGAAGGAAAAGGTGTAAAATTTACATTTCTTTTCGCTAGCTGAGTTCAAGGTACACCGGGCAATGATCACTGTGTTTTACATCATGATAGATGTCTGCAGTTTTCAATTGTTCGCGAAGTGATTCAGTAGCCGCAATGTAATCGAGTCGCCAACCCTTATTCTGCAACCGTACATTGGGAAAACGCTGGCTCCACCAACTGTACCGGTGTGGCTCGGGATGAAAAACACGAAAGGTATCTATCCACCCGCTGTTTATGAACTTGTCCATCCATGCCCGTTCATCGGGCAGAAAACCGGAAGTTTTTTTATTGCCTTTGGGATCGTGGATGTCTATTTCATTATGGGCAATATTATAATCGCCGCATAATATCAGTTTGGGATATTTCTTTTTCAGTGTTTCCAGGTAGGTATGAAAATCTTCGAGCCATTGGTATTTGAATTCCTGCCGAACATCGCCCGTTGTACCTGAAGGAAAATAGGCGTTGATGAGCCGTATATCACCAAAATCAAGCTGTATAATTCTTCCTTCATCATCGCTTACGGCATGTTTATTACCATATTCAATATGATCGGGTTTTATTTTGGTAAAAACAGCTACGCCACTATATCCTTTTTTGGTTGCCGAGAACCAGTAATCCTCATAGCCGCATTCGGTAACCAGTTGGCGGTTTACATTATCTTTTGTGGCTTTTGTTTCCTGCAAACAAATTATATCTGCGGGGTCGGTTTTTAACCATTCGCAAAAACCCTTGGTCATGGCTGCTCTTATGCCATTCACATTATAGCTAATAATGCGCATGATTTTTTGTTTAATTTGGCTGGCAATTTACAATATTGATATGGAAGCAGCTTCAGCCAAGAAAAAGATTGAGCCAATAATACCACCAAAAGAGCAGGTTTATTTAGAAGGTCCCAAGAGTCGTGGTTATGAACTGGCTTTTGCCTGGCGGGTATTTAAACAATTCATACAGGGATTTCGTACGCTTCATTTTGTTGGGCCCTGTATCACGGTATTCGGATCGGCCCGTTTTAAAGATGATCATCCCTATTATGAAAACGCACGGGAGTTTGGTAAACGCATTGCCGAAATTGGTTTTACTACCATGACGGGCGGGGGACCCGGTATTATGGAGGCGGCTAACCGCGGCGCCTTTGAAAGCGGCGGCGTATCGGTTGGTTGTAACATCCGGCTACCGTTTGAGCAACAGGCTAATAAATACCTGAACAAGTCCATAACATTCGAACATTTCTTTGTTCGCAAAGTGTTGCTGGTTAAATACTCTTATGCCTTTATTATTATGCCGGGTGGTTTTGGTACCATGGATGAATTTTTTGAAACTCTCACCCTGGTGCAAACAAAAACCATTACTCAGTTTCCTATTGTGTTATTTGGCAGGGAGTACTACAGCAATCTGTGGAACTATGCCGAGTTTATGGCTCAGCAAGGCACCATAAGCCGGGAAGATATGAAACTGGTGCTGCTTACCGACAGCATCGATGAGGCCATGGAACATATTCACACCTACATTAACCAGAACTACAAAGTAAGACCTCGCAAACGATTCTGGTGGTTTGAGAAAAAATGAGGCATGCGAATCGGTGACTGTTATTGTACTTTCTTACCGGCCGGTATGGTGAAACCCAGGTTTAAAATAAGCTGGTAGCTACCAAATGCCTGTTTGGCCTTGCCTTTATAGATATGCAGGTGTGAATACCTGGCATAGTCTAATTTATTAGCGAACTCAAGATACACTGTATTGAAGAAAGTGGCTTTTATAGCACCTTCGATCCCTGTGTTCCAGCCCCCGAATTGAAAGTCGGGTTTGTTCTTCTGGCCAAAGAAACTGTTTTCCACATGAGGAATAACCGGTCCAATGCCAGCCTTGCCCAGAATGTCTAATTTAATTTTACCATCGGCAAATTGTTCCAAATGCCAGCGTTTTACGATATTAAACAGTAAAAAATTGGCGCCGTTATTCAGAAAATAATAAAATCCGTTGGCTGCGTTAAAATCAATAGTGGTATCAACTTGTTTAGGACTGCCATTAAGTGTACCGGTAAGACGAACTTTCTGATCGGCAAAAATGTACTTGGTATGGTCGAAGTTGATCTCAATGGCCAGGCCCTTAGCCTGGTTGAAGAAATAGCCGAGGCGGTAGTTGTATTGCGGTATTGTAAGGGGTTTGCTAAATAACCCTTCGTCCCACCCTTTGTGATCATGGGCTCGCACATGTCTAAAACTGTAATAATTGCCAAGCTCAGGCTGATTTACACGTATGTTGCTGTGTGTATACCATTCCGTATTATAACCCCAGGAGAAATAAATTTCTCCTTTGCGTTTGGTACGTTTTGATTGAGCTACTACAAAATTAGGCACAAGGATAGTTAAAAATGCTATTGCTGTAATAGCATTCTTACGGGAATTACTCATGATGCTACGGTTAAAAATGCATTTTCAAAGGAACCAGGCCCAAACGAATATGCTTGTTTTAATATTGTGAAAAAGACACATTAAAAATTACTAAACATCATATTCCAGTACCGGACGTAACCACCGTTCGATATCTTCTACGGACATGTTCTTGCGATTGGCGTAATCAATAACCTGGTCTTTCTGGATTTTACCTAAACCAAAATACTGGCTTTGCGGGTGTGCGAAATACCAACCGCAAATGGATGATGCAGGATACATGGCCAGCGATTCTGTCAATGTAATGCCGGTTGCCTGCTCACCACCCAGCAGATTGAATAGTTTATATTTCTCCGTATGATCAGGACAAGCCGGATAACCTGGTGCCGGTCTGATACCTGAATATGATTCTTTTATTAATTCTTCATTGTTTAAAAGCTCTTCATTGGCATATCCCCAGAATTCTTTACGCACCCGTTCATGCAACCGTTCTGCAAAAGCTTCGGCAAGCCTATCAGCTAACACCTGTAACATGATTTTGTTGTAATCGTCGAGATTTTCTACAAACTTTTTTAAATGAGGCTCTATTCCCTGTATAGTAACAGCGAAGGCGCCCATGTAATCGGTTCCTTCCTGGCTTTTTCCATTGGCAGGCGCCGGTACCGGTTTTATGAAATCGGATAGGGAGAAGTTGGGTTGTCCTGCTGCCTTTTTTGATTGCTGCCGTAAACTTTCCAACCTGGTAGCTACTTTTCCGCTTTCATCATATAAAAACACGGAATCTTTTCCATCGCCGCTGGCCGGCCAGAAACCAATGACGCCCCGGGCTGTTAGCCATTTCTCGTCAATGATCGTTTTCAGCAGTGCCTTGGCGTCAGCAAATAATTTGGTGGCTTCCTTACCTACTTTCTCATCTTTTAGTATGGCCGGGAAACGACCATGTAATTCCCAGGCAATAAAGAATGGGCCCCAGTCGATATAGTCGGTTAATTCGTTCAGGTCGTAATTGTCGAATATTCTGGTGCCGGTAAATTGAGGGGTGGGCGGCGTATAACTGTTCCAGTCAATGACTACTTTATTTTGTTGCGCCTGTTCAAAGGGAAGAAATTGCTTGGCGGTTTTTTTGCTGGCGAAATCGTCGCGCAGCTTTTGGTATTCTTTCCCAACGTTCGACAGATAATCGGGTTTCTGTTCTTTGCTTAATAAAGAGCCGGCTACGGTAACGCTACGCGAAGCATCCAGCACATGCACTACGCCATTTTCATATTGTGGGGCAATTTTAACTGCCGTATGCATACGTGAGGTAGTGGCGCCGCCAATCAGCAAGGGTTGCTTCATGCTGCGTCTTTTCATTTCATGGGCCACATGCACCATTTCATCGAGCGATGGCGTAATGAGACCGCTTAATCCTATAATATCTACATTTTCCTTTTGAGCTGTTTCCAGTATTTTATCGGCCGATACCATTACACCCAGGTCAATAATGTCGTATCCATTACAACCCAGTACCACGCCTACAATGTTTTTACCTATATCATGCACATCGCCTTTCACTGTAGCCAGTAATATTTTCGCAGCACCCGCACCTTCTTCGTTTACAGTACCGGCTGCTAAATGCGCCAGGCGTCGTTCTTCTTTTTCTGCTTCTATAAAGGGGGTGAGCACAGCCACTGATTTTTTCATAACCCGTGCACTCTTCACCACCTGTGGCAGAAACATTTTACCGCTTCCAAACAGGTCGCCCACTACATTCATCCCGTTCATTAGCGGGCCCTCGATAACGTCTAATGGTTTTGGGTATTTTTGGCGGGCTTCTTCCGTATCCTGGTCAATGTAGTCTGTAATGCCATTGATAAGCGCATGTTTTAATCTATCCTCAACAGGACCAGAACGCCAGGCTTCATTTTTTACTTCTGCCTTATCTTTTGCTTTTACGGTTTCTGCAAATTGTAACAACCGGTCGGTAGCATCTTCGCGGCGGTTCTGGATCACATCTTCGCACAGTTCGCGTAATTGCGGCTCAATTTGATCATAAACTACAAGCTGACCGGCATTAACAATACCCATATCCATACCCGCTTTAATGGCATGGTACAGGAATACGGCATGCATGGCCTCGCGCACCGGTTCATTACCACGGAAGGAGAAGGAGACATTACTTACCCCGCCGCTTATTTTGGCCAGGGGCATTTTTTGTTTAATGATGCGGGTAGCCTCAATAAAGTCAACCGCATAGTTATTGTGCTCTTCAATACCGGTTGCAATGGCGAATATGTTGGGGTCGAAAATGATATCCTGTGGATCGTAACCTACCTCTTCGGTCAATATCTTATATGCCTGCCCACAAATATCAACTCTTCTTTGTAAGGTATCGGCCTGACCTTTTTCATCAAATGCCATTACTACCACAGAGGCGCCGTATAGCTTGCAGATATTCGCTTCACGTTTGAACTTTTCTATTCCTTCTTTCATGGAAATAGAGTTCACAATGCACTTGCCCTGCACACACTTTAAACCTGCTTCAATGACCTCGAATTTAGAGCTGTCGATCATAACAGGGATCCTGGCTATATCGGGTTCACTTTGCAACAGGTTTAAAAAGGTAGTCATGGCTTTTACGCCATCCAGCAAGGCATCGTCCATGTTTACGTCAAGCACCTGGGCGCCGCTTTCTACCTGCTGACGGGCTACGCTGAGCGCTTCTTCATACTTGTTTTCCCTGATAAGACGGGCAAACTTTTTAGAACCGGTTACATTGGTCCGCTCCCCTACGTTTACAAAGTTGGTCTCCGGACGAATGACTAAGGGTTCTAAACCCGAAAGCCTCATGTATGGTTTTATAGTTACGTTTGCTGGCATACTGTTAATACTTGTTTGGAAATATAAAACCGTTTGGTTTCTGCTGTTGTTTTGCTATTTACACCTGATTATAGTGCTGTTTCCAATTCCGGTAATGGCCTTGGTTTGAGCTGACGAACATGATCTGCAATGTGTTTTATATGATCAGGTGTTGTACCGCAACAACCACCTACGATGTTCACAAAACCTTCGCGCGCCCAATCTTCAAGGAAATGAGCGGTTTGCTCGGGTTGTTCATCATATTCACCCATAGCATTGGGTAAACCGGCATTGGGATATGCCGAAGTAAAGCAAGAGGCTATCTGGCTTAACTCTTCAATATGCGGCCGCATTTCCGAAGCACCGAGGGCGCAGTTCAGCCCAATGGAAAGTGGTTTGGCATGCATAACGGAGGTATAGAATGCTTCCAGTGTTTGTCCGCTCAGGGTACGACCCGATGCATCGGTGATGGTACCACTGATCATGATCGGAAGTTCGGCCTGCCCTTTATCAGCGAAGTATTTTTTAATGGCGAAAATGGCGGCTTTGGCGTTGAGGGTATCGAAGATGGTTTCAATCAACAATAGATCCACACCGCCGTCAACCAAACCTTTTACCTGTTCGTAATAGGCGCTCATGGCCTCATCGAATGTAAGGGCCCTGAATCCGGGGTTGTTTACATCGGGTGATAAAGAGAGTGTTTTATTAAGCGGACCAATAGCACCGGCTACAAAAGCCTGTTCCCGGCCGCCTTTGTTGGTTGATGCATCGGCAAAGAATTCCTGAACCGCTTCTTTGGCAATTTTAGCGGCTTCGAAATTCAGTTCATATGCCAGCGCTTCCATATGATAATCTGCCAGCGATATAACCTGTGCATTGAACGTATTGGTTTCAATGATATCGGCCCCGGCTTCGAGATATAATTTATGAATACCTTTTATGATGTGAGGCTGTGTAAGGCTTAAGAGGTCGTTATTGCCTTTGAGGTCACTTGGCCAGTCTTTAAAACGCTCGCCGCGATAATCGGCTTCTTCAAGCTTATGCCGCTGTATCATGGTTCCCATGGCGCCATCAATGATCAGAATTCGTTCTTTCAAACATTGTTGTATTGATTTCATACTGCCCTCCTTTTGTTTTGCATAGCATTTAAGTGGCTGAGCATTACCGGACGTTGATGTATGCCATTACGTAAAGCTTTGGCGTATTCCGCCCTGGCGGAACTGACAGTGTAGCTACTGCCGATTCCATTGTAATGAACCGAACTGGTAAACGTTGGGAAACTGTTTAGTGAGAGAGTTTCTTGGCGTTTATTAGTTCAGTTTTTTAGCATTTCATCCATTGTTTACAGGAACACCTGTAACCGGAACCTGCTCAGGTCGCATAGGCCGAACAATAAACAAATCCGCCTATGCGGGTGCAAATTTACAGCTTGTTATGTTAATAGCAAACTTGATGTTATGTGCCGCTTACGACCGGCCTGCGGCCTGTAATGCGTTCATGCTTAATGCTGCACATACTTTTCAACCGGCAGGCGGTTGGTAATGCTGCGTGCGAGGGTCATTTCATCGGCGTATTCAAGTTCGCCGCCAAAGGCAATACCCCGGGCTATAGTGGTTACCTTTACCGGTGTTGATTGCAATTTTTTTTGAATATAATAGATAGTAGTATCACCCTGAATGGTAGGGTTTAAAGCAAAGATCAACTCTTCGGTTCTTTCGTTTTGAATACGTTGTACCAGGGATTCAATGGTAAGTTGATCGGGGCCAATGCCGTCAAGGGGAGAAATGATGCCGCCTAATACATGGTACACGCCGCTAAATTGCTGGGTGCTTTCAATGGCAATAACATCGCGGATATTTTCAACTACACACATGATCTCCTGTTTGCGCATGGGATTGGCGCAAATAGCGCAGGTTGCGGTATCTGACACATTATAACAACGCTCGCAAAATTTAATTTCACGGCGCATTTTAAGCACTGCTTCGCCAAATGATTCTACATTACCTGGTTCCAGCTTTAATAAATGCAGCACCAGTCGCAATGCTGTTTTTTTACCAATACCAGGTAGTTTGGCAAATTCACTCACCGCATTTTCAAGCAAAGAAGAAGAAAATTCCATGGTACAAAGATACCGAACTGTTTGTTGTTTATGGTTTGTGGTTTGTTGTTGTTCCCGTGCTTTTAAATATCTAAGAAATGGAATATGTATTTACTTCAATCTTCTACATTTAATCTTCAATATTCATCATTTCTGCAAGGTGATATCAACGATATTATCCCAGTTGGCTTTTACGTTTAGTTTACGGCTGATAGGCATTACTTTTTCGGGCTGACGGTGTTTGTCAAAGAAGGCACCAGCATCCCAAATGCCGTTTTTATTATCATCGTATAAAATGCGGAGATCGTATTCGCCAGGTATAAATAATTTGGCATTGAACTCCCTGCTGGTCATAGGGTAGGCAAATTTCACCTGATCGCTTTGTATAAACTGCAAAACAGGGTTTTTGCTGAAGTCAAGATTAATCAGGCGTAAACGGACCAGGCCGTATTCGCTCTGTTTTTTGGTGCGGAAAGAAAGCGTATCGGTTGCTGGTATTTTATTGCCGGCAGTATCCTCCGCAAATTCTTTATCCAGGATGAGGTTGTACGCAGTGTTTTCGGTCCAGTTATAAGTGAGGGTTACTTTTTTATTGCTGGTATCTGTAGTAAAACGATAATTGGAAAGGGGCTCATTTTTTTCGTTGGTGAGAATAGCCTTTGTACTATCGAATTTTTTGAGCGGGGTGGTAAACCGGAGTTCAAACTGGTTTAACAGGTCTAATTCATTATTGCTAAGGTTGGTTTCGAGTCGCAGGCGGGTTTCCTTCTTTTCCTTGTCATTTTTTTTGCCGCCTGCAGGCCGGCCTGTGCCAGGTGCGGCCGGTTTATTCCCTTTTGCTTTTGCTGTATCTTCTTTTTCGGTGTAGGCATATAACGTAACCGGCTGGGGCGATATGCTGGGGGTTACCCGCTCATTGGCAAATGCAAAAAACTGGCTATTGCTGAGGTACCGGCGCTGACCGCCTTCATCTTTCAATGCAAACAAAGCAAAAGAGCCGGAAGGCAGATTGCTAAAGGCATAATTCCCATCTTTATCAACACGGGCAATATAGCGGGGTTTTTCTTTTATAACAGCCGAATCATCCTGGCTGGTGTGTAACATAACAATAAGCGTGGAGTCGGTTTTGCCGGTCTCGGCAATGAACACTTTGCCGGTAAGCTTTAATGAATCGAGACTCTTACCGGTTGCAAACACATACGTGAAGTTCTTTAGAATATTTCCTTCGTTTATATCTTTTATGGCATTGCCAAAATCAATGGAATAGGTAGTATTAGGTTGCAGGGTATCTTTAACAGTTACCGTTACGGTACGCAGTTTTGATTCCACGATCGGGTTTATTTTGGGTACAGGGGATACCAGCAGGTTTTCCTGGATGTTATCTATTTGTACGAACTCATCGAACTCTATAACGATCTTTTTACCCGTAAAATTCGTAGCTGAATCACGGGGATTAATTTTTACCAGTTGAGGAGGCAGGGAGTCGCGGGGGCCGCCCATGGGGGGTACAATATTGGCACAACCTGTTTGCACCAGGGTAGAAGGAAGCAGCGCAATGATCAAAAGGAACGGCGAGGCTATTTTAAATAAAGAAGCATACTTCATAAGGCCGCAAACTTAAGTTGTTTATTGGCAAATGTTGCTTCAAAATCCGTTAAATCGCGGTGAAAGAGGGCGGATGCCGGTTACCGGTTGGCGAGTTGGCTTAAAAGGGACCCATTGCCAGTCACAAGCTGCAGATCTCAGGGTAATGGCCTGAGGTTTTTGACCTACTCACCACTCACCTCTCTTCCTCTTCGGTAAGATCATGTAATGCAATGGCCAGCTTATGATTTTTAACAAAACTGCACCAATGGCAGTCTTCTTTACCGCAGCCAATGTAAAACTCCCGGTTCTGGATCTTTTGCCATACCGAAACGATCTGGTGCGAAACGGTGGTAATATCAGGTTGTGTAATAATTACTTTTTCCTTGCGATAGATCTTCTTTTTATCAGGCTCAATAAAATCGAATTCGGTGCTCATTACCTGCCAGTCGCGGCTTTCATAATTGTCAACCAGTATTTTATAAAAAACAGCCTGGCGCCAGTAATCACCGCCATTGGGATCTCTATCGTTTGGCGGCTGCAATTTGGCCCTGGCCTTTTCAGGATCGCCGGTTTTATAATCTACAATATTCACCTGTTTGCCATCAAACTCCAGTTTATCGAGCTTGCCTTTGAGCGGTACGCCATCCACAACGATGTTACGGATGTTTCTTTCCACGGTAACGATCCTGTTCCAACTGTGAATATAGTTGTCGTAATAGTTTGTCAGAACGTCAAGGCCGTATTCGAGCCGCCGGTCAAATTGTTCGCGGGTAAAGTTTTCGCGGTGGCGATGCATATACCAGTAAAAATCATCTACAAATTCCGCTTTGCCCGGGAAAACATTGCTTCTTTCCTTCATTTTTTCAAACAACCGTTGCAGGGCGTGGTGAACGGCCGAACCAAATTCGGTAGCCTCATTCTTGGGCGATGGTATACGCAACAGGTTTTTGAAATAAAACTCCAGCGGACATTTTAAATAATTGTTCAACGCTGTAACATTCATCACAAACCGATCGAGCAGGGCAGTGATAAAATCGTCTTCAATACGACCGATTTCCGGTGCCTCTGCTTCGGCAAACTGTATTATTTGAAATTCAGTAAGCGTTTCATCACTGATGAAAACGTTTTCAACGGGCAGCAGATGCTGTTCCTGTATTTCGGCAATGAATATGGAAGGTTCCAGTTCCTTCCCGTCATTTTTATAGCGACTGTAAGAAATGGTCAGGTATTGTTCGGCCCGGGTAAGGGCTACATAAAAGAGGCGGCGGAGTTCTTCGAAGTCGGCGCCTTCCCTGGCTCCACCGGTGGAGGGGGAAACGGAACCTGACACGCTTGCCGTAGCGGAAAATATATTTTCGGGGAACTTATAGCTGCCACCGGGCTTGCGCTTCTTTTCCCAGAAGGAAGCGTTGCAGCCGGCCATAAACACATACTCAAACTCCAATCCTTTTGAACCATGCGCTGTAAGCAGGTTTACGCCTTTGTCATTACCGCTTACCTGAACAAGGGGCAAAGGCAAGCCTTCTTTTTCCATGAGGTCAAAAATATTAACCAGGTCATCGAGCCTCAATAAAGGATTGCGGTGTGTTTCTTCCTTAATAAAATCAAATAAAGCGGTTAACACCTGCATCATCCACGCTTTTTCGGGATTTAGCATGATGTTGTTGAGCAAACCTGTTTTACGAATGATATGCTCAATTAAAACAGGTAATGTTACATTGGGTACTGCCGCAATCAATTTTTCCAGGGCTTTTATCGCCTGTTGCAAACCGGGATGAAGTCCCTTGCTGAATAGGTCGGCCGGTGGCATATTGGCTTTATCGTATAACAGGCGGCGCAGCGACGTTTTATTATTGCCATATAGGCGGTCGGCTACTTCAATGCTTAGTTTGGCAATTTCAACAGGTGGAATGTTAAACCAGTCGAAGTGTAATATTTCAAACAACATTTCATCGCCGCCATAAGGAACATCGTGTTCGGCGGCAATGTATTTAATGAGCAGGATAATTTTTCTGGCGAACGGTTCCTGCAGCAAATTCAAATGGCGCTTGCTATAAACAGGTATGCCGAGTAATTTGAAATACTGGGTCAGTTCTTCGCCATATTTATTCTCACGATATATGATGCTGATCCTTCCGGGCAATACACCCTCCAGCAGCAACTGTTGTACCTGCTGGGTTATATCGATCATTTCGTGCCGCTGTGTTTCGTATTCTTTTATAAAGGGAATGGAATCCGCAGGCTCCAATGCAAAGAAGCGCGGGTGCGATGATTTCAGATTTTTGCTAAGACCCGCTATTTGTTTCACCAGGCGATCCTGGTTATTATTGATGAGGGTCATGGAAACATCGAGAATGGGTTGGGCTGAACGATAGTTGTTGGTTAATACAACAGTGAGCAGGCTTTGCTTGTACGAATTGGCAAACTGCAACATGTTTTCCACGTTGGCGCCCTGGAAGCGGTAAATACTCTGGTCATCGTCGCCAACAACAAAAACGTTAGGGGTATCCCAAAAACTGATCAGTAGGTTTACCAGCTGGTTTTGTGTGCCGCTGGTATCCTGAAATTCATCTACCAGTATATACAGGAACTGTTCCTGGTAACGGGTTAACAGCGAGGGGTTTTCTTCAAACGCTTTAATAACCCAATTGATCATGTCGTCGAAATCGTACCGGTTGCGGGTGCGCATCAATTGCTGAAAACGATCGAATTCGTTTACGGCAGCCCGCAGTTTTTCCATCCTGTCTTTTTCTTCATCAAACTTATCTTTCTTCAGGTCGCCGGCCTTGAATTGTTTATACGCCCTTTTATAAATAAACTCGTCGCGGGTAGGCAAATCGGCCAGCCAGGCATCGATGCGTTCGTTGATAAAAGCAGGCGACCAGCCTTCGCGTTTCATGGTGCTGAACAACGATTGCAGGTTATGGATCTCGTAGTATACATCGCCCCGGTAGCGTTTGAGCGGGTGATTTTTTGGAAAAGTATCGATCAGGTATTTGAACAGTTCTATTCTTTCCAGGTCTGAAATGGGATCAAGCGCAGTTTTTTCGAAAAGCGACAGATTTTCCTGGATGATATCGTTGCAGAAAGCGTGAAAGGTGCTTATGTTCACCCGGTATGCGTCGGGCCCAATGAACAATGATAACCGCTTGCGCATGGCCACCACGCCGGCGTCGGTATACGTTAAACAAAGAATGTTATGGGGTTGGGAATCTGTTTCCAGCAGGATCTTGCCAATTCTACTGGCAAGGATCTGGGTTTTACCGGTACCTGGTCCAGCGATAACCATAACCGGCCCTTCAATGGTATCGACAGCAAGTTTCTGCTGTTGATTCAGCCTTTTGTATTCTTCAGTGAATTTGTGGTGAAGGCGCTCCCGATTCACGCTCATTAATCAAAGGTAACGAAGGGTAAATGAATAGGATGCGGGCCTAATATGTAAACGGGCATATGTTCAGAAATCCCTTTTTAATGTGCACAAGTATGGGTTTTTTAATGGGTTGACGCAGACCAAAATGGGAGGTTTTTACCTGATTTTGGCTAATTTTCGTGTACCGCATACACTCATTCCGCTAAGGGGAAACCAGTAGTGATTGATAATAAGTAGCTTATGAGTTAAAAAGAAATTTTGGTTTCCAGACTGGAATTGTTCTGTTTTTGGGAATAAAATTTATTTTCATACGTTCTAACATTACAGATTTTCACCATAATGAAAAACCAACACCCCTTAAAGATATTTATACTGGAAGATGATGTATGGTATGGCTCCATGCTTCAGCATTACCTGGCGTTAAACCCCGATTACGAAGTAAAACGGTTTCACAACTGTAAAGACTTTCTGAATCAGCTACATGAGCGGCCTGATGTAGTAACGCTGGACTATTCCATGCCCGACATGGATGGCAGTGAAGTGCTGAAGAAGATCAAGGAAGTAGACACGGGCATACAGGTTATCATCATTTCGGGCCAGGAAGACATTAAAACGGCCATCAGTTTGATCAAGAACGGCGCCTTCGATTACATTGTAAAAGACGATGATGCCAAAGACCGGCTCTGGAACACCTTGTTACATTTGAAGGAAATTGACGGACTGCGCAAGGAAGTGGAACATTTAAAAGAGCAGGTTGGAAAAAAGTACGATTACTCCAAATACCTGATCGGCAAGAGCCCTACGTTTGAAAAGGTGTTCAGTCTTATTGAAAAAGCCTGCAAAACCAATATAACCGTTTCCGTTACCGGGGAAACCGGTACAGGGAAAGAAATGGTAGCCCGGGCCATTCACTACAATTCCGACAAAAGCAAAAAGCCATTTGTAGCGGTGAATGTGGCGGCCATTCCCAGGGAGTTGATCGAAAGCGAGTTGTTTGGACATGAAAAAGGGGCTTTTACAGGCGCTATTACCCGGCGGATCGGTAAATTTGAAGAAGCACATAACGGTACGCTGTTTTTAGATGAAATAGGCGAGTTGGATATTAACCTGCAGGCCAAGTTGCTGCGTGTGTTGCAGGAGCGGGAAATAACGCGGGTTGGCGGTAATGAGGTGGTGCCAATAACCGTACGCATCATTGTTGCTACCCATAAGAATTTACTGGAAGAAGTAGCGAACAGACGGTTCCGGGAAGACCTGTATTATCGTTTGATCGGTTTACCCATAATGATACCCCCATTAAGAGAGCGTGGCAATGATATTGTTATTCTGGCCAAGCATTTTATGGATCAGTTTTGCAAAGAGAACAACACCGATAAGAAGTTATTATCGCCCGAAGCCCAGCAACGATTGTTGCATCATGCATTCCCCGGTAATGTGCGGGAACTGCGATCGGTGATAGAGCTGTCGGTTGTAATGGCCGATGGCGATACCATTTTACCAGAGCACATCACCCTCAATTCCAATTCCTCGGTAAACGACCTGATGAATAAAGACAGGACCCTGAAAGAATTTGAACTACAGATCATACAGCACTTTCTCGACAAATACGATAAAGACGTATTGCTGGTAGCCAAAAAACTGGACATAGGTAAATCGACCATTTATCGTATGATTCAGGCCGGTGAATTAAATGCCCGGTAGGGAATGCCGCCCAGGAGACGTATTGTTCCTTGTTGATTATCGTTATAATGAAACCGTTGAAAAACATACAGGATGAGGGAAAGGAAGTTCCGCCGGTAACTGGCGGAACCGGAGAAGATAAGAGCAGTACATTTACAGTACCGGCTTCATTTTATGAAGAAGTACTCATGAATATTCCTGCGGATATTGCTGTATATAGCAACAACGGCGAGTTCCTGTTTATAAATGCAGCGGTTATAAAAGAAGCGGCCACCCGGGAATGGCTTATAGGTAAATCCATAGATGATTATTGCCACATACGGCAAAAGCCACCCGAAATGGCCATCCGGCGCAAGGAGATGGTAGAAGAAGCGGTGCAAACAAAGCAGCTGCAAAAATGGGAGGAGCGGTTTGAATTCCCCGATGGACAGGTTAAATATCATATCAGGCATATACAACCTGTATTGGACGAGCAGCAAAATGTGAAGTTTTGTATTGCGTACAGCATTGATGTAAGCGATCAAAAGCGGGCAGAGGAGTATATACAATTAAGCGAGAAGAAATACCGTGACCTGTTCAACTATAGCCAGGCCTGGATATGTACCCATGACCTTAATGGCCGATTGTTATCGGTTAACCCAGCTGCCAGTCTGGCCCTGGATTATACCGCCGGCGAAATGGTAGGCAGGCAGCTGGTGGAATTTATACCGGAAGAAGATACGACCTTGTATGAATTGAATTACCTGCAACCGATCTTACAACATGGAAAATCGGAAGGGGTTTTCAGGATAAAAGGGAAAACCGGAAACATTATATACCTGTTGTATCAGAATTATAAAATGGATGTGCCGGGTATAGAACCTTATGTAATAGGCTTTGCGCAGGATATATCTGACAGGATAAAAGCAGAGCGGGACCTGCGGCAGGCAAAAAAGATAACGGAAGAAGCGGCGCGGGCAAAAGAAGTGTTCCTGGCGAATATGAGCCATGAAATACGAACACCCATGAGCGGTGTATTGGGCATTGCGGGCTTGCTGGCAAAAACCAAATTGGATGAACAACAGCAAAACTATCTGCAATTAATTCAGGAGTCGGCCAATAATTTATTACTATTGGTAAACGATGTTCTCGACCTGGAAAAGATCATTTTAGGCAAGCTGCAATTTGAGCATGTAGTATTTTCGCTGGCCGGTCGTATTGACCTTTGCATACAATCATTTATTTATAAGGCCGAAGAGAAGGGCATTGGATTAGTGCACGAAAATTTATTAGGCGAAGATCTGGTATTACTGGGCGATCCGTACCGGTTGAGCCAGGTAATGAACAACCTGATCAGTAATGCCATTAAGTTTACCGAAACAGGCGCCATCACCATTGAAACGCGTTTGATACAAAAAAGTGGTAATGAGGCACGTATAGCATTTGCCGTAAGAGATACCGGCATAGGCATAACCGAAAGTCAGTTAGGCTTAATATTTGAGCCGTTTATGCAGGCGCATGTAGCCATTAGCCGAACGCATGGAGGTACCGGATTGGGATTAAGCATATGCCGGGAATTAATAAACATGATGGGTGGCGAATTAAAAGTTGAAAGTGTGGCTGGGAAAGGTTCGTCCTTCAGCTTTGAATTACCATTTGCAATTAGTTCATCTAAACTCAATCAATCAACCGTGGCACAAGACCTGAATTATCAAAGCCTTGGCAGCAGGTATGTTTTGGTGGCCGAGGATGTGGAGTTGAATCAATACCTTGTCAGGCATATTATGGAGTCGTGGGGATTTATCGTGGATATTGTAAATAACGGCCGCGAGGCTGTTGACATGATGCAGAAAAATAATTACGACCTGGTACTAATGGATATACAGATGCCTGAAATGGATGGCATGGAAGCCACCCGTGCCATCAGGCAGTTAAGCGATCCTAAAAAAGCAGCGATCCCTATTGTGGCGTTAACCGCTAATGCATTGAAAGGAGATAGTGAAAAATACCTGGCAGCAGGTATGAACGATTTTCTACCCAAACCATTCAATGAACAAAAGCTGTTCATTGTAATATCCAATAATTTAAAAACCGGTGCAGCTGCACCAGAAGCTAAGCCTATGAACGAAACAAACACTTCAGCTACGGGGAGCGAGGAGAAATTGTACGATCTGAACATGGTGCAAACCATTTCAGGCGGCGATGAGAGTTTTGTAAAACGGATGGTGCAATTGTTTATTGAAACTGTGCCACCATCACTGACCGATCTGCAAAAAGAAACAGCCGCGCAGAACTGGTTAAATGTAAGCAAGCTGGCGCACAAGTTGAAAGCGACAATTGACAGTATGGGCATTACCCGGATAAAAGATGTAGTGCGTACGATTGAAACGAATGGTAAGAAGAACGAGGAGCTGGATAAAATACCCGCACAGGTGCAGGAAGTTGTTACGGTGCTGGAAGCCTGTATGAATCAACTAAAGCAGGATTTTGGGATATGAGGTTAGGAATTGAGGGATGGCGTATGAGACAGAAGCCTTAAAATAAAAAATCGGAAGCATGAAGTGTTTGAACTTCTTACTTCCGACCTCGTACTTCCCGGTTCATTTTTACCCAGGGATGCGCGAAATATATTTCTCTATTTCTTTGATCTGCTTTACAATTTCAGCGGTAGTAGGCTTAAGGGCCTTTGCTCTGCGGAAGAAATCTTTCGCCGCTCTGAACTCGCGTTTGTTCATCATGATATTACACATTTGCAGGTAGGCTGCCGCTTCATTTTCTTTGTCGGGCAACCCTTCACGAATGGCCTGGCGAATGTATTTTTCGGCTTGTTTAAAGTCGTTTTTCTGTAAGGAGATCATGCCCATTTGCAACATGCTGGCGCCTTTCACCTCTTTCATGGGCGTGCCCAGGTCGAGGCCTTTTTTCATATTCAACTCTGCACCGTCAAAATCCTGTTTCATCATAGCCAATTGCCCCTTGAAGGTAAAATAGGCAGACCGGATGGGTTTGTACAACAGGTTGGGGTATTTTACGGAATTCAGCACCCGTTCAGCACCATCAACATCACCCGTTTCCATGTGTTCCTGAATAAGACGCAGGGGCCCTATAAAAAAGTGACCGGCAATAAGAATGAGACCAATTAAATAGGCGGGAAAAGCGGGCCAGAAGCCGCTGTATAAATTGGCGAATACGCCCAACGCAATCAGTGCCACTCCCACATAAAGGCGGTAACGTATAAGCCATGTATAAAACTTCATAAACCTTTAATTTTTAAGGATTGCAAAGATAGGTTAAATCGGTTTGTGGTTTATAGTTTGTGGTTTGCGGTTGCCGCCGGGATTAAACACCGGAATTTGTCGTTGGGAATTGGGCAGGGCAAGTTGTTACATATTGTTTATTTCAATAGAACATTATTTTTCTATAGCCGTTTGCCAATTGCCTATGGTTCATTAGTTTTTAGCGTCATTGATCTCGATCCAGTACCCGTCGGGGTCGCGAAAATAGAGTTGTTTTACCCCATCGACCCGGTTGGTGACTGTGTTCTTTTCGCCAGCCCAGTTTTCAAATTCCACGTTATTCTTTTTGAGGTTATTCATGAAATCGCTGACGGAAGTGACGCTGAAGCAGAGATGCGTGTTTTTGTCGTGTGGGATTTTGGCGGTAGCGCCGGAAATAATATGCAGATGGCCAACGGCGCCGATGCTGAACCAGGTATGGCGGCCATCATGGAAGGGCTCCGGAATGGTATCGAGACCGACCACCTGTTGATAAAAATGGGTACTTATTTTTAAATCGGTTACATAAAAGGCCATATGATTAAGCCTGGGTTTATTTTGAGCGATGGCTGTGCGTGAAACGAATAACAGGACCAGGCTAAGTTGCAATAAATAGAATGCTTTTTTCATATAGGAAACAATTAGTTGGAAAGTTAATAAAACCGGCCAAACCATACACAAACAAAATTGCACGGCCGAACGATTGGCCGTGCAATTCCAGTTCATATTAAAAGACATTTATGGGCGATCCCAGAAAGCAGGCGGTTCAATGCCCAGGCTTCTTAAATATACATAGGCTTGTCCGCGGTGATGGATTTCGTTATCAATAAAGTAGAAAATGAAAGAGGTGCCGGTGCCAGGCCATTGACCAAAAGCCACATCCTTTTCTTCAAAACGGTGAGGAGGAATGGTAGACCAGAGATTGTTGATGTGGTTTGTGGTTTCGTCCCAAAGCGCCAGTAATTCTGCCTTAGTTGTCACTTTTTCGGCATCGGCAAATTTTTGCCATGTACCGGTGGCAATACCTTGCAAACCAGGTACAGCCATGCCAAGAAATTCATATACCAGTTCAGAAAAAGGGCGCATACCGCCGATGGAATAAGAAAAAAGCTTGTCTTCAGGGAAAGCCTCGATCATTTTTCTGGTCAAACCGCGGTGGCCTTGCCAGTGGGCGAGCAATGCCTGAGGCGTTAAAACGGAGGCGATAGCGGTTGGTGTTAGATTTTGCGTTGACATGATTATTCTTTTTTTAAGTATGGTAATGATTACAATACAAACCTAAGACAGGGTAGTGACAACAGTATGTCAGTAGGGTTTTTCAGGGGGTAAATTTTTTTAAAATTTGTTGTAGTGAGGGGTGGTGAGGTGCAATATTTCTTCTAATAGTAAGATTTTCAGCGGATTTAATCGGATGACTTCCCCGGTTTATTATATTTCTTCTTATTTTTGCCATCCGCCAGGCGCCGGGTATGTCGGTTGCCGCTGGTTTGGTCCCGTAGTTCAATGGATAGAATAGAAGTTTCCTAAACTTTTGATACAGGTTCGATTCCTGTCGGGACTACGATAATATAAGAGGGCTTCAAGTTTAATGACTTGAAGCCCTCTTTTTCGTTAATCAAACTGTAAGATAAAGCGGTTATGGGAAAAACGCTAAATTTAGCGTTGGGAATCAGCCTGGTGCGCAACAAGTTTGAAACTCGAAAAAACTTCTATACAACTTGATCAACGGACAGCTCTTTTTCAATCTGAATCCAGTTAACTTTTTCATTATCTCAGGACTGGTCCAAAATTTCATCCTGGCCGGTATTCTGTTTTTCCGACAAGGTGATCAACCGTTGGCAAACAAGCTGCTATCCATCACAGTTGTATTTGTCAATTTACACCTCACCTACCTGATGGTATTGGATACTAACCTGGACAACCTTTTCCATGGTTTGCTTTGGATACCATATTCGTTCTTGACTGCCATTGGCCCCTTACTATATTATTATACAAGGATCCTTACGGGTACACGCGTTCACAGTCCGGAGATATTTAGGCATTTTATCCCCACCATCATAGAACTAGGGCTACAACTAATCATAATAGGTTACAGCATTCGGCATGGCGAGCTTTATTACAATACCCCGTTCTACTTTTATATAGCACTCCTCATCTATGCGGCGGCTGCTGTATCCATTGTCTATTACTTACAATTGTCACTCAAGGTTATCGGTAACCACGAAGCCTGGGCCTTGAAGAATTACTCAAATCTAAAAGAGATAACGTTGATATGGTTGCAAAAACTGATCGCCTATTATCGTTTACTTTGGATAGTTTGGGTTCCATTCGTAGCTATCTTCCTTTTGTTCTTTCGGTTTCAGCTTCTATATCTTGGTGTTGTTCTGATTCTTTATCTGCTGATGTTGGTGTTAACGTATCTGACTTTCTGGATCGGACTTGAAAGTATAGGTCGTACAAATCTTATCGTTCTGAAGCCTGATGACGAAAAGCCTGAAAACAAGAATTTTAATAATCTGTCGGATCAGGTAATACAGAATTTTATTAAAAAAATGAATGATGCCATGGCGGTAGAAAAAGTATATCTGAACGAAAACCTAAACCTGAGAGACTTCGCGCTGCATTTGAAATCAGACCCTAACCTAATTTCTTTTATTTTAAATAGTGCGCTGAATAAGAACTTCCATGACTTTGTAAACCATTACAGGGTGGAAGAAGTAAAGAATAAATTAAATGATCCCCGGTCTGAACATCTCTCCCTGCTGGGAATAGGTTTGGAAGCAGGTTTTAACTCGAAAACCACTTTTAACCGAGTGTTCAAACAGGTTACCGGCATGACGCCCACAGAATTTCAGAAAAAGCTGTCGGAAAAGTAGGCCCATCCCTCATTTTGGAACTTAGGAAGGGACATTAACATGTTGCTTTGCGTAAAATCTCACATTAAAACAACAGATTATGCGCAAATTCTTAATGCTCCCGGTCTTGTTCTCTTTCTTTTTTTGTGCTGGGCAAACTTCCAAAGACAATGAAGAAACGCTATTGAAAAAGATCCTGGTTGACCCCTCAGCCGGGGAAATAAGAAAAGTGCTTGCTGAACGGCGCCGATTAGCCCTGTCTCCGAAAAACATAATCGTTCATGATTCTATTGAACTTTTAAATTCGAACAGGTTATATGTACTTTCTCATAGCATCGAGGGATGCAGGCACTATGGAGCGATCGTTATTCCTGGGCGACCTGACCAACGGAAACTGCCGGTTGTCATTTTCGCAACCGGAGGAGATGGAATTCATACACGATTTGATCTTACACAGGATTTTAACCACAAGGCGGCCAGGTTCCCGAATTTCTTGGGTAGTGATTTGGACAGTAACTCCATTATCGTAATACCGTCATTCCGGGGACAGCAACTTATAATCGGAGACAAGAAATATCAGTCTGAGGGGCCGGTTTCTGATGCATTTGACGGAGCAACTACCGATGCGCTAGCATTCCTAAATGTTGCGCTTGCGATTTTTAAAAAGGCCGATGAAAATCGTATAATGATCTATGGAGGTAGCAGGGGTGGAACTGTGGCCTTGTTAGCTGCTGCCAGAGACAAGAGAATAAAAAGGGTGGTGGCTGTTGCGGCACCTTCTGATATGAAGGAACTTTACCATCTCTATCCCGATCAGTTTAAATTGTTATTTTTTAAAGATTTGTTGGCAGGTAGAATTTCTGAAAGCGAAGCGAGAAAAAAATTTATTTCTTGTTCTCCCATTTATTTTACAAAAGAGCTTCCCCTTGTACAACTTCATCATGACAAAAACGATCCCTTCGTGCCAGCAGCGTTTGCAAAACGTCTTGTCGAAAGCATGAGGGTCAATGGGAAAGATATTGTTTTTTATACTTATGAAGAAGGCATTCATGGGTTTTGGAATGATGAGAATTACTGGAAACGAGTACAGGAGTTTGTTAGGCAATTATCACATTGATGTTAATCTCTGGCAGGGATGCAAAGGCTGGTTAAATTTATGAATAAACAACAATCCCCAGCTTATTGGTCCCAGTTCATTTTTACCCAGGGACTATCGACATCGGTCAATAATACCTGCATATTGTCCATCATATCGTCGAAACTATCTTCTTCGATGCCATTCCATACACAGCGGGCAAACAGGTACGACACCGACAATTGCTTCCACGAGGTGTACATTTTGCGAATGGGTTCTACACACCGCATAATAATATCCAGCGCTTCTTCCCGGCTAAGGTACCCGGCATCAAAACTAGCTCGTGTCAGGTTGATGATGCGGGCATAATCCCAGATCAGCATTTCGGGCTGCGTATCTTTTCCAATTAGCTCATGCTGGTGAAAAAGCTCCAGGGCATCCCGCATATTGCGAAGCCGTGTCAGGGCTACTTCTTCTTCCATTTGATTTTTCACCACATACTCGCGCAAAAAAGCCTTGCTTTCTTTGATTGAAACTGTGTTCATAGCCTGCCAGATGATATCGTATTCTATGCGATGCCCTTCCCGAAATAGCCAGTCGATGTTCTCCAGCACTTCTTGCTTGCTGTCGATATCCCACCATTGAGAAAGCAGTTCGCGGCAGTCCTGTTTGCTAAACCCGGTGGTGAGGTCATTCAGGTATTGTCCGTTCAATACAGCCAGGTCGGCGCCACAGGCGATGGCCCATTGCTGGTCTGGCGTGAGGGTAGTATCGGCATTGAGCAGCAACGTGTGTCCTTTAGGACCACCGGTTTCATTAACGGCATCGCCGGTAAACATTGAGTTGAATTGCTGAATATTCTGACCAAACTGACTCAGTTGACTTGCCCACTGGTTGGAAACCTGCATGCTTTGTTCCATTTGCTGACGATATATAGCAATCATTTCATCACTCATCCCCATGGCCTTTAATGTTTGCAGGTATTGTGCAATAGCATCTTGTTGATTCATGTTTAAATTATTTTCCGATGCCTCCATTTTGTTCCAGGAAGACACCAGTAACAAACGGGTAAGCTGGTGCGTTTATTATACCACAGGCTGGCGATGCCTGATTTTTTATCAATACACATTTTTGGGGCGCCGGGAAGTTGATCGACCAACGATCATGCACCCCTTCACAAGTATCTTTTCCGTCAGGTTTTATCTTGATGAGGTCGTGCAGTTCATCATAAAGATCAATGTCTACAATCTTCACAAAAAATAATGGGGTCAACCAGGATCGGTTGTCCCTGAAGTATATGATGCGGGTGGGAGGCTTGTTCTACCGAAACTATGGACCGTGCTTCAAGATAAAACCGACAAAGACGATCAGCAATTGGCAAAGGAACTGGGTACAAGGGTACAAACTTCAATAGCTGATGTATTATTGAAATGGTAGGTTTTGACCAGCTGCGGCATAAACTGTGATTATCACAGTTATGGTGGAAGCCTGGAAAATACAATAAGATCAGTGACCAGGTTAGATAATTCTCCGCTTAGCTTTACAAGCGCGAATTTTGAGGCAAGCCTTAGAAATTCGAACTTTTTTTAATGAATATCATCCCCAGCCTTAAATTCGTTATTCAAATTAAACCTTTCACACTATGAAATTCATGAAACGAAACTGCTTTGTATTTATCCTGTTGCTATCATCAGCCGCTTATTCTCAACAATCCAGGCAAGATGTATTTATCGACGATATCGATCGCTTCTGGATCGCCTACGACAGTGTTCAAACCACTACGGACACCATACAGCAGATACAGTATATGAAAACCCTGTATACCGACAAAGGAACTGATGGACTAAAGCTATTCATGAAAATGCGAAAATATACACCTGAGCTGTGGGCACGGGTAATTCGCCAGTACCCGAAATTCTGGAAATCGATCCGCCCCAACACCTTAATTGTAAAACAAAAACAAGCGGAAATATTGGTTGCAGTAGAGCAATTCAAAAAAGTTTATCCGGATTACCGCTATGCTACCATCTATTTTACAGTAGGCGCACTCAGATCCGCAGGCGTTGCAGAAGGTAATACCGCTCTGGTTGGCATGGAATTAACCGGTGGCACATCTTCAATAGACGTATCGGAGTTTACCAATAAAAGAATTGAGAAGGCTTTCAAGAACCAAAAAATCGACAACCTCGTAGCAGTTACGGTGCATGAATACGTACACACCCAACAGAAGGAAGAAGGAAAAACATTGTTAGGTCAATCTATCTATGAAGGTGCCTGTGACTTCATTACCGAACTCGTGTTGGGAACAGCCCTCACTCATTCATATATCCTCTATGGGAAAACACATGAGGCAGAACTCAAAGTAGCCTTCAAAAAGGAAATGTTGAACGCAGATTACAGCCAATGGATATACAATGGCACCACCGCAAAGGAAATGGGTGATCTGGGTTACTTCATGGGATATACCATTTGTAAATCTTACTACGATCATGCAGCCGATAAGAAGAAGGCGATCAAAGATATCATCGAACTGTCTTACTCCGATGGAGAAAAGGTTGAACAGTTTCTGGAAGCATCCAGGTATTATAAAGAGTAATGCCTAAAGAAAAATATAAAGCAGGTCAGCAATAGCGATCAGGTCATAAAAGATTTGGTTAGATATTTGTCTGGTTAGGACTACATGTAGATTTATAGAGCTTCAAGCGATTAGGCCTGGACCTTTAGTATTACGTAATGAATACTATTGGCTGTATTGCTTATACCGGTGATAATCTATCCCATCCTCACCGGAGTTTGTTAATCACCTCGGTTGAAACCCAATAAACATCTCCTCTACTGGCATAGAATAGGTACTTACCGTCGGGACTAACGTATGGGCAAAAATCATCAGTGTCCGTATTGATGGCGTCAAGGCTGCGTGAAGCCGACCAGTTGCCGTTAGACTCGCGGAAACTTACATGCAGGTCGCCACTTCCCAGGCCTCCTGGACGATTTGCAGCAAATACCAAATAAGATTCATCCGGTGATACAAATACGTCGGCTTCGTAGTGAGATGAATTTACACCAGAAGGCAGCCTCACAGGAGGCTGAAACTTACCCGAACGAAAGTCTGAAGAATATATATCATAATTCTTCTTTCCCTCCTTATCTCCAATGTTGGAGGAGAAGTATATTGTACCATTTTTTGAAAATGAGATGTAGTATTCATTCTTTTCACTATTAATGTTCCTTCCGGCATTCACTGGTTCAGACCAATTGCCGGATCGACGTTCAACGTACCAGATGTCATAATCCTTTTTGGGCCCCAAACCGCTAAGCGGTCGATCTGAAATAAAGAATAGCTTCTTTTCATCGGGCGACAGAAACGGATCATTATAGCTATAGACATCATGAATAAGGATAGTGATCGGAGCCGTCCAGCTTCCATTTTTAAATTTCATCATGCGGGTTTCGGCTTTGCCATTGATTTCTACTCCGTAATAAAATTCGCTGCGGTCTTTTGAAAAAACAGCTCCGAATTCGAATTGATCTGATCTGGACACTTTACCGGGCGCGAATACCGCGGGCGTTGTTCCGGGAGGGATCTCATTAAAATATCTTGGGTCAGGGTTTTGCGTATTTGACCCCGCAATGCAAAGAAACGAGGCCGTAATAAATGATAGGAATTGATTTTTTTTCATGCTTAATAAAGTTAAGTCATTAAGTTGTGGCCAACAACTTAAGAGCAGCCAGAAAACGGTTCGAGAATTGTCCATTAGGGACTACTTCGACCGATGGACTTTATTTTACTCATCCCTAAAGTTCTTGTTCTTCCTTACATGCCAACATGTGAACCCAGTCATAAACGTTGCGTTGATGAAAGAATCAATGAACAGTTTTTATTTTTTTTAAATAACTACAAAAATATTTTTTCGGAGAGCATTGGTAAAATCAACATGCCTGATTTGGCGAACAGAACTTAGGGAACATTTAAAAACAAAGTAGTACAGGCCGGCTATTTTTTATATCCAACTAATTGGAGTCGTAATTCTCCATTGCCGCTTCGCATTTATACACACAATTGCATAACCGAAAACATTCCCGTCCTTGTAACTGTAGAAATAAGCCACTACTTTTATCCCATAAGTATTTTTGCTTATAATCCGTACCTGTAAATTCATCTGTTATGAAAACACCTAACGCCAAGGGGTGGATGCTAATACCCATGCTGAGTATTTTCTATTCACTGGCGCATGCCCAAACCTGTCCCGCTTCTTCTACTACTTCCATTAACTCAGGTAATCTTGCCGCTACCGGAAATACTTATTTCGCAGCGGCACAGGCTACTGTTAATGCAGGGAGTAGCTCTATTGTTTTAGGCCCGGCAGGTTATGGTTCCACACCTATCAGTACCTCGGATATTTTATTAATAATCCAAATGCAAGGTGCAGAAATTAATTCCAGTAACGGGGCTGCCTATGGTTCCAATGGTGCCGCAGGCCGTGGTTACCTGAATAATACGCAATTAATGGCTGGCAATATGGAATTTATCGTAGCCAATAATTCCGTACCTATAACCGGCGGAACATTAAATCTTAAGTCTGCGCTAACTAAAGATTATAAAAGTTCAACTTTCGGAACGTTTGGTCAATACAGCTACCAGGTGATCAGGGTGCCTTTATATTATCAAATATCACTCGGTACAGATTTAACAGTACCTGACTGGAATGGATCAACAGGCGGTGTGCTTGTATTAGCTACTACAGACATCCTTAATATGAATGGCTACCAGATCAACGCAACCGGCGCAGGTTTTCGTGGCGGTGGTGGTAAACGATCTTCATCTGGTTCGGGTGCTAATACAGACTATACAGCGCTTTCAACAGCCAATGCCGGCGGATCCAAAGGCGAAGGCATTGCTGGTACGCCACGGTATATCAACAACAACGGCGTCTTGTTAGATAATACCCTGGAAGGTTATCCTGGTGGTAGCTATGACCGGGGCGCACCCGGCAATGCCGGCGGTGGTGGAACTGATGGCGCACCTGCCAGTAACAGTAATAACTCCGGTGGTGGTGGTGGCAGTAATGGTGGTTTAGGCGGTGGTGGTGGTAATAGCTGGAGCTCTAACCTGGCCCGTGGTGGTAAATGTGGAGCTACCTTTGCACAGGTAAGTGCTTTACGCCTTGTAATGGGCGGTGGTGGTGGCGCCGGCAGTTCTGACGGCGGTACCGGTACACCGAACCTGGGTTTTGCCAGCAGTGGCACCGCAGGTGGTGGCATTGTCATTCTTAACATAGGTGGCTTTTCGGGTACAGGTACTATTAATGCTAACGGTGATGCACCAAATACAACTATTCAAAATGATGGCGGCGGTGGCGCTGGTGCGGGTGGCAGTGTGCTGATTATAGGTGGCGGCAGTCTTACCGGCCTTACGGTGCATGCCAATGGTGCTAATGGCGCCAGTAATACGGGCGGCGCCAGTGGCCCTCAACCACACGGACCCGGTGGCGGCGGTGGCGGTGGCGTTATTTATAGTACAACGGCTTTGAATGCCGGCAGTACTGTAAATGGCGGTGCGGCTGGTACTACAACAGGCAGTATTAATTATGGCGCTACGGCAGGTGCCGCTGGCGTGATTCAGACCACAATCAGTACTACGCCCGCCTTCCCTGTTTGTAGCGTTTTGGCTGCAAATTTCTTATCGGCTTCTGTTTGTGGTAAAAATAACAACAACATTTTGAACTGGACCGTAGCCGATGACGCAAAGGTGCAGCAATACAACATAGAAAGAAGTGCTGATGGAATTGAATTTGTTTCCATCGGCACTGTTCTTCCTCAATCAACTGGTAACAATAACAATCCATATCAGTTTACGGATGCAGCTACGCGCATAAGTGAACCGGTGCTATATTACCGCATTAAATTAGTACCGATCAACGGTCCTGCTATTTATAGCAAGGAGATGGTAAAAAATGCTGAACACATGACCGGCCTGACCCTTACTCCCAACCCAGTGTCGGATTTTACTACGCTTTACTTCCTTGCAGATAATCTGGCTGCCATTTCTGTGCAGGTGATAGATCTAAAAGGAAAATCAGTTTGGAAAAAACAATATGCAGCCGGCGTTGGCATGAACATGCTACCGCTGAATAACCTGCAAGCATTACCTGATGGTGTTTACATCGTGAATGTTTCCAATGGTAAGCAGGTTCAATCAATAAAAATGCTTGTGCGTCATTAAATAAGCCGTCGTCACACAAAGGGCGAGTAGTAAATTTTTTACCAATCAGCGCTAAACAGGCGCGCCATCTTTCAACGGGTGGCGCGCTTTTCTTATGCATAAACTACAACTGATTACCCGACTTTCAGGGCTTGTTTCTGTCCGTTAATACCTGCTGAATAATTTTAGCAGATGAAATCCTTCATGAGTTGCTAAACCTGTACATTTATCTGAACATAACCTGATAATACGATGCGATACCATATTATATTCTTCCTGATCATTTCATCTTGTACACTTCATGCACAAATAAAAGTAGACCTAAAAAATTTCAGCAGGCAACATGGAGCTACTGCGATCGTAAAGGGTGATGTTCTATCAATATCGTGGCCTGCAGGGAAAAGTAAAACCGGGAAACTTATTTTTGATCTTTCGGCTCAAAAGCCCATTTTCAAAAACATTGAATTGCAGGAGGGAAGCAGGATTCACCAAATTGCCTCTGGCCTTGATCCTGTATTCATATTAACTGTTGGCAAGAGAGATCTTGTATCGCAAAATGGCTGGAATATTTTTTTCGACAAAGTTCCCAACAAACCTTTCAAATCATACAATATTGAGTTCAATAAGCATTCCGCTGCTATCAGGAGCATTGGAACCAGAACTGTAATTAGCATTGGGTCATTAAAAACGCCCGGATTTACCGGAACATTGGAAATAACTTTATACAATGGAAGTCCATTGATGAATATTGCTGCTGTGATGTTGACTGAGATTGACTCAACAGCTATTTTATACGACGCTGGATTGATCTCAAAAACTGCCGTTTGGCAAAAAGTCGGATGGAGTGATGTTGATGAACAAATGAGATCAATAAAACCCACTATGTACGATAGCGCAGCCGGGCTGCAGGTAAAATATAGAAGTATTATTGGAGAAAACAGTCAGGGAAGCCTGGCAGTATTTCCTGCACCACATCAGTATTTTTATCCCCTGGATGAAGCATTCAATCTAAAATTCGTATGGGCGGGTAACCAATACCGAAACCTTGTGCAGGGTTATGGAATAGGGATCCGGCAGGATCTATATGGCGATCGCAGGTATGTTCCCTGGTTCAATGCGCCCCCCGGCACTCAACAGCGGTTAAACTTTTTTATTTTACTTAGTAGTGGGAATGCTTCTCTGGCATTAGATGAAGTAAAGAAGTTTACAAACAACGATCGCTATGTCAAACTGCCTGGGTATAAAACATTGGCGAGTCATTTTCATAATGAGTTTATCATGAAGGTGGTTATGGCCAATAAACCTGTTCCTGATACCCCTGACTTTATGAACGTTTTTAAGCGAACAGGTGTAGATATTGTTCACCTCGGTGAGTTTCATTATACAGCGCATCCCAAAGGTCCTGATAGTCTTCGTTTAAAAGAGCTACACGCTTTGTTTCAACAATGCGAGCGGCTGTCGTCGAAAGAAATCCTGCTGCTGCCTGGAGAGGAACCTAATGAATTTTTTGGCGGACATTGGCTGCAGCTTTTTCCTAAACCCATTTATTGGATTATGTCAAGAAACAAAGAGAAACCATTTGTATCTGATGACCCGATATACGGCAAAGTTTACCGAATCTCCAATGAAACTGAGATGCTTGATCTGTTGAAAAAAGAAAACGGGCTCGCATGGACGGCCCATCCACGAACTAAAGGCTCAACAGGTTACCCTGATAAATATAAGTCTACTGATTTTTTTAAAGACAAACACTTTCTGGGTGCAGCCTGGAAAGCGATGCCTGCAGATCTTTCCCTTCCTTTTCTTGGCAAGCGTGTCCTTGATCTTATGGATGACATGAACAATTGGGGCGAACATAAAAAAGTATTGGCGGAAGCAGATTTATTTACCATTGAACCAGAAAATGAAATGTACGCACACCTGAACATCAACTATCTGAAAATTGATAAAATACCGGATTACAAAAACGGTTGGCAATCCATCGTTGATGCGCTCCAACAAGGAAAATTCTTTTCATCCACCGGGGAAGTGCTTATTCCCGAATTCACTGTCGATGGGAAAAAATCAAATATAACATTCAAACTAAAGTGGACTTTCCCAATGAATTATGCTGAGATCATCTCCGGTGATGGTGAAAAAGTATATCGCGAACGAATTACATTGAACAACACACATTCTTTCGGAGAACAAACTTTTAATAGATCAGTTGATCTTACAGGGAGGAAATGGGTACGGCTGGAAGCATGGGATGTCGCTGCTAACGGCGCGTTTACGCAAGCAGTCTGGAATTTTGGGGGCATTAATTATCCTTAACAGGAATTGATCTTATATTTTCGATACTGGCAATTTCAACAGGCTGATTCTTTCCTTTCAGTTCAATTAAGCCCAAAGATTCTGTATTATAATATTTCTCTATTTCACTGTTCTCAAATACATACCTGGAAGTCAGAAAGCTTTTATTATATTGATTACACACACTTTGAATTCTTGCTGCTGTGTTCATGGTATCACCATGATAAGCAATATCTCTTTTTATGTTCCCCACTTCAACAACAGTTACTTTTCCCATATGCAGCCCTGCCTTGAATTCAGGAACCTGTCCGAAGTGTTTAATATAATGTGCAGATCGTTCTTTGAACTTTTCTGAACAGGCAAAGAAGAACTGAACACAGGATAGCTTTTGTAATCCCTCGCGTACAGTCCATGTAAGCACGATCTCATCGCCAACGTACTGATAAACCTGGGCATGATACAATGAAAGCATGGTATTTATATCCATAAAGCTATCGCGTATGAATGCGCTGTATTTCATGTGCCCCAACATTTCAGCGATCCGGGTAGATGATTTCAGGTCCATGAAAAGAAAAATCCTTTTTTCCTCCCTTGGCGACCTGTATCTTCCAAGGAGTAATGGAAGCAGCACGCCAGGGCCAAACTTCTTATTGACCTGGTTAATAAAACTGATCAGCAGACCTGCTGCAATATTATAGATCAATAGCAGTTGAAAGAAATGCTCCCATGACTTCTCAAGTGTTATAACATTTTCAACATGCATCAACTTCCTCACCAGGAAAGGATAGATACTGTATCGCACAAAACTTATCAGGATAATAAAAACAAACAACGCTATGACGGACTTGATCAGGATAACAACACCAATTGCTTTATTGATAAAATAGCGATTTTCTAATAGTTGATCTACGAAACCAGAGATCACACCAGTACAAAAGCCAAGAAAGGCGGCAATAACAAGATCACCCCGCCAATCCAGGTAGACATGCTGAAATGGGGCAACAGTGAATATTATCAGGCGCGCCAATGCTGCCAGGAACATATAAGCAATAAACCAGTAAAAGATTTGCATAAGCAAATAGTTCCAGGTAGGAAACCTGGCGGCAAAGCGTCTTGCAAAGCCGGGATAGCCAAATTTACTGCTCATATATTTATGGGATTAGATATCAAATGTCCGCTTTTAAAGTGACCTGACCTCCACTATAACTTTTCAAGGGAATTGTATAGCCTTTCTGATTTAATTTGCGTGATATTTACGCAAAATTTGGATATTCCATAATGGCGATATAAATTTGCGTATAAATAACGCAAAATAAGGATAGCAAGCGTTAAAACAGCAATCAAAAAGGGTTAATTATGAACGTACTGATACCACCACAAAGGATGAATGCAGGTAACCAGATAGTCGTATTCCTGGCTGGTTCAATTGAGATGGGAGCGGCAAAGGAATGGCAACAGCAGGCAATCGATCTGTTTGATTCCATGATTCCTGAAGAGCAAAGAAGTGATTATCTTATCCTCAATCCCCGAAGACCTGATTGGGATTCCAGTTGGAAGCAGGAATATGAAGATCCGCAGTTTTATCAACAGGTTAAATGGGAGCTGAAAGGTTTAAAAGAGGCCGATTACGTACTTGTTTACTTCGACCCTGCAACTAAATCGCCTATATCATTGCTTGAGCTTGGGGCATTCTATAACAAAGCAGTAGTCGTTTGTCCCGAAGGGTTCTGGAGAAAAGGGAATATCGATATATTTTGTGAGGAATTTAATGTAAAGCAGGTGCCAGATCTAAAATCGGCGGTTGAACAAATTATTTTTGCATCTTAAATATCAAGTTGCCCGCTATCATCGAGTCATTCAAGATTACGGAGTACATTCATTCAGGAATTGGTGCCGCTACCAGTTGTAGTTGATGAATGCTCTACTCTTGTAATAAATTGCGTACTTGTTCCCTGTCTTGCCAGTGCTACCTCGTTAATGCCCATTCCTTTCAATTCATTTGACCAGAGTATCTCTCCATCTGAGGCCCTGAGGGCATAGATCCGGCCGTGACAGCCGGCATAGATCTGGTTGCCGTCGATCAATACACTGACATCGCAACCACGAGAGCCGCCGAAAATCCCATCTCGTAGTTTGGTTCGCCAAAGTTCTTCGCCATTGTTGGCAAGTATAGCTGACACATAACCGTTGCAGCCAATGATAAGTAGATCTTTTTCCATGAATAGTGCTTGATATAGCATCGAATTTAAGAAAAAGATCATAACCTTATCGAATTTCCACCATGTACTTTTTAATACCACTTATATGTGTTTAATATAATCTCCCAGTAACATCAACTGATTTTGCTGCCTGTAGCGATTCGCCGGGTACGGGCCAGGGCCAACCAACCGAGCACTGTGCCGATCAGTCCTATTATCATGGCCACGATGGCGCCTGCCCGCCCCTTCCCTGTGCCGAAGCCTCCGGTGGTTGTGGCCAGATGCAGTCCACTGAGGATAATGCCGATCAAACCCATAATCAAGGCCACTGTGGCCCCGAATCGCCGGGAGCCGAGTGGGCTGGCAGAGCGGGCCAGGGCCAGCCAACCGATGATCACACTGATCAATCCCACCAGTCCAGCTACAATGGAGAAAAGTCGCCCGGGGGTAATCTGCAGTAAAAAGCCGACTTGAAGTAAACTGTGCATATGCATATTATTTTTTGTAAGCTATTGCAAAACTAACAGTGGCAATCTTCGCTTTTTACGCAAAGCGACAACAGCGGTAAATGTTGCGACCATGTCTAAAGATCTGGCGACTTCATTTTAACATGTCAGTACAAGGGAATTTGGATGTAGAAATCAATAAATTTGATATGGATTGGTGAGAACAGAAAGTTTTCAAGTGCTATAAATGAAGAAAATATTTAAATACAGGTATTTTAATCTTATACTCCATGCGCTGGCATGGAGTATCGTGCTCTTTTTTCCTTATCTGGTTTCCAGTGCCAGCGACCAGTATAAAATAGGTCATCTTCCTGGCCTTTATTTTACACTGTCGGGCATTATCCATATGATCATTTTTTATGTAAATGCCCTTTTGCTCTACCCAAAGTTTCTTAACAGGATCTACTGGTTGTTATATACTGTCTCTGTCATTTTGCTTGTTGCTGCCTCCTACTGGGTGAAATTCCATATGCTTGCATGGTGGTTTCCCGACGTATTGCAAGATGCAAGATCACACGTACTCTTTCCTTCCGTTCTAACATTTATTGCCAGTGTGTTCTACAGCATAACAGTTGATAAGATCCGCGCTGAGAAACAGCAGAAAGAAAACGAGGCCATGCAATTGGGAATGGAACTGAAGTTCCTCCGTTCCCAGATCAGTCCTCATTTCCTGTTTAACGTATTAACAAACCTGGTTTCCCTGGCCAGAAAAAAGTCCGACCATCTTGAAACATCGCTTTTAATGCTTTCGGATCTAATGCGCTACATGCTTTATGACGCTGGTAAAAAAATATCCTTGCAACAGGAAGTGGCATTTCTGGAAAGCTATGTAGCGTTGCAAAAATTAAGGTTCGGGCGTGATGTAAATATTGTATTCAACGTTGAGTCACCACAATCAGCAACAAACTACAATATTGAACCCATGCTCCTGATCCCTTTTGCCGAGAATGCATTTAAGCATGGAACAGGTTATGTGGATCAGCCGGCTATAGACATTAATTTAACTACTAAGGGGAATGTGCTGTTTTTCCAGGTTAAGAATAAATTTGACAAGGAGACAGATACAAGCAAAGACGAAATTTCGGGTATTGGATTAAGTAACGTTCGCTCCAGATTGGCATTACTCTACCCAGGCACGCATGATCTTGTCATACACACAGATAAAAATCTGTTTAGTATTCATTTAAAACTAAAGCTAATATGATGATGCGCTGTATTATTGTTGACGATGAACCTTTGGTTCGTGAATTATTGGAAGATAATACGAGACAGGTACCTTTTTTGGAACTGGTAAAATCATGTAAAACTGCCCTGGAAGCATTGGAAGTATTACAGAAAGAACAGATTGATGTTATCTTCCTGGACATCCAGATGCCGCGGTTAAACGGGATGCAGTTTCTGCAATCGCTGCATAATCCACCGTTGGTTATCATGGTGACTGCATATGAAAAATATGCAGTGGAAAGTTTTAACCTGCAGGTAGCAGATTATATATTAAAACCATTTAGTTTTGACCGGTTCCTGAAAGCATGTAACCGGGCTGCAGAATTGTTTCGTATGAAGAGTCCCGGAACGTTACCTGAAGCATCGAACAACGATTTCTTTGTTAACGTTGATTATACGTTCGAAAAGATCATTGCTACAGATATCGATTATATAGAAAGCATTAAGGATTATATTAAGATATATCTTACATCAAGGCCCAAACCTGTTCTCACCCGCATGTCACTTAAAGCTATTGAAGCAAAACTGCCTGTTGGCACCTTTATACGTACCCACAAATCTTTTCTTGTAGCAATAGCAAAGATCACGACAATCAAACGCGATTTTGTTTGCATTGGTAAAACCGAGATCCCTGTAAGCGAAACATTCAGGGAAAATATTGGCAAGGTGCTGAAGCCTCATAAATAAGTTATTTCGAATACGCCTGCATCTTCATCAAAAATAACTCTTTCTTTCTTTTGGCTACTTTAATTTCCTGCCCATCTGTCATAGTTATGATGCCTTCTTCGCCACGGCGATACTCTTTTACGTGCCGCAGGTTTATTAAATACGATCTGTGCACCCTTACAAAAAAATTGTCGGCCAACAGGTATTCATATTCCTTAATGGTTTTTGACGTAACCACCTGCTTATTATTGGGTAAATAAAACCGGGTGTAGCTGCTGTTGGCTTCACAATAAATTACATCCTGAAGAAGGATGACTTCAAATCCGTGTTGAGAAGGAATACATAATTTTATTTCATGCGCAAGCAATTGAGGGCGCAGGTTGTGCATCAGTACTTCCATTCCTTCCATTCTATTCTTTTTGCTGATGCGGGCCGCGGCCCTGTTTACAGCATCGATCAATTCGGGTTCATCTATCGGTTTCAATAAATAATCCACTGCACTGAATTTAAATGCCTGCAGCATGTAGTTGTCATGCGCAGTAACAAATATTACTTCGGGAATATGACCGGTAAGGTCCTGCATTAATTCAATACCGTTTTTGCCAGGCATGGAAATGTCAAGAAAAAGCAGGTCGGGCTTTAGTTCGTTAATTTTTTTCTGTGCGGCAACCGCATCGCTGCATGTTCCAATTACCTCTATCTCCGCACAATTTTTTTTAAGCAATAATACGAGCGTGTTCAGGCTTTTAATTTCGTCGTCAACTAAAATTGCTGTCATAGCGTTTTATTCATAAGTAAGAGAAAGCGTTAATCGGGCCAGGGTACCACTTGCTGCATGGCCATTCCCACCAATATCAGTGATCTGCAGCATGCAGCTAATATGATATTTTGAATTCAACAGGCTGATCCTGTCTTTGATGTTTTCAATGCCGACAGAATGATGGGTATTGGGTTGTTTTTTTGCTGATGACCGGTCAATACCAATGCCATTGTCTTCAATTTCGCAAATCAACTGACCCTGATCTTTCAAAAAGCGGATATCTATTTTCTTGTTTCCATGCTGCGGTTTCAATCCATGCCAGATGGCATTCTCAACCAGTGGTTGTAATAACATAGGTGGAATTTCGATGCTAGTAGTATCGAGTTCTTTATTTACTGTAATAGTATACGCAAAATCTTCAAAGCGAAGTTTTTCTATTTCAAGATAACGGTGCAGGTATTGTATATTCTGATCGAGCGTAATAAAATGATGCTCGGAATGATCTAAGTTCATTCGTATCAGTCGTGCAAAACGCGCCAGGTAATGCGAGGCCTTATCGTTTTCATTCTGCAGTATCAGTTCCCTGATGCTGTTAAGGCTGTTGAAAATAAAATGGGGATTCATTTGCGCATGCAGCGCTTTCATTTCTGTTACGGCAATCAGGTTGTTCAAGCCGGCCGTGTGCCTGATATGACGAATTCGAAGGCGCAAAATTATAAAAATGAGAAAAGTGGCAAGCAGTATCATAGAAACGTAAAACCAGGTGGTTTTCCAGAAAGGCGGTTGAACGATAATGGTGATTTTTTTTATCACCTCCTGCCAGTGGCTGGATGCAGAAAATACTTTTATTTGCAACGTGTAGTTGCCGGGTGACAGGTTATTGAAGTTTATTACATTTTGTTTTTCCAGGGTTACCCACAATGCATTACTGTCTAAACGGTAACAGAACCGGTTGTTTTGTGCATCTGTGAAGTTAATGGCGGCTACATGAATGCGGATATCGTTGTCGTGGTAAGGTATTGTAAGTTCCTGGCCGGGATATAGTATGGTTGTGTCGCCGGTGGTATTAATGGCATCAATAAAAAAAGGAATACGTCTGGCCCCGGAATGTAAGATGCTATCGGTTACCCAGGCTATATAATTAGAAGAATACCCAATCAATACCCGTTTGGCAATCGTGTCGTGATATAATAGATGGGGAACGCCGCCTTCCTGTGGAATTCCATCTTCAAGAGAATAGCTGATTAGTTTTTGTGTTTGCTGGTGCCAGGCGCTCAAGTAATTTCGGCTGGCTATCCAAAGATGATCGTTGTCAAGGGAAAGCAGCGCACGGATAATATTTTCAGGCAGTCCCTGCGCTGTTGTAAACTGGTCGTATTTTTTTAATGCCGGGTTAAAAAACAGGACGCCATTATGCCTGTTGCTAAAAATTATCTGTCGTTGCCGGTTGCGTGTTAAGGAAGTAATATGAGCGTTATTTCTGTTAAGCCCGGTATAACTTTCCATCAATGTATCAAACCGGTTTGTTTGCCGGTTCCACCTGGTCAATCCACTTGAACCCATCCAAACATTACCATCTCCATCTTCCGTAATAAATCCGGGGCTTTTAATGGGCAAATAATTTTCATTGGCTGTGATCTGAAAGATTCGTGTATCCCCGGTATGCCGGTCATATTGGGTAATACCGGTTCCCCATACGCCCTGCAACCAGAGGAGATTATGTGAATCCTGAAATGAAAGGGATATTGGTTTTTCGTAAAGTAGTGGTTGTATGGCCGGCGGCAATGTTACATAACCGAAATTCTTATTTGCCGTATGTAACCAAACAAGGCCATTTTGTGTGGCAAACCATAGCGTGTCTTTCGCAATTGATAAGATATTCCATATCTGGTTGCATTCCGGATCAAGCCTGGTAAAACTGATCTTTTGTTTAAGCGAAAGAGAAACGGCATCCAGTATATAAATAGCATCTTTCCCATACGTGCCTACATACAATTCATTATGATGCCGGTAAAAAGCAGTGATTTCATAATTCTCTTTTTGGTGACTGGGTAAAAGAGAGCGGATATCGAACGAGTTCACCGGCTTTTCAGAAAGGTTCTCTTTCAGCAAGCCTTTTTCTGTACCGATCCATAATCTTCCTTCTTTATCTTTTAAAATGGACGTGCAAATAAAATTTTCAAAATAACAGGTGGGATTTGGTCTTATGACTCCTGTTGTGCTATTGAAATGGCAAATATATACACCGGTTTTCTGACTGGTAACAATGGCCATAGTATCATTGATAACACACCAGTTCATTTGCCAACCAATGGCCGGTTTAAAAAAGGCCGGTACCTGGCAAGGTTGCAAACGATCGGTTTGCGTATCATAAAAAAATAGATCATTGGTCAATCTATTATGCAGCACCATTTTGTTTGTGCCAATAGAACCGGGCAATTTAAACAGCAGCGTGTTAGTTGCAGCAAGGTTGGGAAACTTATGACTGTATTCTTTGATAGCACTATATTTTTTTAGCCGGCTATCGTAGATGAACATTCCTTCATTAAGGCTGAAGTGAAGGAAGAGATTGCCCGTCAAAGCGGCAATTTCCTGGCCGTAACTCCATGCCCGATTCTCCCGTTTGCCGGCCTTGTACCTGTCGTACCTGAAATTCAGTTGGTGGTTTTTCGAGAATGAATACAAACCAGTTACACTTGACATCAATATATTGCCGTCGGGTGTAACCAGGGCATCATACGCCTGGTTTATATCAATATTACCTGGTTTCGTTACGGGAAGGGTATAGCTGGTTAGTTGTTCATTTGTAGTGTTCAGCGATTGTATCCCTTTTCGCGTGGTAAGCAGCAACTGATTTTTATTGATCGATAATTTTAAAACTTCATCAATTTCCCCGGTTCCATTAGCGGGCTTCCTGAATTCCCCACCATCAAACCGGTTTAACCCGTTTGGTGTGCTTACCCATATAAATCCATTTTCATCCTGTACAAGTCCACTCACTGAATTATCACTCAGGCCTTCCCGCATAGTATAACGAACAAACTGTTTTTCATTCAACTGGCCGATAGCCATTCTATTACATAGAATAAAAAACAGCATACAGCAACTGTATGCAAAATATTTTTTTAAAAATAGCTGGTAAAAGATCAGGTGCATGAAAGTTAATGGTATGCCGGGGAGTTTCTGGTTTTTGATTTAATAGATGGTACGCTGTTCAGGGTGCACTGAAAACAAAAATAAATGTTTCGGTGGATGTAAGAAATATAATATTCATATGTGGTTGTGTTTGGTGTCGGTTAATTAATTGTCAGCATCCCGCTTATTAGATTACTCCTACCGCTTAATCCTTCAAACAGCTTCTTCGCTGGTTTATGGGGTCTTCAAAAAAAACTTCAGAATAACTTGCGCCCCGAACGCCGGTCAACGCGGGAACATCAGCAGGCAAAGCGATCCAATAAAATTTAAAGCGAGTAGATGAATAATTTTTACCCCATGATAAAGTTTAATGCATGCTGTATCGCATTGCTATTTTTTATGATACCATGCTTTGGTCAGAATGTGGCTATTAATGAAGATGGTTCTTTGCCCGATCCCAAAGCGATACTTGATGTTAAATCATACAGCAAGGGAATACTGATTCCCAGCATGAGTACGACCGATCGTCTGGCAATTGAGGCTCCCAGAGGTTTGCTGGTGTTCGATACAACCACCAACGCTTTTTGGTATTGCGACTCTGTGGTTGGCAATTACAGACAATGGAATTACCTGGCAAAAGGTGATTACTGGGGCCGTTTCGGCAATATGGTAAATGATTATAGCTACATAGGTACCTGGAACATTAAGCCACTGCAAATAAGAGTAAATGGATTGCCATCGGGCGAAATTCACCCAACCAGGTATAATACTTTTTGGGGGTTCGAGGCCGGATATACAAATTCCGGTCCCTGGAGCGATTCAACCGGAAATAGAAATACGGCAACCGGTTACCGTTCCCTGTATTCCAATAGTAACGGCTATAATAATACAGCATCAGGCATTTATTCGTTGTCAGCCAATACCATGGGACATTCCAACACAGCAAGCGGGGCTCAATCACTTCTAAATAATTGGTCCGGAAATTTGAATACCGCGACTGGCTTTTATGCATTGTGCTTCAATACAACAGGTAACCAAAATACAGCAACAGGCATCAATTCGCTGGCTTTAAATACTACCGGTAATTATAATACTGCCTTTGGTGCTAACGCATTGGCATATAATAATACCGGATCATATAATACTGCCATCGGATTCGGTACCAGTGCAACCAGAGACGACTTTTCCAATACTACTGCCATTGGCAATGGCGCAGTTGTGAACACCTCCAATAAAGTACGCATTGGCAATAGTGCAGTAACAGTTATCGAAGGCCAGGTGCCTTTTACTGTTCCATCCGATGGTCGTTACAAATTCCAGGTAAAAGAAGATGTGAAAGGACTTGAATTTATTTTACAGCTGCGTCCCGTTACCTATCAGTTTGATGTAAAACGGTTTAATAACCAATACAGCCAGGCTGGTGCAGGGCACGAAAGCAATACTGCAAATTATGCGTTACAGACAGCTTATGATGAGGCAACCAGTATACGTCGAAGCGGATTCATTGCCCAGGAAGTAGAGCAAGCGGCAGTGGCAACAGACTACAATTTCAGCGGTATCATTCGTCCTAAAACAGCAGAGGAACATTATAGCCTCAGTTATGAATCTTTTGTAGTGCCGCTGGTAAAGGCAGTGCAGGAATTAAGTAAAGGACAACAACAGCTCATTGATGCACAGAACAAAAAAATTGAGCAACAGGATAAAAAATTGGTTGCCCTGCAACAGCAACTGGATGACATTAAACAATTGCTGCGTGGGTCAAAAAACGGCCAGGAGCAGATTTGTCAGCACAATTAATACATGTGAGATTTAACAATTATAAAAAAATGAAGATTTTAAAAATGAAGAAATTTTACATCGGTTTCGTGGTCCTGTTGGTGTTCATAACGCCTTGTATTGCTCAAAATGTAGCAATCAATGAAGATGGTTCTTTACCCGATCCCAAAGCGATACTTGATGTTAAATCATACAGCAAGGGATTACTGATTCCCCGCATGAGCACAACCGACCGTCTCGCTATTGAAGCTCCCAGAGGTTTGCTGGTATTCGACACAACCACAAACTCGTTTTGGTATTGCGACTCTGTGGTTGGCACTCACAGGCAATGGAGTTACCTGGCAAAAGGCGATTACTGGGGTCGTTTCGGTAACATGGTAAATGATTACAGCTACATAGGAACCTGGAACAATAAGCCGCTGCAAATAAGAGTAAATGGATTCCCATCAGGTGAAATTCACCCTGTCAGATTTAATACCTTTTGGGGGTTCGAGGCTGGCCATACAAATTCCGGTCCATGGCGCGATTCAACCGGAAACAGAAATACAGCAACCGGATCCTATTCCATGTATTCAAATCGTAGAGGAGCGTACAATACAGCATCAGGCGATCATTCGTTGTATTCCAATACCCTGGGAGATTCGAATACAGCAACAGGTTCGGCGGCCTTGTATTCCAATACTACAGGATCGGGTAATACAGCCAGTGGTACTTCGTCGTTGCAAGATAATAGCACCGGGGTTTATAATACAGCCATTGGTTACAATGCATTACGGGCAAATGTAAGCGGATCAAATAATACCGCTATAGGGGCCAATGCCGCTATAAGTGGAAATTTTTCAAATGCCACTTCTATTGGTGCCGGTGCAGTTGCAAATACTTCCAACAAAATACGCATAGGCAACAGCGCCGTAACTGCTATCGAAGGGCAGGTGCCTTTTACCGTTCCTTCCGATGGCCGATTCAAATACAGTGTAAAAGAAGATGTGAAAGGCCTCGAATTTATTTTGCGACTGCGACCGGTTACTTACCAGTTTGATGTAAAAAGGTTTGACACCCATTACAGCAAAGCGGATGATAATAAAGAAGGCAATGCTGCAAATTATGTAATGCAAGCCGCATATTATAATGAAGCTGCCAGCCTGCGCCGCAGCGGGTTTATTGCACAGGAAGTTGAGAAAGCGGCGGTGGCTTCGGGATACAATTTCAGCGGTGTCATTCAACCAAAAACAACACAGGATCATTACAGCCTCAGTTACGAATCTTTTGTAGTGCCGATGGTAAAGGCCATCCAGGAATTAAATGAAAGGAATGAAAAACTGGAACAGGAGATTGTACTGTTAAAACAATTACTGAAGAAGCTAAATTAATGATCATTCTATATAAGTACCAATATGAGATTAATAAAATACGCATGGGCGGCAACCTTTAAGTGGCTGTTGGTTGTATTGCCGGCCGCAGTAAACGCGCAAGGGATTTATATTACGCCGGGCGCAAACATGGTGATAAACGGATCTGTTAAGCTTGTGTTGAAAAACGCCGGTCTTATCACTAACGGAAATTTTGCACCAGGCCAAAGCACTGTAATTTTTAGCGGAGATTCCAATACTGTTCAATCATGGCTCGGAGGCAGCACTGCTGCCTCCTTTTATCAGATTGTTATCAATCAGCCGGCTGATGTAATGCTGGCAGGCAATATTAATATAGGCGATACCCTTACTATGATAAAGGGCAACCTGCAGTTGAACAATTTTACGATCGATTTGGGTGGCCACATAAAAGGAGAAAGCGATCTGTCATCTGTTACCGGTACCGGCGGTGGCGCTGTACGTATTACCACAAAACTGAAAGCGCCGCATGAAGTAAATCCTGGAAATATCGGAGTTGAACTTACCACCGCTGCCAACCTGGGAACTACGGTTATTGAAAGGCGGCATGTACAACAAACGCTTGCAAAAGGTGTGCAGGGTATTCAGCGCTATTTTCAAATCAGTCCGGCTACTAATACTTCATTAAATGCAACAGTCCGATTTCACTATCTCGATAAAGAACTGGCAGGAACTAATGAATCTACGTTAACTCTTTGGCGTGGTGCAGATCTTGGCAATTACTGGTTATTGAGCGGAAGAGATAGTATCAATGTAAAAGCTAACTACCTGGTAAAAACCGGCATCGATCATTTCACCCGTTATACACTGGGCCCTGATACTGCAACCCTAAAACAGTCCCGCATGGCAGGTGAAGTTATTTCACAACAGATGTCTTCGGCAGACAGCCGGAACTTTGGTTCTTTGAAACCGGCAGCCGTGCAGGTATATCCTAACCCTTTACACGATCAGTTTGCAGTAGTATTGTTCACTGACCTCGAAAATGATTATGTGATTCATTTGTACGATCAGTTCGGGCATTTACTGCAAAGTAAAAAAGCACTGTGCCGTAAAGGAATGAACAGGCTTGAATGGAATATGAGCAATTATGCCAAAGGTGTTTATTATCTCGTATTCGAGAACCGGGACTTGCAAAACATTAAACTAATAAAACAATAACAGGTTTACAATAAGTGCGATTAAAATGTACTAAGCCCCTATACTATAAACCCCTTTTGAAAACAAAATCAGTACCAGATGAAACTTATGATCATTAACCGACCCGAACTAATAGCCATACTGGTTGCTGCGCTGTTAAGCCTATTTTCCTGTAGTAAAAAAAATGACAGTAAAGAAGCTGAATCGGCAGTAACCGGTTTTAGTTCGGATACTGTATGGATTGGTAAAACGATTACGATCAATGGTTCAGGCTTCAGCGCTACGGCAGCCGATAATACCATTCGTATTGGAAATACGGCCGTTACAGAAATTGTTGAAGCCTCTGCCACTTCCCTGACCATCAAAGTGCCAGCAGGTGCTACCAGTGCAAAAGTATTTGTACGTGTGAATGGTAAAGAGTTATCGAGTTCCCGCGAATTAGTCATAGTTAATCAATTGGCCTGGCAAAAGTTATTTGGGGGATTAAGAGACGATCATGGAATGGCAGTAGCCCCTACTGCAAACGGAGGTTATCTGTTAGCAGGTCATACAGAAAGCAGTGGAGATGGAGATGTAAGTATTAACCATGGCGGCTCAGATTTCTGGGTAGTTAAGGTGAATGCCGATCGCTCCATTGCCTGGCAGAAAGTTTTTGGAGGAAGCAATACCGACGAGGCCAGCAGTATAGTATCGTTAGCCGACGGAAGTTGTGTTGTGGCTGGAACTACAACCAGCACAGACGGCGATGTTGCCGGCAATCACGGTGGTAGCGACTTTTTCATCATAAAGCTCGATGCCGGCGGCAACTTGTTATGGAAGCGTGTTTTGGGTGGATCGGGTTCTGAATTAGCCAACGCTGTGGTAGCCACGCCCGGTGGTTATGCAGTGGCCGGTTATTCGTCCAGTAACGATGGAAATGTATCGGGCAACCATGGAGGCCAGGATTTTTGGATCGTATGGCTCGATGCAAATGGCACGCTTATTAATCAGAAATCATACGGGGGAACCGATACCGACCAGGCCAATTCAATATCAGCCACCTCCGATGGCGGTTACCTGGTAGCCGGTGCAACCATGAGTACCGATGGCGAAGTGACCGGTAATCACGGTGCTTATGATTATTGGATCCTGAAACTGAATGCTACCGGTAGTATCGCATGGCAAAAAACGTTAGGCGGCACCAGTGGAGACAAGGCGCAATCAATTATATCTGGTTCTGATGGCAGCATCTATATAGCAGGTTATACCACCAGTACAAACGGAGATGTAACCGGTAATCATGGCAGTTACGATTATTGGGTGGTTAAATTGAACGCAAATGGTTCGATGGCCTGGCAAAAAACGCTTGGTGGCTCCCTCATCGATCAGGCCCTCGCGATTACGTATGCCAAAGACGGCGGTTGTGCAGTAGCAGGCATGACAACAAGTGTAGATGGAGATATAACCGCTAATCATGGCAAAAACGAAAGTTGGATCGTACGGCTGAACGCAGCGGGATCGGTTGTTTGGCAAAAAACACTGGGCGGTTCACAATCAGATGCTTCTTATGGTCTGGTTGCCACAGGCAACAGTTTTACTGCCTTAGGCTATTCAAGCAGTTCCGATGGTGATGTAAGTGGTTTACACGGTACTACGAGAATAGACTTTTGGCTGCATAATATATTAGATTAGTAGGTTCACATGAGAAAGTAAGGGTTGTATTCCCCGGCATTAGCCGGGGTTTTTCATTCAACTGTAAAACCGGTTCCTAATAAAACATCATGGCTCTGATGTGTTTCATAAAACTAACCCCGTCCCGATTTCTATCGGGATGGGCTAGGTTTTAAAATTTAGTCATAAAAAAAGTTGCCCCGCCACGGCGGGGCAACTTTTTTCAGCAACTTGTTAATTTCTTATCCTGAATAAAATGCCGCCTTATTCCGCAGCTTCAGTTACTTCCGGTACACTTTCTTCTGCGAATAAATTTTCACCAGAACTCTCTTTTGCGCCTGATGATGGCTTGGTTTTTTTGACAGATTTGTCAATAATTTTCTCAAGGGCACTGATCGCTTCCTGGAGGGGCTTTAATTTACTTACAATTTCCATCTCTTCATCTTTCAGTTTCCGTAATGCCTCAGTTACTGGATTTTCCTTTGCAATGGTTTCCTTAGCCATAGATTTTTTTGTGTTTTTTTAAGTTTTCCTTTGTATTAAGCGTAAAAATATTGCTCATTCCTGGGAAAGCAGGCGCTAAAATACATTCAAAATTGATAAAGAAAAATACCTGGATACACTCTGTGAACAACTGGCCAGATTTTAAAACGCACTTATGTGTGTTTCTAAACATACGAGCGGTCAATAAATCACATTTTGAATAGATGATAATTTCAAGCGAGTGGGAACTAATGTGTTATGAATAATCAGCTATTTTGTCAACAGTTGGTATTTACCCGGTAAATGTGGCATCCCAGCCTAAGGACCGCCATTGTCCATGGATACAAAATTGTTTTCTTACCTTTGAATTATATAAGTGCCAGGATGGACAAAAGAATTCCCACTGAAAGTCTTATTCAGTATTATGAAAGAACGGGGCAACACATTCCTGAAGGCCTGTTGCCTGTTGAGGGCGGCACTGGTCATTTCAATGTAAAACTGGCCACTCTTCCTACCCGCAAAACGTCTTTTAACCGGCGAGACTATTTCAAAATTTGTTTATGCAGTGGAACGGGCAAAGGCAAGGGAACCCTGGTATACAACGATCAGGAAATAAACCTGCCTTCGCCCAGTCTTATTTTTACCAATCCATCTGTGCCTGCATCTATAGAAATTAACTACTCAACCGTCAGTCGTTTTGGCTGTATATTCAATAAGCAATTTATAGAAGGACAGATCCCTCCGGATGTGCAGTATGCCAGTCCATTGTTTAATCCTTCTTTATATCCCGTAATAAAACTTACTGAAGAAGAACGGAACCGGCTAAATGGGTATTTCACTGAAATGCGGTTGTTGCAGGAATCGGATTATCCTTATAAATGGGAGATGGTCCGTAATATATTGCAGCTTTTGATTCATGAAGGGATTCGGCTGCAACAGAAACAAATTATACAACCCATAGTTGTACGCGACAGGTTGGTGAATGCTTTCTTTTCGCTGCTGAATCAGCAGTTTCCGGTTGACTCCCCCGAGAATTCGTTGAAATTATTGACGCCTGCACATTTTGCCGATCTGTTGCATGTGCATGTGAACCACCTGAACAGTGTGGTGAAAAAGCATTCCGGCAAATCAACCCGCACCATTATTCATGAACGCATTGTTACGGAAGCCAAGGCATTACTTCGTAATACGAACTGGAATATTGCTGAAATTGCCTATGCGCTTGGTTTTGAATATCCTTCCCACTTTAATAAGTACTTTAAACAGTTTGCAGAAGTAACACCGGCGGAATTCAGGGTACAAAGTACAGCCATTCCCGCTCACCTTTGATTTGTATAAGCATTCCTTTGAATCATATAATTCCCGCAGGGTTAAGGCGCATTACCTTTACAAAGCCAATTAAAAGGTTTAGCCCATGAGGAATATTACAGAATCAAGAATACGTTTAAACACATATGTTGCCCTTAGTTTAATTCCGCTTTCCGGCTTTGCTATGGATGTTTTTATTCCATCGTTGCCGGATATGGCCGTGCAGTTGCATACTACACCAGCTGCTATTCAATTAACACTGTCTTTTTTTATCATCAGTTATGGTATTTCCCAATTGATCGTAGGTGGCCTGCTCGATAGTTACGGTCGATACTGGCCAACCCTGATATCGATGCTGGTTTTCAGTGCTGCCAGTTTTGCCATAGCCTGGTCAGAAAGTTTACAGGTTATTTACGCGATGCGTATCATACAGGGTTTTACAGTCGCCGTAATTGTCGTCGGCAAACGCACTTTTTTTATTGACGTGTATAAGGGGGAACAGTTGAAAAAATATACCAGTCTGTTTTCTGTTATTTGGGCAATCGGTCCTATTGTGGCGCCTTTCCTGGGCGGTTTTTTTCAAACAGCCTGGGGCTGGGAATCTAATTTTATCTTCCTTGGCATTTTCAGTTTTGTTTTCTTTTTGATAGAAGTATTGATAGGCGGAGAAACGCAAAAAGTGGCACAGCCATTCAGTATAAAAGGCATACTTGGAAGTTATAGCAAGATGGTAAAGACAGTGGATTTTTCTGCGGGTATGATCATACTTGGCCTGGCTTATGCGATGATATTATTGTATGGAATGGCCAGTCCTTTTTTGATTGAGGAGCGGTTACATCTTTCGCCAAAAGTAACTGGTTACTGCGCGCTGTTTTCCGGTGTTTCTGTTATGATTGGTGGTACTCTTTCAAGAATACTGATCCGGAAACCCTTTATAAAGAAATTGATATTGGCTTCCAGCCTGCAATTGGTAGCAGTTGCTTTACTGATATTCCTGACCTTTTATTACCAAAGTTTACCTACACTGCTGCTCTATGTATTTCTGTTGCACAGTACCGGGGGCTTTATCTTTAACAACTTAATGTCGTACACGCTGATCCGTTTTCCGGAGTATGCAGGAAAGGCAGCCGGTTTGGTAGGCGGCGGATTTTCCGTAGTGACTTCTATCTTAAGTTCAATACTGGTAAACACATTAACGATAACCAATCAAACAGTGTTGGGTGTTGGTTATGCGGTACTGGCCATTGGTGTATTTCTGATCATTGTAAAAACGAAATGGGTGGTTAATGAAGGAACGAGGACCAATGAAAATAAACAGGGAACACCAGCTGCAGCAGCGGCTTAGCGTTTCCTCCTGAAGAAATTATTCCAGGTAAAAAAGACGGTTAAGCACCACATAAACACCGCTACAACCAGATTGCTATGATCGGGGGTATAATTTTCCGGCATCATATCATTCAGTTCGCGGTTATAAAGAACCGGCAGTTGATCGTTGGGACGAAGTTTGTTGTAATCTTCTTTTTCAATCGGGATCATCTTTTGTTCGTTGCCGTATTGCACCCGGGCATCATACGTATGCCTCCAGTTGCCTCTTTTGGAGCGGGCATGATAATCGGTGCTTAGTACGGTTGTTGTTAGCTTGCTGCTGTTATCTCTTATTTTTTGATAGTAGTTATAATATTGCCAGCTATTGTACGTGAAATACAAAGCGCCGCAAAGCACCAGTCCGGTAATTATAAAAATGCCCAGATGCTGCAGAAAAGGTACCTGTACCATGCTGTTCATTATTCCCAATAAAATAAAAAAAAATATAGTAGAAAAAGCCAGGCTCAGCATAAACCATTTTCGTTCATCGCTCCACATATTGGTAACGGAGAACTGGATCAGGCGGGAGCGATCGTTTTGTCTGGCAAAATGGATGCGTTTACCAGGTTGGCGGAAGGCATTCAGCTGTGAATGGTACAATAAAGCAAGGCGCTCGCCTTCATTAACCGATCCAGAATCAGGCTGGTAGCGGGTTGTATAAGAATGATTGTGGTATTTAAATGTAATATAAACAGGATTGCTAAGCCAGTCGTACCAGGTGCGGTTTTGGCGGTCAGCAGCAGTAATCTTCACAACAACCGGTTGGCCTTCTACAATATACTGCTGCGATAATTTTTCGTTCTCATGTAATTGCCAGCTGCCCCAGACGAAAAGGCCAATGATTATTCCAAAGATCAGCATTATTACCACCCTGAGTAAATTCCTGGCAGGTGAAATACGTTTTTTGGGCATCCCTTTTATTTTGTAAAAATGCAAATTACTAACTACTGGATTATCACTCAAATGGGACGGTGATTGTACCCTACACCTGTATGAGAGTTGGGCCCAGTAACACGAAATATAAAAACATTAATAATCCTTTATATTTTTATGGCCTGAAATTCGCATAAAGCGCCAATAATTAAGCCGTAATTATGAAGTATATGTTATTCCCTGCCCTTTTATTATATATTGCCGCCGAAGCCAGCCCCATTCCGTCAACAGCTCCCGGTACAACGCCGCACACCGTAAGGATAGCCCCAGCCAAGGCTGTAAGCATGGCAGATGAGATCCTTCAATATATTAATACCTATCGCAGGAAAAAAGGACTTCCTCCCATGGCTATGAACGCCGTCATGAGCGCTGAAGCGCAAAAGCATAGTGAAAATATGGCGGCGCGCCGCACTTCTTTTGGTCACAATGGTTTTCAGCATCGGGTGAAAAGAGTTTCATCGGCCCTCAATGGACTTTCCGGGGCCGCAGAAAACGTGGCGATGGGTAGCAAAACGGCCAAAGAAGTGGTCGATAACTGGCTAACGAGTTCTGTGCATAAGCAAAACATTGAAGGTGCATACAACCTTACCGGCATTGGGGTTGCAGCAGACAAAAAAGGCACTCTTTATTTTACACAGCTATTTGCCTCGAATTAAACCACATTCAGATAAGTGCTGGTAATGGAGTGTTTGGCATGTAAGAGTTCTTTCGGTGTGCCTTCAAACAATACCTGACCACCTTTATGACCGCCTTCTGGTCCCATGTCAATGATCCAGTCGGCATTTTTAATGATGCTTATATTGTGCTCAATGATGAGCACGGTATTGCCCGCATCCACCAGCCGGTTGATGATTGCAAGCAGGTGACCGATATCCGACATATGTAAGCCGGTAGTTGGCTCGTCCATTACATAAATACTTCCTTTCTTATGCATTTCACTCGCCAGTTTTATTCGCTGGCACTCACCGCCTGATAAAGTACTTAATGGCTGTCCCAGGGTTAAATAATCCAAGCCCACATCGTGCATCGCCTGTAACTTTTTTTGAATTTCTTTCTGTTGAAAAAATTCAAGCGCTTCCTGCACCGATAAATTCAAAACATCGGCAATGGACTTTCCCTGAAATTTGTAAGCCAGCACTTCTTCCTTAAATCGTTTGCCCTCACAAATTTCACAAGGTGTTTTAATACCATCCAAAAATGCCAGATCGGTATATACTACCCCACTGCCCTGGCAATTTTCACAAGCTCCTTCGGAATTAAAACTAAACAACGACGCACTTACATTATTGGCCGAAGCAAACGCTTTTCTTACATCATCCATAATACCGGTATAAGTTGCCGGGTTTGAACGGGACGTTGTGCCTACTGCCGACTGATCGATCACAATGGCTTCAGTATGCTGCTTTAAAAATACATGGTGTATAAGCGAACTTTTTCCGGAGCCTGCCACACCCGTAACCACAGTGAGAATGCCTTTAGGTATAGCCACCTGTACGTTCTGCAAATTATTGACGTTGGCATTTACCACAGGAAAGGCGCCGGATGGTACACGAAATTTTTCCTTGATGGGCATGGTTTGTTTCAGGTGCTTTCCGGTGAGGGTATTTGCTTTTACAAGCAGCGCAAAACTTCCTTCAAATACAATGTTTCCGCCATGGTTGCCGGCATGCGGACCTACATCTACTATATGATCAGCTATCTTTATTACATCCGGATCATGTTCCACAACAATGACCGTATTTCCTTTGTCCCTGAGTTTTTTCAACAGATCGTTCAGGCGATGTACATCGCGGGGGTGGAGACCCACACTGGGTTCGTCAAATATATACATGACATCTACCAGGCTGCTGCTAAGATGTTTTACCATTTTGATGCGCTGCGATTCGCCACCCGAGAGGGTGCTGGTCTCGCGATCAAGGCTCAGGTAACCCACACCGATATCAACAATGTGTTGCAGCCTTTCCTTCAAAGTGGCCAGCATAGGCGCCGCTACCGGATCGGTAATTGTTGAAAGAACCGGGATGAGATCGGTGATCTCTATAGCAGATAGTTCGGCAATGTTCTTACCATTTATTTTGCAATTCAAAGCAGCCTGGTTCAACCTGGCTCCCTTACATAAGGAGCAGGGCCCAAAACCAATATAAGGAGCTACTCTTTTCTGAGTTCGTTCAGAAAGAGTTTTTATATCCCTTTTGATATATGCTTTGGTAAACTTTTCAATGATGCCCATATAGGTAACATTGATAATACCGCCGCCAAATTGCGTCTTAATTTTACGGGGCTTGCTGTGCAGCAATAAGTCCATTTCTTCGGATGTATAATCCCGTAGTTTTTTATCGTTATCAAAAAAGCCGGAACTGGCATACATCGCAATTTCCCAGGAAGCAAAAACCGGCACCTGTATAGCGCCTTCATTGAGCGATTTGTTTTTATCCAGGAAGGAGTCGGCAATAATGCCCATCTTTTTTCCCAGCCCGTTACATTCCGGACACATGCCCTGCGGATCGTTGAATGAAAAAACGTTGGAATAGCCCGCATGGGGTTTTCCGATCCGTGAAAACAACAATCGCAATACAGGCGCAATATCCGTTATGGTACCCATAGTGGAAGTAGAACCACCGCCTAACCTTTTTTGATCTACAACAATAGGCATGCTTAAATTTTCGATAGCGTCAGCATTAGGCGGGGCATAACGCGGTAAGAAGTTCCTTACGAACATGCTGAAGTTCTCGTATAGCTGACGGCGACCTTCGGTTGCAATGGTATCAAATACAATAGAGGATTTTCCTGAACCGGATACGCCTGTGAAAATGGTGATCTTTCGTTTCGGAATTCTCAATGAAATATCTCTTAGGTTATTTTCCCGGGCACCCCGGATTTCAATATATTCCTGATGCATGGTTTATTTTAATTATCTATTAATGGTGTATCTACAATACAGGCAGGCCTTAACCAAGGAAAGAGCATGCAATTTCGGAAAAAATCGAAGTTTAAAATTGTAAAAAATAGACATGCCACTATCTTCCATTTTACCTGTTTATTAACCATAATATGAAACATATTTAAGCAGTTGACTTGCGGTATTAGTTTAAGAAATATAATATTGCAGCTATGAAGTACCTGCTGCTCTGTATTCTTTTCCTGTCTGTTGAAAAGGCATTTGCCCAAACCGATAGCATTCCCCTGAAAATATCGGCGTTTGCTTCAGTTAAAAATACCGACCTGCTGTTTGTTCATACGGATAAACATATTTACACCAACAATGAATTTATCTGGTTTAGCGCGTGGTTGCTACATTGTGGAAATGATTCCCTGCCGCTTCATCGTTTTCTTTCGCTGATGTTGGTGCCAGCTGATACACGTATTCCTGCCATACACCAAAAGTTTGCGATCACTGATGGATACGGTTACGGAAGTATGCAATTGCCAGATACCATGGCGCCGGGAGAATACAAGCTGGTAGCCTATACAAATGTGATAGGAAGGGATAGTTTACCCCTGGCCTTGTTTACCCAGGACTTATCGGTCCGCTTTCTTCGCCAGCCAGATTTTGTGGCTGCCGGCACTATTCTGGAAGATACTTTAGGAAGAAAAGACTTGCTGATTACGGTTAGAGATAAAGTTACCAGTAAACCGGTCAGGGATGCGGAATTGACGATTTGGTGTGGAAATGGTAAAACGATCAAAGCTAAAACAGATAAGGAAGGCATGTATCGGCAGGACCTGAAAACGATCAGTCCGGTAACTACAACTTCAGCTATCGTAATTACAAAAATAGAATGCCGGGGTGATGTTGAATACCTGCAACACAAATGGCCGGGAAAAGAAGCAGAGCGGCAGCTCAGCATGAAATTCTATCCGGAAGGAGGGCACCTGCTTTCGAACACACCTTGTAATATTGGCTGGGAATCGAAAACCGGTCAGGGTGAACCGGTAGCCATGCGGGCCATTGTTTACGAAGATCAAAATCCTGTTGATACCATCAAAACAAATGAACGGGGGTTGGGCGCATTTATCCTGGTGCCGCGTGCGGGCGCTACTTATAGTATCCGCCCTGTAACATGGCCGGTCGGCATGCAATTAAAAAAAGAAGGATATACATTGGCGCCTACATTGGCTAAAGGATTGGCCGTACGTATTCCACAGGCTATTGCCGGTGATTCCCTGCGGGTCAATGTGTATGCAACTGGCTATTCGAAGGTGATTTTGGTGGTACATAATTTTCGCACCTTATTCAAACAACAGGTGATAACTGTAAAGGAGGATGGTGTGCGCCGGTTGCTGCTTTTGCTGGATGATGTTCCCAAAGGGTTGGCTGCTATAACCCTGCTCGATAGCAATCATCGTCCGGTGGCGGAACGTATTTTCTTTGCGCATTACAACCATAAAACTGTTTGTACCATTACGCCCAATCAAAAAACATATGAAAAACGGCAGGCCGTGCATGTTTCTTTCCAATTGAACACCAACCAACAATCCGTTGCCGGTTTTGCCTCTATAGCCTGTGCCCAGGCGAATCGTTTTGAAAATAGCAAACACCAGGATATTGAATCATTTGCCTCCCTGCATGAAGCACTGCAGGATGTGCCTGTGTATGGCGCCGGTGGCGGTAATAACGATATTGATTACCTGGAAAGTCTATTACTGGTGCGTGGATGGAGAAGATATACCTGGCAGGAATTGCAGGCTGACGATCATCAACCGCTTACTTTCTTTACGCCTTTTATTGGGGGAAAATTAATACCTGCTCAGGGAAAGGTTAGAAAGCCGTTTACGATCACCATTCTTAATGGACATGCTGAGGTATCTTATGTAACTACTGATGCGAAGGGAAATTTTCAATGTACGTATGAACAGTTGGTGGTGCCTCAGGATAAAAAATTGTGGTTGTATGCTGGCGATAAAGTTTTGGGAAATAAGGTAGAAATAGATGATCCGTTTATTACCATTAATAAAAGACTGTCTACTTGTATGCAATTCAATGCTGTTGATGCAGACAGGTATTTACAATATGCCCGGGAGCTTGCTGTAAGCGATTTGAATAAAGTAAAACAACTGGCAGTGGTTACAGTTACTGCAACACGGACCGACGGATTAACATTCAACTCACCAACGAATGGATGTGGGGATTATGTTTGTCCGAGTGGGCGATTAAATTGCTATTCGCATCGCTCACAGCCCGGCAACAAGCTGCCTGTGAAAGGGCGAACCTATGTAACCAATGGTGGTCTTCAAGTATATTATTCAGGTTGTTTATTGGATGAAACCAATAAAGGCATAGCGGCATATGATGGCATCAAAATGGGAAAGGAATTTTATAAAGTTGATTTGAGTGAGGCTACCACTGATAATCCGCTAAATATCTCAACCATATATTGGTCACCCTCCCTGGTATTTGATAAAAGTGGCAAGGCGGAAGCCAGTTTTTATACCGGGGATATTACCGGCCGTTTTCGCATTGTTGTAAATGGACTGGCTGGGGACAATCTATTTTATGCGAGTGGATTCATTGAAGTGAAATAAGTATTTCTGAGTTGCTACATACATAGCTACCATACAAGCGGACTACTATGTATTGTTGAATTATAAAAGCGAAAAAAGATAATAGCTAACTGTAACCATTACATGTAGCACATAAAAAAGGTGGATAAGCATTTATCCACCTTTTTTAATTCTGGCATATAAATAGAGTATGATGTACCATATTGCATACATCCCCTGCAATTACATTCTATAGCACTAATCCCTTCAGTATTGTTCGGTGGTATACCGAAAAACAGCACACAATACCTGCCCTGACTGCACAATAACGCATATGCGTTTTTGATGCTGCATGAACAGCTGGGTGAGCCAGTTGTAAATGTGTGGCCAGGCATCTATTTGTATTTAAGTAAAATTTTATCATAACTAAAACCATCTTCATGAAAAGACTTTATGTAATGTATGCCTTGCTGGTATTGTTTGTTGTTTCCTGTAGCAAGGGTGTTGAAAAAACACAGGAACCGGAAGAACAATCGGCGCAACAATCCCAACGGCCAAAAGGAGAATACAACGAAATGGATACGGGGGGTATTCGTATGCTTACTTCCGCTGCGGCCAGCATCGATGTGTATCCGGTAAGAGGGTTGCACAATACCGGCTATGACCGTTCGCTCGATGGCGGCAGCAAATCATCATGGAATTGTAACAGGGCTTATTCAAACAGTGATTTTGTTGGTGGCGATCACCTGGGTATCGACATATGGGCTGCTGAGGGAACACCCGTAGCTGCAACAGTAGCCGGAACGCTTACGTTAACCGGATGGAGTGATTACTCGGGAAATAAAGTGACCGTTAAGACCAGCACCGGCTGGTATCATTTCTTCTGTCACCTGAAATCCATTGCATCGGGTATGGTGAATGGCAAAACGGTAAAGGCCGGTGATATCATTGGTTATGTTGGAAAAACAGGTACCGCTTCTAACGGGGTCATACATTTACACTATTCATTATATCCCGATGGAAATTATAATAACGCCATAAATCCATGGTCTTTATTATATGCCAAAGAGCTGAATGTATGTTCAACCACTCCAACGCCTACCATTAAAGTGCTGGATAATTTTACAAATGGCGTCGGGCATTTCAATACATCGCCTACTTTCAGTGGCAGCACAACAGGCATTGCCACTTCTTCAACTGCAACGCACTATGCTAGCGGCACCAGCACGCATCTGCAGTTGAACCTGAATGATAACACCAGTGTTACCACGCCCTGGAAGGTTAGAATGCTGTCTTCAGAAGGTACGCCGGCAAGCAATATTTCATTTTCTAAAAATGGTATTGTCAAACTTTGGTTGAAAACATCCAATGCTGCCAGCGGAAGCACTGTACAGATCTATATTGATGATAGTGATGGCACTGAAGGCTCAAAAACAATTAGTGTGATCAACGATGGCGACTGGCATGGCTACATCTTCGATCTCTCAACATGGAGTGGCGTAAATGTGAGTGGCGGGAATGGAAAGATCGATGGCGCTAATGTTACCCTCGACGCTATTGTCCTGAATTCGCCCAACCGCTCAGGAACCTGGACGGCCTACATCGATGATGTGGAATGGCAATCGAAATAACGGTTTGAAAGAAACGATAATACCCGGTGATAACCTGAACAGCAGGTTGCGCCGGTTTTTTTATTTCTGGTACTGATTCATTATCCCGCTGCCAAACGGCGTCCACCAGCAGGCTTTTTGTCCACAGGCTTTCAATGCATTGTTAGTCCAGGTATTACAGGTATGAAATAAGCTGTATCTGCCTTTCGCTTCATAAAAGATATCATGATCGCCGTAAGGTTTTGCTGTAGTAATAGCGATAGGAAGGCCTGTGTTAGTTATCTGAAAACTGTTTTCTATGAATTTGACCAGCCGCTGGTATTGTTCGTTTGAAATAATCAGCTTAACACAATGCTTTCCTTCTTTGGGGTTGTTGCAAAAGTTGGTATGTACGGCCGATGAGCTTAGCCAGAAAGCCGCTTTGAAGGCGGTGCTTGCTTTCAGATCGGCCCAGGTAGGCGTCTCCAGGTAAAATCCCTTGTCACCCCAGCCGAATGAAATGTAGTTGAAAGCCGTATCCCCAGTGCGGGTATATTTATATAGAACACTTTGACTCCAGTCTTTGCTTTCCGTTTTTACCGGCAGCACCAGGTCGGTATGTACGATATCGCCTTTTATGTATATGGCTACCTGTGATTGGGTATTGGGTTCAGCTTTTACCGAAAGATGCGATAATGCCCATGCGCAACCGAGATACACCAATAAAAAGAGAATGATGGTTAATAGCGTGTAACCAGTGTATTTCAGGAATTTCCTCATGTGGAAAGGTTATTGATCTTTCTTTATTCCGAAAACCACATGAAAGTAACCTATTTTTTGTAAAAATGGGAGTGGGTAAAATTGTTAAAAGCTGTTAAAGCACCTGGGTATAAAGCTCCTCACGCATTTGTACCAGAACAGCTTCAATCTTTTGACTGTCGGGTAATTCCGGCAATGGGCTTATATCATAAGCGGATTCAATGCGATCCATAAGCGAATGAGCCATTGTTAATAATTCATCATATTGAAAATGACCGGTTTTTATAGATAAGAGTTCTGACCGGTTGGGTCGTTTTACATTCAAAGTTCCTGTAGTCAGAATTTCTTCTGCAACCTGCAACAGCCTGATGGTATGCATCATGTTCTTTGCATCATAGCCTTTGCCGTGTTCTATATTGCCGAGGTAACGATCTTCATTGCGTTTCTCCACCCATTCCCAATATTCCCGGTAATCCTTACAATACGAGGAATAGCTTTCCTTGTTGAAAAACAAGTATGCCTTTTCTATTTCACCTTTTGGAATAGATGACAACGAAACTTCATTGGCCAGATCATTGTTCATAATTCCTTTATAACGATATATGTTTTCCTCATCATAAAACAATGCATACAGCCCTTTTGCGTGTGGAATGTTGGTCAATCCGCAACGTTCCTGCACAAAATTGTTTTGTGCCAGCCATTCCTGCAATGACACCGAATTGTGTCCCTGTAATATGAAACAAAAATCAAGTACTGATTTTCGCTCTTTGTCAACCGGGTTTATTATTTTCTTTTTGTAACCTCTTGCTTTTTTTATTTGCGTCAGGGCATAACCGGCAAATGTTTCTTTACAAAGCCTGGATAAGAACATATGAATATGAAGCCGGTCCATGACCGGGTGCTTATACAAAATACAGTCTTCAGGTGATGCCAGTAATTCCAGTATGTTGGGATTGTTTCTGAGAAGCAATTCTACAAAACGGCCCAGCTCATAATATACTTCATCATTGGTTTCGTTGTTGATCTGTGATATATGCTCCAGTCCATAAAATTGTTCTTTAGGCAAATAGTAAACACCTTTCAGGTCCGTGTCGGATCTTTCTGTGTTTAAACCATATGCCTTACTGCCGCTGATACACTCAAACAGCAACAAGCCCTTCTCTTTTATATGCTTAATGGTCATACCTGGTAATAGTGGTTACAAAAAATTCGTCCAGTTTGTCAGCATCAAAATTATCTTTTTTCAAATGAACCGATGCATTGTTAATGCTGGCAAACTCAGTATCAATATACGTTTTCAGATCGGCGCTTATATTTATAACAAAACTTTCAGCTGCATTCGCTTTTAACGCGATCAGATCGGCTACCTGTGTTTTTAAGTGATCGGGTAGCAACGTCATTAACGGACCAATAGTCATGGGCGCGATGCTTTGCTTTTCCAGGCACCATTTGGCAGCCAGCAGTGGACGGAGCACATAAAACAGTTTTTTGATCTTTATTTCGCTGTCATTGGAAAATGTGTCCATGGCGCCTTGGGCAATACCAAGGTAATGATGAATATTGGAACGCTGCCCAAAATAAGACTGGCACAACGCCCACAGGTCATTACTGAAGCCGGCTTCCTGTCTGTAAACAATAGGCGACTGCAACCATTCAAATGGGGTAGTGTTTGATTTTTTTATTAATTGCAGCACCTTGCGAATGTCCCAGCCATAGATATCCAGTTCGCCGTTTATCGGAAAGTTCAGGTCGTATTTACGGTCCAGTACGGAAAGATAATATTGATAAGGCCGCACATAGATAAACCGTACATCGTAATCGCTGTCGGGCGACGGGAATTCCCATCCCCTGCTTCCCGACTCACAGGCAAACAGGATCTTTATTTTGTGTTCCTTTTCTATTTCTGCCAGCTTATTTATTATTATCTGTTGCATACTATTCTACGTTATAAATGATTCTTCCCTGGTATTCAGCCATAATCACTCTGCCATAAATGATTTTCGTCCACCCGTTTTCAAAGCCATGGTTATTGGCAATTAAAAACCCCTTGTTGGTATCTTTTTTCACCACTTTATGCGCATCGATGTACCTGCCCTTTACTTTACAAAAAACAATATCGCCGATGGCATAATCTTCAGCCTTTGCAAAAGTCAACAGGCTTCCATTTTTCAAAATGGGCAACATGGAGTTGCCAAATGCTTTTAATTTTCCTATACCAGCTATATCCAATTCTGTTTTTAGCCGTTCATACTTGTTCATTTTCTATCTTATTAAAAATATAATTATAGCAAATATGCATAGTCGACTGCGCAGCTTAAGTGCGCAGTAAAAATTTATTTTAGAACATTCTTTTAAATGTTTGGATCACAGTTCATTAAGCCGGAAAATAAATGCGCCCGGTAAAAAGTTATGCATTACTGCGCAATTCTATTGCGTAGTAATATTTGGCGAACTATTTTTACCCTTCGAAAACCTTATATGTCTGTAAATAAACTGGCCCTTATTCGTTATAAAACCATTGATGACTGTCTGCGCAACAGGTATCGTAAATGGACATTGGAAGACCTGATTGAAAAAGTAGCTGACGTGTTGTACGACCTGGAGGGTATCACCACGGGGGTAAGCAAGCGTACCATTCAGGCCGATATCCAGGTTATGCGTAGTGATAAACTGGGATATAATGCGCCGATCGTAGTGGTCGATAAAAAATATTATACGTACAGTGAACCGGATTTCAGCATTAACAACGCCCCGATAAATAAAGCGGATGTAGAAAAAATGCGGGAGATTGTTGGGGTGCTAAAACAGTTCAACGGGTTTACCTATTTCGATGAGATGAGCGACATGATCGCCCGGCTGGAAAACAACCTGTACCGCTCAACCCACCAGGGGCGAAACTGCATTCAATTTGAAAATAACAAACTGTTGAAAGGGTTGGGGCATATCAACCCGTTATACCAGGCCATCCTGAATAAGAAGTCGTTGCAGGTAGAATATAAATCGTTCAAAGCCGAAAAATCACAACAGATTATTTGCTTTCCGTATTTATTGAAAGAATATCGCAATCGCTGGTTCCTGATTGTCAGGAACAAGAAGGGAAAATTGTTGTCAACGATGGCCCTTGACAGGATCATCGATTTCCAGGAGCTGGCGAAAGAAACATTCATTGATCATGACGGATTAGATTTTGACCAGTATTTTGATGACCTGATCGGGGTAACCAAAACGGAAAAGGACCGTGCCAGTAAAGTAGTGCTCTTTATTGACAAATATAATGCGCCGTATGTGCTAACCAAACCCATTCACCACTCCCAGCAATTGCTTAAAGAAGAAGCGACAGGTATTATTATCCGCATCGATGTGGTGCTGAATTTTGAACTGGAAAGGGAGATCCTGGGCTTTGGCGAATGTGTAAAAGTGCTGGCGCCCCGTTTCCTGGCAACAAAGATCAGGCAACGGTTGGATAAGGCGATGAAGGGATATGAGGGTTAAATGAAATCGACTCTTCTTTTAGGAAGTGGTTTGGTTCTTAAAACAGAATGGATTTTTTTTATCATTGAAAGCCATTTGAATGATAAAGGATGAACTTCTTTTATCACTAAATGCCATCTGAATGATAAAATGTTGACCTTTTTTGTCACTGAAAGCCTTTTGAATGATAAAGAATTCACTTTTTTTATCACTGAAAGTCTTCTGAATGATAAAAAGTTGACCTTTTTTATCACTGAAAGCCATTTGAATGATAAAATATTGACCTTTTTTATCACTGAAAGCCATTTGAATGATAAAATGTTGATTTTTTTTATCACTGAAAACAATTTGAATGATAAAGAATGGACTTTTTTTATCATTACAAGTCTTTTAAATGATACAGAATCCACTTTCATATCACGGAAATTGAACTTGATTTAACAGAAATGATTTGACTTTCAGGCATATAAGCAATGCGCATGCATATTCCAATAAATACCGGATGAATGCTGGCCCGCTCATAAGAATGCGTATCTGCTACCCTTAATTTCTCAATAATTATTAATCCTCCATCATATTGATGCCAAGCAATGTTAAATGTTGCCAGTTAAACTGAGCCAACCCTGGCTCAGCTTTTTTAGTCAATTCTTACATGAGCAATGGGAGCACTCATTTAAGCACTGATAACCCTCACCAAAAAAAATATTTGCGCAACCGATCAGTTGCTCATATATTTGCAACCGAACGGTTGCTTAAATGGCCGTTTAATTCCATGAGACGCGACGTATTCCAGGCTATTGCCGACCCCACCCGCCGGGCTATTCTTAGCTTACTGGCTTTGCAGGCTATGACCCCCAACGCACTGGCTGATCAATTCGACAGCAGCCGGCAGGCCATTTCAAAACATATAAAGATCCTTACCGAATGTCAACTGATAACCCAACAGCAAACAGGAAGAGAGATCTACTATTATTTTAACTCTAAAAAATTAAAAGAAGTGGACAAATGGCTTGAACAATTCCGGGCTATGTGGGATACCCGGTTCACACAATTAGACACTTTATTAAAAACCATTAAAAACAAGAAATCATGATCGCAACAAAGGAAACAATCTATTCAAAAGATGCCTCCAACAAAAAGCTGAAGGTAGAAAGAGAATTTGATGCGCCGGTTGCGCAGGTTTGGAAAGCCTGGACACAACCTGAACTGTTAGACCAGTGGTGGGCGCCAAAACCATGGAAGGCCAATACCAAATCAATGGATTTTCAGGAAGGTGGAAGATGGTTCTATTATATGGAAGGCCCTGATGGTACCCGCCACTATTGCAAGGTGGATTATAAAACCATTGTGCCCAACAAATCATTCAGTGGTTTTGATGGTTTCTGTGACGAGCAAGGTGAAACCAACACCGAGCTGCCAGGGATGGATTGGAAAGTTGTATTCACCGCTGTTGGCGATACAACAAAGGTAGACGTGGAAGTTACTTTTGCTTCAGAAGAAGATCTGAACAAGATTGTTGAAATGGGCTTCAAAGAAGGTTTTGCGGCTGCCCATGCCAACCTCGACGAATTGCTGGCAAAGAAATAGCGCGTTTAAGTTACACCCATATGACAAAGGAGCTGAACGGAAAGGATGTCGCAACGACAACCGCCGTTCGGCTCCTTTTTCTATATATTAGGCGGTCCTTTGGGGTGGGTTGTGCCATTGTGAAAAAATAATTTATAAATAGGTGATTTAACGGGTACTCATAAGGGTTCTCTTTTGTAGTTTTAAAACCAATTTAAATACCATTCCATGGCTAAAAGTGCAAAAAAGGCAAAACCAAAGCCTAAACCTTCTACAAAAACCAAAACTGAAACCATGAACCCGCTAACGCTTACTACAAATTCGCTGGTTGCAGAAGAAGCCCCCCATTCGCAACAGGTAGACGTTACCTTTACATTCACAAGTGGCATAGGACAGGCTACTTCGCTCCTGTTCAGAAAAGGCGTTTTGATCAACATGCAAAGCCTCAGCAGCAGCGGTAATATCCGGTTCTCCGAAGTGCAAAGCGGCGATGCTATTTCAATAAACGGCGTTTGTACCGGAAAAGCAGTGATTGCTATTAATACGCCTACCATCCCCGCTAGCCCCGAACAGTTTAATGCAGGAATAATCATGACCGGATACTTAATAAAATAACAAAAGGATATTATGGTTGGAAAAATTACGGGCATCGTGGCGGTACTGCTTTTTTGTATCTCCACGCAACTGGCTGCACAGAAAGTCACTTCTCCGAATCCTGTTCTTGCAGCAGATTCGTTAGCTACCGGAAATTATAAAGACGTACTGAATAGTTTTTTTCAACTGGCATTTGACCGGTTGGCCAGTCCCGATAAGGCGATCAAATTCACCGGTACTCCTTTTGCCGTTATGGCAAAGCTCGATACCGCTTTACTGGTAGATACCATGTATACACGATATAGAACGCTCAGGAATATAAATTATATGTTCGCGCTCAAGCTGGATACATCTCTTAAGTTCAACGGATTTTCATCGGGTATAAAATATGCCATCATCAATAAGCGGGATGAAACCGTTTCAAAGGCATTTAGAAATACCGTTATAAATAATGCCGCCGTGAACCAGCTTTTTTCATTGAATAATGTAATGATTGCAAAGATTACAACCATGGCTGATGCTGCCAGTGCCATGCTGGAATATACAGATTTTAGAAAGGGTTTAAAGAATTTCGGGGCATTGAGTAAACCGTTGCAGGACACTATGCTGGCTTATGCAGCAAGCAGCGACAGTACAAAAGCCTTGTTTGAAACACTGACGAACAACAAGAATTTCAACCTGAAGAAAACATCCGACAGTCTTTACCAGGATATGAAAACCAATTTCAACAGGAATACCTTGTGGACGGTAGGGGTTACAGATACAACTTATAAGAACCAGTTTGTTTTCTCCAACGTTGTGTTCCATTCCGAATTTTTAAAAGGAGTCAACAAATACAATAATACCAAGAACGACCTGGAGTTAAATATCAGATCGCAATTGCAGCTGGTTGATGATACGCTTAAAGCCGGGCGGGATCTGAAACGGGCTATATTTAATTTTGAGTCAGGTATCAACCTCGTCATCAATACCAAAAGCACTAAAAAGAGCTATCTCGAACTAAAGTTCAGTGGCGGCTACTTTCATAACTTCGGTGCATTATATGCCAATGAAGACCGCGACCTGGTTTTCGTAAACGGCACCGTGCGGGTTCGGATCATGAATGATATCTGGATCCCGTTTGAAGTAAAGTACGATCCGAAGAATGGAAATTTATTCGGGTTCATCAATGTACGAGCCAACTTCAAGGCGCTTGGTAACGTTGCCAAACACTTATAGTAGTCAGCAAAAAATAGCGGGCAAACTGTGGGCATAATAAAAGACATCCCCAAAGGAATATTCCCCAGTGACCGCTGTTTTGTGTCGGCTGAGATAGCCTTGTTGTAAATTGTAGAATCATCAGGACTGACTGACAAAGAATGTATTGCACAGGGTTCAGGTATTTGTTATACCCGTGGCACAATTTTATGATAAGGGTATATATGCGCTGCCATGTCAGATTATACATATGTCTGGGGCTGACATTAATAACCCTGAACTCAACTGCTCAATCTTCAAAAGCAGATACTACCGCCTATAAACGGGTTGCTGCAGGAGTTGAATACCAGCGGCCGCTATCTTATCAAAAGAAGTGGGGGCGAAATCACCGCGTTGAGTGGACTACACCCATTCGTGTTCCCGTATTGAAACTGGACACCGCTTTTGGTGGCTTAATTCCATATGAAGTGGGAGGTGGGAACGAATCAAAATCACTCAAGCTTCGCACTGGGACTGGTAAGGAATATGCACTTCGCTCCATCAATAAATCAAGAACATCGGTAATACCACCCGAGTTAAAAGGAACTTTCATGGAGGATATCGTCAAAGACGGTGTTTCCATGTCGCACCCCTATGGGGCGTTTGCTGTGGGATATATGATGGAACGTGCTGGCATTTATCACACCTGGCCTAAAGTTGTGTACCTGCCTCAACAAAAGGCAATGGATACGTTTAACACTAAATTTGGAAACGATCTGTATTTGCTGGAACAGAAGGCGGAAGGCGATTGGCGGGAGGCAGATAACCTGGGCAATTTCAGAAAATTTTATGAAACCGAAGAAGTGCTTGCAAAGCTACAGGAGAATAACACTTTCACTATTGATCAACATGCTTATATAAAAGCAAGATTGTTTGATATGTTGATAGGCGACTGGGATCGGCACGAGGGCAATTGGAGCTGGGGTGAAGCAGCTGTTGCCGGCGGCACACAGTTTAAGCCGGTGCCAAAAGACCGGGACCAATCATTTTTTTATCATGACGGCTATATTATTAACCGGGTAATAATGGGCGCCGGGCTTTTCTATATGGGGCATTACGATAGTGTTGTTAAAAATATTTCTTTAATAAGCCATTCAGCCCGTTATATGGATAGGTGCTTTACCAATTCGCTTACGCTCGATGACTGGATATACGAAGCGGAAGCATTGCAAAAAGCACTGACAGATACAGTGATCGTTCGATCAGTGGCCCATTTACCGGCGGAAGTATACGCGGTCAAAGGCAAAGAGATGATCGATAAAATAAAGGCCCGCCGCAATCAGTTACCTGCCTTTGCAAAACAGCATTATCTTTTTATTGCAAAAGAGGTAGAGGTCATCGGTAGTAAACAGCAGGAATACTTTGAAGTGATCAGCCATGATGACGAAACAGTAGTTACTGTGTTCCGCATAAACAAGGGACAAAAAGCCGATAAGCCCTATTATCAAAGAACATTTAAACCCGACGAAACAAAGGAAGTACGGTTGTTTGGTATTAATAATGAAGATGTATATGTAGTTGACAACAATTCAGATGAAATTACCATACGGATCGTAGGCGGTCCGGGGAAAGATTCCGTTGTTCAGGCAAAGCAGAAGGTGCATATTTACGATAATGCCAACAATGTCTTTCAAGCCAATTCAGCCCACATGCATTTATCGTCAGATACATCTATTCATAACTGGAATTACAGATGGTTTAAGTATGATAAGAAAGGTTTTGTGCCAGTTCTTTTCTATAATAATGAAGACAGGTTTTTTGTGGGATTGAACTACCGGGTCAAAAAAAATAAATGGCGGAAAGATCCTTTTGCTTCGAACCAGACAATAGGTGTTCGTTATTCCATTTCCCAGCAGGCGTTCAGCGCATTTTGGAAAGCTTTGTATCCCAATATAATAGGCAATTGGAACCTGGCATTACTTGCAGAGTATGATATGATCCGCTGGACGAATTTTTATGGTACGGGCAATGAGACCAAATCATTAACGAACGATATCAATTATTACCGGTTACGAAGTGAAGAATGGTATGCAAGCGCCGGATTAAATCATGTATTTGGTAATAGCACCGTACAAGCGACCGGTTATTACCAGCGAACAAAAAGTAAGAACGACACAGACCGGTATCCATCGAAAGTATTTTCAAACAACGATGAGGTGTTTAAGCCAAACCAGTATGCAGGTCTGCAACTGACTTATTCTTACGTGTCGGTCAATGATTCTGTGGTGCCGGTAAAAGGGTTTACTTTCTTAACGAATGCAACGTTCTCTAACAATTTCAGCCAAAGGGAATTTTTTCAACGATACAATGCCCATGCTCAGGTTTATATTCCCCTGCTTGAAAAAGTTTCGCTGGCGATACGAATGGGTGGTGAAACCATTGTAAATGATAATGTTTTAAATTCAGGTCAGGCGTATGAACATGCCATTATAGGAGGGCCCCGCACTTTACGAGGTTACCGGCGCGAAAGGTTCTGGGGTAAGACCGCGGTTTACAATAGCAATGAGCTGCGTTTTATCACCAATTTCCGTACTTACCTGATGACGGGAAAAATAGGTGTCTTTGGCTTTTTTGATCAGGGACGGGTATGGATGCCCGGTGAGCATTCAAATAAAATGCATACCGCCTGGGGACCAGGCATCATACTGTCGCCATTCAATAAGTATAATGTATCGGTGTCTTATGGTATTTCAGAAGAGGTCAGGCTGGTTCAGCTCCGTTTGAACAGGTTGCTTTGATTTTATCATTCATTTTCTCCTTCTATAAGTCTCAACGTATCGGGTTAGTACATCGCCCGCATTTCCCCCTGTTCTGAAGAATCAATGATTTTTTACAATTCTCCCCTTTATGCGAGCAATACTTTTGTAAGAAATAAACAATAATGAAATTCTTACAAAATAGAGCAATGCTGATAATCATGCTGATGATTCCCGGTTTCATCAACGCTCAGGCACTCAATAATAAAAAGAAGGAGATAAATATGAACACGAATCAACAAAACAAAGAAGTAGTACAAAAAGCATTTGAGCAAGGTTTGAATAAACGGAATTTTGAATTGCTGAAAGAATGTATAGCAGATGATTTTACAGGAGTGCAAGGCAAAAAAGGCGCTGCGGCTTTTTATGAGCCCATCCTTCCGCTCATCAAATCGTTTCCCAACATGCAATGGAAAATAGATGAGTCTGTTGCTGAAGGTGATAAAGTGCTTATCCACTGGAAATGGCAGGGAACCCAAACCGCCCCATTCAATAACGTGGTCACTGGTAAAACGATCACGAATGAAGGCATGGCTGCTTTTACCATAAAAGAGGGCAAAATAATCAGTGCGCAGGTGTTAACTGACCGGTTGGGTTTTTTGCAGGCGATTGATGTATTGCCTACCGATGTAAATGTATTATATAATAAAAAAGTGCATAATGGGCAGGTCAATTTTATTGACAAGTTCTTTGTACCCGCGGCTGCTATTACTGCGTTTCGGGAAAGAGTGCAGATAAACAGGAATTTTATTAAGAAGTTACCCGGCTTAATTGAAGATGCCGCGTATGAATACACCGATAGCGATGGAAATTTAATTTGTGTAACGGTAGCTTTATGGCAAAACCAGGACGCATTGAATAAAGCCAAAGAGGCGGTACAGGCAGCATATAAAAAGGAAGGTTTTGATGCACCTGCCATGTTCAAAAAGATGGGCATTATCCTCGACCGGGGCATTTATACCCAGATACACGAGTAAATGAAAAAGCTACCCGGTCGGTCGCAGGTAGCTTTCGGTCTCACAGATTGGATTAATGGTAAAAAACCGGAAGGAGAAAATATTACATGTATAAAAGTTTTTTCAATGCTCCTGGATATTGATCGTTGGATTAAAAACAATTGTTGATTTTACTGAATTGGAAATCAGGCAGGCTGCTTCAGATTTTTCAAGAAGCTTCAGGGCCTTTTCCTTTTCAACATTGTTTTTAATCGTTAACACGGGCGACAGAATAATTTCACTGATCATATATTTCCCATCTATTTTTTCCAGTTTACCATTGGCATTACTGTTGAAGCTGATAAACTCGAATTTTGAATTTTCTGCAATTGCGAGAAAGGTAGTCATCAGGCAACTGTTTACCGCTGCTACCAGTAAATGTTCCGGCGACCAGATGCCAGGTATGCCCTTAGGAAATTCGGGTGGGGTGGCCACTTCTATATTTGATTTTAAAACGGGCGAACTCATCAGCCCCTTTCTGTCAGATTCCCAATTGAGTTTCACTTCGTAATAATGGGCATTATCCATTGTATGTATGTTTAGTGTAAGGATTATCTGTATACAAAGCTATAAGCGCATTTTATTTATGTAAATGATGTTGGTTAGCAGGTGGGATGATTGAGGTCATGCGATGATACCCTGACATAATTTAAATTGAATTATTAAAATCCTTCTGATTTTATATCTTTGCACTACCGATAATTTCGGCTGCTGACATCTCTGTAAGGGGCAGATGTTCCTACCAACGCCCCACGAACTAATCTTTTTTTGTTTCAAATTAAGGAAAATGGAATCTATTGGATTTTATTGCGATGCCAAAAGCATTGAACAAAATGCTATGGCTCAATTACAGCAGTATGCGCAGAAGCCGTTTGTAAATGCCATTTGTGCCTTTACCGACATCCATTACTGTGCTGAAAAGGCTTTGCCTGTTGGTGTTGTTTTCCAAACTACGGATTATTGTTATCCATTGATCACCGGAAAGGATATCGGCTGTGGGGTAATGTACCTTGCAATAAAAAAAGCTTTCTGGGTAAAGCCCTTCGACAAAAAAGCCCATTTCCAGGCACTCTATTTCGCTCATCAGAAAATGACTGATGATGGCCTGGGTGGTGGTAATCACTTTCTGTCAATTGAAGAAGACAACGAAGCTGTTTACATTATTTGTCATACCGGAACCAGGGACAGAGGCATTGCTTTATATCAGCATTGTTTACAGCTTACCAGGGAATTTTCCCAGGTGTATGGGAAAGATGTTGATTTTGTGCACAGGGATTTCTTATCAGAAGATTTCCGCCAATACTACAATGCGACACTCACGTTCGGTTATGAGCGACGCAAAAACTTTTGCTTAAAGACCTTGCTCTTTTTGCAAAAAGCGAATTATGTGCGTTGCGATAAGAATGCCATTGATAAAGACTACCTCAACTTCAATTATAAAGATCTGGAAGAAGAAGGTAGTTTGAATGGAACGCCGTATAAAATGGAAGATTCCATTCATAATCATGTGCGTTTTATGGAGCAGCATATCATGCATCGCAAAGGAAGCACGGAACTGAACAAAGGGAAAACTGTAGTGATACCTTTGTCAATGTCAAGGGGAAGTTTATTGGTGCAAGCTGGTTCCGTTTCTGCTGCTGGTGAGGCGCTGCATTCCTGTGCGCATGGCGCAGGCAGAAGATTGTCGCGCTTTGATGCTATGAAATACTGGAAAACTGTATTGAAAGAAAAACAACGCCGGGAATATAAAGAACAATTCAGCGAGTTACTGAACAGATCCGGGAACTTCCCGCAAGGTTACATCCAGGAGTTTGATTTTGCTTATAAGGATGCGACCGATATTTTCAAATATCAGCACTACCTGAAAAAAGTAACGCAAACAACACCGGTTGTAACGCTTAAGTATTCAGAAATTTAATCTTAACAAAAGGGTGTATCAATAGTCTGATACATCCTTTTTTATGCGGGTACCTGATGAAGAAAGATTGCCACTTAAGTGATTCTCAACGTAATCTTTTATTTTTGGTACAAATTTGAGTAATTCAAATGAAAAGACACCATGTCAAAAAAAATAACAGATAAAAAACAAGCTCACATTACTATAGACAAAAACATGCGGGACTATAGCAAAGAGCCTGCATTTGTAAAGGCAGCAGAAAGAGCATCAGCTTTTTTGAAAAAGCATCCTTTGCCCAAAGAATTTACGCAGCCTAAAAAGAATAACAAATAATTGAATAAATATTTTAATCGCTTCCTCAATCCCCCTTTATACTCCCCTCTCAATGGTGCGAAAGCGACAGCGGGAAAATAGGCCAGTTACAGCATCATATCCTGTTAGTGTAGAAAATTTGTCGCAGTTTTCCAATTTTTGCTCTTACGGCCGATAGTGGTTTTGCCAAAATATTTTTAAGAGCTTCCAGAACAATGCTTAATGATCGCAGGCGCATTTTTTGTTGCATAAGTAAGTCAATGCTCTTTTGCACAAAAACAAACTTCAACACTATGAAAAGTAAGCATACTGCAAATCTCGCTTTTTACGGAGTTCGCTATATTGTAAACGATGTAGACGCGGCCCTGCCGTTTTATAAAGATCTGCTGGGATTTACGGTTGATATGCAAGCAGCGGGTTTTGCCAAACTGTCTAAAGGCAATCTGGTTTTGTATATGAATAAACCGGGCTTCGGAGGCGCCGGACAATCGATGCCTGATGGTTCTGCACCTGCACCAGGTGGATGGAACCGGATACAACTGGAAGTAGATAATCTGGAAGAACTTATTGCAACATTAAAATCCCGGAAAGCGCATTTTCGTAATGAACTGGTAACAGGAGCTGGCGGTAAACAAATTCTATTACAGGATCCTTCAGGCAACCTGATTGAATTATTTGAGCCAAACAAACAGCCCAAATCCGGTAATTAAAACATCTCCTCACAACGGTATATTCCCATGCTTCTTCTTTGGTAGCGTGGCCACTTTATTCTCCAGCATGGCAAATGCTTTGATGAGTTTGGTACGGGTATCTTTAGGTTCTATTACTTCATCAACAAATCCTCTTTCGGCTGCCAGGTAAGGTGTGGCGAATTTCTCTGCATACTCCGCTTCTTTTTCAGCCAGCTTTTTACCAGGATCGGCAGCTTCAGAAATTTCTTTCTTAAAGATGATCTCACTGGCGCCTTTGGCGCCCATCACCGCAATTTCAGCAGTAGGCCAGGCATAATTCATGTCGGCGCCAATATGTTTTGAATTCATTACATCATAAGCGCCTCCATATGCTTTTCGGGTAATCACCGTAACGCGCGGCACCGTTGCTTCACTAAAAGCATACAACAACTTGGCGCCATTGGTTATGATGCCATGCCATTCCTGATCGGTGCCTGGTAAAAAACCCGGTACATCAACCAGCACCAGTAATGGAATATTAAAACAATCGCAAAAGCGGATAAACCGTGCTGCTTTTTTTGAACTATCAATGTCAAGCACACCTGCCAGGCTCATGGGTTGGTTTGCTACAATGCCAATACTTCTTCCGGCCAGCCGGGCAAAGCCGATCACGATGTTGGTTGCGTAATCGCTGTGTATTTCAAAGAAGGACGCTTCATCACAAATCCCTTCAATCACCGCACGCATTTCGTACGGTTGGTTAGCGCTTTCCGGGACAATGGTTTCCAGCATAGGCCTGGTTTCATCGCCCAATGTATATGGTACCTTGGGAGTGGTGTCTTCGCAGTTTTGCGGTACATAGCTTAATAATTTCTTTACCTCTGCAATGCATTCCATGTCATTGGCGGCCGTGAGGTGGGTAACGCCTGATTTGGTAGAATGGGCAGATGCGCCGCCTAATTCTTCCGGACTCACTTCTTCATTGGTAACTGTTTTCACCACATTAGGACCGGTGACAAACATATAACTGGTATTTTCTACCATCAATGTAAAATCGGTCATAGCGGGTGAATAGACGGCGCCGCCTGCACAGGGTCCCATAATAGCAGAGATCTGTGGTATTACCCCTGACGCCTGTACGTTCCGGTAAAATATATCGGCATAACCACCGAGCGATCGTACGCCTTCCTGTATGCGCGCGCCACCGGAATCATTCAACCCGATCATTGGCGCTCCTGTTTTCATGGCAAGGTCCATCACTTTGCATATTTTCTCGGCATGGGTTTCTGATAGCGCGCCGCCAAATACGGTAAAATCCTGTGCAAAAACATAGGCAAGTCGTCCATGAATGGTGCCATAACCGGTGATCACGCCATCTCCATAAAACTGCTGGCTGTCCATTCCAAAATCCTTGGTCCGGTGTAATACCAGGGCGCCTATTTCTTCAAAGGAACCGGGGTCCATTAAAAGCGTAATACGTTCCCGCGCGGTGAGCTTTCCTTTTTTATGCTGTGCTTCATTCCGCTGCGCGCCGCCGCCCTGCTTTCCTTTCTCAATCTTTTGCTGTAATATTTCCGATTTGGACTTTTTCATCATTTGGTCTTTTACGAGTTTTCTAAACAAAGCCGTGAGGGTCCTGAGTTCCGCTTGAGCGGGAAAGGATCGAAGGGGTTGATTATAATACGTGAGCGTCCTGAACGTCCTTTCCGTCCTGTGCATCCTAATCGTGCCCTGAGCGCCCTTCGACTCCGCTCAGGACCGAAGGGTCCAGTTAGTAGGAACCGTTTCCGCCACTTTGATCTCTTTCTGTTTTTGGAGCCAGTATTTTAAAGCGATCATGCCTGCCAGCGCCGCTTTACTTTTTTGCTGGGTTAACAGTTTTTCGGGTGAATAATATTTCTGAACGAACTGGGTATCGAACCGGCCCGACAAAAATGCATCATGTTCAAATACAAAATTGCCGAATGGCAAAGTCGTATGAACGCCCTCTATTGAATAGTCAGCAATGGCTGCTTTCATTTTTTGAATGGCTTCGGTGCGGTTGCGGCCATGGGTTATTAGCTTGGCGATCATGGGATCATAATAAACCGGGATCGCCATTCCTTCGGTATAACCATCATCGACCCGTATACCTTCGCCGGTTGGCGGCTTATATTTTTCAAGCCGGCCGGTAGATGGTAAGAAATCATTTAAAGGGTCTTCCGCATACACCCGCAGTTCCAGCGCATGACCGTTGATGGTAAGGTCTTCCTGCCTGAAACGTAGTTTTTCTCCCCGGGCAATTTTTATTTGTTCTTCTACCAGGTCGATGCCGGTAATCATTTCTGTTACCGGATGTTCAACCTGCAACCGGGTATTCATTTCCAGAAAATAAAAATTGAGGTGTTCATCGAGCAAAAACTCAACCGTACCCGTGCTTCTGTAATTACACGATTTGGCTACCAGAACCGCCGCTTCGCCCATCTTTTGACGTAGTTCTGGTGTTAGCACAGAGGAAGGGGATTCTTCAACTATTTTTTGATGCCGCCGTTGAATACTGCATTCCCGCTCAAATAAATGAACGGTATTGCCGTAGTTATCGGCCAACACCTGTATTTCAATATGGCGGGGCTCTGAAACATATTTTTCAATGAATACGGAACCATCGCCAAACGACGACAGCGCTTCACTCCTGGCTCTTTCCATTTGTTCGGCAAGCTCGCTTTCTTTGGCGGCTATGCGCATACCCTTACCTCCACCGCCGGCCGATGCTTTAATAAGAATGGGATATCCGATTTCCGAAGCTATCTTTTGGGCTACGGTAATATTGTCAACGGCTTTATCGATGCCCGGCACCATGGGAATATTGTATTGCTTTACACATTCCTTGGCCGCCAGCTTTGAACCCATGATGCGCATGGCTTCAGGCCCTGGCCCAATAAAGGTGATACCGGCTTCCTGTACTTTTTTGGCAAATGCTGCATTTTCACTCAGGAAACCATAACCCGGATGGATACCATCTACGCCCAACTTTTGGGCAAACGCAATGATCGCATCTCCGTTCAGGTAACTCTGGCTCGATGGCGCCGGACCCAGGCAAACGGCTTCATGTGCAAATAGTACATGCGGCGCCTGCCGGTCGGCCTCTGAATAAACTGCCACCGATTGAATGCCCATTCGGTGTATCGTACGCATAATGCGAATGGCAATTTCTCCGCGGTTGGCAACTAATATCTTTTGCATCGTTCGTTTTACTTTTGGTAAACATTTATTCCAGTTCTACGAGTACCTGTCCTTTTTCAACTGCCTGTCCTGCTTTAACCAATACTTTTTTGATGGTAGCATTGACATGGATCAGAATGCTGTTCTCCATTTTCATGGCTTCCAGGATCAATATCCTGTCCCCTTCATTAACTTCCTGTCCATCGGTTACGGATACTTCCAGTACCAGGCCGGGCATAGGCGCTTTGATCTCCTTTACCTGTTTTCCAGTGGCTATTCCAAAGCCCATTTGATCCAGCTTCTGATCAAGCGCATCTTTAATTACCACTTCAAATTGTTCACCGCCGGTTTCAATAGTAAATGATTTGGTCAGCAAACTGGCTTCAACCAACCGGGCATTGATCGACTGGTGATTGTAGATCCCATTAAATTCGGTGGGCGAGATGGCGACCATGTCAAGCGCTTCCAGGTCGGTTTTTGAAAAAAAGAATTCGAACCCATTGACCAGTATTTTGTACGTATCGTTAGCGGGCATTGAAGGGATTTTGCTGTAATTTAAGTAATTGGGGCCTGTTATAGAACACTGGCGGGAAAAGCGAAAGCGTGTCGTGTTGTTTTGCTGCGTAGAAATAGGTTACTGTAAGCAGGAATGTGTGGATTGCGTAATTTTATCCCGTGAATATAAATGTTTCAATTGCACTGGCATTGCCGGATGACGCAGCAGCCATTGCGGATGTAATTAGTCAGGCAGCCCGGGACCTTACGGCTAAACACGGACAAGGTCACTGGAGTGCTGTAGCTACCGGAAGAGGAGTGCTGAATGGCATGGGTAAAGCAAAAGTATTATTGGCCAGAAATGGTGAAGAAGTCATCGGTACGCTGCGGTTAACTGCATCAAGACCCTGGGTCATTGACCCCGCTTACTTTACACCTGTACCCCGTCCTGTTTACCTGGTTGATATGGCGGTACGGCCCGGTTATCAGCATATAGGTGTTGGCAGATCATTGATACAGGAAGCGAAAGCCATGGCAACCGCTTTAGGCGGCGACGCCATAAGGCTCGATGCTTATGCAGGAGTTGCCGGCGCCGGCGGGTTTTATGAAAAGTGTGGCTTCACCGAAATGGGCCAGATCATTTATAAAACGACCCCACACATTTATTTTGAATGGTTGATAGAAAAGTAAGAGAATCTGCCTTATGCAACGGGCTGCAGCAGGGCGTACAGCGCTTTATTAAATTCTTCAGAAGAGGCGTCTTTACAAATATATCCATCGCCACCAACTTCCCGGGCCCGCTTCATATACACACTTCCGTTTTGCATGGAAAAGAAAAGGATCTTTATAGCCGGCCATTTTTTCTTTAACTGAACGGCCGTTTCAAAGCCATCCATAACCGGCATATTAATGTCGAGTAAACAAAGATCGGGAGAAGGAGATTCTTCCAGTTTGTCAAGGAATTGCTGTCCATTCTCTGCTTCTATAACCACATTGTACCCCATGCCTTTGAGTCGAAAATTTACCGCTTTGCGTATCAACGCATGATCGTCTACTACTGCAATAGTTAACTGATTTTTCATAGATTCCTAATTAATGATTATGGGTTAATAATTACTGATAACTTATCCCGCCGGGGGACAAGTTCAAAATGAGAACCGGAAATTCCACATTCCCGGTATTTACTACCCATCGGTCAATGAAAGCGGTCAGGAACTATAAACCCGGTTCTATAAAGAAAATTTGGGGCCAGCAGTGAACCGGTTTATGAAAGGAAAGGGTAAAAAAGTGAGGAATAGATCTATACTATTAAAACATCGTAGGCAATCTTTCTGACTATAAGCTCCTGGCTTTTGATAATGAATTGAATAATCACCGGTAAACTATATAAGGAGAAATACCTACGGTTGCGGGTATGTTTCTAGTGTAGCTTCAGCAATTTTAGGCGGCAAATGATCAGGAAGGCTATTTAATTTATTGACTGTTTAACTCATTCTGGTTTCCTGAAACGGGGAACTTTCGAATCTCGGCCAACAATTTCTTTACGTTTGTTCTTATGATAATAAGCTCATTACGCGGGGCGTTTTCCTTTAAGGCTTTTATAAACTTGCCGACTTCTACCATGTAAAGTCTATGCAGATTCATTAGGTAATCAGACGTACTCTGTTTCATACACACAAATTCGTTACATAACAATTTTGTAACATACTACAAATCCTGTACCGCTGAAAAGGTTCTCTGTATAGTACCGTGTTTATATGGAAAGGGCCTGAAGGCCGCTGCAAAATTTTTTTACGTATGAATTTGACAGTAAGTGTTTTATTATTGACTGGTAAATGATTATATCTATTAAGGGTTCAATATCAAGTGTAGAAACATCATTTCAATTGGGGAGTTGATTCCACATTTCATTTCACCATTGCACATAACCATCTGACTTACGCCTGTTCGTAATAGTTTTAGTGTAGCGATATCATTTCTTCTCCGGCCATTGGAATATGCGGGTAGTTTGCTCCTGGTGCCATTTGGCATTTACGGGTAACGCCGATCCTTCATTGCTGAATATAGCGGCCAGTGAATAGCCGGTTGCTTCCTTATCATTCAGCTGGTGGCTCCATGTTACCCGGTTCGTGATACCTGCACCTGCGCCACTGTTTTTGTATTCCCCATAAAAGGTAGTTTGTTCATTGGCGGGGTTCCCCCAGTTATTCCACCCTTCAGGTGCTATATGTTTATCCATGGTACAGCGAAGGAATACTGTTTTTGAACCGCTTCGCCATGGCCGGCCCAGGTATACTTTGGTTACACCACTGTCGGCAGTCAACTTACAATCCATGAACACATACCCGAATTTCTTACCAGCGGTAGTGCTGGCAGCTGTTATATACGAGTTGGATTTGCTGCGTATTTCACAGTTTTGGAAAATCGCTGTAGCGGGACCAAAAATAAAATCGGTTGTTCCTTCAATATAGCAGTTTACAAATAATTGCCGGGCGGTTTCACCCCCGGTATAAATAGTATCCTGGTTGCCTAAAAAACGGCAGTTTATAAAGATCGCCTGATCCGCTTCAACGTGCAGGGCTACGGCTTGTCCTACCGGCCCGGCGGCATTGGAGAACGTAATGTTCTCGGCCCTGAAACGATTACCCACAATTTTGGCGGTAAAAGAATTGAACGTGTTGAGCCTGCCCCGGCCCGAGTAATCGTTGAATGTGATTATGGTTTTATCTACACTTTCACCAATAAAAGTTACATCGGTATTGGTAGCAGGCAATTCAATTTTTTCGTTGTACACCCCATTCTTTATATACAGTGTGATGGGCGCCAGCGGAAATACGCGCATGGCGTCAATAGCATCCTGTATGTATTTGTAGTCGCCCGTGCCGTCTTTGGCAACGGTGAACACATATTTATACTGTTGCGGGTTGGCAGTTTGTGCCTGTAAAGAAATACCGGCAATCACAATGCTTAAGAGAAATGCAAGCTGTTTCATATGGTTATTTGAATACTCTTTTTAAAAAATCATCAATATACGTTACCGTTGGCTGAAACCAGGGATCGAACAGGCAGAAGGAATGCGGTGCGTTTTCAAAGGTCTTTACTTCTGAATAGATCTTATATTGGTCCAGCACTTTGATATAATCATCCCGCCCCGCATGCATTCTGGCTACGCTACTATTAATGAAAAGGGTGGGCGGTGTATGGGGACCGGCATGTGTCAGGGGCGAAGCTTCCTGCCACAAGGCCAGACTGTCTTTTTTTGCATACCCCAACCAATAAGTGGCGGCAGATATTTTTTTACTATCATCGCCTTCTCCGCTTTCAGGGTGGGTAAAGGAAAGTGTTCCGTCAATGTCTACCACCGCATGCACAGGAGCCGGTCTCTTACGCTTTGGGTACACCCTAAACTTCGGATTGCTCACGGTAGTGCCCAGGAAAGCCGCCAGTTCACCACCGGCTGAAAAACCCAGTACAGCGATCTTCGCGGTATCAATATTGTATTTTCCGGCATGTTTAACCACCCATTGCAAGGCTGTTTTAAGGTCGTATACTGCTGCGGGATAGGGCGCAAGAGTTGATAACATATAGTCCGGGGTAAAACAAACATAACCCCGGGCGGCCAGGTGCTGCGCCAATGGATGATGCTGGGATGGGTTACCTGAGCGCCAGCCTCCACCATGGATGATCACGATCGCCGGTCGTTTTTCTGGTGACTTACGAGCCGGGTAAAAGGCATCAAGACCCAGAAAAATTCTGCCACCCCATGCCTGCTTATAAAGAATACGTCTTTTTTCAGCTATCTCTTTTGATTTGAGCTCCGGTACTATTTGTATCTCCGGGTGCGTTTTACGGGTATTCACAAAGGCGCTCCATGTGGTAAATGATGTGTCGGGGTAAGGTGTTCGACCGTTTACCCGTTGCGCCTGGGAGTAAGCGGCTAATGAAAAGAAAAGGGAAAGTATTCCTGTATATAATATGTACCATGTACTGGCCAAGCAATTCCTGATCATTCAATGAAGGTTTAACTGGAAATGAATCATCTGCCACAGGCGACCCCATGGGTATGCAAATTTATTGATTTGATCTTCTTTGTGGGTTTGAAATATGTTCATACTGGTTAAAAAACCGGTATTGCTTATTTTTAGATTTTTTATCCCATTTTAAAATGTTTTGGCAGAAGTTTCGTCATTATAAAAAAGAGTTCAATGTATTCTCTGTTATTAGCTACCCATTCCCTGGTTCGCTGGCTGGTTTTAATAAGTTTACTGGTTGCTATTTTCCGGGCATACAAAGGCTGGCTCGGTAATAAGTCGTTTTCAAGATCTGATAATATCATCCGGAGCGCAACGGCTTCTATTGCTCATGTACAATTCGTGCTGGGTATTGTTCTGTACTGCATCAGCCCGATGGTGCGGTATTTTCTTGCCTGGTTCAAAACGGCCGTACATCAGCGGGAGATCCGGTTTTTTGGTATGGAACATATTGCCATGATGTTGATCGCTGTTGTTTTGATAACGATCGGTTCTGCGAAGGCAAAAAGACAACGTACCGATCAACAACGCTTCAAAACAATGGCCATTTGGTTTACCATTGCATTAATAATTATACTGGCTTCCATTCCCTGGCAGTTCTCACCCCTGACCAGCCGGCCTTATTTCAGATCGTTTTAAATCATAAATTGCTGTGGGAAAACGCGGAACGCTTAACGCAAAACGCTTAACGCGGAACACCTGCCCCGATGATCAGTACGGACGGGTTAACACCAAACGCAATCTTTTTGTATGGACTCAGCTGGTTATTTTCAATTTTACGAAGACAATAAAATGGGCATAAAAACGGAAGACGGGCATATTATTATTCCCGCCGTATACGATTTTGTCGCCCTGCTGTCAAATAACCTGTTCACCGTTACAGAGGGAAACTATACGGCTTACTTCGATGCAGCCGGAAATGAGGTGCTACCTTTTAGCAACAAATACGAGTCATACGGCAATTTTACCGAAGGCCTTGCGCGGGTTATGCGCCATGGGAAATGGGGATTCATAAATAAATCCGGTGAAGAAGTGATACCGGCGCAATTCTACTACACCGATGAATTTGCTGAGGGAAGGGCCATCGTAAGAAATGAAATGGAGTTGCATGGGGCTATTGATGAACAGGGTAACCTGGTCATCGATTACCAGTTTCCGGCGCTCACTAATTTTGAAAAAGGCTATGCTAAATTCGGTGATCTGAAAACCTGGGGATTGATTGATAAAGCCGGGGAAATAGTTGTTCCCCAAATATATATTTCCATTGGCCGGGTGTACAGGAATAAAGTAACAGTGCAGATTTTGGAAGGCGAAGAATATAGAGAAGGCGAACTGGCCATCGGCGGTGGAGTGGAGTGGAATAATAACCTGGACCACCTGAATGTATTTAACCAGCAAAAAAAACAGTTCGTGTCGGCTTGCGAGCAAATGGTCAATGACATGTACCGCTCCGGTTGCCCCTGCGAGTACGAACGGTTCAGAGATTATATTCAATGGAACAAACCGGTTGGATTTGTTGACCAGGAATTGTTGTTTTCAGTATTTGTGCAAAAGTTACAAAATCTGGGGAACGACCTGTTCAGGTGCGAACATTGTGGTACCTGTTATCAACAAAAATGGTCGCAATTCAGCGCATTCATGTGGGTATTGAACCTAAGCATTACAACGGTTGGAAATTACATGGACAAAGGCGCCCCGGTAGCGGCTTATTTGCCGGCTACGCTTGGCTTTTATGGGCATGATATTGAAAAGTACAACGACAAATACATCTTACGGGATCTTGAAACGGTCATCAATTACCTGAAAGAAAAACCCCTGAATGAATAACTCAACGATGGGCATATTCTATTTTAATGCGGAACAGTTACTGCCTGTAGATATGCAAAGGGCATGGGCGTTTTTTTCATCACCCGATAATCTGGCGTTGATCACACCACCGGAAATGGACTTCAAAACCCTTACCCGGCTGGAAGGGGAGATCTATACAGGCATGCGGATCGATTATACAGTAAAACCTTTGTTCGGCATTTCCATGCACTGGCAAACCGGTATCATTAACGTGCAAAAGCCGTTTTCATTTACCGATATACAATTAAAAGGACCCTACCGGGTTTGGGAGCATACCCATACGTTCACTGAAAAAGAAAACGGTGTGCTGATGCAGGATGCCGTGAAATACCAATTACCCTTCGGGCCCCTGGGCCTTATCACCCATTCCCTGCTGGTACGCAAAAAGATTGAAGCCCTGTTCAGGTATCGCAGGGCCGCTATAGAGCGTTTATTAAGCTAAAAAAGGTGAGCGGCTTGTGTGCCACCCACCCTGATAAATGCGTTTCCTGCCCTTTTAATGCTTCATCAGCAGGTTCGAAAGCTGGGAGTCCCTATTGTAAATATCTTCTCTGAAATTCAGGTCCCCTTGCCTGTCTACCCAGGCCGTGAAATAGGTGATATAAACCGGCATCGGGTTTTTAACAGCCACGTATTGTTCCTTACCACTGGCCATTGCTTTGGTTATCCTTTCTTCCGTCCAGGTAGGGTCGTCACGCAACATATACATGGCCAGGTTCTTCGGTTCGGCCACCCGAATGCAACCATGGCTGAATGCCCTTTTACTTTCCTGAAAAAGACTTTTTGACGGCGTATCATGCAGGTAGATGCTATGGCTGTTGGGAAACAAAAACTTTACAGCGCCCAGGGAATTCCAGGGGCCGGGTTTCTGACGTACCCCATCGCCGAACTTTTCCATATGATGTGTTTCCAGGTAGGCGGGGTTCTTTTGAATACCCGGTAATATTTCCTTTTTCAAAATGCTGGCAGGCACATTCCAGTACGGGCTAAAAACGATCTGGCTGATGGTACCGGCGAAGATCACCGTTTTGTTCACATCCCTTCCTACTACCACATTCATATTCCATAAAAGCGAATCATCGTTATAGGCATGCAGCACAAACTCGGGGATATTTACGGCCAGGTACCTGCCACGTACATCCGTGGGAAGCCAACGGTTGCGTTCCATGTTCACAATGATCCTTTCAATCCTTTTCTGTACAGGAACATTCAGTTCACGCACCATGCCACCGCCTGCAATGCCATCCTCCTTCATCCCATGCCTTTTTTGAAATCGTTTAACGGCGGTTAATAAGGTAGAATCGTAGATGCCGGAAGTAGTGTCACTGTCATTGGGCAGGTCGCCCAGTAGCATTAGCTTTTTTCGCAGCTTAATAATCATGAGCGACGTATCACCCGGACGAATGGGTTTATTACCCGGCAGGGTGATGGTCATGTTATCTGGTGGTAGTGCTTTGTATTTTTTGAGGTATTCTTTTAACAGGTTGTATTGGCGGTAAACCGGTTTTATGGCCGGAGCCGTGCCGCCTGGTTTCAACATGGAATCGAGCAAGCCGGCATAGGAAAGCTTTTTACGTGGCATAAGCCAGTCAACCTGTTGGGTAGCGCTCTCCTCCATGCCGCCCCATACCTTTTGCGCAAAGAAAAAGTAAAGGGATGTTAAGAGCAATTCGGTCTCGCTTTTTTGATCGGTGGTTTGGGTATTGCCAATGTTGATGAGGCTGTCGAGGGTGCGCTTATACGGTAAAACAATATTCAGGCCTTCTTCCGGAATGTTTTCTAACCGTACGTACAGGTGGCTGGCCTGCTCGGTAAGACCGCTGTCGGTATACCAGGCAAACGCATAATGACGGGTTGTGTAGAATTGCTTCAGGTCGTTTTGAAAACCGCGCAGGGTATCATACTTAATAAAAAAAGAATCAAGGCGGGAGGAAGAAAAACGCAGGGTGCTTTGGTCGCTGAAGTTCCCCGCAATGTCACGGGCTGTTTGCTGCACTTCTTTATTGATGGAATCTTTCTTACGGTCCGCTTCTGATTTGTTGTTCGATTCCCTACATCCCCAAATACTCAACAGGCCTATAAAACAAAGAATTTTACGCATAAAAAGTTGCTCTTCTAATAGGGGTGATATGCTACAAAAAAATGGGGTTCATGAATATGACTGGTGTATTTTCTCCTTGTAGTTTAAGTTAAACCGCCAGTTATACCCGTAAACCCCGCAATATTACGTTATAAACGTATATGGAAGGTGATTTCATACGTTGCAATAGCCCGGCTGATTAAACTCGGTAACTATGGTATAGCAATCGTATGCAATAATGTAACCTGAATCTTAATGATTGCCTTTGAAGTTATATGTAGAAGCCCGCCATCCTTTAAGGGCCCTTTCAAGCAAAGAAATGAAGGAGATATTATCTGAAAAAAAGGTACTTACTAACCCGGCATTTTTACAGGTTTGAACCCATCGCTCCTGTAAAAAGCTTTAATTCCTTCAATTCGCATACACGAAACTACTTCACGTTTTTGGAAACGATCTTCGCCAGATCAAACATTGAAATTTGATCTTTACCGAACAGAGGTTTCAATTTTGTATCGGCATTGATCATTCTTCTGTTCTTCTTGTCCTGCAGGTTATTCTTTCTGATATAATCCCAGATCTTCTTAACGATCTCTGTTCTTGGTAAAGGTTTGCTACCTATAACTTCTGCTAAAACAGGGCTGGCGTTAAGAGGAGCCATGAATGCAGCGTTTGGTTTTCTTGCTGATTTCTTCTTGGGAGCAGCAGCTTTTTTCTTAGCTACTTTTTTTGTTGCTACCTTTTTTTTAGGAGCGGCTTTCTTAGCGGCTTTTTTTACTGCTTTTTTAGCAGCTTTCTTAGCTGTTTTTGCCATAGTGTTTTAAAATTTAAATGTGAATAATGAAGCTTTTGTTTGATTTTATGTGGTGCCTGAAGTATCCATTAGCACCAAACCTATTTGTGAATATATAAAATTTATAGATAACAATACGAATTAACGAAATATTCAACTGTTAAAAACCTTCTGTTCCTCACCTGTTCAAGAGCTTTTTCCCTATGTGAAATTAACTAACACACTGCAAACATAAGACACCTTTTTTATGATTACCCCCATTTGCGCCCTGTATTTATTATAATTTATTTGTGCAACCTTTGGGTTGCATTATATTTGCAACCTAAAGGTTTCCTATTTATTATATGCGTAGAGACGTATTTCAGGCAATTGCCGACCCCACCCGGCGGGAGATCATTAACATGATCGCCCACCACCCATTGAACGTAAATGCTGTGGCCGAGAACTTTGAAGTAAGCCGCGCCGCCATCTATAAACACATTAAAATGCTTACTGAATGCGGGTTAGTGGTCATTACCCAATTTGGCCGCGAACGGTATTGTGAAGCCCGCCTCGAGAAGCTGGACGAGGTTTCTACCTGGGTAGAACAATACCGGAAGGTATGGACAGAGCGTTTCGATAACCTCGAAAATTACTTCGATGAACTGGAGACAGGTAAGAAAAAGCCTGGTAAAAGGAAGTGATGGCTGGTCCTAAGCGCTGTGTTGGGTAAACGCATTTGGGAACGCAAAACGCTCAACGCGGAACGCAAAACGCGGTGCGCAAGGTGTATTTAGCGTTAAGCATTAGGCGTTAAGCGTTAAGCAGGCTAATCAATTACCACCAATTCCTTGTTGTATTTGTTACGGTATTCTATGGGAGAAAGCCCGGTGATCTTCTTGAAGATGCTTCGGAAGGCCTTTACGTCACTGTAGCCAACATCATACATTACCTCGAGTACATTCTTTCTGCCGGTTTCAAAGTCCTTTTTGGCGGCCTCTATTTTAACCCGTTGAATGTATTCCGTTACGGTATTGCAGGTGGCTTTTTTAAACCGGCGTTCCAGGCTGCGGCGGCCTACGGCAAATGTACCGGCCAGCTGTTCCACCGTTATTTTTTCTTCGAAATTCTTTTCAATATACTCCTGTGCTTTCTTTATGGTTTCATCTTCGTGGGCTTTTTGTCCCTGGAAAATGATAAAAGGCGATTGCGTCGTACGGTCAATATCAATCATAAATGCCTTCGAAATAAGAATGGCAGTATCCCGGCCGGCATATTTTTCTATCATATAAACCAGCAGGTTCATAAAAGAATAGGCCCCGCCGCTTGTATAAATGCCTTCATCGTCGGTAATGATCTTGTCGTCTACCAATTCCACATCAGGGTACATGGCCCTGAATTCATTGGCGAAACGCCAATGCGTGGCACACTGCTTTCCTGTTAAGAGACCGGTTGCTGCCAGAAAAAAAGAACCAATACAAAGACTGGCCACTTCGGCGCCGTTATTGAATTGTTGCAGGATCCAGGGAATGAAAGCCTGGTTGTTCTCCACAATTTTTTGAAAATTACCATGAATGGCAGGAATGATGATAAGGTCGGTCTTTGTCACTTCATGCAACAGGCAATCTGTTTTTATGGTAAAAAGTCCCTCCCGTTGACTGGTTGCCTTCGATAACCCAACCAACTGAATGTCAAACAAAGGAGCCTTGCCCATCCCGGTACGCAGCGTGTTTACTTCAGAAAGTATCTGGTGCGTTCCTTCTATATTCACGAGGCTGGTATGTCCTTGCGGAATAAGTATCGAAACGTGTTTCATTCCTGTAATTTATTTAATGTTTTTCACCTCCTGTCCGTTGGTTCCGACGGACAAGGATAATACCATGACAAACTGCGAAAAGTTAAGGACATGATAATAAACTTTTATGGTAGCTTTCCCCTTGCTAAAGATAGAAAACAATTGTGGCAATAAGTTCACTGGCAAAAAGCCGCAAACCGGCACGGTAAGGTATTACAGATCATAGATCTTGTCGTGTTACACCCCTCAATTGGTCGCAATTACACCCTTTTAAATTCCATAAGCCAATGTACTTTTGAAATACGATTGAGGCAGGCTGTTAGTGGTTAACGGGAAAGCTGAGAAAGTATGTTTTGTACTAAAAAAGTTACGGTCTCATAGCAACTGTGATTAACTATAATTGTACAATCAGTATAAAAAAAGCACTATGGTTGAGGTTTTCAAAACGAATGTACAGGAGTTTTCAGAAGCTCAAAAACTGGTTGCTTTATTACGGCGGCACTTTCCGGACAGTAAAATAAATTTTGACCTGGATGATTGCGATAAAGTGCTGCGGGTAGAAGGCAGTAACCTGCGAATAGAAAAAGTAATGACCCTTGTCATGGAAAAAGGGTTTCTGTGCGCTGTGCTCGATTAAGTAATTGTGATTCCCTGGCTCTGGCAATGGTTTTGCAGCAAACTATTGAATAGCTGCAAAGCCCCCAAAGCGTTCCGCTGATCAATATTTTCAAACATTTAAAATAAAAGACAATGCCATCAATGAATCCTTACTTGAACTTTAACGGTAACACCGAAGAAGCATTCAACTTTTACAAATCGGTATTTGGTGGAGAGTTCGCCATGGTTGGCCGGTTTAAGGATATGCCAGAAGAATACCGGGGGCCCGAGAGTGAGTGGAACAAGATCATGCATATCTCACTGCCAATTAAAGGTGGGAATGTGTTAATGGGCAGCGATGCGCCCGAACATATGGGTAAGGTCATTGTGGGTAATAATGTTAACATCAGCCTGCACCCTGATACCAAAGAAGAGGCCGATAAATTATTCAGCGGATTATCAACTGGTGGCAATGTGGTCATGCCAATGGCCGATGCTTTTTGGGGCGCGTATTTTGGTATGTTTGTAGACAAGTTTGGCATTCACTGGATGATAAACGTTGATACCAATCAAAAATAATATAACGGTTTACCCGTAAAACCTGGATTTATGAAATCACCCGCAGAACTATTACAGGAATTTGAAGCGGCAACCAATTCATACATAGATCTGGCTGCCGCCTTAAGCCAGGATGAAATAAATACCGTTCCGTTTACGGGCAGCTGGACGGCTGCCCAGGTAACGGAACACCTGTGTAAATCGGACAGTGCCATGATTCAGGCGCTCAACGGGCCTGTACAGCCAACCAACAGGCCGCCCGATGCAGGGGTAGATAAACTGCGCTCCATATTTTTAGATTTTACTACCAGGCTGCCAGCGCCTGAATTTATTATTCCGGCGGCCGAAACGCATGATAAAGACAGCCTGATCGCCGCGTTTAAAACCGGCCGGGAACAGCTGGGCAAAGCCATACAAACATTGGATTTGACCGCAACCTGTCACATGCCCATATTTGGCAAACCCACCCGGCTTGAGTTGATTGCATTCGTAATCTTTCACACCCAACGCCATACCAACCAGGTAAAACATATTAGTGAAAAGCTGGTAGGCGTCTAGGAAAACAGGTATTTTAGCAGGCGTGAATCAATCGCCTGCTTATGCTGTATAAACGAATGCCTATCGAGAAGGAATCGCCCGAAGAAAAAGGGTACGATACCATTTTGTATAACCTTGCTGAAAGTTCGGTATCGGAGTTAACTTTTGGTGAACTGAATGTACAGCTGGGCGATCTGAAACTCGAATATATTCCCCACCGGGGTAATATATTGCTCAGGCAAATGATAGCCGCTGATGCAGGTGCTTTACACCAGGACCAGGTATTGCTTACCAATGGCGCAGCGGGCGCCTTGTTCATCATTAATACCGCCCTGCTTACCCCACAGGATCATTTAATAGTGATCAGGCCCAATTATGCTACCAATATTGAAGTACCGGTAACCATTGGTTGTTCTATCAGCTACATCGATCTGCGACTGGAAGATAACTGGCGGATCAATATCCAGACTATTGAAGCAGCTATAACGCCGGCAACCAGGCTCATCAGTATAACTACCCCGCATAATCCTACCGGCATGGTAATGACGCAGGATGAATTACAGGCATTGATAGCTATAGTTGAAAAAAAGAATATTTATCTGCTGGTTGATGAAACTTACCGCGACACCTGTTTTAAAACCCCCTACCCTGTAGTGGCCTCATTCAATAAAAAGGTGATCAGCGTATCATCATTATCAAAAGCCTACGGCTTGCCAGGGTTAAGAATGGGGTGGATCATAACGCAAGACGAACCATTGATGGAGCAATTTCTGGCAGCCAAAGAAATGATATACATCAGCAATGCGGTGCTGGATGAAGAAGTAGCCTATCAGTTTTACCTTAAGAAAGAACAATTTGCTCCGGCGATCAATCGAAAAGCGCTGGAGAATTTTCACAGCCTGTGTGCCTGGCTGCAGCAGGAAACCAGTCTGGAATATATACTGCCGCAAGGCGGGGTCGTTTGCTTTCCCCGCTTTAAACATCCGGAAGCAATAGATATTGCCGGCTTTTACCAAACGCTTTTACAAAAGTATAAAACCATGCCAGGCCCCGGCCATTGGTTTGCCATGCCCGACTCGTATATGCGCATTGGCTTTGGCTGGCCGGGCAAAGCTGCCTTTGAACAGGGCTTGCTGCATGTTAGTCAGGCTATTGCAGAGAATAAGTTGTAGGCGTACCAGTACCTGGTATTTTGATAATTTATAATATCATGTCATAGGCCTGACAGTTAGGTTGAGGAAAGTAGGATTATGCTTTTATTTTATTAAATTTGAATAGGTATACTTTCATTTTAACCAACAAGCCGTATGAGAAAAATTCTGTTTTCCATATTATTAGCCGCCATGTTCTTCATGTATTGTTCAAAAAGCACCAATACCACCCCAACTGATAAAGATTCCATTGAATATTTTAATTACAACCTGACAGCTGATCTGAAGTATAATGATATAGTAGCTTTGTTCGGGGAGCCGGATGGAGATAGAGGCAGCGGCATTCATATTTATTACTATAACCTGAGCGACGGTACGGCTGTATATATAGGCTATGTCGATAAAATTTTGTACGCCCGGCATGTAAACAGCAGCGGCCAACTACTTCATACTATTATTTAACCAGGTATATCACTCCAATACCAAAACGCCAAATGCCGAAGGAATATGAAAATCCGGCCTTGCAGAATTTGGCTTTATCCAACTGATCCAACGTAGATCGGCCTTACCATTCCGGATGCTTTTACATTCTGCCCTGAATAACCCGGCCCGTATTTGCTTGTTTTGAAGCAATTCCAGGTCTTTCAGCGACTTTATACTGATGGCTATTTCCACAATATATCCATCTTTACGCGCGGCTGTTTTTATGATGAATTGTTTGTGCGGCCATTGCCAGGTATAATCCATTTTGCGGTAATACGAGGCCCTGTAATCAAGTACCCTGGCTGTTGCGTCCATCTCAAGGCAATAGTAGGGCGTCATGGCAACATCGCGGGTCATAAAGATCTCTACCCGGTCTGATGCTCCCACTTCTATCTTGTCGTTTTTCTTTACCAGGGTGATCACGGAGTCGTCTTTTACATGGTATAAACAATACAACCATTCCCCATCCCACAGGGCCGAAAAGGAAGTAGCGGGCGCTTTTTCCGTTTCCCAGGGATAAGAAAAATCAGTAAGTATATTAGCGTTGTTCCATGCTTTATGATCACCCCTGCCGGTTATTCGCATTACGTTGCCCGGGATTTTTTTAACGTGATATGTTTGTGCATGTGCATAAACGGTGGTCAGGAAGGAACCTGCTATAACCAGAATGAAAACGTATAGCTTCATGGCATGTAATATAAATAAAGTTTGATGTCTTCGTTTTCGCCTAATCCGCAACCTTCGTTCTTGTCATAGTTGACCCATTACCTGTGGAGGTATTTCTTATTTTCGATACTTCCGCTGAGGACACCAGGTTACTCTCTTTATTAAACCTTTTATTGATAAAAGTGGCAATGGATGCAATGGCATGATCGTCCAGAAATCCACCGTGGGCTGGCATTACCCCATTAAACGTTTTACCGTTTACCTTAATTTCTCCTTGCTGTCCGTTTAAAATTACCTTAATCAATTGCTCTTTATTACCCATGATCCAGTCGGAACCTGCCAATGGCGGATACCGGTTGTTATCACCTTTTCCATCGCGTTGATGGCAGCCGGCGCAATAACTATTATACAAAACCAGGCCATTCATTTCGCCGCCCATGCCCAGGTTATCTTTTATTTCATCCGGCGTTTTAATATAGGTGCGTGATTTTCGTTGCTCCATGGCTGCCAGTTGCGCGGCTCCAAATAAGTGTTTATTTCCTTTATATAATACGCGCCATATTTTGCCCTTATTAGATTCTGAAATATACAACGACCCATCAGGGCCCATAGCCAGCCCCATGGGCCGGTATACAGCATCGCTGGTATTGAATACAGTATCTACGCCGGTAAAGCCATCAGCAAAAACTTCCCACTCGCCGGTTGGTTTTCCTTTGTCGAAAGGAACAAAACATACAATGTACCCGGCTTGTGGATAGGGTGAGCGATCGGTAGAACCATGAAAGGCAACAAAAGCGCCTTTCTTATACCGCTCCGGAAATTGATCGCCGGTATAAAACAACAGGTCCATCGGCGCCCAGTGACCCGGAAAGCCAAATACCGGCACATCAAATTTAGCTGCCCGGCCCACCATTTTACCATCGCCACCGTAACCTGGTTGCATAACATTTTTGCCCTGTATTTGGTCGTAGTACGCATATGGCCACCCGAAATCGGCATGTTCGGTAACTTTTAATAAGGGTTCGGCCGGGAGTACGGCTGCCTGCCAGGCAGTATACACCTGTGGATAGCGGGTGTGAAAATTATCCATTCCGTTCATGGCAACATACAGGCAATCGTCCATGGGATTCCAGTCGATCCCTAAAGCACTGCGAATGCCGGTAGCGTATTTATATCCATCTTTTTGGGTTTGTCCTTTTTTTGAAGCATCAAACCGCCAGATGCCGGCATACCGTTCCAGGTCAGGAGCGGGGTCAAGTCCTTTGCCGCCGGGGATACCGGCCGGGCCTGCGAGGTTTATGTCCTGGGCTGCATCGGATGGTGCTCCGAATGGTACATACATATGGCCATGCCTGTCGAACGTAAAAGGTTTGGCGGTATGCCAGTGTTTTCTAAGATTTTCATCATCGTCAATAACGATCATTTCCGTTTCGCTATCGGGTACCAGTTCGCCGCTTTGCAGTTTGTTCCGGAAAATATATTTTACGGTAGAGGTATACAGATACCCATTATACACTTCAATGCCTGCCGGTAAACCGCCTTCATCTTTATAATCGCCAAAATAGGTAATGATGTCTGCTTTGCCGTCGTTGTTGGCATCCCGTAGCCCAACCGTTCCGCCACCGCCGTGCATAATGTCGTTGTAGGTTAATTTAACATATATGTCGCCGTTGGTATTTACGGTGAGGTGCCTTGCCCGGCCAATACTATCTGCCACAACCACCGCCTCAAAGCTCCCAGGCAAAAAGAGCCCGCCATTATCGCGATCGCCTGCAGGTAAAGGGGCTGGTTGTTGATGACTGTTACAGGAAGCCAACAGTATACATATGCAAAACAAATGATTCGTCCGGTAGCGGCGACTTGATGAAGGCATGGCCTTTGGTTTAATGAGTAAAAATTTAATTATCAGGTTACAAAATGCCTGATAAGAAGTATTGCAGAAGGTTCGCGTACTTCAAGGAGGAGTAATAAATGCTTATCCTTTACAAAACGAGTAGGTAGCTAAGTGTAGTTGTACGATTAAATTTATAAAAAATTTCATCCCTGTCCTTGAACGCGGGCTTATTTTTTTATCTTTATTGCTTCCTCCCTTGAAAACAGTAGTACTCTTAAACAACCAAACTACTTATGGGGCTTGATTCCGTAGAAATGCTGGTGAATGTAGAAAAAGCATTCGGCATTACTATTTCCAACTTTGAAGCTGAAAAAATAACGACCGTTGGTGATATTCATACCATAGTCTGGCGTAATGTACAGGGTAGGCAGAGTATGAGATGCAAATCGCAGCAGTTGTATTATAAACTCCGGTATACACTCATTAATAAATTCATGATAGCAAAGCATGATGTTGAGTTGAGTGCTTCGTTGAATGATATTTTCCCCCAAACAAACCGGCGTTTATTGTATCGTAACCTGGAAAAAGAATTGCAGTTAAAGTTGCCGCAGCTGGTGCTGCCTTCCGTATGGGCTAATGTATTACGAATTACAGGGGTTATGCTCATTCCCGGATTGCTTGTATGGTCGCTTGTGCTGGTTAATGTGTTTGATTATACCAGGTGGCTGTATTTGCTTCCTGTGTTGGGGATCCTGGGAACGGTATTCCTGTCAAATATCCTCGATCCGGTGCGAACTGTTTTTCATCCGGAAACCCTAAAAGGGTTTACGCAAATGGTTTTATCGAACAATTATGCAACGCTTATTCAGGAAGAGGGAACCAACAGGAAAGAGATGGAATTGATAATAAATAATATTATTGCAGATATTGCCGGTTTGGAGCTTCATGAAATTACCCCGGAAAAGAAAATACACGACGATCTGGGGGTTGATTAAAACCCGGTTAAACAAAATCACCGCCCGGTTGGTTATTGTAATTTTAAACAATAAAAATTCAATTATGAGTGATGTTGCCATAACAACCGAAACACAGCCGGTAAAAGAACTGTTTATTAAGATGGCTGTTGCCGCATGGGATACACAAGCCGTGCGGGTAAGTAAACTGTTTGATGAACTTTCCGACGAACAAATAGCCGGAGAAACTGCGCCGGGTAGAAATACCGGTATTTATCTGTTGGGTCATCTTGTTGCTGTAACAGATGGCATGTTGCCGCTGTTAGGGTTTGGGGAGAAATTATATCCCCAGCTGGAAAAAGTATTTCTCACAAGTCCCGATAAATCGGGTTTGGAAACACCTTCCGTTCAGGAATTAAGAAAATACTGGAAAGAAGTAAACGCAAAACTGTCGGCTGGTATTGCCGCAACAACGCCCGATGAATGGTTCATGAAACATACCGCCGTATCTGCTGAGGATTTTGCCAGGGAACCGCTTCGCAACAAACTGAACGTTCTTATTAACAGGACCAATCACCAAAGCTATCACCTGGGCCAGATCATTTATCTTAAACCTAAAAAATAGGCTAAAGATAATTTTGTACTGAATACCGTGGAAGAGGTAGAGCAGGCCATGAGCGATTATAAAAACAACTAAAAATATGCAACCAAACATTGGCATCAAGCCGGAGAACCTGAGTAATGTATCGCACGTATTGAGTGGTATACTGGCAGATGAATTTTTGCTGTATACTAAAACACGCAATGCGCACTGGAATGTGGAAGGCCCTGATTTTCACGATAAGCATAAATTCTTTGAAAGTCAGTACGAGCAGTTGGATGAGATCATGGATGAAGTGGCGGAACGCATTCGTATGCTGGGACATTATGCACCGGCTACATTGAAAGCCTATCTGCAACTCACTCATTTGACCGAGCAAATGCGGGAGAAGAACGACAGTGCCGGGTTTATCAGGGAATTACTGGCCGATCATGAAACGATCATCATTGCCATGCGAGAGAACATCGATCGTTTTGCCAATGAGTTCAAAGATCTGGGCACCAGTGATTTTATCACCGGTCTTATGGAAGAACACGAAAAAATGGCCTGGATGTTAAGATCGCATTTGAAATAATTAAGCTTTTCAAAGTATACCTCAATTGAAATGCCCCCGATTCAGGTCGGGGGCATTTTTTACGTAATACCTATAACTTAATACTTTCAAGTTCTTTCTTACCACTAGTCATAATCCGACAAACGCACAGCAAACACACAACGATTGTCTTCGCCGTATTTTACAGTTTCATACTCGGTTAAATTCCATAAATAACCTGTGGCTGTTTCAAGATACAGGTCTTCTGCACCATGTGGCCAGCGATAGCGGGTGCCGGCTGTGGTACCATCGTTATATCGCACTAACCTGGCTGTAGAACCCTCATAGCTGGTATTACCAGTTGTAGTCATAAAGGTTTTCGTGCCGGCGCGGTAAACGCCCTGAACACCATTTACATGTCCATTATCGTTGTCAATGGGTGTAATGACTTCCGGTTGCGGACTGGTTAAAATTTGACCTGCTGCGTTCAAATGAAAGCCATACACTTTTGGTACGGCGGTTTCGGTAGATTCAATATATTGTCCGGTCCAAAGCATTTTGTCAGAAGCAGTAGCGCCTGTGCCCAGTTCAATACAGGAGAATGGTTTGGCATTGGTGATCTTGTAATACCCGGTTTGCGGCAAAATATAAGCATAGTTAAATGCTTTCAGCGTTCCATCTGTTTCCTTACCGATCCGTTCATCTGTATCGCCGGTGGCTGCAGATATAAATTTGGTCAAATCAAATATCCGGATGCCCAGTCCGGTATCCGCTACGTAGATCTTTCCGGCATAACAGGCTACCCCACCTGCATGAATAGTAACCGGTGCATAGGATGCAAGCTGTACATATGGGTTGGAGGCATCATACAGCGCACTGTTGCTCATGTTGGCCTTGTCCTGCACCAGTAAAATATGCCGGTAGGTGATATTGCTCATGCTGGTAATATCAACCAATGAAATGCGAACGCCTTTGTGTTGATTGTTTACACCGGCGATAGTAGTGGGCCCAACGCCATACCAGGTAACCAGCAGGAAATTCCTACCACTCCAGGTAAAACCTGTTATACCCTGCGGACGCCATTCAATAGTTTGTTCATCGCCGCTGTTCCATTTAAAACCTTTTACCTGCCGGTCGCTGGGAATATTAAATCCGTAAGTACCTGTATACCCGGTACTGGTGCCAGGCCGGTTAAGATTCAATTGGTCGGGTGTTTTATAACCATACGACGACAGGCTGCTGACAAAACTGCTTTCATCTGTATACGTAATGGCTACATTGGTGGCTATAGCGTTTACTATTGCAGTTCTGTTCTCGTCGTTTGTTTCTTCAATGGGAGATGCCGGCTGCGTTTGTTTCACGCAGGAATGCAGTGTTAGTATTGCTGTTGCAGCAATACAATAAGCCCTTAAGTTCATGGGATTGATTTTAGGTTAAAGAAAAGTTGTTGATTAGTTAACAGAATAGAAATGAAACGCTGAATGCATTCAAGCTTTCATGTTCATAGTTAAACAAAATTGATAAGAGTAACAAGAGAACTACCGGTGATCATGCTATGTTTTATTCACAAAACGCAGTTACACATGGCGGTTGAGTAGTATATTAAGTGTATGTGAAATTTTCATTGTTAATTGGTGGCATTAACCGGGGTGCGACAGCAAAAAGCAGCAACCGCGAAAAAATAAATGGCGAAAAAACGTAACATGTTTATTTTTAAGGCAGTAGGCAGTTGTTGTAAAAAACTATGCGCTAATTGCGAAAGAATTATATTTTTGAGATCAACAAAACGAACCCGTACTGTCTTATGTTTTTTACTGATAGTTATTATTTCTACATCCCCGTTGCACTCCAGGCCATTTGTGCTATTCACTGTATTCGGAGGGGTAATCAAAATAAATGGATCTGGATTATCGTGTTCTTACCTGTGATCGGAAGCCTGATATACATTTTCTCGGAAATGATTACCGGAAACCAGATCGATAACGTAAAATCGGGCGTAGGGTCGGTGTTGAATCCGGGCGGAGGCATAAGGAAACTGGAAGAACAGTTGCGTTTTTCAGATACGTTTCATAACCGCGTAGCCCTGGCAGATGGGTACCTGGCCATTGGTCAAACAGAGGACGCTATCGCCTTGTATGAACAGAGCCTTACCGGCGTATTTACAGAGAATGAACATGTGCTAAAGCAATTGATTGTTGCCTATTTTAATGTAGGCCGGTACGCTGATATTATTCCCCTGGCTAAAAAAATGGCTGGCTCCCCTCAGTTTGCCAAATCACGGGTACATGTTTTATATGCCATGGCGCTGGAACAAACCGGTAAAAACGATCTGGCCGAAAAGGAGTTCAAAACGATGAATGGCCGGTTTGCTTATTTTGAAGCAAGATATCAATACGCACTCTTTTTGTTAAGGGCCGGTCGCGATGAAGAAGCAAAACAGGTACTGGATAGTATGGTTTATGAAGGCGGACATTTAAGCCCGCGGGAACGCAGAACCAACCAGGCATGGATCAATAAAGCGAAAGACGAAGTCAAAAAATTAAATACGGTCAGTAAGTCGTAGGCATTAAAAATTATATTACGCTATTCATTTCCTGCCTTCATTTTCACAGCGTATTTTGGCGCTGTGCAATTAGCTCAATTCATACAGGACATTATTCAGCAGGGAAAGGTTATCGTTGATGGACAGGTTATCCCGTTTACCAATGAGGATATTCAACAAGCAACGGAGCTCCTTCACGAACAGTATAACCGCCAGGCACTGGACCTAACCGGTATGGTACCGGCATTTCACCCTGAAGCCGCGGTATGGGCCGCTCATTTTTTATACCGTGCCGTGCAACTGGTCATGCTGCGCGATTTGGGCGAAGAAGCCGTAAATGAATTACTCACTCCCTTCCATGGACCTGTTTCACCGGAAACCATTTTGTCGATTGATCTCAGTTTTCGCTATTTACCCAATCTCCTGGGGTTGGCTAAAGGACTGGCGCCGGAAGATGTACTCGTGAAACGATTACAGGAAGCGGCTGTACAGTGGCCTTTTTCATCGGTGGGTATGAAGGTAGAGGGTACTATTGATGTTGAGGTGATCATGGGTGATCCCTGTTTGCGAAGGGCATATATCGATCGCATTATTGCCGCCCGCGACGGGAAACGATGTAATAATATTTTAGTAAACGAACATATTAAAGAAGCACTGGGCGATTATGCCCCTGTGTTATGGCCTGGTTGGGAACCGGTTTTAAAAGAAAAGTAAGCATGGAAAAGAATTCTGCGATCGAATTTCAGTTAGTCGATAAGGTGAATGCGGTGCTACAGCACATTAAAAGCACTTTTATTGGAAAAGATGACATTATTGACCTGATGGGGATCTGCCTGGCAGGCCGTGAAAATTTATTCCTGTTAGGCCCGCCCGGAACTGCCAAAAGCGCCCTCGTGCGTGAACTGGCCCGGCTGTTACAGGGTAAAACCTTTGAATACCTGCTCACCCGGTTCACTGAACCGAATGAGTTGTTTGGCCCTTTTGATATCCGGCGCTTACGGGATGGCGACCTGGTTACCAATACCGAAGGTATGCTACCGGAAGCACACCTTATATTTCTCGATGAATTGCTGAATGCCAACAGTGCCATCCTGAATAGTTTACTGATGGTTTTGAATGAACGTATTTTCAGGCGCGGCCGGGAAACGAAGAACCTGCCAGCCCTAATGATCGTTGGCGCCAGTAATCACCTGCCCGAAGAAGAAGCGCTGCAAGCGTTGTTCGATCGTTTTTTGATCAGGGTGCGTTGTGATTATGTTGACCCGCACCATCTCAACGATGTACTGGATGCGGGCTGGTTACTCGAACAAAAAAAATCCGGCGACATTCCTGGAATAGAAACCGAAGAGATTCGTCAGCTGCAAAGTTTGATACCTACAGTTGATATGCAGGAGATCCGTCCTTACTATCTCGACCTGATCGAGAAGCTGCGTAATGCCGGGGTACAGGTGAGTGACCGTCGGGCAGTAAAATTACAACGGCTGATTGCCGCCAGCGCTATATTATGCAAGCGAACAAAGGCTTACCGCAGTGATATGTGGGTGTTGCGTTACATCTGGGATACCGATGAACAGCGCGAAGTAATTGCCGGAATTGTAAACGCAGAACTGGAAGAAGAAAAAGAACAGGAACAACTGCATCCCCGGGCAGCTATTAATAGTACGCCCAATGCCGATGATATATACAAAGAGGTGATGCAAATGACGGGGCAATGGAAAGATCCTGTAACAACGGGCGCAGAACGATCGGTTATAAAAGACAGGTTGCGCTACCTGAACGGCCGTTGTGAATGGATCAGGAATGTTGATCAACGGAATTATGTGTTGAAGCCTATTGATGAATTGTGGCAACAAATAATGCATGCTGAATGAACGAGCTAATAATTGTACTGTCGCAAACCGATAAAGCAGCGCTGGGATCAGTGCGTTGCCTGCCGGGTTTGCAGGCAGCTTCAGCTGATGGGTTCATTTGGGTGCGTGGAATTGCCGTGCAGCAGGAACCCGATCTGCGCATACGGCAATTGCCCGGTTTGCATACGTATATGCTGGATGCAGACAATAATTTATTTCCACCGGAGGGCCTTACCCCTGTAGGCAAATTGAAAGCATTGGACTGGGAGCCCTTGTCTTCATTCATAACAGTAAAGCTGCCAGTATCGGCACTGCCAGGTAAGATCAGTCAGCAACATGCCATCAGGTTGGTTCCTTCCGGCCGGTCGCAGGAAGGCAATGCCTTACTGACAGATTTGAAAACATGGAAAGCATATGGCGAAAAGGCGCCGCTGATCAGGTTACATCAAACCCGGTTTGCCGTTTCGGAAAAAAACAACGTGTTGATCATGGGCTCGCCGTTACCGGCTTTGCCCGGGAAAGAGTTTGTGTTACAGGATACATTGCTATTGCCGGCAGGTTTTGAATTTGATCCGCCGGCGATCAGCACGCTGATCATTAACCGCCTCGATCCTTCAAAGGAAGCATTGCTGTTGTTTGATATCGACGGCACCTGGGAAAAAATCCCGAAAGACTGTTTCGTGCCATCAACCAGGAGTGCTATACGATTAACAAAAGGGAGGGGCTATGAGTAATCCCTGGATGGAGGTCGTGGACTATTTCAGGCCTCCGGAAAAGTATTTCTGGCGTTGGGCCGATGATGGTAATGTCATCGAATGGCGCGATGGTGAAACCATTTGTTACCGGGAGGAATTGATGGACTTCTTAACGCATTTGTCGCAGGAAGGATTTTCATCGTTAGGGTCGATACTGTTGGTTATAAGTGCCTGCCGGGAAAAACCTGATACTTTGTCTGCGGACGGTGGCTTTCTGTATAACCGGGTGTTGGATTATTATGAACAGAATAGGTCCGTATTGAAAGGCTTAAAGGAAAAAACGGTTGCAGCTGTTCGCTTTCTGCAACTGGTGGTAGCTTTACCAATTGAGTTGCGTTCAGGAACGAACAGGACCTGGTTACTCTACACCATTTTCAAAAACGTAGACTATAAAATTTCAAAGGAAGTTGCTGCTGGTTTTTTGGGTGTTTTTAATAGTGGTAAGCTGGACCATTTTATTTTCAAGGATGGATTGCCTGGCAAAACCGCTGCCATTTTTAATGAAGACATGAAGTGGTTGCAGCGTGCATTGGAAGTGTTTCCATCTGCCAGCGACCTCGAACTGGCCATTCGCACCGGATTAAAGAATTTGCCCAATGCGGCAGACCTCGAAGTGCCTAAACAAGAAACCGGTGATCTGCTGAAACAACTGGAGCAGGACCCCAAAACTACCGGCCTGGCGCAGCTGACCCAGCGGCTCATTGCTGCGCTGAATATTCCTATGCATGCGCATGGCAGCAGCGATCAGTTATTTGGCGGCGTATCAGACATTACCAACAGGGGTAATTTCGATCGGCTGTTGTTGAGCGAACTGGCGCATGATGATCTGTCACTCATGGCCAGGTTGGCCAATAATGAGGCTTTATACCTGCGCCGGGAAGAATTGCCTTCCAACCCTGAAAAGCAACGGATCTTATTGATCGATACAACGATAAAAATGTGGGGATTGCCACGCGTATTTGCCGTGTCGGCTGCGCTCGCATGTGCACGTAATAACAAAGCAAAAGCGAAAATCAGGTCTTATGCATTATTAGGAAACAGTGCCAATGAAATTGATCTCACAACCAGGGATGGCGTTATCCATTCATTGGAGCAACTGGATGCGGCCCTGCATTGCGGCCGGGCACTTACCTTGTTTATGAGCCAGCAGGTAGTACGGGAAGACGATGAAGTTTTTTTAATAACGGAGGAAGAAGTCATACATAATGGTTTATTCCAGTCAATTTTGGCATCATTAAAAAAGCCGGTTAATTTTTTGGTTACTGTTAACCGGAGCGGACAATTACAATTTTATGAATTTATCAAAGGGCGCAGAAAGCTGTTAAGTGAAGCAAAGTTCGATCTGCAGGAGTTGTTGTTCAATACCAATAAAAAAGAAAAGATACCGCAGAAAGCCCGGACATTAATGAATGTGCCGGCTATTATGCAGCATACGCCCTGCCCCTTGTATTTTCCTGCTTCCAAAATAAAATTCAATGCGGAATGCTTTTTTGAACTGAAGAAAGATCAGCTGGCCTGCGTTACGATCGATCAGCGGGTGTTATACTGGGATAGTAAAACCAGAGGCGCCCGTGAAATAATAGAATTTTTGGAACCTGGCCGCTTTTGTTTTGGTTCAGATGGAGCATCAATCATTTACATACTCGTATATGCGGGCGTGACAAAGTTTGCCCGTTTGTATGAGGTGAACCTGGAATTTTATTCCGTAGAAATCACTAAATTACCGGAAACCCTCACCCAGATAACAGAAATGGTTTTTGATGCAGGGCATTTTTATATTAAAGCAAATGGTAATTTGTTCTCAGTAGATGCGCCTACCGGTAAGGTGTTCCCCGGGAAAGATATGGTCAGTATTTTTAATGATGTTGTTGAGCGTTATAAAAAAGGGTTTACGAATTTAAACTACTTTAAAAGACATATAAATGATGGCTACACAACCATTAACACCGTAAAAACTGTATATGTGAATTATGATGGAGAGCTGGGTTTTGACGACAGGCATATTTCTTTCAGGTTAAACAGTGCCATGATCATCATTGATCATAATCGCCAGGAACAAAATAAAAACCGACGTATACACCCTGCAAAAGAAGTAGATGTACCTGCTATGGACATACCTAATGCAAATCTTAAGTTTTCAAAATTTGTATGGGAAGATGGTAGTGAAGTGATAGCAGACTCCAGAGGTTTATTGCATTTAAGAAGTTCCGATAAAAGTATCCCTGAAATAACCATTGTTATGATCATGGGTAAGCCAACTGCCTGCTGGGCTTCAGATGGCCGGGTTTGTGGACCCGCTTATTTTACCGGGGTAGATACAGGGGAAAGCCGGGATGTAACCGGATTTTATTATAACTATATGCAACGGTTTATAGATACGGTTAAGAAACATGGAGCTAATACTTAAATATAATGAACATGCCACCCAGGCATTGAGCGGTGCTTTTATCCGGGGTAACACGCCGGATATCTGGCTGCGGGAAATGAATGCATGGCAGATACCGTTGGAGCAACTGGTGTGTTTTATCATCTCACAGAATAACAACCCCGTTGATGCCGCAGGCCTGTTTGTTATTTTCAAAAAAGAGCAGTTGCCGGCATTGTTACAGGTAAGGCATCCTTATACCGTAGTAGGGGATAAACTTTTTATTCCTGTTGATGGGGAGTTGTCGCCGGCTGTTAGTGAACAGGAGTTGCAGTCACTGTTAATGTGGGATTACCAGGTTTTTCATCCGTCCATTGGATTTATTGGTTTCGAAAGATCAGATCGAATTGCATTAGCAGATCTGTTACAATACACTTCACCCAATGCCATTGACTGGGGATGTGCGCATGCCGGCCAGTTGCCGTGGATACCTTTACATCAGATCAGGTTACAGCAGCTGGAGGCCGATGAAGTGTTTGAGTCCATCAAAGAATCGATTAACAACAGACCGCTGGAAGAAATTCCAAAAGCCAATAAAAAAGATCATCCGCGTTGGTTAAATAACCCGGTGAGCGAAGCCCTGCTGAAGGCCGCCTATTTTCTGGTTAGCAAATTGAGTTCAATTTTACCTGACGGTTCAAAAGCAGATTTGTCACGCGAGGGCGGTAATGAAAAACCAGGTTTGTTTAGCAAGATCATAAACTGGATGGCCGAAAAAATAGAGGACCTGGAAAAACAGCGTGATAGTGAGTTAAAGCGGTTGTCAGATATGTTTGAAAAGGATACGGATAAGGCCTTGCAATATGCCATCCCATTAAGCAGTCCTTATTTAAACAGAGGCGAAGCCGCGCCCTCAGCGCGTTTATCAAGGCGTTCATTACAGTTTAACCTGGGCCGGTTAGGCGGTGGGTATGCGGTGGATGGATGGAACCTGGATAATTATTACAACGATTTACGCAGTAAATATGTAAAGGCAGCTCAGGAAGCCATTGAGCAAAAAGATTTTAAAAAAGCCGCTTATGTGTATGCGCATTTGTTAGGCGATTATTCGGCCGCAGCAACAACATTACGACAGGGAAAACATTTCAGGGAAGCGGCTGTATTATATAAAGAGCATTTGAATAACCTGCAAATGGCAGCTACCTGTTTGGAAGAAGGTGGATTATATGTTGAAGCCATTGAATTATATACCAGTTTGAATCAGCATGAAAAAGCCGGTGATCTTTATATGACGCTGGACCAAAAAGGACCGGCCCTCAAATGCTATGAAAATTGTGTGGAGCAGGCCGCAGTGAATAAAGATTACCTGGAAGAGTCGAGGATAATAGCCAATAAAATAGGTGATCGGTCACGCGCAAAAAAAGTGTTGTTAAACGGATGGCAGGATGTAAAACAACCGGAAGCCTGTTTGATGAAATATTTTGACCTGGTGGCCGATGACAAAAATGAACATTTGCATTCCGAAATAAAAGCATTCTATTCAACGAATGATCTCGACAAAAAGGAGATCAGTTTCCTGAGCGTAATTGATAAGGTAAATCAGAAATATCAAACGCCAGAGCTGGAAAGCACCTGTAAGGATATTGCCTATGAAGTAGTGAGCGAACAGGTGACGGCAGGAAATGCCGGCAGCTTGCATAGCCTGAAGCATTTCGTATCGGGTGATCAGTTACTTACACCCGATACCTACCGGTTCATGCACACGTTTAAGCATGTGCCCAGGCAAAAATCGACTGGCAATCATTTCCAGCTCATGAAAGATGTAGTTTGGAAGAAAGCGGTTACCTGGCAGAATCAGCTACTGGTATGGGGCATAAAGCCAAACGGACTGGCACTTGCCAGGGCCAATTGGGAGGGTCATATTGAATATTATACCTGGAATGTAGAGCTCGATCCGAATGAATTTTTTATAGTACTAGCCGATCCAGATCACACAAACAACATAATATTACATGCATATGATGTACAGATAGCTGATAAAAGGCTGCCGCATAGTAACTATTTCCAGGATGAACTGGTGGTTTATCAGCCTCCGTTTTTACACGCTAATGTAGTAGGGATAGGTATGTATGAGGGCGAAATAATTACGTTACATCATGAGCATGAAGAAGCATTCCTCAATAGCTATTCGCTTAAAGGCGAATTGAAAAAATCCTGTCGTTGTACATTTAATGAGGAGGGGTTTCGCATTCCGTTTGCCATACCCAATGAATTGATCTGGTGTGATGATTGTTTTTACCTGGCCTGTGATAATATGTTACTGCGTATTTCGGAAGCCGGAGTAATAGATGTGTTATATTATTTGCAGGGGCTGATTAAACACCTCGCAGTATATAAACACCCGGATGGTGCTTTAATCTCTTTAGGCTATGCCTCCGGTGCCCGTGCTTTTTTTATGACCAATGCTGATGATTACAAAGGTGATATTTTTGACGTTACTGAAACACTGATATCGGATGTTGCCATTCTGCCGGGTAACAGATATGTGGTGGCTGATAAGCATAAAGTGCAAATGTATTATGACAGGGAGAATAATAATCCCCCAGAAATATACTGGCAGGTTGAAACAGAGAATGAGGTGGTTGAGGTGTTTCAGGGACCTAACCGCAATCAGATAGGAATACTCGAAGCCAATGGACAGATAACGTTGCATAATATTAAGGAAACAGCATAAACCTATTCTATACATTTTAAATTTTTTTCGCTTGCAATTATCCGAAGAACAAGTGCTTGCCCTGGCGCCTGATGAATCTTCCAAAAAATCAGGCAAAGAACTATCCAGTCCAGGCAAGTGGGTAAGCAAAGGGGTTAATGACCTTGCTCTCTGGGGCGAATGCCAGGGCAGCGGGAAAAAGCCCTATCAAACCCAGGTTGACGTAGTGAATATTGCTTTTAAATGCAGTTGCCCCAGCCGGAAATTTCCGTGTAAACATGGAATTGGTTTGATGTTATTGTATGCACGTAGTAAAAATGATTTTACCAGCAACAATATGCCTCCGTGGGTAGCAGAATGGATCAATAAGCGATCTGAGCGGCAGGAAAAACAGGCAGAGCAAAAAGAAAAGCCGGTTGATGAAGCCGCACAGGCAAAACGCCGGCAGGCCCGTGAACAAAAAGTGAGCGACGGCATTGAGGAGTTATTACAATGGATAAAGGATATCATCCGTAATGGTATTCTTAGCATGCCGGAAAAAGGTTCAGCCTGGTTTGAGGGTATGGCTCGCCGTATGGTAGATGCCCAGGCACCCGGCCTGGCCGGAATGATAAAGAACCTGGGTGAAATAAATTTTTACCGCGATGGCTGGCAATCTGAATACATGGATCAGTTGCTACGGCTGTACCTGGTTATTTGCGGGTTTAAAAACAGTGAAGCATTGTCCCCCTTGTTACAACAGGATATTCGCACCTGGATCGGGTTTACACAAAACCAGGATGAATTAAAAGAACAACCTGGTATAACCGATACCTGGCTCGTACTGGGTAAACTGGTTACGGAGGAAGATAATATTACAGTTGAAAGGAACTGGTTATACGGAATAACCAGTAACCAGTATGCCCTGGTGCTGCAGTTTTTGGTACGGGGCCAGGGTGCACAGTTAGCCCTCACGCCTGGTTTATTCGTACAGGCAGAGTTGGTATTCTATCCTTCAGTAGTTCCGTTACGGGCCATTGTGAAAAAACAGATCAGCACAGATAAAATACAACAATACAAAGGCTTTACGAACTGGCAGCAGGTAGTGGAAGCCGAAACTGCGTTTAACAGCGCATTGCCCTTTCGCAGTGAAAGGCCTTTTATTATTGAGCAGGTACGACCGGTCTTTTATAATATGCAGTGGTGGTTGCAGGATACCAATAATGACATGATGAGTATCAAAAGCGGATTTAAAAGCATCTGGAAATTGTTGTCATTAAGCGGCGGCGATTCCCTGAATATGGCAGTTGTAGGGAAAGAGAATACATACGAGCCTTTTGGCGTATGGTATCAAAACGAGTATAAAATTTTATAAACAGTTTGATGTTCTAATAAAATCGGGGATATGGAAATCTGGGATCAAATAATTAACACCGCCATGTTGGGCACAGACAAAAGAACCCTGGGCGCCTCTACATTACCGCCTGATCTGGCCGATGCAGCTATGCTGATTCAAAATAATACAACCGATAAAGAAGAGCAGTTTTTGCAAATGGCTTCCCTGGCATTTAATTACCGGCAGTGTGGCGTGCAGCCATTGCAAAAAGAAGGGGTAACCATTGCAAAGGCTGAGGTGGAAGAAAAGCAATACTGTTCGCTGTTGGACATGCAAACGCTAAAAGATATTCTGGACTCAGAAAGTAATTCGCTGTTACAGTTCTGGCTGCAGCAATGCAAATCAAAAGAACGGATAATAAATCCCGAGCTGGTTCCATTAATATTAAATATTGGCACACAACAAAAAAAGCTGCAGAACCTGATCGTGGCCTGTTGTGGTAAGCGGGGCGATTGGTTAACCCGTTTTAACCCGGAATGGAATTTTTCTACCGCAACAACCGATGAAGAATTATGGCAAACAGGTTCGCAGGAACAGCGCAAAATGGTATTGGAGCAAATCCGCCAGGTTGATCCGGAAATGGCAAGAAGCTGGGTAATGCAAACCTGGTCCCAGGAAGATGCAAGTACAAAAATTGAATTTTTACTAATACTTGGTATCAATATCGGCTCTGCCGATATTGAGTTTCTTGAAGGTCTTTCAAAAGAAAAAAGCAAAAAACTGAAGGAAATTGCGCTTTGGTTATTAAAGCAAATCCCTGATTCTCCCATTGTACAACAATACCAGCGGGTACTGCAGCAGGCGGTGACCATTAAAACTAAAAAATCGGCGCTGGGGCTGGTTAGCCATAAAGAACTGGCCGTTCAATTGCCAGCTGATGTAGATGAAAATATCTTCAAGACCGGTATCGATAAACTAAGTAACAAAAAAGAATACACCGATGATGAATTTATAGTCTTGCAGTTAATGCAATCGGTACCGCCTTCTTTCTGGGAAACACATTTACAAAGCACGCCCGACGCTATTATACGATCCTGGCAAAAGGATGATACCGGTAAGAAATTAATACCGGCGCTAGTCCAGGCAGTAGTTGTTTATAAGGATCAACGATGGGCAACTGCTTTTATGCAAAACAGCCAGGTCTTTTATATTGATATCATTCCATTGTTGCCGGTTACCGAACAGGATTTTTATAGTTTAAAATTTATTGATCAGTTTGCTGACAACATTATTGAACATGCTATTAAAAGGGAAGATGCCTGGAGTGTTGGATTAACCACGGCAATATTTAAACATACGGCAAAAAGTGTTTATCAATACAACCGGTCTTTTTATAGCCGTTACATCCATTGCATACCGGTTGATATTGTTACAGAACTTGAAAATTGCACACCGGCTGAAGATCATCTGAAAACGACCTGGGCCAATACCTGTGCGTATATCACAACGCTCATTAATTTAAAAAAACAAACCATATTATCCTTTAACGATTAAAATAGTAACTCATTATGTCTTCCCTTTTACGTCAACATGCTGAACAATTATTTGCCCAGGAATTGGAAGAACTGCAAAAGCAGGATACGGGAAAGCGCCCGCAGAACTGGAAGTTAACGCCACAGGGTGTGGTAACTTACCTGATGGGTGGTAAACTGAAAAATGGTTTCGAAGTACAGCCCAAATATATCGGCAATAAAAGGTTGATGGAAATAGCCGTTGCCACGCTCACGACCGACCGGGCTTTATTATTATATGGATTACCCGGAACGGCAAAAAGCTGGGTGAGTGAACATTTGTCCGCAGCTGTTTCCGGCGATTCTACCATGATTGTACAGGGAACGGCAGGCACCAGTGAAGAAGCCATTCGCTATGGCTGGAACTATGCCCGCTTGCTGGCAGAAGGTCCTTCAGAAAAAGCATTGGTAACAACGCCTGTAATGAGGGCCATGAAAGAAGGCAAGATCGTGCGTATTGAAGAACTTACCCGTATTGGTGCCGATGTGCAGGATACGCTCATTACTATTCTTTCGGAAAAAACATTGCCGGTGCCTGAACTGAATACGGAAGTACAGGCCGTAAAAGGATTTAATGTAATAGCTACCGCCAATAACCGCGATAAGGGCGTGAATGAATTGTCCAGCGCGTTAAAGCGCCGGTTCAATACTGTTATTTTGCCGGTCCCTGATTCAATGGATGAAGAAATTGATATTGTAAAACGCCGCGTTGAAAGTTTCGAAAAAGTAATGGAGTTGCCTGCCGAACCACCGGCATTACAGGAGATCCGTCGCATTGTAACCATCTTTCGTGAATTGCGCAGCGGTGTTACGATCGATGGAAAAACAAAGATCAAGGTGCCCAGTGGAACACTCAGTACGGCAGAGGCCATTTCGGTAGTAAACAGCGGACTGGCCATGGCTGCTTATTTTGGCGATGGCCAATTAAAGGCGGTTGATTTGGCTGCGGGTATTATCGGTTCGGTTATAAAAGATCCGGTGCAGGATAAACTGGTATGGCAGGAGTATCTTGAAACAGTGGTTAAGCCAAGAGAAGACTGGAAAGATATTTACCGTGCTTGCCGGGATTTGTTATAAGCTAATTTATTATTCACAAATTCATCATGGCCATTCATATATTAGGCATACGACACCACGGTCCCGGTTCGGCGAAAAATGTTAAGGATTTTCTGGAAACAGTAAAGCCGGATATTGTATTGGTAGAAGGGCCGCCCGAAGCTGACCCGTTATTGCAATGGGTAAATCATGCTGAGTTAAAACCGCCGGTAGCTATACTGGTTTATCAACCCGATGATCCACAACGGTCATCCTTTTATCCCTTTGCAGAATTTTCACCCGAATGGCAGGCCATGTCATATGCCCGCAAACACAACATACATGTGCGGTTTATGGATCTTCCCATGAGCCACCACATAGCATTGGAAAAGGAAAGGCAGGAACAACAAAAAAAAGCCGGAGAAAATGAACCGCCAACGGACCAGCCCGGTGCTGCCGACCCATCGGTCAATAATTATTCATTACGTAACAACGAAGTGCTGGAAGCTGTAGCGATCAGCAAAGATCCTATTTCTTACCTCGCAGAAGCGGCTGGTTATGAAGATGGCGAGAAGTGGTGGGAACATATGTTTGAGCACCGCCAGAGTAATGAGCAGGTATTTGATGCGGTAACCGAAGCCATGCAGGTGTTGCGTGAAGCCTTTCCGCAAAAAGAAGACCGGATAGAAGAAATGCGGGAAGCCTGGATGCGCAAAACGATAAGGCAGGCTGAAAAAGAATTGTTTCAGAACATAGCCGTGATCTGCGGCGCCTGGCATGCACCCGCTTTGCTTTCCTTAGCCAAACAAAAAGAAGACAACGATCTGCTGAAAGGATTGCCTAAAGTTAAAGTAGAATGTACCTGGATACCCTGGACCTATAGCCGTTTGAGTTACTACAGCGGATACGGGGCCGGCATTCAGTCGCCCGGCTGGTACGATCATATCTGGCAGTATCCTGCTGATGACGGTACCCGCTGGATGGCGAAAGTGGCTAAGCTATTCCGGACAAAAGACATGGATACTTCCGTGGCGCATGTAATAGAAGCGGTGCGATTGGCGGAATCGCTGGCTGGTATGCGCAACTTATACAAGGCAGGACTGCAAGAACTGAACGAAGCTACCCGCACCGTACTCTGCAACGGGGAAAATATATTAATGCAGTTGATCGCCGATGAACTGATCGTAAGCAACCGCATTGGGGAAGTGCCCACGGAAATTCCCAAGCCACCGTTGCAGCTCGATATAGAAAAGCTGCAAAAGAAATTGCGGTTACCGGCAACAGCCGATTGGAAAGATTACACCCTGGACCTACGCAAAGAAACTGACCTGGAGCGAAGCATATTTTTACACCGGCTGCATTTACTCGATATCAAATGGGGTGAACGGCAGGACGTTTCAGGCAAAGGCACTTTTAAAGAATCGTGGCGGTTGCAATGGAACCCTGAGCTTTCGATCACCATTATTGAGAAAGGCAATTGGGGCAATACAGTGGCGGAAGCCGCTGAAAAATTTGTAATAGAAGAAGCCGGCAAGGCCGATGCATTAAGTACGGTAACGAAGTTGCTTGAAAATACCATTCCGGCCGAGCTGCACCGGGCTGTGGAGGAATGTATACAACGCATCAATAACCTGGCCGCTGCCAGTGGCGATGTAATACAATTAATGGAAGTGGTGCCCGGGTTGGTACAGGTGACCCGGTATGGCAGTGTGCGTAAAACAGATGCCGATCTGGTATTGGGTATTGTAAACAGCATGCTTACCCGTATCTGCGTAAGTTTACCCGCGGCCTGTACGGCAGTAAGCGAGGATGCAGCACAAAAACTGCTTGAACTGTTCTATAAATTAAACGATGCAGTAAATGTATTGCAGCAAACAGATATCACTACGCAGTGGCAGCAAACCTTACAGGCAATAGCTGCAGTAGGCAATACATCACCCATGATAGCAGGTTACGCCACCCGACTGCTGGCTGATTACAAATTGCTGGAAGGGAATGATCTTATTCGCGTATTTCATTATGCCATGTCTGCCGCAACGCCTCCAGATAAAACAGCCGCCTGGCTGGAAGGGTTCCTGAAAGGCAGTGGAACTATTTTATTAATAGACATTGAGCTCTGGGGGCTGGTGAATAACTGGATTGGTGAATTGGATGAAGAAACATTCACAACGGTGCTTCCCTTATTGCGCCGAACATTTGCCAACTTTTCGTCGCCGGAAAGAAAAAAGCTGGGCGAGAAAGCAAAGGCGGGTGATAGCGGTACGGTCACCAGGCATGTTGCAGAAAATAATATACAGGAAGAAAGAGCTAAACAGGGTATTCCGGTTATCATGCAATTATTAGGTATAAAAGGTAAGCTATGATCAACAATGAACAACATATACGCAAGTGGCGTTTGATATTGGGTGGCCAGCAAAACGATGGCACTGGTATTTCATTAAGCGAGCGGGATGTGCAGATGGATAAAACACTCGAAGCATTGTATGATAGCAATCGCCAGGGTGGCCTTGGGGCTTCTTCTCCCAATGTAGCGCGCTGGCTGGGTGATATCCGCACTTTTTTCCCTTCATCCATTGTGCAGGTAATGCAGCAGGATGCATTACACCGGTTGAATTTAACCCAGATGCTGTTGGAAAAGGAAATGCTTCAGAATGTAGAACCCGATGTTCACCTGGTAGCAACATTAATGACACTAAGCAAGGTAATTCCTGATAAAACAAAAGACACTGCCCGTATGGTGGTGCGCAAGGTAGTAGATGATTTGTTGCGTAAGTTGTCGCAACCAACGCAACAGGCGATCATAGGTAGTTTAAACAGAAGTGTGCGCAATCGTCGCCCAAAACATAATGAGATCAACTGGCATGCAACCATTCTGAAAAACCTGAAACATTATCAGCCCGATTATAAAACAATTATTCCTGAAACCAGGATCGGTTATGGGCGAAAGCGAAATTCCTTAAAGGATGTAGTGCTCTGTATCGATCAAAGCGGATCGATGGGGACCTCTGTTGTTTATTCGGGTATTTTCGGGTCCGTCATGGCATCTATCCCTGCCATTAAAACTAAAATGGTTGTATTTGATACCGCCGTAACGGACCTCACAGAAGAATTGATTGACCCCGTGGAATTATTGTTTGGCGTACAACTTGGCGGAGGAACAGATATTAACCTGGCGCTCACGTATTGTAAACAACTCATCACCAGGCCAACGGATACGGTATTGGTATTGATCACCGACCTGTATGAAGGTGGCGATCAGACGAAAATGCGAAAACGCGCCGTAGAACTGGTTTCGGCGGGTGTACAGGTAGTTGTATTACTGGCATTGAATGACCAGGGCGCCCCCTTTTACGATCATGAAAATGCACAATACTTTTCTAATTTGGGTATTCCGGTTTTTGCCTGCACACCCGATAAATTCCCCGACCTGATGGCTGCTGCTTTAAGCAAGCAGGACATTGGTCTGTGGGCTGCTAAGGAAGATATGGTATTAAAGAAATAAACTACTTCTGCGTATATGTTTTGAAGTAACCGCATTCTTTGATGGCTTCTTTATAAAACTGCGTGTTTTGATATTGTTGTAATGCTTTAAACCCATTCCAGGGCAGGAAATCAGGCTGACCACGATCACCGTATTCGTAACGGCTGTTATTATAAACCGTTTTATTATACCATTGATTGCGTTCACATTTTGCCAGCATGAAATGGCATTTTGCTTTTTGTTCATCAGTTTTGGCGGAGTTGAGTGCCAACGTATAATATTTCGTTGCCAGGTTCATGTCTGTAAGGAAGGCCCTGAATGCACTGTCAATGGAGAATGGCGAGTAATGGAATTCACCTAACACCCTGCATTCATAAAAAGCACGGGCATTACCATAATGCGTAAGGTTGTAATGTGCATTCGCCACTAACATGGCATTGGTATATACATCGGTGCCGGCTTTTATTTTGTCCTCCATGTCTTTCATTTTTTTAAGCAACGAAAGCTTTGTGTATTTTATTTTTTGAGGCGCTTCATGATCACAATCGTGGCAGTCCTGCAATCGCCCGTTAAAGGGATTGCCGGGTAGTTGGGCGTTTGTTGGTATGCCTTCCAGTTTGGCGATGGCCTCCTCTAATTTATCATCATAGGTCAACCGGATGGCCTGGTATTGAACAAGGTCATTGGTTGTGAGGGTATACAAATTCGCACAAAGCGATTCGTAAGGTGTTTTGCCGGCTTTGTTTAAAAAACTTTTCAAAGCTTCTATGTTGCTGTTGTTGGAATAAAACGCCTGGTAATTACTAAAACAAACCGCTTTAATGAATTCCTTTTGTTTCTTATACCGGTCGGCCATGGTCCGTTTTATCCATTCAAAGGCGGTAGCGTGTCTGAATGTTTCATCACTGGTTTTGTTACTTCTTAACCATTCTATATCAGCCAGGACGGCATTTTCCAGTTTGCCATCTGCTTTTTGAACACCGGCAATGGTATTGATAAGTTTTAATAACCTCAATTGCCATTGTACCAGTTCTTCATTGGGTAGTTTTTTTTCTGCCTGTGCATAGGAGGTTGTTGCTTCTTTGGAATTCCCATTTAACATCTGCAGATAACCCGCTGCCATATGCCACATATACGGTTTATTGGCATTACCGGCCCGAGCAATGCGGGTAACCAGGGATACCAGCTCGTTGGTGGAGCTGTCTTTTTTAAATTGTAACCGGGATTCCATTAAGTTATCATCCCAGGCACTGAACTTTTGTTCCTGAATGTTAACAGCTCTGGTTAACAACAGGTCCAGTTTTTCGCTGCGTGGGTTTAATGTATAGATCTCCTGTAAAGCGCGTTTTTCATCTGAATAAAATATGCCAAGCATTTGCCACAGCGTCGCTTTTTCGTCATTGTTGGCACACATCATCAATGTGTTTTTCCAGTCGGTTTCTTCCTGTGGATGAAAACTGAAATGAGCTACCGTTTTCAGGGCAGCACAACCATCGTACACTTTGCTGTAATAATAGTTGGCTTTGCTGTAATTCTTTAATTTATAATAAGCGCCGGCAGCGTATGCCATCGTACGATAATATAGCTCGTTTTTAGGGAATGTCTTTTCGTTTTTTTCAAACAGGTCAATAGCGCTTTGCGAAGGCTCATTAAAAAAACAGGATCGTTCAAGCTGGAACCAGTAACGTTCTTTGATAAATGCGTCCTTTGCATTTGTAAATTCCTGTAACAGTTCCATGTTTAGCTGAGTCGCATTGGTGCCGGAAGGTTTGTTTTTCTTCGATTCATAATCCCATGCATCTTCCATGTTATTAACAGCGAATGGCTCGCATTTTTTAGCAAGGGACAAATAAGAGATAAAGTCCGTTGCCTTTTTATTACTTTTTTTGAACAGCTGAAATGATTGCATCGTCCCGGGCAATGCTTTCAATTTGCCCGTTACATAATTGGCCGCGCTATCGATAGACGCCGAAGTAGCGGTAAGCAGCAGGTATTCCATTTCAGTGCGTGGAACTGAAGTTCCCAAAAAAGTTGACCAGTCATTTATATTCGCTTCATTAAATCGCCTGTCGTGCTGCACATCATGTGAAATGCCATAATAGAACAGATTGGAATAAAAGAAAGGCTTATACTCGCTGTCTACAAACGCTTCCGGTGTAAAACTGGAATTGCCGTAGTCGGGGCCCCAGTCTCCTGCACACGCCAGTACAATGCCGGTCCCAACAACCAGGGAGCTAATGAATGTTATTACGTACTTTTTCGAAAATATCTTTTTCATATTGAACGAGGTTAGTGCTATCTAAATCGTAAAAAATAAGCTTGCCGATGCGATTGTTCGTATGCTGATTGATCTGCGTTGTTATATCCAGCAGATCATGGGCTGATACGTGTTCCTGCTTAATTTCATCATTCTCCCTGAAATAATAGCCGGCTTTAAAACAGGCATGTTTTACCAGGTAGCGGTTTTTATTTATCCCTCGCCCGCGCGGGATAAAATTAGAATCGTTTTCAAACTGTGTGAAATCAATTTTGTTTAACAGCTCAACAACCTTTCCATCCCGAATAGTAAGTCCCCATGAAAAAACAGGCAGGGCAACATCCAATGGCAGAGGATAGGATTTGATGGATGAATTATACCGGTTGGCAACAGCTCTTTCGTAAATGGAGTTGTTGTTATCACCGGTAATAGCGCTCATATTGTAATACATGAGTACGCCATAATCAACCGGGGGAATGCCCGTTCTTTCTTTATATTTTACCTGGTGCAATCGTATAGTAGCTGAAATAGTTTGATCCACTAAAGCCCGGTACGCCCTGATGAACTGGAAGAAAGGGTCCCGCGTGCGTTCGGTCCAATCGCAATCGAATTGTATTTCCCGTGTAGTGAGGTTTTGCGATTGATTGATTTGGGTAACTAAACCAAATACATTTTTGGCCAGGGCTGGAACGGCTGCCGCTGGCAGTTGCTCAAAAGTTCTGTTCTTTATAAAAATTACCGGAACAACCTGGTAGGCGTGAATGGCCGTATCTAATTGTATGGGCGATACAGGTACCGGTTGCGTTTCGCCGGGTTTCAGGTCAACATCAAAATACCGTACGTACAGCTTTTTTACTGCCTGTTCTTTCAATATGCTTTTTTCAAACCCGTTTAATGAGAATTTTGTTTTCCAGTAATAGAACGAAACCGGTTTACTTTGATGCCGGCAGGCGACTATCAACGCAATTAAAATCAGCAATGACCACCGAAACTTTTTCATCTCCTACAGGGAATTAAGGGAATACCTTATCGAAGATAAGGAAGAGCCACTACGCTTTCACGCCAATCAAAAACATTGTGGTGACTGGGTAATCCAGTGGTGTTAACTGGTCATGCTGCAAGGTAAACAGTTCTGCCTTTCCTTTCCAGCGATTATTTACGATCCACTCATTGGTAAAAGCTTTTGAATTGGAATGAATCGTAAATCCGGCGTTCTGCAAATTATTCTTCCATTCTGAAAAATCCCAGAAGCAAAACGTTTCATGCATTTCGCTTTGCCAGTTGTCTGTATAATCTTTCCGGCTCAGGAATTCCATGGCATCCCGCAAACTGATAATAATGTAGCTTTTATTGTTAATGATGGTAGTTGAATAGTGCAATACATACCCTTCCGTATGCCTGAAATTCTTCGCAAACCGCAGGAACCGGGCATAGGTTGATAAGCCCATGAGGTATTGAGAAAATTCCTGTTTATCATCGAATGTTTTATAAGGATCCCCATTATGGCCATCCGAATCGTTGAGCCATAAATATATTGTTTGCTCTTTGTTTTCCGGACCTACCACATCGCGGTTGATCCAGACGCCACCGGGAGCTAGTTCTTCGTAGCGGTTTTGAATAAACTGTAACAGGTCTGCCCGGCTTCCATACGATTCAATTTCATGGGTAAGGGAAGACGTATGGATCGTGTTCATGGAATTAGGTTCAAACACCAGGCCGGTAACAGCATTTTTTTGTGAGAAGAAAACAAACGGGTTCACAAATTCTCCGTTTTCTTTTCGCTGTTGGCACAAAACATATAAGTAACGGGAGACCTCAATACCATAAAAATCAGATTCCCGCAGGCGTTCATCTTTGCAGGCCAGTTTGATCCACGATCCTACGGCGCACCCAATATCACCAATACGGCCAGCCTGTATAAACGGAGCGGTATCGTGATATTTCATTTCGGCAATATCATCCATCTGCCGTACGTATACATTGTAATCGCGGGTTTCGGTTAAGTCGCCGTCGCTGCTGATCATATGATCCCTGAACAGCATTTGGACTTTTTCGCCCCGGTTATATTTTCGCCAAACGTTGTAAGAAGAAGGATGCATATGTTGTCGTATATAAGCATTGTTTTGCCATTGACCGCTCTTGGCAAATTGCATTACTATATCCCAGGGCATAGGGGTATGATGTTGCCAGGTTGTAATATCCTGCAACTCCGCCGGCAAAATGGAAAAACCAAGTTCGTGATACATGTTCAATACCGGTGTACTACAGATCACAATTGTATTTGAAGGTGTGCAATGGAACTGCCCTTCACTGTCGTGCTGAATACGTTTGACGGTATATTTGGCAAAATTAGGAACCTGGCCTACGTCGTCAATGCCATAGATGTAGGTTGGAATGGTAAAGGAATTGCCAAAGTCTTCAATAGCAATAGCCCGCAGGTAAAAGGGGAGCGGGTTACGCCGGGTGTTGGAATGATTGGCCGAGGTAACGGCAAATAGTACCGCCTCAATTTTTCGGGAAATGCCAATAGGGTTGCCAAAAACGTCTTGCTCGTTTTCCAATCCATTTTGCAGGAGGCGTTGTATATACTGGAACTGGAATTGGGTGAGCAATTGGTGGCGGCCGGGAATCAACAGGTACATGGAACAGATTTGCGTTAAAGATACAGTTTGACCGGAATAGGTTGGTACTACAACCGAATGTTTTATATTGCATCCCATGTCAGTAGCCGGTACAGAAATTAAAGTAGCAGTTGATGCCATTGTATTTGGGTATTCCAAGAACGACGGCGTATCTATATTGCTTATTCAACGGAAGTATCCGCCCTTTAAAAACGCCTGGGCGATACCAGGTGGGTTTGTACTGCCCGATGAATCGCTTGAAGAAGCGGTTCGCCGGGAGTTGGTGGAGGAAACAGGCATTGAGGTCAATTACCTGGAGCAATTATATACGTTTGGCGACCCACAACGTGATCCACGTAAGCGGGTTATTTCGGTTGCTTATTTTGCGCTTGTTAAAAGTGCCCAGTTTCAACAACTGAAAGCCAGTACCGATGCAGAAAATGCACAATGGTTCAATATAAAATCCTTGCCTACGCTGGCATTTGATCATAAAAAAATATTGAACCTGGCTATTGAAAGGGTCCGTACAAAGATCCGCTATCAGCCTATTGGTTTTGAATTACTCGATCGTAAATTCCCGTTTTCCGATTTGGAAAAACTCTATATAACCCTGCTTGACCGTGATATAGACCGGCGTAACTTCTCCAAAAAAGTGCTGGCCCTGGGTATACTCGACGAAACCAATGAGTATGCAAAAAGCGAAGGAAAGGGCCGTCCCAGCAAAATGTATCAGTTCAACAAAAAACGGTACCAGGAATTGTTGAAAGAAGGGATCAATTTTGAGATATAAAGGACATTGTAATAAGGGCTTCTTTCTTCCCTGCCCTGTTTCTTCTGCGTAAAGTATGGAAAATCAATGTGTTTTATGAATTCTCCGGAATAATGATAAGTCCTCAATGGTGTCGCAATTTGCTTGTTATGAATTAAATACACCTATTGTTGAATAGATACCAATTTATTTTGCGTGAATATTACGCAAAATTTGGATAATTAAAAGTTGCTGTATAAATTTGCGTATAATTAACGCAAAATGAAAGCAACTGGTGTTATCATAGCAAGATTTCAGACCCCGTATCTGCACGACGGCCACAAATACTTACTCGACGAAATTCGTTCTAAACACAATAAAGTAGTAGTGGTATTGGGTGTATCGCCGGTAAAAGGAAGTCGCCGCAATCCATTTGATTTTTATACCCGCGAAAGATTATTAAAACAATATGCTCCCGAGCTGATGGTATTGCCTCTCAGCGATCATCCCTCCGATGAAACCTGGAGCAAGAACATAGATGCCCTGTTACAAAATACCTTTCCACAAGAATCGTTTGTATTGTACGGCAGCCGCGATTGTTTTATCCCCTATTACAGCGGGCATTTACAGGTAGTAGCTTTACCTGAATTGGGCGAACATTCCGCTACCGCCATTCGTAATGATAATAGTGATAAAGTGCTCGATACAACAGATTTCAGAATGGGCATTAATTATGCTTATCAAAATACGTATTCAAAAGTATATCCAACGGTTGATATTGCCGTTTTAAAGGATGGAGATACCCAGGTGTTGCTGGGGAAAAAGCACAATTCACCCCAATGGCGTTTCCCGGGCGGGTTTTCAGATCCTACAGATGAAACATATGAAGCCGCAGCCAGGCGGGAGTTGCAGGAAGAATGTGGGGACATGGAAATAAATAGTATGCAATATGTTGGATCTGCCAAAATAGATGACTGGCGTTATCGTTCAGAAGATGATAAGATTATTACTTTGCTTTTTAAAACCCAATGGGTGTTTGGACATGCAAAGGCAAATGATGATTTAAAAGAATTAGCCTGGATTTCAGTAAAAGAACTCAATACGATGATGCAGCAGGGGGCTATTGCTAAAGAACACCATGTATTGGTAAACCTGTTAATGAAAAATTTAAACGACTAATTTATATCCAATCCTAAAGAAGCCCTTAATAAATAATTTAAACATTACATTATATGAAAACGCAGGAGAACATAGTATTACTGGCCGATGCTTATAAATATTCTCACCATAAATTATATTATCCCGGTACAACGAAGATCTATTCTTATCTCGAAAGCCGCGGCGGACAATTTGATGAAACTATTTTCTTTGGACTGCAATATTTTTTAAAGTATTACCTCGAAGGCAATGTGATCACCAAAGAAAAAATTGATGCTGCCGAAAGCTTTTTACAACAGGTATTCGGACGGAATGATGTATTTGATCGCAGTAAGTTCGATTATATTCTGGAAAAGCATAATGGCCGGTTACCGGTGCGAATTAAAGCAGTACCGGAAGGAACTGTAGTGCCCGTGAACAATGTATTGATGACCATTGAAAATACAGATCCTGAATGTTTCTGGTTGTCTAATTTTTTGGAAACGTTGTTGATGCAGGTATGGTACCCATGTACAGTGGCTACGGTTTCACGCGAAGTAAGAAAAATTGTAGAAGAATATTTTGAAGAAACAGCTTCTGAAGCATCAAAGTCAGCTATTGATTTTGTACTGAATGATTTTGGTTTCCGTGGCGTGAGCTCTGTAGAAAGCGCTGGTTTGGGTGGCGCTGCGCACCTGATCAACTTTATGGGTAGCGATACCCTGGTGGGAAGCTTAATGGCCAAACGCTACTATGATGCGAAAAAAGTATATGGCGTATCGGTTCCGGCAACAGAACACTCTGTTTGTACTTTGTTGGGAGAAGAAGGCGAGCTGGAGATCTTTAAACATATATTAAAAACCTTCCCCACCGGCATCGTAGCCTGTGTGTCGGATTCATTTGACATCTTTAGAGCGTGTAGTGAATATTGGGGAACAGAATTAAAGGATATGGTATTGAGCAGGGATGGCGTTTTGGTAATTCGTCCGGATAGTGGTGACCCCGTATTTACCTTGCTGCGAGTGTTTGATATTTTATTAGATAAGTTCGGTTATACCATCAATGAAAAGGGATACAAGGTATTACCACCCCAGGTGCGGGTATTACAAGGCGATGGCGTTAATGTACAGGCTATTCGTAGCATATACGGCGCATTGAAAGTAAATGGTATCAGTGCGGAGAACCTGTTGTTGGGTATGGGCGGCGCCTTATTACAAAAAGTAGACAGGGATACCCAAAAATTTGCCTTTAAATGTTCTTATGCAGAAATAAATGGCAAGGCGGTAGATGTACAGAAACACCCCGTAGAAATTGATGGGCATGGTAAACTGGTACAATCGTTCAAGACATCAAAAGCAGGGCAGTTGAAATTAATACGCACCGATGCCGGTTTTCAGACTGTAAGAAATGAAACCAGCACAGGATATGAAGATCAGATGATAACTGTTTTTGAGAATGGAGAAATAATCAATAGCGTAAGTTTTGAAGAAATTAAGGAGCGGGCAGTTGTGGCGAAAGAGGCGCAATTGACGAATTATTAAATAAGTAAGCATGAAAACAAACCCCGTTCACGGCTCATTATTTGGCGTAGCTATAGGTGATGCATTGGGTGTGCCGGCTGAGTTTAAAAATCGCGAGGCGTTAAGGCTGGACCCTGTACTGGACTTTATCGGATACAAAAGCCACAACCAACCGCCCGGTACTTTTTCCGATGACAGCTCACTAACATTTTGTTTGGCAGAATCATTATGTAATGGATATGATCTGAGTGACTTAGGCAACCGATTTATTCTATGGCTCGACCATGCTTATTGGACTGCCGGCGGAGAAGTTTTTGATATTGGTATGACCACACAACGGGCTATTAGTCGTTTAAAGAAAGGAACAAGGCCTTCATTGGCCGGCGATTTTGATGAAGATTGTAATGGCAATGGGTCATTGATGCGTATTATGCCATTGTTATTTTATATCCGTGATCTTGATTTAGAAAAAAGATATGAGATCATAAAAGATGTATCCTCCGTTACGCATGGCCACATACGTTCAGTGATCGCCTGTTTTTATTACCTGGAGTTTGCGCTTGAATTATTAAAGGGCAACGATAAGCAAACAGCATATAATAATACTGCTGCAACGGTATATGATATTATTGTAAGCAAACAGATTGTGCAGCGTGAAATTGACCTTTTTGTGCCGCTGTTGAAAGAAGACATAACCAAACAAAACATAGATACCATCCCTTCATATGGCTATGTAATGAACACCCTGAAAGCATCTATGTATTGTTTTATGACTACAGGGAACTATCGTGATGCCACTTTAATGGCGGTTAACCTGGGCAATGATGCTGATACTACTGCAGCCGTAACAGGCGGCCTGGCTGGATTATATTATGGTTTTGATGCCATTCCTGAGATATGGAGAAGTGAAGTAAAAAGAAGTAATGACATTAAAGACCTATGCGATCGTTTGTCGGGCGCCATGGGTCTGTGAAAGAAATATATGGAAAAACAAATTAAAAATATAAGTAAATTATTGAGCCTGGTGTTGCGGCATGAGCCGGAATACATAGGGCTCACGCTCAATGATGAAGGTTGGGCCAATGTGCCGGAGCTGATAGAAAAGATCAATCAAAAAGGCATCCGGCTTGATCTTGATACGTTGCAAACAGTAGTTGATACCAATGATAAAAAGCGATTTGCTTTTAATGATGATAAAACATGCATCAGGGCCAGCCAGGGACATTCTATTGATATCGATCTGAACATACCGGCACAGGTTCCACCGGCTGTATTATATCATGGAACTGCCGACACAAACATAGCCGCCATCAGGCAACATGGAGTGGAAAAAAGGGCCAGGCAACATGTGCATTTATCTGTTGAAAAAGGAACAGCAGGTAATGTAGGCCAACGTCATGGTAAACCGGTAATTCTTGTTATTCAGGCATTGGCTATGCATGAACAGGGACATAAGTTTTATTTGTCAGATAATGGAGTGTGGCTTACCGATTATATACCGCCTGCATTTATTGATTTTAACGTATAGAAAGCTCCCCCTTTAAACCTTTTTCCTGCCTCTCCTGTTACTTATGCATGTCTTTACAATTAAGTATTCTTGATCAAACACCCATTCGTCGGGGAAGCAATGCCTCCGCTGCATTACAGGAATCCATTGAACTGGTGCGACTGGCAGATGAATGGGGCTATACCCGCTACTGGCTCAGCGAACATCACAATACCATTACCCTGGCCGGGGCCGCTCCGGAAGTGTTGATAGCCCGGCTGGCAGCCGAAAGCAAACGTATCCGCCTGGGATCGGGCGGCATCATGCTGCCCAATCACAGTACGTTAAAAGTAGCAGAGAATTTTAAATTGCTGGAGGCGTTGTACCCGCAACGTATTGACCTCGGTGTGGGTCGCGCACCCGGTGGCGACCGCCTTACAGCCCAGTTATTAAACCCTTCCAACTCGTTTGACCCGCAGGAATACATTCAACAGATCAGCGACCTGCAGGACTTCCTGACAGATAATCCAAATTATAATAACATACAGGGTAAAGTACGTGCCATTCCACAGATTGATACCGTTCCTGAAATGTGGATGTTAACCAGCAGCGGTGAAAGTGCTTACCTCGCTGCCCATAGCGGCATGGCCCTCAGCTTTGCCCAGTTCATTAACCCTGTTGGCGGCAAGGATGCGATTGCCATTTACAAACAGCGGTTCAAACCCTCCGCCCAATTGAAAACTCCCAAAGCCAGTGCGGGTGTTTTTGCATTTGTCTCGGAAGATGAGCAAAAGGCGGAACAGGTTCAGGCTGTTATGGATTACCGGTTGCTGAGCTTTGAAAAAGGCCGGTTCGATGAAATTCCGTCATATGAGATCGCAAAGCAATATGACTACACGGCTAATGAATGGCAACGTGTGTTATTTAACAGGCAACGTTCCATTATAGGAACTCCTGATATGGTAAAAGAAAAGATAACAGCGCTGGCTGCAGAACTGGATGTGCCTGAGATCATTATTTCCTCTTTTGCTGAAACCAAAGAAGACCGTTTTCGCAGCTACGAGCTACTCTCGGAAATATTTGCAATAACCCGTTAATTTTTTCTCCGATACCAATCCGGTTTATTTAACCGTTAAACAATGCTGGCTCACAAACTGTTTTATTATTCTGGTCGTATTAATATTATATGAAGATTAAAGCAATCATAACAGGTGCTTCGGGGATGGTTGGTGAAGGCGTTTTGCATGAATGCCTGTTGCACCCCGATGTACAGGAAGTGCTGGTTATTGGCAGAAGATCGGCTGGTGTAATACATCCTAAACTTAAAGAAATACTTCATAGTAATTTTCATGATCTTTCAGCTGTAAAAGATCAGCTGAAAGGGTATAATGCCTGTTACTTTTGTTTGGGTGTATCTTCTGTAGGCATGAAAGAAAAAGAATATCACCACCTGACCTATGACCTGACGATGCATATGGCTACCATCCTGGCCCAACAAAATCCAGAAATGACTTTTTGTTACGTGTCTGGCTCCGGCACCGATAGCACCGAACATGGGAAATTAATGTGGGCCCGCGTAAAGGGACAAACAGAAAATGACCTCATGCGGCTTCCTTTTAAAGCGTCGTATATGTTCCGGCCTGGTTTTATGAAACCTACCAAAGGTTTGAAGAATACATTAAAAGGGTATAAGTTTTTGGGCTGGTTATACCCGGTATTAAAACCGCTGTTTCCCAACGCTGTATCTACATTGCGGGAAGTTGGCCTGGCCATGATCCATGTTACCATCCGGGGATATGATAACCCGGTTCTGGAAGTAAAAGATATTCTTAAGCTGGCTCATGCTACATAATCCTTTTTAAAAGCATTCCATGCATCCAAAAAAAATCCCGCCTGAGCGGGATAAAAAAGCATTGCTGCTTTTTAAAGCATTACTGCCTTTGTTTTTACACGTTGGTTAGCGCTGGCTTAGCGATTTTGGGTTTAGGTCATCTCATGCATACTACTTAATTGGTCGAAAGCTTTTTATTGAACGATTAACAGTTTTCTGGAATTTTTTTCACCCTTGATATAAACGTTCAGGAAATAAACGCCATTTGCCAGGGTAGGCAGTTTCATGGAAATATTATTCCCGTTAAAATCCGGTCGAACAGGTATCCTGATCCCCATATTGCTCAACAATTCAACCCGTATATTTTGTGGTAATGCATTTTCCCGGAATGTTATATTTATACTTTGACGAGCTGGATTTGGACTTGCAATAAAACTACTACTGTTAAATACACTGGCATCCAGCTTTGCCGTAACGGTTTGTGTATAGGTTGTTGTACTATTTGTGCCAACCTGCTGTATACGGTAATAAGACACCGGGTATAGCGGATTAAGGTCCTGCGTAACATATTTTTGAGTTCCGGGATTTCCGGTGGCCAAAATGGTTTTAATAGCTTCCCAGGTGGTGCCATTAGCTGATCTTTCCAGGATATATTTATCACCGGCTGATTCCTGTCCGCCAATCCAGCTTATGGTTACGGAGCCATCTTGTACCGGAACAGCTTCAAAGGAGGTTATGGTTACAGGAAGCACGGAACATAAAACGCCAGCCGTTACCTCTGATGATACAGCATAAAATGTAGCCGGACTGTTTTGATTATTATAAGAAGTGGCTATCCAGTTCGCGGGTCGGGTGGTGTTTGAAATTCTGAATTCGTCGAAATTTCCGTACAACCCCTCATCGGCCGCATACTGCGATCTGCCAAAATAATTCCTGTCGTTTGTTCCAAGGCTGCTTGGGTCAAGGGTTATACCACCTGTGTTGGTAGCATTGGCTGCTCCATCATAATATAAAACGCCCGTGTTAGCCGTTGCATCAATTGTCAGCGCAAAGTGGTGCCAGGCGCCCGTACCTGTTGTAGTTGCTGAGTTAACCTGTTCTTCTGTGCCATTACCATTGATAGTAATAGCGAAGCGTTTTATGCCGTTGCCACCAATACTGGGACAGAGGAACATGTTGAAATTTGTATTCCTTCCAAAATCAAAAATGCGTTCCCAGTTGGTATTAACGCTCTCCAGGTAAACCCATCCCTCAAAGGTGAAATTGGTTACAGTGTTGAAGATATTGTCTGGTAACCGCAAGTGCCTGGCAGAGGCTGCGGTAACAAATGGGTTATTATTCAACCGGCGGCCTTCACCGATCTTACTGGCGGTTAAATTGGCAGTACTGTTATCAGTAAGGTTCCTGGTATTCGATGTGCCATCAGTAACACTATTATTAAAATGGTATACACCCATATAGTTAGCGTCCCATACCGTAGTAGAGGATGGATCGGCTGCAACACCTGTCTTTCCATAAAACATATAGATAATAGTATTGCTTCCATTGATCAGCGTTGGAAGTCTTACCCAGGCAACAAATTGCCCCGTAGTCGCAACATACCGTTCTATTTGCATCGGTAAAATTGTACTACAATCCGGAAGCGTAAATACAATATCATACCCGTTCGCATTTTGAACACGTCCGCCATTGGCAACTGTTCTTAATGAGTTATCAGTTACACTGATCAATACGGGGAAATTGGTTACGGTTCCCGAGACTTGAGAACCTTGTATGGTAATAGTTTTTCCATACGAGTAACCGGATAATTGTGCATTAAGATGTTTATTAAAAAACATCATTGGTACGAATAGACAGAAGAATCCCTTCTTCAAAGTGCTACTCTTTACTTTGAATTGTTTCATGGGCCTTAACCATTTTAACTTCTACTTTTTAGGAATCATGTGCAGCAGGAAAGCGAAGTCAATAATTATAACCGATTGTATTAAGGAAAAATTGTATGAAGGGGGTAAAAACTTAAGGGGAAACCTTTATTATTTGATATATATCAACGACTATATAGGGGTAGGGGGATTGTTTAGCATCTCGTAGGGCTTCTATCTACATTACATTAAGTATAATTAATATTTATAAAACATTAAAATATTATGCCTTTTAAATGTCTGTGAGACAAATGCCTTAACGTATTTAGCTTTTAGCCATTTCTTTTATCAAGGGCAAATGCCGGATGCGTTTACCGCTTGCTTTATAAACAGCATTGGCAATAGCGGCCGCTGCCGGCCCCTGGGCTGCTTCTCCGGCTCCCATCGCTTTTTCATTAGGTTGATTTAATACGGCTACTTCAACCTCCGGGATCTGGTCGAAACGCATAATAGGATAAGATACCCAATCCCGACTGGTGATGTGTTGCGCATCAAACCGAACCTGCTCCATAATTGTCCAACTCGCTGATTGTATCAGCCCGCCTTCTGTTTGATTGATCAGTCCGTCGGTATTGATCACCTCACCTGCATCTATGGCCGCCCACATTTTTTGTATCTGTATGGTTTCTTTTCCTGGTTGTACCTGTACCTGTGCTGCAACTGCACAGTAAGCTGCCGAGTTCTTGTAACGTGAAAAAGCTATTCCAATGCCCGTGTTGGCGGCTGATTTTGCGGAAACAATCTGCTGCTGTAATTTACGTATAACCGCTTTGGCGCGCTCATCGCTTAAATGCATCAGCCGGAACTCGAAAGGATCTTTTCCGGCTTTTTCTGCCAGTTCATCCATGAACGATTCAATGGCAAATACATTGGCATAGGCGCCCAGACTTCGCAAAGCGGAAGTTCGCAAAGGTCCTTTGAAGAAATGCGCATTCACCTGTTGGTTAGGAATTGTATAATAGGGTTCAGCATTTCTGTGCATTCCATTAAAACCTGTTTTCCCTTTAAGGGGTGATGAGTAATATTGTGCAGCCAGCAGATTGTTGGCTTCTCCGCCTGGTCGAATGCTATGCGTGTCGGACCACAGTTCATATTGCCAGCTGTTTATTTTACCTGAACTATCTAACCCGGCAGCTACTTCCATGATCATGGCGCTGCCATATGGTTCCCAGGCATGCTCATCATCCCGGGTCCATTGCAGCCGGATGTGTTTTCCCGGATACGCCATAGCCAGTAACGCTACATCTGCCGCTACATCATCCGCTCCATTGTGACCATAACAGCCTGAGCCCGGTACACCGGTCACGTGGATCTGTTCTTCCGACAGTTGCAACAGCTTCGCTAACGATTCGCGTAGCGGGTATATGCCCTGGGAATGTGACCAGACATGCAGGCGGCCATTGTCGTATAAGGCTACTGCACAGGAGGGGCCTATAGAGGCGTGCATAAGATAGGGCTTGAAGTAATGGGCTTTTAACCTGGATGAATTGTCGTTGGCTATACTTCCCTGTTCGTGTACCCGTTCTGTTTGTACCGGTAATGTTTTTAAATAAGCCGCCAGGTTAGCCCCGGCAGGTAATTTGGTCCCGGCTGTCCATTTGCTGTGTTGTTGCAGCCATCGCCGGGCTTTTACGGCCTGATATTCTTCCTGTGCTATTACACCCGCAAAACTTCCGTTCACTACTGTTTTTAAAATACCCGGAATATTTTTTTGTAAAGCCTTTTCATCGAGCTGCAACAGCTTTGCTTCATATGCCGGTGGACGAATAATACTTGCATGCACCATTCCGGGAAAACGCAGGTCCTGTATATAAACTGATTCGCCGCGTACCATGCGTTTAATATCGTTACGTGGTATGGCCTTTCCAACCAGTTTGTAACTGTCTTTTGGTTTTAAGGCTACGGGCGCCTGTATTTTATCGGTTAGTTGTTTACCGTTTAACAACTGAAAAAATGTTACAGAACGTTCTCCGGAATTGTTAGTGATCTTTCCCGCATTCATGGTTAATTGATCAATAGGAACGTTTAGTTGTTGTGCTGCCAGCTCAAGCAATTTATGCCGTGCAGCAGCGGCGGCAAAGCGAACAGCCATGGCACTCTGTTCTATAGAACCACTACCCACAGTATACCCTTCATTGGGTGTGCGAACCGTATCGGCCAATACTATTTCAACGTTTTCCATGGCAAGGTCAAGCTCTTCTGCTGCTACCTGTGCAATGGCTGTGCTGATGCCCTGCCCCAATTCCAGCTTACCAGTGAAAATGCGCACCTGTCCGTTTGCAAGTACTTCCAGCCAGGCATCGATATTGGGATGTCTTTTAATGCTTTCAGGCAGCTCCTGCATCATGGGCGAAGGCGCATCTATAAAAGAACCGCTTAAGCTAAACCCAATGGCCAGGCAACCGGAATTCTTTAAAAAATTTCTTCTATTCATAGCTGATCCAATGAATATTCATATTTATAAACAACAATGAAGTTCGTATTTGTCAAAGGCGCGATGCTCACACAACCATCAGCGTTTTATTGCTGCAGCCCGCTTCAATGCTTTTATAATGCGGCTTTGCGTGCCACAACGGCAAAGTGATCGTTGTAAACCGGCGCGTATGGCTTTATCATCAGGCTGTGGATTTTCGTTTAATAAGGCAACAGCTGATATGATCATTCCGTTCATGCAATAGCCGCATTGCGCGGCCTGTTCCTGTACAAAGGCTTCCTGCACAGGATGCAGGGTGTTGTCTTTTTGTGCCAGTCCTTCCAGCGTAATAATGGCCTTGTCTTTTATTGCTGCTACCGGTAGCATACAACTCGGTTCCGCTTTTCCATTCAGTAATACCATGCATGATCCGCATTGTTGCAGACCACAACCATACCTGGGACCGTTCAATGCCAGCTGGTTTCGCAATACATACAATAACGGGGTATCGGGGTCAACCTGTATAGTATGTGTTTTGCCGTTAACATGTAATTGAATAGTGGTATCCATAACGATTCAATATTGATAAATGAAAATCAGTAACAAATCGGGCCCGGGAGATGTAAAAGTTAAGAAAATTGTTCCGAACGACAGTAGGTCGGCAATATGAAAGGAATATTACAGGGATGGAATGTTAAATATGAATCGGGGAGGCGCTGAAATAATTACCGGCTTTAGCTCCTGTAGCTGCAACACATACAGGGCTAAAGCGTACGCCGGTAATGAATGTTCAAAAAATTGATTAGATGGTAAAGGTTATCATGCACACCTTTTCAGTGAGCTTTTTGAGGGCTCGCATCGTTAGTTATTTTTTTGTCTTCCAGTAAGCCATTCGATTTAACCCACAACGTGAGTGAAATAAGGGAAGAAAGTATAAGTAAACTCGATAGATTGTATTCGCCTTTCAGGTACATCAAGGCACTAATTACAGCTGTAATAACAATACAAGCCAGTTCTAATAGCAGGTAGAAAATTTTCATTTGGTACGATTGATTTATAATGAACGAAAAATAATACGGATTTACATATCAGTGCATGTTGATGTCATACCACCACGGAAACGTTGGTTAATCCTGAGACAATTGGAATTGATCAGAAAGTTAAATGTGCGAAAGGAAATTGGAATTAGAACTATGGGCAGTTAAATGTGCAAGGAAATATTGGCGTTGTGTGCTACACAAATTTGGTAAGCAAATTTTATAAGTGCAAGCTTTTACCAGTGGTTTCTTTAGATATTTATTTTTTGTATGGAGAACCCGTTGTTAAACAGTTGCCGTAGTTATGTTACGAACTCCATACATCGTGTTTTTACAACTGAATAATGTTGTAGATAGGAACCGGCGGATCAAATGATTGATCTTCTTCACGCTGGTTATAGATCTTGTTTACGATGTCCATACCCTTTACCACTTTGCCAAATGCGGCGTACCCTTGTTTATCAGGATTGTTTTCGCCGCCAAAATCAAAGCCTGGCTGATCGGCGAGACAAATAAAGAACTCACTGGTAGCCGTGCCGGGTGCAAGCCGGGCTAAAGATATAACGCCTCTTTTATGTAGTATATGGGTTTGCTGCGTGGTTTCGTGTGGTATGCCAGACAATGTATCGTGCACTTTGGGATTCGATTTGTACAGGCCGCCCTGTATCAGCTCGGCCTTTGGCGCATTGGAGGGTTGGTTCTCATCATTCAATACCCTGTAAAATGAACTGTTCTTATAGTGGCCTGCTTTTATGTAGGAAAGAAATGCCTGTACGGTCCCGGGCGCCTGATCGGGATATAATTCCAGCTCTATATCACCTTTGCTGGTTTGTATTTCAATATGGGGATTCTTGTATTTGCCTGAACAGGCCGTCATCAGCAGGCACAGAGTAACAATAAGAAGGTATTGGTTGCGCATTATATAGTTTTAACAATGCAAAATAAATGCTTTGTTGCATAGGTTGTATACCTGTTGCCTGGTTTATGCCCCGATTGTTAAAGAAATAAAAAGGCGCTGTTAACAATCTCACAAATGGCCCGTTACACTGAACTATGAATAAACCGGCATAAACTTAAACGGTCTTATACATGACCACTCTTTATTCACTTTAAAAACACCCGGTCATGAAACCAATTTTACGCTTAACCTTTTTATTTGTTGCCATAGCTTCATTTGCCAGCTGTTCAAAGGTAACTATTGATGTAGATATACAACCTTCTCTTACCGGTTCCTGGGTACTTACTGATGCATCACACAAAGATTCCTACGGTTGGTATACCGTTAACACAGGCATCGAGCAAGGTGTTTTCAACTTCTATAGTAACGGCAGAGCCCGCTATACAGAAAATGGTACTACTCTTGAAGGTACCTGGAGCATACAAACTTTAACCACTGGTTATTACGATGAGTATGGTATTTATTTCACCAATACACACCAGGGTTTATCTATACATGTGTCGAACTATTATGGCGATGATACCATTGACATGTATTTTGATAATGTAAAAATATATGCCAACTCGTTTGTAGGTACCAATTATACCAATAATTATATCGGTCGTTACAAGTTCAGCAGATATTGATCAGATTTTGATTCGTACTATTTGAAGGGTTATAAATGGAAGAGCCATCGGCAATTGCGGATGGCTCTTTTCTTTTTTATGGTTTGAAGTAACTTTTATAAAGAAGCATGTTTAGGTTGAAACTCCTGCTCCCATTTTTCCAACTGGTTTAAAAGCTGGTAGCTTGAAAGAATGTCCTGTGCAAATTCGGCTTGCCGGTAAGACAGATTACCTTCTTTGCCCTGTAACAGCAAATAGGCGTTGTTCGCCATCTGGTCCTGGTTGTAGTTCTCATCGCCCAGGTAATGGTAATATTGCATTTGTTGCTGTAGGTCTTTTTTCATGGATGCTGCTACTTTCCTGGCAAGTGTAAGATCATCTGATAAATAACAGGCTTCCAAAAACTGAAGGGAATAGATATTATGCATATTGCCCCGGTCCGATGTCATGCCATATGGAACATTCGATTCATTGACGTTGTCATCGAAACGATGCAATATCTGGCGTGCTGCTTCTTTATTGCCTGCCTGTGCCAGGCTGCGGGCTACCTGGGCATGCGCCAGTTTGATGATGTTCATGTGGAGGCGGTTCTCTTCATCAAAATAAACGCCCTTTTTATTAGCATGGCCGTACCCAAACTTTTTCATGATGTTGTTATAGGCTACGTCCAGATTCACACCGCCGGTGTTGGCGTTTTCAACAGGCACCAATTGGTAGGCAAGTCCATTCAGGCGGGTGTATTTTTCCAGTCCCAGGTCCTGTGCTGTTCTGGTATTGGTAAAACAGATCGGCCGTTTCCACTGATTGCCCGCAATAACCGCCAGCATAGCCAGGTCGTTTTTGAACAAATGATTTTTATTGCCCAGATCAATGTGTAAAGCGTCAACCACTTTATCGTCAGCATTCACCGTTCCGTTTGCTGTTACCATTTTTACATCAACCGGCACGCTGAATTTCTGTGTCGGGAATAAATGAAATATATCGCCATCTTCCGAGGCTGCCGTATACTTCGTATCATCACTGCCTACCACATTTTTAAGGATATCATACAGATCGTAATACCTGTCTGGTTCATACCCTGGCATTTTTGAATAATACACTACGTTGAGTTTATCGCCGGCAACCTGTTCGGGTGTAAACATCACATTGATGGATGCGCTATTGTTCACTTTGTGTCGAAGCTGATCAATTTCCCAATCCGATGCTAAGAGTGTACTGATCACTACGCGTACATCTTTTCTAATGCCTTCAACCTCTTGTGCATGCAACAAGGCATACGAGTCGTTGTCTCCGGCTGTAAATAGAATAGCATTGGGCGGACAACTTTCCAGGTAATTCTTTGCCAGGTCAAGGGCCAGTGTTTTCTGGCTGCGGTCATGGTCGTCCCACCCCTGGCTCGCCATCAATACCGGAACAGCCAGCAAACAGAGTCCGCTTGCCGCATAAGCCGCGACTGGCGCTTTGGCTATTTTTTCCAACACCTGTTTCGTCCATAACACGCCTAATCCTATCCAAATAGAAAATGCATAAAACGAACCTACAAAAGCATAGTCGCGTTCGCGCGGCTGATAACCAGCCTGGTTAAGGAAGATGACAACAGCCAACCCGGTTGATAAGAATAGTAATCCACTTATCAACAGATCGCGGCGGTTGCGTTTCCATTGAAAGAATATACCGGCTACGCCTAATAGCAGCGGTAACATATACAACCGGTTGTATGCTTTGTTATCGATGTGAGCGCTGTCAGGCATTTTTTGCTGGTTGCCATACATGGCATTGTCTATAAAAGAAATACCGCTGATGAAATTACTGTCCCGTGGATTTCCAAATCCCTGCAGGTCATTTTGTCGGCCGGCGAAATTCCACATAAAATAACGCATGTACATCCAGCCTGCCTGGTACTTCATGAAATATTTCATGTTATCGCCCACAGTGGGCGTTTCATCAGGTTCAAGTCCGGCAAATTGTCGATAGCAATCTACCTGTCCCCGGTCGTTATTTGAATCAAACATGCGCGGGAATACATGCGAGGAAGGCGTATTACCCCAATCCTGTTTATAGCGGAAACCGGTCACTTCATATTTTTCTTTGCCTCTAACATATTGATTGCCGGTTTTTACAAGCGGTGCTTTATCCGTAAAGTCTGGCCCATATAGAATTGGCCAGTCGTTATAATTTTCCCGGCTCAGGTAACTTGCCAGGCTAATAGGGTTATCAATATTGTACATGTCTACCCCCGGATTGGCGTTTGACCTTATCATGGTAGTGAGGTATGTGGAATAACCCAACAGTATGAAAACGATACTCCATAAGCCGAGCTTCAGGTAGTGTAACTTTCTCTTGTTGGCGATCCTAATACCCCAGGCAATGCCAGCGGCTATCAGTAAAAAGAAGCAAGCAAAGCCTACAAAAAAAGGCGCGCCCAGTTCGTTTACAAAGAATATATCAAATGCACCTGCGCCTTTAACCGTGTAAACAATAATGAATTTCATTATAAAGCCCGTGATGGCACAACCTGTTAATAAGGCAATAATGGTATTTCGTTTTGTAACCGCAAACCGTTTGAAATAATATACCATAATGATGGCCGGGATGGTAAGCAGGTTCAGCAGGTGAACACCAATGGAAAGGCCCATCATAAAGAAAATAAAGATGAGCCACTTGTCGGCGCCGGGTTTGTGTGCCTGTTGTTCCCATTTTAAAATGGCCCAGAATACCAGTGCCGTGAAGAAAGATGATAACGCATATACTTCCCCTTCAACAGCACTGAACCAGAATGAATCAGAAAAAGTATAAGCCAGCGAACCTACTGCACCGGCGCTGATGATCATGAAAATAGATAAGCGGCTAAGCGGTTCATCATTTTTTTGTATGAGCTTTCGTGCAAAGTGAGTGATGGTCCAGAACAGGAACAATATGGTTAAGCCGCTTACGATGGCACTCATGCTGTTTACGGCAATAGCGGCCGTATTCGGGTTATTCCCAAACAGGATAATAAAAAGCCGGGCAATTAATATAAACAGCGGGGCGCCGGGCGGGTGTGGAATACCCATGGTATAAGCTGTAGAAATAAATTCACCGCAGTCCCATAAGCTGACAGTTGGTTCCATCGTCAGCAGATATACGGTACAGGCTATTGCGCATACCGTCCATCCTGCCAGGTTATTCACTTTGTTGAAGTTCATTTTTGTGGATTTAAAGTTGCCGATATATGATGGTTTATATAATAGACATCCTTCCGCCCTGCTGTAGCGTCGCTATAGTGGGGCGGAATATACTTTAATCCCTATGCTGGTTTTAGATAGTTACAAAGTGCCTTCTTTTCCAAAGTGTTAAACCCAGAAAAGATATTCTAACAGATCCTTAAATTTCGAATATATTTTGCAGGATTCACTTGTCGTGGAATAGTCAATATCCTATAGAAAAGTTAATTATTTATCGCGATCTTTCGGCAGCTCGCTAATCCTGACATTATTTTTGATATATATGAATTAACAGTCATGGATGCGTATGGGTAAGTTACAAACATCCTTTTATCTCCTCAATCGTTTCCATAAATCTTCTCTCCTGCTTAATATTCTTCTGCCACGCAAGATCACGTTCTATTAAATCGATCTCTTTTTTAATGGTGGCGCCTGCTTTTCCTTCTTCATTACCGAGTATAAATACCGTATCAGAAATGGCTACGCTGGTTTCAATATCGTGCGAGACAATGATAAGCGTTTTCAATTCATCTGACAACGATACCTGCAACAACAGCTCTACCGCTTTGTCAAGCATACATACATCAAGTCCGCTGAAAGGTTCGTCAAGTAAGATAAAGTCAGACCCTTTTAATAGTTGCTGCATGATACTTACACGCTGGCGCTGCCCGCCCGATAATTGTGGCGGATATACATTCATGTGGCCGGTTAACTGAAACTGTTCCGCATATTGTTCAATGGCCTGTTTTTCTTTTCCGACCAACGCCTTGTTCTTTTTAGCCGCGAGTAACAGCGATTGATACACTGTCCGCCATTCAAACAGGTAATAGTTCTGAAAGATAACGCCCATATCACCAGCTTTTACCGGGTGATTGTTGTGTATGGTTACTTTTCCTGCGGTAGGCGCCTGCAAGCCAGATAGTATTTTGAACAACTGCGTTTTGCCAATCCCGCTTCGGCCGATCAGGGTTACTACCTGCCCTTGCGATAAACCCGGACGGATAATATTTTTTATACAAATATTAATATCGCGCAGAATAGGCCGGTCGTAGGTCAGTTGGATATCTGTGGCTTGTAATAATACTTCTGCTTTGGTATGTTGTGTCATGATGCTTTTGCTGTTTTTAGTTTGCTGTACGGAAATAGCCAATGTCGCACGGTTCCTAATAAATAATCAAAACATAAACCGATAACAAAGATCACCAGCTGTAAGGCAAGCACATTGGTGAGGTCGTTGTACTTATTATATTTTATAAGCAATGTACCTATACCGCCTTCGCTCATGCTCAGTCCTTCTACCATGGTGATCATTAACCAGGAGATCGCAAAGTTCTGTCGCAGGATCTCAAACACCTGGTCAGCCTTACCAATGATAATGACCTCATACAATGTTTGCCAGTTGTTATAGCCCAGCGTTTTGCACAACTCATATTCCTGCTTGTTAATATTTATGATAACCGAGAGGAAGGAGGTTACAAAAAAGGGTACTATGCCAAATACCAGTAAGGAGAGCTTTAACTGGCTGCCATCTTTGGTGAGCAAGGTGAAAACGAATATCAAACCGGTTAGGGTTAAATACCGGCATTTAACTATGAACTGGGCTACGCTTTTGAAAAAGGGCAATACAGATAAATAAGCAAACAAGAGGGTGATTAGAATTGAATACAGCATGGCTTTCCCGGTAAGGAGCAGACTTACCAGCACGTTGTCGAGCAATAATTTGCTGCCCAGCAATTGTACAAAAGCACCGGCTACTTTACCGGGTTTGGGAATCAATCCATCCGACAACACATGCCATAGCAATAAGGTAATAACCACCTGCACCGCAACCAGGAGAATGAATGTTTGCCGGTTGATGGTGGCAAATGGTTGAATGAGCTTTTTCATGTTTCTTTAGTTGGTTGGTTTTTGGGAAAGCCGTGCCACGGCTGCAACCCCATGACACGGCTATTATACTACTGATAGGATTTCTGATTTATCGATTTTGAGATTTTGTGATTTCTCTATTTTCAAGACTCTCGCACATTTTTAAATCTCTAAATCTCCAGATCCCGAAATCTCGAAATAACTCGTTACTCACCCAGCACAATCTCTACCCTCCGGTTCTTACTTCTACCGGCTTCAGTGGTATTATCGGCAATCGGTTTTTCTGCACCGTACCCTTTCGCTTCGATCTGGTTTTGTTTCAAACCTTTTTTAAGCAGGTAGGTTTTCACGGCTTCCGATCTCTTTTGAGAAAGCGGAACGTTAACGTCATCGCTACCTTTGTTGTCGGTGTGGCCATACACGCCCAACTTCAAACCTTCAGCTACCACAGCCGATTCAAATATTTCATCCAGCAATTTGTACGATCCTGGTTTGATAGTGCTAGAGCCTGTTTCAAACTGAATAGCGTACGATTTGGATGATACTGCATCGGTGATCTGTTCGGCATACTTTGTTTCAATAGCCTTGCCCTGTAATAATTCGGGGTGGTTCGAGATCACGCTGAACAGGAACGATTTGTCCACTGCCTTTTCGTACGGTAAAAAGCTGGGCATAATGGAAGGGTACATTTTCACCATCAGGTTACCGAAGGTGTTGTATACCGCTTTATACCGGTCAACCCTATCATCACCCAAACCATAGGTATTGGCCATATCACTCAGGTTGAATACGGCAGAACCACCAAGTGTTACTTTCAGCCCCTGAATGTCTTTTTCTTCCACGCCGTTAAAGTATTTCAACCAGTAGGCGGCATTTTGTTCCTGGTACAGTTTGGTACTTATTTCAGCCGCAAATTGTTTGGCCTCGTTAAACGAACGTACCTGGTCGCCGGCTTGCGCCAGGGCAATGATCATGTTCTCGATATCGGTCCTGTGATCATACGCCCATTTTTTAATGGCGATGGTTTGATTACTCATTTGCGATGCGTACTGACGGGTGCTGGCGATAGTAACCAGTCCACCTTTTTTAGTGGCGACATTTACGTCACCAGGCGTCCAGGTGGCTACCGCATCCACAGCTACTGTGGTATCGGTACCGGTTGTTTTACCATTTACGATCAGCTTCCTTTTTTCGGTATAACCGGTGATGTACTTGTTAGGCGCATCCAGGAAGTCGTTGGCGGCAATAATGTTTATCGCATTGCCGTCGTAGGTGGTTTCATCGGGGTTTACTTTCAGCCCGTTGTCGCCGGCCCATTTCAACAGAATGTTTATATCACCGTCGCGTAATACACCGGCCACGCATTTACCAATCGCATTGCGGGGGTCCTGTTTCCATGATTGCGGACCCATCACCTGGTCTTCACCGTACGATTTACCGTGCGTGACCGGAATAATAATGGGTTGGTATTCGGGGCCCAGTGGTTCCAGCTCTTTGGCAAGCGAGGTCATAAAAGCCGGCATACCATCACCCATGAAGGTGATCAATACACCCGGGGCATTTGTATTGCTTTTATAATCGTTAGCAAACTTTACCAGGTCGGCCATTTGTTTGTTGCAGTCGTCCTGACGGATGTAAGTAACATCCAGGTGCGATTTATCGAACAAAGAGCCTTTGGTAGTACGTACGCCCCCGTTAGCATACATACCGCTGAACTGGCTGTTCCAGGCCATACGTTCCCAGGTGATTTGTGTACCACCATTTACGGACTGTTCATCAGCGGGTAATTCTAATTTAACAGCGTTGCCCTGTAAAGAGGCCTCCGGTGCATCGGGCAGGGCTACTTTACCTACTTCAATAGATCCGGTTACTTCTTTTGGACGGTTTTGATACCATCTTACGCCGAAAATACCTGCAGTAACTACTGCAACAATGATCAATAATTTTCCGGCGGGTCTTAATTTGAGTGCCATAGTTGTATGTTTGTTTGTTCTGAGTTCCTGGTTCTTAGTTCCGCGAACCCAGTTGTTGGTTTTGTTATTTACTTTTTGTTATTTGGTTTTTTCATGGCATGGATCGGGTGGCCGGCTGCATCGCTCCGGTTAAACACCGGTTGCGACGCTCCGTTCAGCTGCATCAATAAAGGGAACTGTTTTTCTTACTTCCTACTTCATTAATCTAGCAATCCACGATATCTGTCTGGTGCTGAAATGCCTTTTAATTTGCCTGTATCCGTATTCTTATCCAATGCATTTTGCGTGTAGTTAAAATCGCTGTCCATATTAAATTGGTTGATCAGTTCAATAGCCTGGGCGCTTTTGGCTTTATCTTCCAGTACCTTATCATCCATGAAGCGCGAGGTAACGTCTATGGCCGATTTAATGTGGCCGATCTTTTCGCCAATCTGTACTTTCAATATAGCCAGGGCTTTCTCGGCATCCTGGTTCAGTTCATCATCACCCTTGAACGCTTTCATGGCGCTTGTTACGGCCGACAAACCGGTTGTTACCGAATAGTACAGGTCTTTCTTGGCTTCCAGATCGAGCTTGGCGTCTTCGAGCATAATACCGCTCTCTTCATAGGCGGCGTCGGCAAATTTTATCAACTTGTTCAGGTCACCCACTATCGGCGTCACGTTATCGATGTATTCACGGCAACGCAACACATTGTTTGCATACAGATCAACCTGCCGGCTGCCCTTACCTTGTTCCGCTTGCACGATCTTTACTTTTTGTATGTTCAGCTGCAACTCTTTTTCCTTGTCGGTCAGTTTGTCTACCAGCTCGCTTTGTTTACCTTTTAGTTTGGCCGCCTGTTGATATAAGGTATTTCTATCCTTATAACCCTGCTCAATTTTGGCTTGCAGAATATTGAACGGATTCAATTCTATCGCAATGCCAATGGTGTAGTTGGCAATGAATGCCGACAGGTATTTTAATGCCCGCCAGAATTTTTTATTGGTTACGATCATCAGCAAAAAGCCAAGGATCACACCACCAATCACCAGGTTCACCAGGTTCCAGGTGACGGTTACCAGCCACGGCAATACATAAGTTAAGAACCCATATGCCAGGCCGGCAAATAAAGAAAGACCTATAATGGTTGTGGCCAGGTTCTTGGGTTCGGAGAACCAGCCGGGTGTTTTTGTTTTTGAGATCGGGTTAATCATGTTATGCTGTTTTATTGTATGTATCTTTTTATTTTTTCCATGTCATGGTTAATACGGTTTTTCATCGCTTCACTTTCATTTTTATAACCGCCCGTATTGGCCTCTATTTTGGCTTCATTATCTTTTATTTCGTTTTGCAGGTTCAGCAACTCGTTTTGCAACGCGCTTATTTCCTGGGTTAGCTGTTGAATGCGGCTCTCTTTATCTGTCATCAGCTTTTTCTTCTCATGCACTTTCTCCTGTAAGGCGGCATCTACAGTGTTATGGAAGTTCGTTGCATCGGTTTCCAGCAACTGCAGGTATTGTGCAGCGGTCGACAATAATTTTTGTTTGTCGAGCCCCTGTACACTGAGCCCTGCAAAGGCGGTGATGTACCGTACCTGCTCATCGGGAACGACCTGCATCACTTCGATCATTTTACTGAACTCGTAGTAGTCGGGTCCCGGAATGTTGGCTTCCATAAACAGCTTTTCAAAATAAGCTGCGAATTTGCTGTTTACCGGTGATGCATAACTGTTTGTAGCAGTTGTGCTGGTGAAGGTGGGCAGCGGTAACGGCTCCACTTTGGGCATATATTCTGTCGAATGCGGCTTTTCTGCTTCCTTCTTTTTGTCGTCGTTTACCTCCACGAAAGCCGACAAAATTTTCTTTCCGAAGTTGGCCATAGTTGTATATTATATGTGTTAAACAATACGATGTTGTCTGTACAAATCACTCCCTGTCCTCCCGATAAACCGGAAAGCGAAAGCCTGTTCATGAATGCCCGCGCATAGTACGGTCACCCAAAACAGAGATGCTGTTATGCCAATTGCTGCGCTGCCTTTTTAATGTGCTGAATGAATCAGAGGGGCAGTATGTCCCAGTGCAAACGGGTACCGGCCATAGGAGGATTGATCTCCGGTTTCTTCTCTTCTATCACTGCGGGTATAGTTGAACGTTGATGTCCATTTTTATTTTCATTATAAAGAGTATGTCGCAGCGTGAGAAGAAATATTACACCTATCAGCGGACCGATCCAAATTTTAAGTTTCATCGTTTTGACATTGAGCATGGGTTATACAGTACGCAGCAAATAGCTGCATATGTGTAAATGCCTGAGTTGAATAAACTCAGTAACTGTTACGGAAGATTACAATCTGGTAATTGCTGGTGGCTTTACTCTTTGGCGGTAGCGGGCGAAGAGAAACTCTAAGTAGTGGTTCATTGTCGGTGGAGAAGTATCTCCCTTTAGTTTGATAGATCAAAGATAGAGGGGTGTTAACATTTCCTTTAGAACATCCGGCATGAGCGGTATTTTTTGTTTCACAGCCGGTAAAGTATGTATGATGGGCGGTAATATAAGTGGCTAAGTGCGAATATAGGCGGTTAAGTGGTTGACAATCTGCGGGTAAGTGGGTAGGCGGCCTGTTTCTGTGGGCAAAATAAGCTTTTTGGCTATCAGGGTCTGGCCGTTTGGTTACAATAGATAACGAAGCTGCGCTTAACGCCAGCTGTAAACTGGTTGGAGATGCAATGTTGAGAAGCTGTATCCGTCGTTTAACATAACCGGTCAATTCCGGAGCACGGGTGCGGATACATTAAAGTTATCAGTGGGTAGAGCTCCCGGGATCTATCACCTGTATGTTGCTTCTGTTGCCGCCGACCGGAGTTCGCAATCGGATAGTGTTTATTTGGGAACGGTTAGTGTATAGCTGATATCTCCGGTAGAAGCAAAAAAAGAGGATGCATCCGCCAGCTGGCGGATACATCCCCGTAGCAGAGTGGTTTCGGATATAGGGATAACCCCTTCTCACACATCGAGTATACTTTCTTACTTACTTTGCAACATCGTCAATAATTTTTTATCAAGCTTGTAACCGTACCAGTCTTCGTATTGTACATCGGCGCGGTTCGAATTCAGGATACCAAAGTCACCTTTCATTTCCCACAGGGCAAATCCAATTCCGTTGGTAGTGAGAATATCGAGCACATCGCCAAACCAGGCCAGGAATACATCGTGTGGCGTGTCTTTCACGCAACCGCATTCGCCGCAATGAACACCTACGCCCTGCTTTACCATGTTCAACCAGGGTTTGTAATATTCTTCAAGCACGGCTTTACTGAAATAACGGCCACCTACCGTACCGGGCCATAATGGTGTTGGCTGGTAAGCCGGATCGGGATATACCCATGGCGCTTTGTAATGCGAGATCTCAAATGGGTAATAACCGCGGCAGCTTTGCCCGATGCCCAGATCGGCCAGCTCGGGAACTACATCAGAGCCGCCATTGTTGCCATCTGCTATAATATAAGACGACGGGTTTTCTTTACGAATAACGGTAGCTGCTGCCTGTGCTACGGTGCGATAGAGCGAGCCTGGAACAGCAGTTGTCTTGGACGATGTGTTGTTTACATCGTCCCGGTAACAGGGTTCATTTACCAGGTCGAAGCTGATCTTGTTGTAAGAAATGTTTTTGAACCGCTTTGCCCAGAAACTCCAGTGATATACAAATGCATCCTGGGCATTTTTTTCCGTCCAAAGATTATAAGGCTCATGGTAGCCGGTGCTTACGCAATAACCCGGAGCGCGGTGTAAGTTAAGGCTCACATGCAGGTTATATTTTTGCGCCAGGTAAATGGTTTTCTCTATCTGGTTCACCTTGTTTTCATCAATCCTGTATACATCTTCGGCATTAATGTACTTCTGATAAGGAGTCATATTCAGGTAAGCCGGATAAGCCACCGGTATTCTTATAAAATCAAATCCCCAATCAGCTACCCATTTGAAGAACTCTTCCGGTGTTGAGCCACCAACGTACCAGGGGTCGGGTTGAAAAAAGTCAGAAATGTTGAACCCTTTCCATTTCGGGAGCTTGTTTGTTATCAGGTTATTTTTCTGGGTGAGTGAGGTAATTTCAGGTAAAACTTTAGTGCATCCTGTTAGTCCGCCAATAGCGGCCAGCCCTACATTTCGCAGAAATGCACGGCGCTGCAGGCCTTTGTTCAAAGTCATAATCACCAAGGATTTTAAAGTGAGAAAAAAATTCCGCTACAATTAATAAATTTTCATATCAAGCACGAAACGTACCAAAAACTGTTAATCTAACGGTTACTCATCATTAAAATTTCCGTGGTTTTGACTGTTGTCAAAGCGTCAGCAATGCTTCGTATATGGATAACTGATAAGACGCGTTTACAATTAATATTACAGGTAACTGTTGCAGTATGACTGATAACAAATAAAAAGGCCACCGCGAAGGTGGCCTTTCTTTCACGTGTTAACCTAAAGAACGATAACCCTGTTTGAAGCAACTTTCTTATTATTTTTTCCAAATACCGTTAGGAAATAAATTCCCGGTGTCATTGAGACAGTCCGCATGAGGTATTCCGTTTGTCTGTATCCGGTAATGGTAATTGATTTTTCTACAAACTTTTGCCCCATCACATTGCGCAATTCAATACGGTAAGTGTTTTCGCTTAGCCCGGTGAATTGCAGACAAATTTTGTCGACAATCGGATTGGGCGCTATTCCTACATTGGCTCCCCTATTTTGAACGAGTGTGAAAGTCAGCATGCCTGAATATTTGTAAGCAGCATTATTATCGATCATTTTTAACCGGTAATAATTGTTGCCGGGTATGGCGCTTTTGTCGGTAAAGGCGTAATCAATATGGTTGGCGTCATCCCAGGGAAATACGATACCAATGCTTTCAAAGTGCACCCCGTCACGGCTTCTTTCTACTGCAAATCGGCTCAGGTTTTCTTCATGACTGGTTTTCCAGTACAGGTTGATGATTGTATTCTTTTCCTGCCCTTTAAATTCTTCCAGGGTAACCGGCAGTGGGGCTTCCCCTGCGCACAGTTGGGTGTTGAATAAAAAGGCTTTACCCGGGCCATTGTCTCCGGCTACGAAATCAAATAACAATCCCAGCGTGCTGCCGAGATTCAACAGGCTGTTATCAAAATCAAGTGCAGCCGATGGAGAACCAACCAAAATGCGGGGTGATGATCCCAGGCCCCGCGTTTTCGGAACACCTGCTACACTAAACCCGAACAGGGAAACCGCATTCACAGAAAGGAATTCACCGCCATGGTCGGCCGAAACAGTATATACCGGTGTTGTGACATAGGTGCCGGTTCCATCTCCAAGGAATGCATACACAGCCCCACCAACGGCGTTTGCCTGCAGTTGCGCCAATGTTGCACCAGATGATAATGGTTCGCCCACTACCAGGTCGGGAATGCCATCACAATTAATATCGTAGGCATTATCTATGGCGGCACCAAAAAGTATGTTCAGGTCAAGTGTATTCAATATCGACAGTAAAGAAGTTGAACGGGGCGACACCAGCACCTGATTACTCGTATCTGAGACGGATGATGAATTGGCTTTCTTTTTAAAGACATGTACGTTGCCGGCTTGTATTGTCAGGCTCAGCGCATTGGGAATTAATCCGCCGGTAGGTGCGCCAATGGCAATATTACCGTTGCGATTTCCATTTATACCTTTTATGCCTTTTACTTTATACCCGAATAAATTGGCTGCATTGCCAAACAAATTACCGCTTTTGGGCTTCAGCGTAACACCAACGGTATTAGTGATACCCGATCCGGTTCCATAATATACATAGGCCGTACCACTTAAAATTTGTCCGTTTAACAGGCCACCCAGTGACGACAGGTCAACGCCTGCCGGTGCGCTTGCTACAACATCAGCATAGCCATCGTTATTATAATCACCCACGCCGTCAACACTAAAGCCAAAAAATAATCCATTTTGAAGAAGAGGAAGCGATACCAGTCCCAGCAGGCTGGCGCTCGGAGCCTGTAACTGCACGGGTGTGTGGGTCGTTAAATCGCCGGAATAATAAACAAAGGCAGCGCCGTTTTTAATAGCTGAACTAACGCCTACGTAGGCGGGTGCGCCTACAATGATGTCTGATTTATTATCGCCATCGAGGTCACCGGTGGCTGCCACGGAAAAGCCAAATAGCGCATTGACCGATATATTGCTACTCAATAAAGCATTGCTGAAAAAACCTGTACCCTGTAAATATATTTCTAAAAAATTTGTTGGATTGGGAGCGGCTAAATTTCCGCCGGGGTATACATATACTTTCCCTGCTTTCACGGTTACAGTTGTGGTTCCGCCCAAAATCCCCGTTGCGGTAGTGCTATATGAATCGAGCGGAGCGCCTATAATAATATCATTGATGCCATCGCCGGTAACATCTCCTGCATCTACACTGGTGCCAAACAGGGCGCCTGCCACTGCCGTATTCGGTTGCAGGGTTTTAGCGGGTGTGGTAGATAAACCGGTAGGGGAACCGTAAAATACAAATACAGCGCCTACACTGGCCAGCGATCCGCTGCCACTGAAGATATTTGTTAAGGCCGGCGCACTGATGGCGGCATCTCCATATCCATCTCCGTTTACATCGCCCAGTCCGGTTACGGCATATCCGTATAATGCTGAATTTATTTGTAATGTGGTTAAATTACTGATCAGTCCATTGGCTGAAGTGGTCCACTCCGGCGTTTTATTCAATGGATCAATGGTTACCGGATAAGTAGCCTGCGCATCATCAACTTCAATTGTTAATAACCCATTGTTGAAATGCATGGCAGCCGGTAATTCTTTATGATTCGCATCCCATACATGCAGATCTTCATAAGACAGCTGCATTTTATTATCGTCAGAATAAAAGGCCAGGCTATTATTGTTGACCAACCGGGGGTGCAATGCTGTTTCTGGTTGAATGGTTACCTTCAGCGCGCCCTCGCCTTGTATTTTACTGTTCACTAAAAAGTTCTGTCGTAAACCTACGCTGCTGTTTATGTATTCAATATGGAGTTTATCAAACTTATACAAAAGCTGACTAGCAGATTGAACGATCGAATAATTGTTTCCGGGTGTCCACTGTATGGCAGAACGGCCTATGCCTTTGAGTTGAAAAGCAACCTGGCAGTCCGGTTGTTGCATATATTCTACTTTATAACCGTCCGGCGATATGTAAAAGCCGGTGCGGCTACGCAAATTGGTAGCGCTAAAACATCCTTGTGTGCGCTCCGGTTTTATTTGATCTTCAAGTTGCTGTATGTTTTTTAACGCATCGTTATACCAGGTTGAGGAAATGTCGCTGGTAAGCGGTTGTTGTTTATTAGTAGTAATTGCTTTTGATTGAAAAGAACCGGGGTGCTGGTTCATTTGTGCCTGTACGGTATGATGAAAAGGCAATACAATAGAGATCACTAAAAGTGTGTACATGTTTGGTTTCACGAGTAATCGTTTTAGGTGAGCAGTAAATGATTCCAGGTCTTATGCAACAGCCAGCACTGGCATATGCATATGAATAGCTGGTTTACAATGATGAACTGATTAATGGAACAGAGGATGAATTGGAATAATTAACTGTGAGATGCCCGGGTAGGATTTTCTGAAAATATTGGAGTAATAAAAGCTCGTTGCGTTGATGTGAATGTAAAAGTAGTCTGCCTTCTGTGTTTCTTTTACCCCCTTTCGTTCAAAGTTTACCTGTATCGGGTCAACAAACACTTAGCCTTCCTGGCTATTCGGTCCTTTAATTGATAAAAATCAAATTCCATAACACCAGGTCACACAAATAAGAGGAAATGCTTACCGGTGCTGCATGTTTCTGCTCAAACAAGCAAATACTAATTATTATAAAGAATCATAAGAAGCACTCAGGGGTATGTAATTAATAGTAGCCTGGATTTAATAGTTACAGGCCTTTGGTTAAACACCTGTTTGTCACAATCAAAACCAATAAGAGAATGAAAAGCAATTCGATTCGGGTAAGTAAAATTGAGGGTGAGGATGCGTTTAAAGAGCTTGCTCTTGAAATTGGCGGCGAGTTGGAAGAAGGAAATACACTTCTCCGGTTTTCAGGAGAAATGGGACGTGGTCAAATAAAGAAGTGGCATCTTGAAGCGGGGTTATATATGCGGGTGTGGGACCTTCACCTGTCGAAGCCTGTTGAATTCATTAAAGAAGCATTGCCAGTATATATTGCCAATAACGGGTATACCCTGTTTTGTGTGCATTCTCCTGAATCGGTTGAGTTCAAAAGTTTTAACCAACACCAGCAATTTAATAAGGTGCGCCAGCCACGGTTTGCGTTGATACCTGATTCTGTAAATGCCGGGCTGCATTTGAATGCTCAGGCGCCTGTGCAGCTGATTGAATTTACCATATCGGCTTACTGGCTTAAACAACAGCCCGGATTTGTACAGGTTGCCCAATATTTTAATGATGGGATCGTGGATGAAAACAGTATGCCGGTGTTGATAGAACCCTGTTTGACAAGAACCAGTCAACTGGCTGGAAAGCTGATTGATTGTATAACAGACAAAAAAGCAGATACCGATCACGTAATACCGGTAGCCATTGGCATGATAAAGGATTTTATGACGGCTGTTTCGAGGGAAGCAACCGATAAAACTTCCGGCAATATTGACCTGTACTATGAGAAAGTGAAAGCGGCGGAAAATATTTTACTCTCCTATATTCATAAATCGCCGCCACGTATGGGTATAATCGCTAAAATGGTGGCGTTGAGTGAAACTACCCTGAAGCGGTACTTCAAGATTATTTATGGAAAAAGTATTTATGAATATTACCTGAACAAAAAAATGGATATGGCGAGAACACTGCTGGTGCAGAACCCATTTACGGTAAACGAAACCGCTGAGCGCATGGGCTATGAAAAGGTGAGCCATTTTATTGAGATCTTTAAAAAACATCATGGCTGCTCACCTGGCAGCATTAAAAAGAATCAGTTTAAGAGTGCGTAAGAAAAAGCCGCAAGCTACAAGCCGCAAGCTGCAAGCGAAAGGCAGTAAGAAATTTTTAGCAGGGCCGTGTGAAAAGAGGTAACCTGCCTTTCAATTATCACATAATCGAATTATCATATTAGCAAATTATTCTCACCTCTCGTTCCCTAAGTCGGCGTGCAGTAACAACCCTGCGGAGCGAATGCTTTGTAGGGTTTTTTTTGAGCGACTCTTCCATCAATTATCACATAGTGCTTAATCCCAAACGTGCCAGGGGCTGAAATACATAAGGTTCCTGCCGGGCAGGTTCTCTAAATAGCCAGGTATAAAAACGGTTCAAAAGTCCTAACAGGTTATGTTTGTAGGCAAACCGGGGTTGATTTAAATAATATTTCGCGCTGCCGATTTTGACTTTTATCAAAACCATTTCTTTAAAAGCTTTTGCTTTTACTTCATCGGGCAGCCCTACCAGGGCATTTAATTCTTCGGGGTCATTTACAATATAAGCTTTACCAATTATTTGCAGGTAATAGCCCTTGCCTTTGCGATAAAATTGCATGTGGGCCGGAAACTCCCGGTCAAACTCATTCAGCTGCTGCTCAGGCCGGTTGGTAAAAAACCAGATATTAGCTACTTCATCTACTTTTAAAACAGATACGATGGTAGTAGGGAATTTTAACACGCCTCCGCCTAAATTATAAAACAACGCACTGCCTATTCCCTGTATTTTATCCTGTAAAAAAGGTATACTGTTAGTGGCTTTCATATGTGTGTGTTTTAGATTAGAATAAGTTAAAGTTCAAAACAAATACCAGTAACAGAATGTACCCGATGCGGTGTTAAAACGGGCTTCACGTAGATTTTTTTCTACACATGCTTAACCTTCCTACCCGCAATCGTGGCATTTGATTTTCATCCTTTTCGGTATAATCCGTTTTTATCACCACAAAACAATGCGTTATGGAAAGATCGAAGGGTTCAAAAAATCACGGATCTACGAGGACTACGAATAAGAGTAGTAGTAGATCACCTGCGGGTAAAATGGATAATCGGTCATTGCTAAAAAAGTTTTTTATTGAAGAGTTACAGGATATTTATTGGGCTGAAAAGCATCTTGTTAAAGAATTACCCAAAATGCAAAAGGCAGCTACTTCTGAAGAACTGGCCGATGCCTTTGGCGATCATCAGGCAGCCACAGAAGAACATGTAAGCCGTTTGGAAGAAGTGTTCAGAATGATGGGCGAAACCGCTAAAGCAAAGAAATGTGAGGCCATGGATGGACTGGTTAAAGAAGCACAGCAGATCATTGAAGATACTGAGGAAGAATCTGCCACCCGCGATGTAGCACTTATTATGGCTGCACAAAAAGTAGAACATTATGAAATTGCCACTTACGGCAGTCTGGTACAACTGGCGAAAACGATTGGTATGAACAATATTGCCGAAGTGCTGGCTGAAACATTAATGGAAGAAAAGGAAACAGACGAACTGTTGACCAGTATTGCAGAAAGCGGCATAAATGAGCAAGGAGCTTCTGAAGAAGGGAATGAAGGAGAAGGACAGTAGGATGAACGTTATTAATAATTCATTAAAAACAGCATTACATAGCCCCAAACAGACTGGCTGGTATAACTTTTTTAGTTCTGGTTATAGATTTAGGGGTTTTTTAAGGTCTACTGGTGTCGGGCCATTCCTGGCCTGACTTTTTTTTGCCCATCCTCTCCTCTCCCTTAGCACAGGATCTCAATTCCTGCTATCTCTAAATATTTAAAGTTATGCGAACGAAAAAAAAGAAGAACAGACTCTCATTGCTGTTCGGGAAAATGTCGAATAAAGTAACGAAGGCAACCGGTTCGCCAATGGCTTTTATCACCGCCTTAACCATAGTGATCATTTGGGCTGTAACCGGGCCCATATTTGGATTCTCCGATACCTGGCAACTGGTAATTAATACCGGCACCACCATTGTTACATTTTTAATGGTGTTTATCATTCAACAATCCCAGAATAAAGACACGATAGCCATTCAGCTGAAACTGAACGAATTAATAGCATGTAGTGAAAAAGCGAGCAACCGCCTGATCGATATTGAAGACCTGACCGATGAAGAGTTGGACAAGATCAAAAAATTTTACACAAAACTGGCCGACCTGGCAGAGAAGGAAAATGATGTAAGCAGTTCGCATTCATTAAATGAAGCGAAAAATATACATGAATTCAAAAAGCGAAGTAAAACCTGACGGTAATGGAGCCATTGACAAAAGTGACGCACAGGCAATTTTTAAAAATACACCGGGATTATGCAAAAGCTGCTACCCTGGCCGATCTTGTTTATGTGTCAGATGCACAACCTGGCATTGTTCGCTACAAGAAAGGACGAGGGTATATGTATATGTTCGAGGGCAAACCGCTAAACAAAAAAGAAGATATTAAAAGGATTCGCAGCCTGGCCATTCCACCCTCCTGGACATCAGTATGGATATGCGCTTTGCCCAATGGCCATATACAGGCAACCGGCATGGATCTGCGTAAACGTAAACAATACCGTTACCATCCTTTGTGGTCAGTTTTACGTAATGAAACTAAATTTCACCGCTTATATGAATTTGGAAAAGCATTACCCGCTTTGCGAAGCCGATTGGAGATTGATCTAAATCAAAAAAGCTTAACAGCTACAAAAGTGATCGCCACTGTTATCAGCCTAATGGAGCGTACTTATATAAGGGTAGGCAGCGGTGAGTATGAAAAACAGAATGGTTCACATGGTATTACTACTTTGAAAGATAATCATGTGGCTATTACCGGTTCTACCATCAGGTTCTCCTTTACCGGTAAAAAAGGCGTTAACCATGATATAACGCTCAAAAGTAAACGGCTTGCCCGTATTGTTCAACATTGTCGTGAAATACCCGGGAAAGAATTATTTCAGTATTATGATGAGGAAGGTAATCGCCAACCTATTGATTCGGGCATGATAAACAGTTATATAAAGGAAACCACTGGGCAGGACTTTACCTCAAAGGATTTCAGGACCTGGGCCGGTTCGCTGAATCTGCTACGGTCGCTGAATTCGATAGGGGAAGCCATAACGGCTGCAGAAAATAAAAAAAATATTGTGGCTGCATTGGATGAGGTAAGCCTAAAGTTGGGTAATACCCGCACGGTTTGTAAGAAATATTACGTACATCCCGGGCTGATAGCTTTATACGAGGAAAATAACCTGAATAAATACCTGGCAGGGCTGGATGAACTGGAAAAACCCGATGAGAAGACCGGATTACACTCAGATGAGCAGATTTTGATGAAAATTCTACAGTCATTCCACAAAAGTTAATCTATTATGGGAACTATTTTCTACAGATGCAAATTGTTCCCGTTTAAAATTTTAGGCATAGTTTTTATAAAAATATATATGTATCCGGCGATGAAAAAGCATAGGCAAGAAAGCGTCAGAAGCCGGTAAAAAATTTGACTTTATAAACTCATTATAAACTTACGCTACAAATCAGGCCTTAACCAAGGACTCCCGATGTTTCTACATCGGGTTTTTTATTTTGTATAAGTGGTTGGGCCGTCAACAATGAGGTAAGATGAGAACTTGCAAGATCTTACAAAAAAGACAAAAGCCCGGAACACTATTGCACCGGTTAGGGTGCAATTTTATTCCAGACTTTTTTATCGGGTAATTGGTGAATTGTCAATGGCAAATCCCCGTGAAAGGAAAATAGCATGTAACAGGTAGGTTCTGGGATTGCTTTTTTGCTTGCGGCTTGTAGCTTGAAGCTGCTTTTACCTGCTACCTGCTTTTCTTCTTGTTGCCGATTTCTTCGTTCCCTTTTTCTTAGCCACCCTTTTTTTCGCCACGCTTTTCTTAGCGCTTTTCTTTTTTTTGGGTGCAGGAACTTTAGCGCCTTTTTTCCTGGCTTCTGATAATGCGATGGCAATAGCCTGTTTGCGACTGGTTACTTTTTTACCGCTTCTGCCACTGGTCAACGTTCCTTTTTTCTTGCGGCGCATGGCACTCTCAACTGTTTTCTCCGCTTTTTTTGAATATTTGGCCATAAGTAAATCATTTTAAAATTGTTGAATTATAAATACACTTATAGTGGCGCAAATTCCCATGCCACCAGTCGATAATTGTGTTTATAGAATGTAGTTTGTTGACAATGACTTAGTAAAATGTAGAAGTGGTTTCCCATTCAATATAGATTTTTTTCATAGTAGCCTGTAAAACAGATGGGAATAGTTTTTTAATAGCTATAGTAACGTTTTATACGAACGTAATGCTATCAAAGGTGTTTGCATTTCGCTTGCTGCATTACCCTTAGTATATAGTAACAGCAAATTTGAAGCAATTACGTTTGATGCCTCACGTTGTATGGAAAATGTATTAACTATTAGCAAACTTAAAATGTGATAATATGGCACAGAATAAAGAAGTAATTGAAGTATTAAACGATCTCATTAAAATCAATAATGATCGTACTGCAGGCTATACAAGAGCTGCAGAAGATACAAAAATTGTAGATGTTGATTTAAGAACCATATTTGAACGACTGGCAGATGAAAGCCGGCAATATGCAATTGAACTTACCTCGCAGGTAGGTAGATTAGGCGGCGAACCTGCAACCGGTACAACGGCAGCAGGTAAAATTTACCGTGCCTGGATGAATGTTAAGGATATGTTTACGGGTAAGGACAGACATGCCTTGCTGGCTTCCTGTGAATATGGTGAAGATGCCGCTCAAAGAGCGTATGAAGATGCGCTGACAGCTGATGCTCCACTGCCAACAGATATTACGCAGTTAATTACAAGTCAGAAAGCGTCGCTGAGAAATGCGCACGACATGATCAAGAGATACAGGGATATGCACGAAATAACCAGATAATTACAAAATAGTGGCTTTAGTACTGTAGAGCAAAAACGCAGGCCGGGTATATCGTTTACCTGGCCTGTTTGTTTTATATGTATATAAGCCATTCAAATTGTTGATTATATACGGGAAATATGGCATGCATGTGGGGAAATAAATACACTTTTTGATGAAAATTGGGCGGAAATGTGCTGGCAAAAATTTTTCTAAGTAATTGAGTAAGTAAATAAATGGGAATGAAAACAGATTATAACAGGTCAACTCCTTACATCCAAAGCATGGTATCGTGTTTGAGCAAGGTGGTAGACGACGGTTACAAAGAAGATTTTATAGCTACCCGGGAAGGGCTTGAATCATCGAGTACCCGAAAACTGTACGGCCCTGGTGAAGTAAAGGTAATTACCTCATTCCGGTTCGAAGGTTTTTCTGACCCCCACGATAGTGCGGTTTTATATGTAATAGAAACAGCTGATGGTGTAAAAGGAACTTTAATTGACGGTTGTGGAAACCTCGCCGATCCGTTTGTATATAATTTCATTCTGGATGTGGAAGCACGGAATGAAAAGTTCATGATCAACTAACATAATTATTCCATTATATATACATACGTGATACCTGGTCCCGATGCATCGGGACCTTTTTACATTTATACCATTTTCAACTTCTATTATAGCATTCAAACAAAAAGTCTCCCCGGCTTAGCCGGGGAGACTGCGTTTTAATTGTTACTTACTATATGAAAAATATAACTAAGTGCTGCGCATTAAGCCAAGTATAAGTGATATAACGGCCAGTACAATCAAAATATGTATTAAGCCACCAGCACTGTATACAAAAAAGCCCAATAGCCAGCCTACAATTAAAATCACTGCGATAAGATAAAGTATACTTCTCATGGTGAACAATTTTAGGTGGTGAAATATACCTTATCAATAAAAATATACTGCCACGAATAAAAAGGCATCCGATTGAGAATTGTTTTATTTACAATACGGTCAGGTTGTAGAACTTTTTGCGCATTATACGGTTGCCGTGATATTGCATTGGTACAGGAACATTCTTTTACAGTTACATTGTATGATCATCTTTAGAATAATGACAAATACCTGGAAAATCTTTAAACAGTCAGTTTCTGAGTTCATAGACGACAATTGTATAAAACTCAGTGCTTCGCTATCGTATTATACCATTTTTGCGTTGGGGCCCATGCTCATTGTCATTATTTCATTTGCCGGTATTTTTCTGGGCCGTGATGCGGTAGAAGGGAAATTGTATGGACAAATAAAATTGTTAGTTGGGAGTGCCGCTGCCGAACAGATACAAAATATAATAGCCAATCTTCAGCAGAGTCAGCAAAGTGTGACGGCGGCTATAATAGGGATTGTTTTATTGATATTGGGCGCCACCGGTGTATTCACCGAAATTCAGGGTTCAATCAATTATATCTGGTCAATACGCGCCAAGCCAAAAAAAGGTTGGTTAAAATTTATAACCAATCGCCTCATCTCTTTTTCACTGGTCATTAGTTGTGGGTTTATTTTACTGGTATCGCTTACCGTTAATGCTTTAATGGAATTGTTAAATGAGAAATTACTGCACTATTTTAAAAGTGTTACTATTGTTGCGTTTTATATAATGAACTGGGTATTGATCTTTGCCATTATTGCCACCTTGTTTGCCATCATCTTTAAAGTACTGCCCGATGCTACTATTAAATGGAAAGACGCATTCGTAGGATCGTCGTTTACTGCCTTGCTTTTTATGTTGGGTAAGTTCCTGATCAGTTTATATATCGGGAAATCAAATGTTGGTTTAACATATGGGGCTGCCGGTTCAATTATTGTGATCCTTGTATGGGTGTATTATTCATCCCTGATCCTGTTTTTTGGCGCCGAATTCACCAAAATATACGCAATACAACATGGTACGGGCATAAAGCCCACCCAAACCGCTGTTTTTATCATAAAAAGCGAAGCAAAAGAGATAGGTGAATCAAAAATATAATTAGCGAATTCCCACTTACCTTTAACGTAGATTTTTTTCTACACCCCTTTACCTGCAGTCAATATCCTTTACCATGTTGCATTACTCACTGTAATGGCATAGGTATTTATTGTTTGTTTTCGTATATTCAAAGGGGAGCCTGTCGGTTAGTTGTAGTAGTTTTTGATGGGAATACAGTACACTAAAGCCAAATACGTGAAGAAAGCGGTTAAAATAACTTCTAAAGTACTCTTGTGGATAGTGGCAAGTCTGCTGCTAATAGCAGTATTGGTGCAAACACCACCGGTGCAAAACTTTGCCCGGAAAAAAGTACAGGCCTGGCTCCAGAATAAATTGGGCACCCGCTTTGAGATTGGCCGCCTGCATATTGGCTTTCCCTCCTCTGTTGTATTGGATAATGTATATGTTGAAGACAAAACAAAAGATACCCTCCTGTACGGCGGTCGCATTAAGGCCAGTCTTAACATTTTCAAATTATTGCGGAATGAAGTACAGATTGGCGACCTCAGGCTGCAGCACATGACGGCAAAAATTAAAAGGCAGCTGCCAGATACGGTATTTAATTTTCAATTCCTGATCGATGCTTTTGCAAGTGAAAATAAAAAGCCTGCAAATCCCGCTGATACCGCAGCGCTTAAAATGGGTCTCGATAACCTTTACCTCGATGATATCAGGTTTGTTTACAAAGACACCATCTCGGGCAATGACTGGAGTATTCAGCTTCACCGGTTCAACAGCCGGATAAAAAAATTCGATCTGCAAAAACAGGTTTTCGATGTGCCGGTTGTTAACCTGGATGGACTAACAGCCCGAATGTATCAATATAAACCATTGGTAACAACGCAGGATGTAGTGGCCAACGATTCATCGGTGGCTCCTATGCCCGTTATCAACCTGAAACAGGTACAGCTTAAAAATATTGATGTCGATTACAGGAATAATGTATCGGCATTGTATACACAGACAAAGATATTAAGTCTGGATACGCGCGTAAATACAGCCGACCTCAATGGCCGTCGCATTGTGCTTGACCAGTTGCGGTTACTGGGTTCAGAAACCAGGGTTTTAGTGGGTAAAACGGAATCGGCGAAACTGGTGAAGGAAAAAGCAAAAACAGAAGCGAAAGATATAGTAGCCCAAAGCTGGCTGATAAATGTGCGTGATGTAAATATCCGAAAAACATTTTTTCAGTTTGATGATGAAAACCAGCCGCGTCAAAAACAGGCACTTGATTATGGTCACCTGAAAGCAGCAGATGTTACGTTGCAAGCCAGCCATATTTTAATGGATGAAGATTCCATAACGGCTTCTGTACAGGAGGCTGCGTTTAAAGAACAAAGCGGCTTTACATTACAGCAACTGCAGGGTGATTTTGTATATACCGGTCAGAAAATATATGCTGACCGTTTGTTGGTTCAAACGCCTGGTACACGTATCAAACATACTATTCACCTCGACTATTCTTCGCTGGAAAGCATTCAAAAAGATATCGGTAGTTTGCAGGTAAAGGCGGTGTTGCCTGGTTGCTATGTTTCCAACAGAGACATCCTGTATTTCGTTCCCGATCTCAGAAGCCAACCTGTGTTTAATAACCCGGCTACAGTGTTTAAGATCAATGCTGACGTCAGTGGCCGCATAGATCGCCTTACCGCGAGGGTATTACAGGTGCAGGGATGGAACAATACCCGCATAGATGTAGCGGGCACTGTGGTGGGTTTACCTTCCATGGAGAAATTATATGGCGATATCCGGATCAACGAAATACGCACCACCAAAAAAGACGCTGAACAATTTCTTCCTGAAGCCATTCGCAAACAGATAGAAATTCCCGCTACCATGCAACTCACCGGAACTGTTAAAGGGAACGGAAAGCAAATGCGCACCAATGTACAGGTAAAAAGCTCGTCGGGAAATGTGGCGCTGAACGGAACCATGGCCAATTACCAGGATATGAAAGCGGCCAGCTATAACATGCAGGTCCAGGCGCAACAGGTACAGGCCGGAAGTATTTTGAAAAACCCCAACCTGCAATCGGTATCTGCCAATCTGCATGTGCAGGGTAAAGGATTAACCCAGCAAACAGCCGATGCTACCCTGAAAGGCACGATATCATCGGTGGGATTTCAACAATATAATTATCGAAACATAAACCTGGACGCAGCCATCAAAGACCAGCAGGCGAAAGGCAATGTAAGTATCGCTGATGATAATATTCGCCTTGCCGGAGGTATTTCTGTGAACCTGGCGTTGGCTGATCCGGCACTTATGGCCGACATAATGGTAGACAGCATAAAAACAAAACCGCTCCATTTAACAACCCAGGATGTTGTTTACCGGGGAAAAATAGTGGCCGACCTGTCGAATATAAACCCCGATAGCTTGCAGGGCCGTGTAGATATCATTCACTCGTTACTGGTAACCGGCAACGACCGGTTGCAGTTGGATACTGTTCGCATAGTAGCGGATCAAACAAGGGATAGCAGCCGCATTACCGTTGAAAGCGACATAGCTAAAGCCCGGTTGGCCGGCGTATATAAATTATCACAGCTGGGAACTATTTTTTCACAGGCGGTACAACCTTATTTTTCTATCATGCCTGCAACACAACCGGCCGCCGCTACAACACCTTATAATTTCAGGCTGGCTTTATATGTAACCGATAATCCGGCATTAAAAATAGCGTTTCCCACCTTGCAGCGGTTTCAAACGTTACAGGTGAATGCCCATTTTGCCAGCGATAGTGGCTGGCGGGCCAATGCGCAAATGCCGGTACTGGTTACCAATGCCATTACCATTGAAAACATGCAGTTGGATGCCGGGGCCCGCGACAGTACGTTAAGTCTAACTACCACAGCGAATCAAATACTGATCGGCGGTAATTCGGTGCACAATGCATACGTTCGCGCCACCGCAGCCCACAATAAAGTAGATTTCTTTTCCCGCTTTCATGACCGGTATGGCCGGATTCAATATGCGATACCGGGAACCATGCAGCAACCTCAATTCGGTATTTACGATATCAGCCTGAAACCCGATAGCTTATTACTAAACTATGATCTCTGGAGCGTTGCGCCGGATAATGTGATACATATCGGGAACAACGATATCAGGGTCACTAATTTTATGCTGAACCACAACTTTCAGCAAATTAGCCTGAAGAGCAGAGGGAATATGCTCAATGCACCGACGGAAGCCAGCTTTACCAGTTTTCAGATCTCAACCCTCGCGGCTTTTGTTACTTCCGATTCATTGGCGGTTGATGGAACGCTTGATGGACAGATCCTGCTACATAACCTGACCACGCAACCGTTGTTTTCAGGAGATGTAACGATCCGTAACCTCAATTTCAAGGGCGATACGGTGGGGAATGTTATCGTAAAAGCAAAAAATACAACTCCCGACATCATAAATGCTGATATTGTTTTAACCGGTCGTGGTAACCATGCAACCGTGAACGGAGATTTTTATCTAAAACCAGTGAACGGCAATGACTTCAAATTTAAACTGGCGCTGGATACCTTAAATATGGCCACTATAGAAGGGGCCAGTATGGGAGCCATTAAAAACGCCTCAGGCCGCGTAACGGGGAAGTTTGATGTTTCAGGGTCGTTCGCTAAACTCAAAATAGATGGTGGGCTGAACTTTAAACAAACCGCCTTCAATTTAAGCATGCTCAACAGTTATTTCCACATTGAAGATGAAACGCTGGCTATTAACAACGAGGGCATACGGTTCGACAAATTTATTATAGAAGACTCAGCAAAGAATAAAGCCACCATCGATGGAATGGTTTACACTACTGATTTTTCGAAATACCGGTTTGATCTTGTTGTAAGGGCAAACAACTTCCAGGCAATGAACAGTACCAAACAGCACAACAGGCTGTATTATGGTCAGTTGATCTTCAGCAGCAATATGAAAATAAGAGGAACAGCCGAGCAGCCGGTTGTAGATGGAAGTATTACCATTGCGGATAAAACAAATATAACGGTAGTATTGCCGCAACAGGACCCCTCTGTTGTAAATCGCGAAGGTATTGTGCAGTTTGTAGATATGGATGCGCCCGAGAACGATACTTTGTTTATGAACGCCCGTGCCGGTTTTGATTCCCTGAACAGATCTTTCTTAACCGGTTTGGATATTACTGCCAACGTGGAAATTAAAAAAGAAGCCATATTCAGTATAGTAGTAGATGAAGGGAATGGAGATTTCATCCGGATGCAGGGAGAAGGATTGCTTTCGGGCGGCATTGATCCAAGCGGTAAAACCACCTTAACTGGTTCTTATGAGATCAAAGGCGGCGCCTACGAGCTAAACTATAATTTATTACGTCGGAAATTCGAGATACAGGAAGGCAGCAAAATTGTTTGGAATGGCGAACCTACCAAGGCCGATCTGAATATAACGGCTGTTTATAAAACGAAAGCCGCACCCATAGATTTGGTAAAAAACCAGATTGATGAACAAGATGCCAGCTCCAGAAATGTCTATTTGCAGCGGCTACCCTTTAATGTTTTGCTGATATTGCAGGGTGAGTTGTTACGGCCGCAGGTAAGTTTTGATATTCAGTTGCCTGAAGAAAGCAATGAGATATCAAAAGGGACCGCTACCACCATCAATTACCGGCTTACCCAGTTGCGGCAGGAACCCTCTGAGTTGAATAAACAGGTGTTCTCCCTGATGTTACTGAACCGGTTTGTTGGAGAAAATCCGTTTGAAAGCAGTGCAGGCGGTTTAACCGCTGAATATTTTGCCCGCCAAAGCGCCAGCAAATTATTAACCGAACAATTGAACAGATTGGCTTCTGACCTGGTACAGGGCGTTGATCTTAATTTCGATGTAACGTCTTTTGATGATTATTCAACCGGTACTGCACAAACCCGTACCGATTTGAATGTGGCATTGTCAAAACGCCTGTTGAATGATCGGCTTACGGTAACTGTAGGCAGTAATTTTGAACTGGAAGGTGCACAAAACACCAATCGAAACACCAGTAATATAGCAGGTAACGTAGCCGTGGATTATAGCCTGAGCCAGGATCGCCGGTATATGTTGCGGGCCTATCGCAAAAACGAATATGAAGGCGTTATTGAAGGCTATGTTATAGAAACAGGTGTAGGATTTATTATTACGCTTGACTATAATAAATTCAAAAATCTCTTCCTCGGTAAAAAGGGACGTGAAGAAAGACGTCAACAGCGTCAGCGGGCACAGGAAGCTGAACAAAAAAGCCAGCAAACACCACCGCCTCCGCAAACCAATATTCCATCAACCGAAAACAGGGAATTCATAAAGCGTGAAGACAGCTAACTGCACATATTATTGGGGGCTGGTACTGTGTACAATTTTCTTTTATGCCTGTTCCAGCACGAAAAATTTGCCACCCGGCGATGCTTTGTATACGGGTGCAAAGGTTAGTTTTAAGGATGATCAAATCTCCAATAAAAAGAAAAAGGCATTACGCAAACAGTTATCATCGCTTACCCGGCCTGTACCAAATCCAAAATTTTTAGGGATCCCTTTCAAACTAAATATTTACAATGCTTTTGCGAAGGCTAAAAAAGGGCCGGGTAAATGGATACGGGAACAGTTCGGACAACCGCCCGTTTTGTTAAGTACGCTCAACCTTACTAACAATGTACAGGTATTGAATAGCTACGTGGTGAACAAAGGGTATTTTAATGCACAGGTTGAAGGGGATACTACCGTAAAACGAAAAAAGGCCACAGCCCTGTACACGGTTCAAACGGGCAATCAATATCATGTGCAGCAGGTGCAGTTTAAGGGTGATAGTTCCATACTACACAATTCCGTTCGGGAAACAATGCCGGAATCCTTACTAAAAGTTAACGATCCGTTTGACCTGGAAGTTATTACAGCCGAAAGACAACGGATAGACAATCACCTCAAAGAAAACGGTTTTTATTTCTTTAGCCCTGAACACCTGCTTATAAAAGCCGATACAACTGTTGGCAATAATAAAGTAAATCTTTTCGTAACCGTTAAACCGACCATACCATCTGCAGCGGAAAAAGTATACCGGATAAATGATGTGTTTATTTTTACCGGCTTTAATTTAGAACCGGGTCAAATGGATACCAACAAGGCCGGCGCCACTTATTTCAAGGGTTATTATGTAATTGACAAAAGGAAGATTTTTAAACCCAAGCTTTTTCAGCAGTCGATGACTTTCAATACCGGTGATGTATACAACCGTACCGATCACAATGCCAGCATCAGCCGGTTGATCAGTATGAATATTTTCAAATTTGTAAAGAACCGGTTTGAAGTAGTGCCCAATACAGATTCAGGAAAGCTAAATGCGTATTACTATCTCACCCGGTTGCCTAAGAAGTCGTTGCGTTTGGAGTTGAATGGGAATACAAAATCAAACAACCTGACCGGTTCAAATATTACCATCGGGTGGCGGAATCGAAATGCGTTGCGGGGCGGAGAACAGTTTGCTGTTAAAGCATCGGCCGGTTTTGAAATACAATACAGTGGCCAGTTCAGGGGGTATAATACGTTCCGGTTTGGACTGGAGCCTTCTTTTTCGTTCCCCCGGTTCCTGGTGCCGTTCTTTAATTTCAATACAAAGGGTGGTTTCCTTCCCCGCACCACCATAAAGCTGGGGTACGACATCTTACAACGTCAAAAGCTGTACACCATGAATTCATTCAGGACCAGTTTTGGTTATAACTGGAAAGAATCGGTGGAAAAAGAACATGAACTGAACCCCATTACTATAAATTATATTCAACCAGCTAATGTTACACCGGAATATAACGACAGTGCAAAAAACAATGTTACGCTGCTGAAGGCCATTGAAAAGCAATTTATCCTGGGCTCTGAATACAACTATACCTACACGAATGTGCTGAACTACAAACCTGTAAACGGGTTTTATTTTAATGCCGGTATTGATCTGTCGGGTAATGTAGCCGGGCTGGTCATGGGCGCCAATGTTAGCAAGATGGATACGGCAAAGATATTCGGTGCGCAATTCTCTCAATACACGAGGTTACAATCGGATTTCAGGTTTTACCGGAAAATTGGCGAAAACAGCGTTTGGGCCAATCGTGTTATGGTGGGTATAGGTATACCGTATGGCAATTCGAGCCAATTGCCTTACATAAAACAATTTTTCTCGGGCGGTAACAATAGTATAAGGGCTTTCAGAAGCCGTTCGGTTGGTCCGGGTACATATGAGGCGCCGCAAAATACCGGTTTGCTGGCTGAACAACCCGGTGATATAAAACTGGAACTGAATACAGAGTTACGTTTCCCGATTGCAGGTATTATACAGGGCGCTGTATTTGTGGATGCCGGTAATGTGTGGTTATTTAATGAAGATACTACCAAGGCGGGCTCTTTATTTACCAGTAAATTCCTCAGTGAGCTGGCGGCCGGTACTGGTGTAGGTATTCGTTTTGACCTGAGCTTTTTAGTATTGCGGTTCGACCTGGCTTTCCCTATGCGTAAACCCTGGCTGCCTGCGGGACAACGTTGGGTGTTGGGTCAGTTTGATTTTGGCAGCTCTCAATGGAGAAAAGAGAACCTGATATTTAACCTCGCTATTGGGTACCCGTTCTAGCAATGTTATAATGGAATTCAACTTCACGCCGAAAGCGAATAGCATGTAGCTGCATTTCATTATCGAATTATCACATTATCAAATTTATCCAGGGAGCTTCCCATCGATCCCAACCGTTTTTTGTGCGCCTTCAAAAATTGATTTCCAGATAAGATTGAACATTGACTTATTGATATCTCTTGCATGATTGACGGTAACGACTTTTGCCGGTTTATTTTTATCGGGGTTGGCATTGGCAATAGCCAAATTGGCCAGTAAAGAGATCATTTTTTTTGCCTTGTATTCTTTACTAATGTCCTCCTGTTTTAGTATTTTAACATTCAGGTCATTATACAACAGCCGAATGATCCCTTTGGCGTTGTAGTCGTTGCAGATTAAATTAAAATCAAGGCTATTGATAGTGCCTGAATTAATTTCAACCAGCGCCATAGGTTTGCTTAATTGATTGAAGATGGTTGCATCCGTTGATTTCATGCTTCCATTCACCGTAAACTTTCCATTTTTACTGTTCAGGTAAAATTGCAGGGTAGCTGACAGTGGGATCTTATTAAGGAAACGGCTGTTGAAGTGTACCGTGAAGATGTTATTGTCCCGGATTTTATGCTGGATGTTGGTCACATTATGCAGGCTTGCGTTTACATCGTTAAACACAACAACACCACTGCTGCCGGTTTGCGGATTTTTTTCTTTGTATTCTATTTCTCCATCCTGTACAATAACTTTTTTCAGTGCAAGATCAACGGGTATTTTTAAAAGTTCCTGATGTGGGTTATGTCCTATTTTACTCTCATTTTTCTGAGGATACGCTTTATCTCTGAATATTTTAAACTGCGCATTTTTGATGGTCAATTCATCCGCTATCAGGTTCCCTTTTAATATCTCCTGTACATTAATCTGTTTGAAGAGGAGGTTGTAGAGATCAAAATCAAGCCGGTCGGTTTGCCATTTGACGGCCCGCATATGTGCTGCTTCACCCAGAGTTGGCGTTACATGCAAATTTTTTACGGCAAATGATTTTTCGTGTGAATGTAATTGTATGTCATTGAATTGATAGTTATACAAGTTGTTTTTGCTGTATATTATTATTTTATTGATTGCTAACATGGCTTTTTCTGCAAACAATACTCTTGATGTATCGGTACTGGTACTATCACTGATATTGATATGATGAAGTTGCGCATTTATTTTTGAGCTGCTGAATATTGTATCTCCATTATGCCATTGGCAAATATGATAATCTGCGTCTGTGATAAGAATGGTATCAACACTTATCTTTTCAAGTCCGCGCAACAATACTTTGTATATTTTATCGGTCATTTGGGTGGAATCAGTTTCTTTGATGGCCTGCCGGTTCGTGAACATGGTAACCACAGGGCTGGTTAATTTGATCGTGGCAGCTATTATTTCTTTATTTAAAACAGCAGCATCGGTTTGTACACCGGTAATAATTATCTCCGGAACGGTGACCTGCAGCAGATTTCTTGGAAGGGTGCTGTCGTTTGATTTTTTGTAAGTAGAGTCGGGCGTGAGCCGCAGATTCCTGATCATTATTTCCCCATCTACTTCATCGATGTCGATGGTGTCATAGGTAATCCGGTACAGGCTATCTGATTCAAGGAAGACGAGTCGGGGAACATCTTTTCTTAAAAAATCATTGCGCCATTTTTTATAGTATACCACGCCGGCAGCAACCAATAGAATAAGGATGAATAGAAAGAGCAGCTTTTTCATTTAATAATTGCATTTAGGGGGTGATATTAGCTGTAATTGCTATGTTCGTTTAATTGGCGCCGGTATAAACTTCGTGAAACAAAACGTTTTATTCTACGGCCGCTAAGCGTTGATTTTTTGAATACAAATCCAAACCAGTCAAATACATACCCTGCTCCGCATAATAAACAAACGTTTATCGTAGCTACGAAAACTGCTTTTACATATGTAAGGAATTTACTCATGTCATAGTAATTAGGTCTATTACTTACTAAAAATTATTGTGCCCATTATAATAGGGATGACAAAAACTAACCATTTTGTGGCAACGAATGAGGATATATTTCCCCGGAGAAATTCTGTAGTGAAGTACAAGACTACATTACGCTATGGGCATAGAAATTTAACAGGTGTAGAAAATTGTTTCTTAAAAATTTTTCTTATGAAAAGGATTATGTGTGCTAGCTTATTATCGGCCGCTTTTTTAACAGCAGGAACAGGTTTGTTTGCGCAGGAGCAAAAGACCTCAGCGGAAAATTCATTAACACCTAAATTCGGTATTAAAGGAGGCGTGAATCTCACCAATATGTATGTAAAGGATGTATCGGATGAGAATATGAAAGTAGGTTTCAATGCCGGTTTCTTTGTCAAGTTGCCTATTACCCAAGGGTTTTCTATTCAACATGAATTATTGTATTCGAGTAAAGGCGCCAAAGAGACGTATAATAATTTCATTGAAGGAAAAGGCGAGTACAGGTTCAATTTGAATTATATTGAAATGCCTGTATTGGCAGTTTTTAATGTGACCAAAAATTTCAATTTACATGCTGGTCCTTATGTTTCTTATCTCGCAGCTGCAAATGTGAAAGATCTGAAGGATAATGGAACGATCAATGACATCACAGATCTGGATGCAGAAAACTTCAATCGTTTTGACTACGGTGTAGTCGGTGGGTTAGGCATAGATATTTCTAACTTTACCATCGGTGCCCGCTACAACTATGGATTTCGGGAGATCGGTAAATCCGGTAGCCTTTCTGGCGAATTAACAAAAGATTCGAAGAACAGCGCTATCTCATTATACATAGGATTAGGATTTTGAGCGATACGGGTTTGAGGATTTCAATAAAAAATTGTCCCGCCAAAGGCGGGACAATTTTTTTATAGTTCTTTATATGAAAGACTTTCAGGCTTTATTTTCATTGCTCAATTCAACATGCTCTTCCTGGTTCCTGGGGAATGTAATAATAAAGGATGTACCTACATCCAGGGCCGACTTCACATCAATGGTGCCTTTATTAGATTGGATGATATTCAATGTGCTGGCAAGGCCCAGGCCCATGCCGTTGCGTTTTGAAGTGAAATAGGGTTCAAACAATCGTGAAATATTTTCTTCAGTAATGCCACAACCATTGTCGGTGATAACAATGCTATGCTCAGGATCGGCATTTATGACCACAGAAATTCTTCCCTGTTTATGATGTATGGCCTCTGTAGCATTGATGAGAATATTGGAAAACGCGAGCTTCAGCTTTTCTTTATCTACCGTAACGATCACTGGTACATCGGGATATTTTATTTCCAGTTTTATCCGTTGCAGCGTTAACCGGTCAATGGCATCTAGAATACTTTCATCCATGACGCTCTGCAGTACATGTGGTTCCATTTTCATTTCGGCAGGCCGGGAAGAATTCAATAGTTCGGTGATGAGGGCGCCGATCCGGTTGCTGTTGCGCTGAATGATCTCGAGATAGGTGGAGCCGTTCTCATCAGGGCCTGCTTCTTCGCGCAGGTGCTCTACTGACAGGTTGATGTTGTTCAACGGATTACGGACCTCGTGGGCCAGTGTACGTATAAGCCGGCCGGTAGCAGCCAGCTTTTCAATTTGCAGGGTGGCTTTCTCCGCCTTTTTCAGGTTGGTAATATCATGTACGATCCCCTGCATGTAATCCTGGTTATTATTGTCTTTTTCCAGGGAGGCAGAAATAACGCAAATACGGTGTTCGCTGTGTTTGGTGCGGATCTCTGCTTCGAGGTCGTTCACCTCCTGCCGTTCGGTAAATAAATACCTGAATCTTTCCTCTTCCCTTTTCTGAATAAAAAGGTCGTACACGCTTATTTGTTTCAGTTCTTCTTTGCTATAGCCCAGCAGGTCAGTTGTAGCGCTGTTAACGTCTTTAAGCCGGCCCTGCCGGTCGGCAGTGAATACCATATCTTTCGATCGCTCGAACATATTGCGGTATTTGCGCTCATTGGCGCGGAGGGCCTTTACGGAAGCGGATCGCTCAAGTGCGTAACGAATAGAGCGTTCCAGCTTTTCTTCGTTTAATTCGCCTTTTACGAGGTAATCCATGGCCCCTACCCGCATGGCTTCCATATCCACCGTGTGGTTGCCTTTCCCGGTCAGCAGGATCACGGGTTCTTCACAACCCGCGACAATGGCTTCCTTCAACAGGTCAAGGCCGGTTTTGGCACCAAGCCGGTAATCGATAAAATAAATATCAAACGACCGGTTTTTCATTTCGGCCAGTGCATCCTTATAGGTATAGCACCAGTTTATTGAAAATCCGGATGATGGAATATTGCGTATCAGGTCGCTGGTAATTAAATAATCGTCCTCGTCATCATCTACAATGAGAATGCGGGCTTGTAGGTTGGAAGCTATCATCAGGTAAGTTTATTGATGTTCCGGCAATATTATAGTAAAGGTAGCGCCATTATCCGATTCACCGGTTGCGTAAATAAGGCCCTTATGTTGATCAATTATTTTTTTACAAATGGCCAATCCGATGCCTGAGCCGGGGTATTCGGTTTTTCCATGTAACCGTTGGAATATCTGGAATATCCGTGCGTTGAATTCAGGCTCAAATCCAATTCCGTTATCGGTGAAATCGATCTTGAACCAGGTGTTGCCGGTATCGAGGTGGTGTTGTTCTTTCTGCCGGCGCGATAATCGTAAACACCTGATATTTATGACAGGATCTACATTCGGTTTTCTGAATTTAATAGAGTTGTTTAATAAATTGTCGAACAGTTGTTTCATTTGAGAAGGGATAGCTTCAATAACAGGTAACACTTCTGTATGAATGGTTGTGACCGTTTCTTCAATCTTCAGTTCCAGGTCGGTTTGTACCTCTTTCAGGATCTTGTTCAGATCAACCTGTAAAAAGGGCTGGTTACTGCGGGCCGTTCGACTAAATTCAAGCAGTGTATCTATCAGGTGACGCATATTTTCAACCGAAGCCGAAATACGGGTTAAATACAACTTGCCATCTGCACCCAACTCAGATCTGTATTTGGTTTCGAGCCGTTCAATGAAGGTGGTTATCTTACGAAGCGGTTCATTCATATCGTGGGAGGCTACATAGGCAAATTCCTCCAACTCCTTGTTCGAACGGTCGAGGTCTTTTATTTTTTCTTCCAAACTCGACTGGTATAGTCGTAAACGGGTAATATCGCGCGAGGTGCCAATGGTTTTTAACCATTTGCCCTCGTTATCGTAAAATAGTTTCCCTGAGGTCTCTATTTGTTTCAGGCTTCCATCATTGGTTTTTATCTGGTATTCGGTAACGAAATTCTCCGGTTTCTCTTTTTGAGCAATAATTGCTTCTGTAAACGCTTTGCTTTTTTCAAAATGTTCTTCATCCATATGTTTTTGATAAAGCGCTTCATTTACAACGACCTTGTTTTTATCTGTTTCAGGGTTGTATCCGTACAAGCGGTACATGCCATCTGACCAGAAATAATTCGCCATACGGGCATCGTACTCCCAGGTGCCATAATCGAGGAATTGCTCATTCTCCTGCTTCATCGCCTTATAGGCAGCCAGGTCGCGATACAGTTTTGACTGCTCGGTTATATCTATGGTGCTGCCAATAACACGCAACAGTTCGTTTTTGTCGTTGCGGATCACTTTGGCTTTTTCCCGAACATCCTTAACGCGACCGTTGCGATCGTGTATTTTGTAATAAAGATCATACTCATGATGAATCAGATGATCTTTCCTGTTATACAATACTTTATCCCGGTCGGCATCAATAACATGCTGCAGGTAAAATTCAGGGGTGATGTGCAGGTTGTCTTTTTCCGATTTGGGGTCGTAACCCAATATCCGGTATAAGCCGTTGCTCCAGGAGATCTTGTTATCGGCTACCGACCATTCCCATACTCCAAATTTGAGCAACTCCTGGGTATCGTTAAACAATTCGTCAATTCGTTTAAACTGATTGCCGGTTTCAACTTCTTCGGTAATATCCTGGGCAATAAATAAAATAGAGGAAGCGCCGCCTTTTGTGTCACGGTTTAGAACCGTACCCATAGTGCGGAAGTATTTCCAGTTGCCTGTTTTATGCGTTAAGCGGGCATTATAACTGTAACTTTCATCATCCTGTAATGCGTAAAATTTTTGTAGCTCATTCTTCACATTTTCCAGATCGTCTTTATGAACGATACTCATAAGGTCGTTGTCCCAGGTTTGAACATCATTGAAGGTGTACCCGAGCAGGTCGGTTACCTTGCGGTTGATGTACTTTAGCTTCTTCGCATCGGCGTCAAAAATGTAAATTATGGCCGGGAAAAAATCTGTTATTTTATCCGGAAATCCATCATTGTCGCTATTGGATTGAAACAAAAGCTTAAGAGGGTTTATCTCCTGGTTTATTAGTTGTTCCATCAAAGCCTGGACTTATTTACAATTATTCATTCACAGAGTCACCTATCCGCTGCTACTGGTTATTGAATTCCTGGTATTGTTTCATTTTATTGTATAACGTTTTGCGGTCGATGTTCAATAGTTTGGCCGCCTTACTCTTATTGAAGTTTGATTTCTTTAGAGCTTCAATAATAGTTTCATATTCGGCGTCAATGCTTGCATTCTTTAAAGACAACTCGCTGTGTGAATGATGCGGATGTGGCCGGGGTATTTCCGCTTCTGAAAACGGTGAAGGAATTGAAGGGGTTGATATGACCGGTTTGGATTCTGCCTGTAAATAGGTTACTGTTTCCGGTGCTTCATCAAATTGCAACCGGGTAAAATTAGATATTTCGAATGGTAATGTATGTGCTTCAATAAAAGATCCTTCCGCCAGCAGGGTAGCTCTTTTTATCACATTTTTCAATTCACGCAGGTTGCCATACCAGATGTAGCTTTTAAAAATATCTTCTACTTCTTTGGTAAATCCCTTCACATTTTTCTCCAGCTCTTTATTGGTTTGTACCAGGAAATGACGGGCAAATACCAGGATATCATCTTTCCGTTCACGCAACGGTGGCACTACAATGCTAAATTCATTGAAGCGATGGTATAAGTCTTCCCGGAACTTACCTTTTCGGGCGATATCCCAAAGCATTTCGTTACTGGCAACAATGATCCGAATATCGAGATCAATGTCTTTTGTACCACCAACCCGCCGCATCTTTCTTTCCTGTACCACCCGTAACAAAGATACCTGGATGTCGTATGATAAGTTTCCAATTTCGTCCAAAAATACGGTACCGCCATTGGCAATTTCAAGGTTGCCTATTTTTTGATTCAATGCCCCGGTAAATGATCCTTTTTCGTGACCGAACAATTCACTGCCGGCCAACTCTTTTGACATGGCTCCGCAATCAATGGCCACAAACGGCATCGTTTTACGGCGGCTACGTTTGTGTATTTCCTGTGCAATGGCTTCTTTTCCGCTGCCGCTTTCACCGTAAATAATTATGCTATAGTTAGTAGGCGCTACCAGGTCTATTTGTTTAAGGATCTTCTTAAAGGGTTCGCTGTCCCCGAAAATATAATCCCCTGAAATAACGATATGCTGTTTCTTTTCCCTTTCGATGTTCTGCTCTTCAGAATTTGTTGATGGTGTATGAGCGGGCGTCGACTGGGTGTTTGGGGAAGTTGCCTGGTTTACGGTAGTGCCCGGGTTTTGCAATGCTTTTTTTATGGTAACCAGTATTTCATCGGGGAATAATGGTTTGCCTATATAATCGTATGCCCCAAGCTTCATTACTTCTACTGCAATTTTTATATCGCTGTAACCGGTCATGATGATAACCGGTACTTCGGGCAGTTGTTCCTTTATTTTCACCAGTAAAGTAGTGCCATCCATATCATCCAGCCTGAAATCACATAAAACCAGGTTAGGAACGAAGGAATTCATTAATTCCAATGCCTTCTTTCCGGCATACACTTCAGCCACTTCGTAGTTATGCTTGGTTAAAAAGCGTTTTAATAACAGGCAAATATCCCTGTCGTCGTCGATTACAAGTATTTTCGGCATCTTCAAATTTACTTTTTTACTGTGAGTTTATGATGGTTTGTTTTGGTATTACCTGATTGGTAAGCGCGTAAAATTTAGTATCTTTTTAACAATGCCGATGCTATGCCCATATTGAACGCATTTGTGCTACCGGTATCTGTAATATTTCACGGTATTTGGCAACCGTTCTACGGGCAATTGAAAATCCTCTGTTTGCTAAAATAACAACGAGTTGCTGATCGGTGTACGGATTCTTTTTGTCTTCTTTTTCAATGGCATCTTCAATGGCTACCTGAATAACCCGGTTGCTGATGGCTTCTCCTTTTTCATTGATGATACCTTCGGTAAACAGATCTTTCAGCAGGATCATGCCAAAAGGCGTATCAACGTACTTATTACAGGTAATACGTGATACGGTAGATATATCCACGCCGGTTTTATCGGCAATATTTTTCAGGATCATAGGTTTCAGCAGTTTTATATCGCCTTCGCGGAAATAATCATACTGCATATTGACAATGGTCTTCATAATACGCAACATAGTTCCTTCCCGCTGCCTAATGGCGCTTACAAACCATTGTGCCGACTGGTACTTATTCTTTAAATATTGTGCCGCTGCTGCGTCTTTCTTGTTTTTCTGGCTGTCGGCTACTATTTCTTTCCATTCGCGGCTTATAAAAAGGGAAGAGGACCGCTGGTTGTACAAGGAAACTTCCAGATAATCACCTTCCTGCACTATTAAAAAATCGGGTATGATATGGGCGTTGGGGGTACTGCCTTCCTGTACTTCGGCCACCGGTTTCATTTTTAATGAGCTAACCAACTCAAGGATGATCTTTAATTCGTCTTCTTCCAGGTGCAGACATTCCATGATCTTATCCATATTTCTATTGCGCAGGTCCTGATAGTGATTCTCCAGCAGGCTGATGGATTTTTGAACATCGGGTCTTTTGGTGTTCATGGCTTTTAACTGCAACAGCAGGCATTCACAAATGCTGCGGGCCCCTATTCCAAGAGGATCTAATTTCTGGATGTCTTTCAGCACCTGCTCAAAAGTATCCGCTTCCATCCATGTTTTACAGGAAAAGGAATATTCTTCGGCCAGTTTTTCCAAAGAAATTTCAAGCAGGCCGCTATCGCTCAGAGAATCGATGAGGTAATCGGCCAGTATAGCTTGCTCCTGGTCGTTGCAGCAAAGGCGATATTGTTTTTTCAGATCTTCCCGGAAGTCAATAGAAGCCTTCATTGGGCTGAAGGTTTTTTCATCATCCGGTAAATAATTGCTGTATTCCATTTTATAATCGGGAATATCATCGAATCCGTACTCGTCCCAGTCCTGGAAATCCTGTACCTGTTCTTTGGCGAATTTGTCAGCATTTGCATCATCTTCATCTTCTTTCTTATCCAGGAAAGGATTGTCCTCTAATTCCTGTTCAATTCTGTGTTCTAATTCGATCGTATTTAAATGGAATAAATTGAGTAATTGGATCTGTTGCGGCAAAATTTTGGTTTCCTGTTTCTGCACAAGGTTCTGCTGTAACATACGGGTTCATTTTTCTTTATTAACTTCAAGATGCTGTCCACATTCAGTTAATTCAGGAGAAATTTTTAGTGTGTTGATTTATAGGTTCTTGTCCTTAATTCGTTTTTTTACTATGTTGCATATCGTAAAAGGTGTTAAGGAGGTATGTGGAAAATTATCCCCGATTTGTAGAACTAATCACTATGAAAAGAAGATTATTTTTTATCACTATTGCATTTGTCTTCTCACTTATCATAATACTTGCGCTTTCTTTCCTGTTGTATAGAAGCTATTTGCAGTCGAGTATACAGAATCGGCGCACTGAACACGCCTATAAAGTAATTCTTCAAACCAGTGAGCTGGAAAATTTTATTAAAGAGGCCGAAACGGGTCAACGTGGTTACCTGTTAACCAATGACAGCGCTTTTCTGCAGCCTTATCTGGATATTCGTAATGATATTAAACCGGGTTATGATTCATTGAGGCGTCTTACTGCCGGCAATAATCATCAGCAACAATTATTGAATAAAGCCGGTTTGCTGATGAATAACCTGATCGATCACTTTCAACACAGCGTATACCTGAAATCGCGAAGCAGTCTTATGGAAACCAAGGGTTATATGGATAGCCTGCGCGACGTTTTCAAACAGATACAGAAAGAAGAAATAAACACAGTAAAGCGAACTGCGGTCAATAAATATGAATTGAGCATGCCGCGTTATTTTACAGCTATCTTTTTGTTTGCATCCCTTATTATTTTCATTTCGTTTTTGGTAATATTTAAAGAATACAGGCAACGCACGCAATATCAAAAACAGCTGGAGCAGAAAATGCTGGAGGTGAATGCCTATAATGTGGAGCTGGAGCAAATAGCTTTTGCTACTTCTCACGACCTGCAGGAGCCTTTACGGCGCATCAGAACTTTCAGCGACCGGTTGGTTTGGAAATACCATGATCAGTTAAATGACGAAGGCAAAATGATCCTTTCCCGCATTGATTTTTCGGCGCGCCGGATGCAGGGTTTAATTGAAGACCTGATGAATTTTACCAACCTGGTACGCGGGGGTGAACAATTAAGTGTGGTAGATGCCAATCAATTATTGCAATCGGTGGTTGATTATTTGAAGCAGGAGATAGAGATAAAGAAAGCCACAATACATATAGGCCAAATGCCCTCCATTACCGGGTTTGAAAAGCAACTGTTCCTGATGTTCAAAGCGCTCATCGATAATTCCCTTAAATTTTCAAAGACAGGCATTCCGCCGGTAGTCACTATTCAATGTGTGCAAACGACTGGCGAGGAACTGGCGCATATCGATAGGAAATTGTTTAAAAAAACATTCATTCGTATAAGCATACAGGATAATGGCATAGGGTTCAGCAATGAATTCAACCAAAAAATATTTCTAATATTTCAGCGCCTGCACAACGAAACTGAATACGAGGGCAAAGGCTTGGGCCTGGCTATTGTTGAAAGAGTGATGACCAATCACAATGGATATGTACTGGCATCGGCCCAAATAGACAAAGGGGCTACATTTAATTTATATTTTCCTGTACCGGAGAGTTAGCAAAATAGGTACTATGATACCGGATGCTTTCAAAAGCTTTTGCTATGGCAACTTCCCACCGTATGGCTACACTATAGCCTGTGTATTCACCGGTTTGTGCACCAATCTTGATCAGGGCTGCCACCTGGCTGCCGCCCGGATTTGATAATGTTATTTCGATGATCTGGATCTCAGCCAGAACATCTTCAAGCAGGTTTGCCTTGAATGACGATAAAAAGCTGATATCTTCAAGCGGAATCCCCTGTGTTGTATGCTCGTCAATATGTAATAAATAGCTGTTCTTCATAACCCAATATTTATTAGTGATTATTTTTCTTTTGTTTCTGTGGTTCATTAACGACTATTAAGAAGCAGCATACTATACTATTGTAAAGATTGTACCTACTGGGATGATCGCGCGGAACTAAAAGATAATGTAGAAGGAACTCTACACGATGTAATTTTTTTTACCTGAACAGGGAGTTGTAACAGGTTGGTAATATTAAAAAGTATTTAAATAATGCATGGGGTATGATTTTTACAAATTATATACATACACCGGTACCGGTGTGTAAAAGTAAAAGAGTGTGTGCACCAGTATTAAACCGGTTAAACGATTGACGGTAAACTGTATTTATTCACTTAAATTATTTTCTATGCTACGTTGGACAGTCATATTCCTGGTAGTAGCAATAATTGCAGCCATTTTTGGTTTTGGCGGAATTGCTGCAGGTGCTGCTTCCATTGCTAAAATTCTGTTTTTCATTTTTATTGTCTTATTCCTGATATCCATAATAGCAGGTGGTTTTCGTCGTGTGGGCAAATAATGGAATCAGAATTCACGAATTGGAAAACTGAAAGTCCGGAAGAGTCATTGTACGATTGAATCTTCTTCCGGACTTTTTTCTTTTATCTTATTTGTGTCTTAAGGAAATTTTAAGTTACCGTCTCTTAACAAATACTTACTTTTGAAAAGGATAAACGCGTTCAATGAGTAAAAAGATAAAAGAGAGACATTTATGAATAAGCAGCCAATTCTTATTGCAGAGGATGATGCCGATGACCGGTATCTGCTTCAAACTGCCTTTTCGGAAATTGGCTTTCCCGCACAAATTGACTTTGTTGAGAATGGCATAGAAGTATTGAATTACCTTGATAATATTTACACGAGCAACAATATGGAACTTAAAGCCCTCCCGGGTTTTATTTTGCTTGATTTGAATATGCCAAAAAAAGATGGTCGCGAAGTGTTGAAAGAATTAAAACAACATCCGGTATTTAAAAAGATACCGATCATTGTATTTACTACAACGAAGAATGAAATTGAAATTAAACGTTGTTACGAATTAGGAGCTAACAGTTATGTGGTGAAGCCCATAACTTTTGACGCTTTATTAAAAGTAGTGGAGAACATTCGCAGCTACTGGTTTCAAACTGCATCCATTCCCGTCTCCTGATGCATTTTACCGTTTTTCCCAAACAGGTTTTTTATTTTCTGCAATATTTTTCCAGGCTCATCAACCAGGTGCGATCCATAATTCTTGACCAGGAAAGGAACTAACAACCGCATAACCCAGCCTGTACGTGCCAGTAATACTTTTTTAATAAATCCATCAGCGAGCAAATTGATACCCAGGTGGGCTACGCTAATGCCTGCTTTGCGGGTTAATAATTTGCGTATGGTAGCGCCTGCTAAAGCAAAAGGCCTCAGATCTTCCCTGATTAACTGCCAGTCTTCTTTGATCTGCAATTCCTGCTCAGCCAGCAATGCTTTTAACCGGGCTTTCTCCTGTAGCAATTCTTTATAACTGGTAATCTGATTTATCATAAATTTTTCTAACGATAAAGTTCCTGATGAATGGGAAAATAATTTTCTTACGTAGCAAATAAAACAGGACAACCACTACAAGGTAGAAAGAAGCAACTATAAAATAGCCTGCGGCTGCATTATTTAACAGGTTACCCAGGATCAGGGAAAGCCCAATACCGGCTAACAGTAAGATACAAAGAACCAACCCGGCCAGCAGAAAGAAAATAATAGCACGGGAAAGGGCTTTTGAGCCTGCCTGTGCCACATTAATGCGGGCTAATTCATAATATGTTTGGGCAATATCCTGTACATGATTGGCAAGGTTGGTTGCTTTTGTGTTTAGATCGTCCATGTTGTTTTTTTAAATCCGGCCTTTCAGATATTTTTTTTAAGCTGCTTTCTAATCCCAACCCGGCTTGTTCTAACGCTCAAGCTCTTGTTGAACTTCTTCCTTTGCTCCGGCATACATATTCTTCATTTCTTCCTTACCAACAGCCAGTAATTCAGCTACATCTTCCATAACTTCATCGAAGCCTGTTTTGATCTTTCTTCTGAGCTCACTACCCTTTTCAGGCGCCAGTAAAATACCGATAGCAGCACCGGCAGCAGCAGCCGCAAGCACACCTAGAATGATTTTTGTGTTAGATGTCATACATTTACGTTTCAGGAATTTGAGGAAAAAATTATACCACTGATAAAAGATTCCTGTTATTTTTATAATTTGTATCAATGGGAAATAAATTCCCCATGGGAAATAAAATTCAGCTCTATAAATATGGCAACGGAGCGACTTAAGGTTTTAATAATAGATGATGAGAAGGATTTGTGCCTTTTGATAAAGGCCTATCTCAGCCGTAAAAACTGTGATGTACACACTGCTTATACGCTTTCTGAGGGGCTTCATCTGGTAAATCAGTTCTTGCCCGATATTTTATTCCTTGATAACAACTTACCCGATGGGTTAGGTTGGGAAAAGGCGGAGAATATCATTAAAGATCATCCTAATATTAAATTGCACTTATTAAGTGCTTTTAACCCACCGCGTATTAAAGACAACTTACCTGTTACGAAAATTTGGGAAAAGCCTATTTCACTGCGCGACCTGGATAAATATTTCAGTTAATAACCCCCCAAAGCAAGAATTCAAATTCCAAAAACCAGGGTCCAAACAGCGCTTTTGGTATTTGTTCTTTGGTTCCTGGCATTTATCTCTTATACTTCCCTTAGCAATTCTGCATTAGCCGGTTGATTATATTTGCACCTCATTTTGAAACTAGTATGATGAGAATTGCAATTAACGGAATGGGCCGGATAGGCCGTCTTTTATTCAGACGATTGTTAGAAAGTAAGGATTTTGAACTGGTTGCTGTTAATGATATCATGGATACAGATAACCTGGCTTACCTGTTAAAATATGATTCGGTATACGGAACTTTTGCCGGCCCCATTACCCGGCAGCCGGGAGCCATTGTAGCCGGTGATAAAGTTGTAAAGGCCTTTCAGCAGGATCAACCGGCCTCCCTGCCCTGGAAAGACCTGAATATAGATGTAGTGCTGGAATGCTCGGGCAGGTTCACCAGCCGCGCAGCTGCAGAACAACATATAAAAGCCGGCGCCCGGAAAGTGTTGTTGTCTACAACCGGCTCCGCCGATATTCCCCTGCTGGTATATGGTTTTAACCAGCATGCGCTCACCAAAGAAGAAACGATCATTTCGCCAGGTGGCTGTATGACCAACTGCTCAACTCATATTCTGTATATTTTAAATGCGATAGGTATTCAATCGGTTCAGTGCAATATTTTGCATTCCTATACCTCGCGGCAGGAGTTGGTTGATGCACCCAATAAACAATTCAGACGCGGACGGGCCGCAGCAGAAGCGATCATCCCGGTAGAAATTGATTTGCAGCAATCGCTTGAACGGTTAATGCCAGTGCTGAAAGACAAGATCGCATCGCTTTCAACGCGGGTACCGGTAGCCAATGGCGCTATGGCCGATTTTACCATTCAGCTTCAGCAGGAAAGTTCGCGACAGGAAATAAACCGGCTTTTTGCTACGGCCGCTAAAAACGATTATAAAGGCATTTTAGACTATACCGAAGACGAGTTGGTTTCGCTCGATATTAAAGGAAATACTCATTCGTGTGTCATCGACGGCTCCCTGACATCGGTAGTAGGCAATCATTTGAAGCTGATAGCCTGGTTCGATAATGAATATGGTTTTACTACCCGGATGATCGACTGGCTTGAAAAGTTTTCCCAGATTTAATTTATTTTTAATTCGGTATCTTGATAATACATACCCGGTAACTTTATTATTTGTGAATTTTGCAACCATGAATTTTTAGCTATGGAAGAAATAAAAATTTTACTGGTTGAGGATGAAAAAAAGATAGCAGAGTCGTTAAAAAAGGGGCTTACAGAACAGAATTATCATGTTGAAGTAGCCTATGACGGCCTGATAGGGAAGAAATTGTTTGAGACCTATCCGTTCGACCTCATCATTCTGGACATAAATCTGCCTGGTTTAAATGGTTATGAGTTGTGCAAGGAGATCCGCCGGCACAGCGAACGCATTCCGGTAGTAATGCTTACAGCCCTTAATACAACCGCTGATAAAATTGAGGGTTTTGATGCAGGCGCTGATGATTATATTGTAAAGCCATTCGATTTTAAGGAATTACTGGTGCGCATCAGGGCTTTATTAAAAAGGATCTATCAAAATATTCCCACCGGAAATATTCTGAAAGTGGCTGATCTTACCATGAACCTGGATAGTAAAGAAGTGACGCGGGCCGACAAACCCATTTCGCTTACCGCCAAGGAGTTTCAGTTGCTCGAATACCTGATACGTAATAAAAACCGGGTGGTATCCCGTGCAGATATTGCCCTGAATGTTTGGGATATTGATTTTGATACAAAGACCAATGTAATCGACGTTTATGTAAACTTCCTGCGTAAAAAGCTGGATAAGGATTTTGAAACCCGGCTTATTCATACGCAGGTAGGCATGGGCTACATATTGAAAGAAAATTCCTAGGTGAAGATCAAATTTAAAATAACCGCGCTTTTTGCCTTACTCGTTACCATTATTCTGCTGGTATTAAGTATTTCCGTTCATTATTTTACTTCCCTGCAACGGGCTGAAGCATTTAAGAAACGGTTGAAAGGGCGTGCTAATAACGACGGCCAGCTATTTTCTTATTTCGGGGATAGCGACAGCGCCCGGGCTGTTCTGTATCATATTGATTCGGCATCGGCTTTTACCCTGAATCAAAAAAGCGTGGTGATCTTCAACTACCTGGATAAACCGGTGTATGCATATAATGCAAAAAATATCGACTCTTTATTGCCGGATAAAGACATTTTAAAACAAGCCCGGTTAAAACACGAAATATATTATACCGATCATAAACGAGATGTACTTGCCTTTCATTATACTGATAGTCGCAGCCGTATTGTTGTTGTGGTGGCGGGTTATGATTCGGATGGATGGCAGCGATTAAAAGACCTGCGGGATATTTTATTAACCTGTTTGTTTATTGGTATTGCCATAGCCTTGCTGGTAGGATATGCTTTTTCGGTGCAACTGGTAAAACCCATCAAGCAGATCATTTACGAGGTAAAGCATATCACTTCCCAAAACCTGTCGCATCATATACAGGCGGGCAGCACCCAGGATGAGTTAAACCAGCTTGCCAATACTTTTAATGAATTGCTCGACCGGTTACAGGAGTCCTTTGTAATACAACGCCGCTTTATTTCCAATGCCTCACATGAACTGTCTACACCGCTTACCTCCATATCAAGCCAGCTGGAGGTAACTTTGCATAAAGAAAGAAGTACGGAAGAATACCAACAGGTGATACAGTCGGTGCATGAAGATGTTCAGCAAATGCAGCAGTTAACCAAAAGCTTACTGGAGATCACAAAAACCGGTTCGCAGGGCAGTATTGAACTCAGTGAAGTGCGTATTGATGAAGTACTGCTGAAAGTAACCGCCGATGTACAAAAGAACAGCTCGGCGTATAAAGTGATATTACAGTTTGGCGATTTTCCGGACGATGAAAAGGCTTTCCTGGTATTTGGTAACATCGATCTGTTATACAGTTCATTACGGAATATTGCAGATAACGGGTGTAAATTTTCGTACGATCACCATGTGATGATCAACCTGTTGTTCGAAAATGACAATGTAATTGTACAGTTTACGAATTATGGCGATACGATCACCGAAGAAGAGGCCGAACATATTTTTCAGCCTTTTTACCGCACGGCCAATGCCTCACCCATAGAAGGTTTTGGGCTTGGACTGGCGTTGGCCAGGCGGATCATTAACCTGCATAAAGGAACCCTTAATGTACATTCCTCACCAGACTCCGGAACGGTTTTTACCATCGTTCTTCCTTCCTTAAAAGCATTTGCGGCTAAATCCTAAAGCATTTGCGGGCTTTTTCTTAATAAAAATATCTGGAAACGCTTATCAACCGTTTGTTTAATAGCTTTTTAATTCCTGTTTAATTATCGTTTAACTGTAATAAAGCATATTTGGGATACTATTATTCTAATGAAATTGAGTAGGTCCGTTATTATTTTCCGAAGCCTGGCAATTGGTGTGTTTATTCTGGTGGTAATAGCTCTTGTGTTACAACAAAAGAATAAACAGCTGATCGCATTCAACAATAAGTTGTTGTTACAAAACGATTCCGTCCTTTCTGTAAACCTGCAATTGCAAAAAGATATCAACTACCTGAAGCACGACCTCGACAGTTTAACGAGCAGTGATGCCGCCAAACAACCGTTAACAGCCGTTAAATAGCTGTTATTGCGGAGCATTAATCTGTTTAATCATTGATGTAACACTAAATTAGTATAGTGGCTACCGCTTTATTTTTTTGAATCGGTTTAGCTATAACAGCTGACGCATGATTATAATCATACAAAATAAGTAGTTTTTAAATTACCTTGTTCAGTGTTTACACTTATAACCTTGAAGGGGGCTATATAAAAATGATTTTAATTGATATACAATACGATAAATTTTATTCGGTTACTCCCGAAAAATATTATTCCAAATTCTTTTATAATTTTTTAAAACATCGTACCTTTTGTAACAGACCTGAAGAAAATCCTTATACAATATCTCTGCCTTACTCATTCAGTTTACCTGATTTGCGAACCTTTATTCTTATATGCGTGGCGTCTTAACCTTGTGAAAACAGTTTCGGTTAGTATTGATACAATATTTTTAGGCGACCAAAAAAGGAGGGCTTCATGAAACACCATCAATCCCCTTACGTAAACAAGAGGAAGAAGTGTATTGAGTTTCACATTAAAAACGCCTGCGCCAACAGGATTGCATTGGCCGGTGATTTTAACAACTGGGCTCACGACCAGTTAACATTGCGACCTGCCAAGAACGGCATGTGGACTATTGAAATACCCATGTTACCTCGCGGAAGATATCATTACAAATTTTTTATTGATGAACGAATGTGGGCTGAAGATATTGAGAATCAGTTTCGCGAACCTGATGGTGTTACGGGTTGGAATAGTGTGCTTGAATTGTAAGTAACCAGGAAAGCCGGAGCTGAAAAGGATTGTGTTAATGTGTAATACAGAAACTGTGTGTTTGATTCCGTACGACCCCGACTCAATCGGGACGAAAGCTTTGTTAAGCACTCAGGGTTTTATAATAAGATGAGTTATTCGATGTCAGGTTGAATAACTCATCTTGTTTTTTATGCATTGTTATAGATCTTATATACCGGCTCGCGTAATACATCGCCTTTGTCGGAACAAATAAATGCAAGTACCTCGGCAATCTGTTCCGGTTTTACCCAGTTGTTGAAATTGGCGTCTGGCATACTTTCACGGTTAGGCGGCGTATCTATTGTGCTGGGAGCAATTACCGACACTGTTACATTTTTGCCTTTGGCTTCTTTATTTAGTATATCGGCCAGTTTAAACAGCAACGATTTACTTAATGCGTAAGCAATTTTGTTAGTGCCTTCTTCGGCCTGTAAGCCTGGCCTGGCACCGGTAAATACCAGCCTGCCATACCCATTTTGCATCATGTGCTGGAATAACGGCCGGGCAATATTATAGGCTGTTTCAAAATTCAGGGAAAACATTTTTCTTAAGGACGCATTATCTGTTGTATCAATACCGCCCATCATAAAGCCACCGGCCAAAAGAACGCCGCAATCAATATTTCCATACAGGCTGGCCGCTTCTTTTACAAAGGTGATGCTTTCCGATTCATCGGTTAGATCGATGCCATGCAGCTCAAATTGCGAATGCCTGTCCGCAAAGCCCAGATGGCTACCTGAATGGTCAACCGCAATCACTTTATAATCCTGTTCCAGGAATTTTTTTACCACTGCAGTACCCAGGTTGCCGTTAGCGCCTGTTATAATAATGGTTTTGGGCATAAAGGAAAAATTATATGTTGTTTGCCAAAGATAGTGGTATTGCCTAAATACCCATACGGGCCGGTGGGCAAATAAAAAAGGGACCGGCATTAAACACCAGTCCCTTGTTCTATCTAAAAAAATAAGTTCTAAAACAGGAAATTCCATCCATGTTTGTCAACATCCTGGCCTTTACGAATGGCTTCCATTTTGTTCTTCAACTGGAACATAATGGCCTTATCGTTATAAGCCGGTAAATGATGATCGATGCCATTTATATGAATGGTGGCAATGGGTGCTACCACGGCAGCAGTACCGGCGCCAAATGCCTCTGTTATGGTATTATGCCTGAACGCATTTTCAATTTCTGTCACACTTACCGGGCGGGCTTCATGTGGAATACCCAGGTCGGCTGCAATGGTCAATAGAGAATCGCGGGTTACACCGGCCAGAATGGAATCGCTGGTGGGTGGGGTAACCAATACGCCATCAATGACGAACATGGCATTCATCATACCCGATTCTTCAATGTATTTATTTTCGCGGGCATCTGTCCATAATACCTGGTCGTACCCGGCTTCTTTTGCTTTTTGTGTAGGATAAAAAGCGCCACCATAGTTACCAGCGCATTTTGCAGAACCGGTTCCGCCTTTGGCAGCCCGTGTATACTCCGTTTCTACTTTTAATCTCAATGGTTGTGAGAAATATGGACCAACCGGACCGGTAAAGATGATGAAACAATATTCATCGGAGATCTTAACGCCATATTTGGCCTCGCTGGCAAACATCAGCGGACGAATATATAAGGATACGCCGGGTTGTGCGGGCAACCAGTCTTTATCTACTTCTATCAGGCGACGTAAACCATCAACAAATATTTCTTCGGGTATACCTGGCATACACATGCGACTCAAAGATCGCAGCATTCTGTCATAATGCTTTTGCACACGAAAAAGATTGATGCGGCCATCTTCGAGCCTGAATGCCTTCAATCCTTCAAACACCGATTGCCCGTAATGAAATGCCAGGGTAGTTGGGCTTACAGTAATTTCGCCAAAAGGAATAATACGGGGAGCTTGCCATTGGCCATTGGCATAGTTGCAAATAAGCATATGGTCAGATACATACGTTCCGAATCCCAGCTTGTTAAAATCAACTTCAGGTAACTTCGATTTGGTTGTTTTCTGAACTATGATCTCTTCGGTAAGTTCCATAACAAAAGATTTTTTTAGTGCTACAAGTCATTCAGTTTGTAAAGATAAATCCAAAAGCCGAAAGGCGGAAGCAAATACGGCTGCAAGGCGAAAGGCAAAGGCTGCAAGCCAAAGGCAGAAAACTGAAAACCAGGGCTGAAAGGCAAAGCTGAAGCTGCCACAATCCCTAATTCCTCATTCCTCATTCCCAATTCCTCAGCTCCCAAATTCCCCAAATCCGGAAATCACAAAATCTCTACATCCCTCAATGCTACCCCGTTATCTCATTTCCAATCCGTATTGTTTCATTTACAAGCAATTCAAAATCCTCAAACCGGCTGCGATGGTTGGTAATGGCAGCACGAATGGCATATTGTCCGTTTAGCATGGTATAGGAAGGCGCTGCAATGCCCTGTTCATGCAACCGCATCAATATTTCCTTGTTCAGGGCGTTTAATTCCTTTTCAGTACCCTTGCCGGGGTTGTAGCGATAACATACAATGTTCAATGGCACGGGCGCCAACAATTCAAGTGCTGGCCGCAATTGGACCAGTTCTGCCAGGTATTGCGCCTGCTGCAAATTTTGCCTGATAAGCGTACGATAGGTTTCCAGTCCGTTCTGCTTTAACGACATCCATATTTTTAAGGCTTTAAATCCCCTCGATAATTCCATGCCAAAATTGTTAAAGGCATCGGGACCGGCAGATAAACCCCGTTCATGCAAGGATAAATAATTTACAGCGGAGGCAAATGCTTCGCGGTGCAGCTGTGGGTCCCGTACCAATACGCAGGCTGCTTCATAATTTATATACATCCATTTATGAAAATCGAATGACAGGCTATCGGCCAGTTCCATGCCTTTTAACCGATCGGCAAACTCGGGCAACAGGTTGGGAATAGCACCAAAAGCACCATCTATATGCAGCCATAAATTGTTTTCCCGGGCAATAGTTGCCAGGTCCTGCAGCGGGTCAATAGCGCCGGTGTTCACCGTTCCCGCGTTGCCTACTATGCAAAAAGGGTGATACCCGGCGGCTCTATCTTCAACGAGCATACGTTTTAGTTCATCGATGCGGATGCGATAATCGGCGTCAACCGGTACTCTGCGGAAATTATCACTGCCGATGCCAATCACTTCCACTCCTTTCAATACGCAATTATGTGTTTCGGAAGAACCGTATATAGAGAGCGGGCCCGGCACAGCCTGTAATCCTTTTGTTTTTATATCGCGGTTGGCATGATGCCTTGCTATTACCAATGCGGTGACGTTTGCCAGAGAAGCGCCGCTCATTAACAACCCGCTGGCCGTTTCCGGAAAGCCCATCATTTCCTTTGACCAGTTAATAACCTGTTTTTCAACATACATGGGCATACTGTCACCAATGCTTACGTTGGCATTCATGCCTGAGGCCAGCATATCGGCCAGCATTCCAAATGGGGTACCGCCGCCCTGTACCCATGCCCAAAAGCGCGGATGAATATTATTGGTATTATAGGGAAGTATATTTTTAAAGAATTCGGCGTACACAGCCGAGGCTTCCTGCGGCGATTGCGGCAAAGGTTGTTGCGTGCTGGCTATGGCCTCTGCTGTTGGCTTTTTATACACCGGCCGCTGCCGCGTTGTTTCCAGGTAATGGAACAGGTCGTCGAGCATCCGGTGGCCCAGTTCATTTAAAGCCGACCAATCCTGGGGATCCAGTGTTTTTTCCTCTGTTAATAAGGCTTCTTTTTTCATATTCTTCATATTATCAGATATAAAGTTGAGTCTGCATACATGCGATAACAACCCGTTTCCTGCTTTTCTTCTACAAATTTCCAATAGAACCCTATTATAAAACAGATGCAGTTTCGGATAAATGAACCGGATCAGATTTGAGATTATAGGGTGCTAACAGGGAGTTATTGGGCACCTTAATGACACCTCGATAACACCTTTATACCTCCATTTTAGCTCCATTTACTGTCCATCAATAAACCATAATATTTCCATTCATCTTCCATTATGTAATGGAAGATGAATGGAGGATGAATGGAGGATCAATGGAGGATGAATGGAGAATTAGAGGTATCAACATGGAAGCATTAAGGGGCAAAAAGGGACCCCAAAAGCCCAATATGTCAGGTTTAAACCCCCTTATATGGCTTGTGTTGTATTAAAAACACAACAGGGAACCCCGCCGAGGCGGGGTTCCCTGTTAACATTATCAAATAATAAATTATTAACTATGCATAAATGTGTTCAATGGAGTCACGATATTTCTCCATAACCACCTTTCGTTTGATGCTCATCTTGGGGGTCATTTCCCCGGTTTCAATACTCCATTCGTGGGGAAGCAGGGAGAATCGTTTTATTTGCTCTACGTGGTTGAAATATTTGTTATAACTATCAACCAGGTCGTTGAACAGGTCAACCACTTTAGGTTGTTTTATCAATTCTTCATTGGGCATATCGGGTATGCCTTGTTTGCGGGCCCAGTCTTTCAGCGCCGGAAATGCCGGAATGATCAGTGCGCCTACAAACTTCTTTTCCGAGCCAACTACCATGATCTGTTCTACATATATCGATTCTTTCAGCTTGTTTTCAATAGGCAGTGGCGCCACGTATTTACCGCCGCTGGTTTTAAACAATTCTTTTTTGCGGTCGGTGATCTTCACGAATTTATTGTCTACAACCATACCAATGTCGCCGGTATGATACCATTCACCGCTCATAGTTTCCTGGGTAAGATCGGGCCTTCTATAATAGCCCATCATTACATTGGGACCTTTACATAATATTTCACCGTCTTCTGCAATTTTTACTTCTACCTCATCTATTACCGGCCCTACGGACCCAAACATGCGGCCATGTTCTTCGAAGCGGTTTACACTGATCACCGGAGAGGTTTCGGTTAAACCATATCCTTCGAGTACCGGAATTTGGGCGGCGGTAAAAATGCGTATTAAACGTACCTGGCAGGCGGCGCCCCCGCTTACAATACATTTAAGGTTGCCACCCAAAGCTTCGCGCCATTTACTAAAGATGAGTTTATTGGCCAGCGCTAATTGAAACTTATAACTAAAGCTCAACGGTTTATTGATCTCATACCGGGTAGCCAGGTCGTGCGCCCAGTAGAATAATTTTCTTTTTAAACCTGTTAACTCCGCGCCCTTGGCCATAATTCGGTCATATACTTTTTCAAGCAGGCGGGGAACGGTGGTGAACATGTCGGGTTGTACTTCCTTCAGGTTATCGCCGATGGTTTCCATGCTTTCTGCATAATAAATGGAAATGCCCCTGAACAAATAAAAGTAAGTGATCATGCGCTCGAAAATATGGTTCAGTGGCAAAAAGCTCAGCGACTTCATATTCGGGAAAGCAGGTAAACAGGGATAACAGGCCATTACATTGCTTAGTATGTTCCTGTGCGAGAGCATGACTCCTTTGGGTGTACCGGTAGTGCCTGATGTATAAATAATGGTAGCCAGATCTTCATAGGCAATACCCGCGGCAATAGATTGTACTTTTTGCAGGGCTGCTTCATCCGACAGGGACATCACGTCTTTCCAGTGACGGGCATTGGCCACGTGTTCAAACGTATATATTTCCTGCAGGCAGGGCACCCGTTCTTTTACGCTTAATACTTTATGAAATAATTCTTCGTCGTTTACAAACACAATCTTTACCTGGGCATCGTTGAGCACAAATTCCAGGTCCTGCACATTTATGGTAGGGTAAATTGGGGTGAGGACGGCGCCGGTTTGCTGAACCGCCAGGTCGAGCATAACCCATTCGGGCCGGTTTTTACTGAGAATGGCTATCTTATCACGGCTTTCGGCAGTCATATCGCCGCATTGAATGCCCAGGTTCAACAAACCTGCGCTGAGCTTATCCACAATATTCTTTACTTCTTCCGTGCTGTATGTTTTCCATTTTCCATTTTCTTTGGCAGCCAGCATATTGGGCAGTGGCTTTCTTTTCAAATGGAATTGCAGGCAATCGAATAGACGTTTGGGTTCGGTCATAGATGTTGTTTTATATACCGGTCACAAAACCTGTCGGCAAGGGCCCTTATTCGGGCATTCATTCGCAAAGGCAAGTTTGCATTAATACAGGCCTGACTGGTTTTACGGTTAACCTTTATTGAATTTAATGAATCTGCGCTAATAAAAAAAGCCCCCGATGCATCGGGGGACTTATTATTTATTTTACTGATTGATAGTATTGCCCTGCTGGTAATTTAAATACCCGGTTGCGTTGAAAGTAATCGAACTTATTGTACTCCTCCTGGTGGGTTTTTGTCCAGTTTTCGTAAGCCGGCAGGTTGGTGGCAGTGCCAAAGATCCATTGGTTATACGCATCGAACATCCCTGATTTTAACAATTGCTGATGATATTCGTACAGGCGGAAGGGTAAACGAGTGGCGTTTTTGGTAAACCAGTCCAGAATAAATTTGGTGCGAACGGCCGATAACGTTTCTGCAGTAACCCCATTGGCACCAATAAACGAAGATTGTGATTTCATTCCTTCGAGAAAAGCTTTCACAAAGTCGTTTTTTGTATCCTGGTCTTTGGTTAGATTGGCATCGTTAAACAACTTTTTATATCCGTCCAGCAAAACGTTCTTGATTTCTGCGGTACGTTTTGAATAGCTTTCGAGGTTTAAAAATATTTCACCGTAAACCAGCCCCCATACTTTATCAGGGGTAAAATAGTAATATTTGGCAGCGTTATAATAGTTCCCTGAATAACCGGGGTCGGCTTCAATGCCTTTTTCCCATAATTTGATGGCATCGGAGTAATCTTTTTTACTCCACATCATTTCGCCATATTCATTATACAGAGTGCCGCTGCCGGGAAATTTCTTCAGCGCAGTCTTATACATTTTTTCACAATCCTTTACTTCCTCAATGGCTTTGTAAATCATGCCCAGCAATTGAAAGCTATGCACATCGGCATCGGGACGCTCGGGAAATTTTTTAGCCACTTCCAGTCCGCGCACATAATCACGGTTAAGGTAATAGGCAAATGCCAGATCTTTCTGTAAGTCCAGGTTATCGGCATTGTTTTGCAAGGCCCTGTTCAAAACAAGAACGGCGTTTGAATAGTCGCCCTGTTTGATATAAGTTTTAGCGGTTTCCTGCACGGTTTTAACATCACCAGGCTCGTTTTGGGCCTGTGCCATATTTACGGCAAACAATAAACCTATAACTGGTATAAGATGTTTCATACGGTTCAAAGATAAGGGAAGTAGGATAGCCGGAAAAGTGGGAAAATTCGAAAGAAAGTTAAAGTTCGGGGGCGGAAGGGGTAAGAATTGGGAAGCTTTAAAATTTCTGATGTCGGGATTTAGAGATTTTGGGATTTCAGCACGTTAAACATGTTTATAAATCTCAAAATCTCTAAATCTCAAACTCAGCAATATCTGACTTCTGTTTTTAACTATAAATGAGGTGGGTGAGCAATCCATCGCGCAATTTGGGCTCAAACCAGGTGCTTTTTGGAGGCATTACATTACCACTGTCGGCGATATCAAACAACTGTTGAATGGTAACGGGATGCAGGCTGAAAGCCACTTCCATTTCGCCACTGTTTACCCTTTTTTCCAGCTCCGACAAGCCACGGATACCGCCTATAAAATCTACCCGTTTAGAGGTACGCTGGTCTTTAATGCCTAAATGGGGATCCAGTATCAGGTTCGAAAGAATGGTAACATCCAAAACCCCGATAGGGTCATTGGTCCAGGTACCGTCTTTGGCCGTTAAAGTATACCACTGGCCTTTCAGGAACATACCAAACTGATGCAGTTTGGCGGGTGAAACCGGGGTGGATGCTTTTTCTATAACAAAGGAGCCGGATAACTTTTCCAGGAAACTGGCTTCGGTAAATCCATTCAGGTCTTTAACTACCCGGTTATAATCCATGATATATAACTGGTTCGAAGGGAACAGGGTCGTTAAAAAATAATCGGCTTCCGCTTTGGCCTGGTTGCCCAGCGCCTTTCTCACTTTGGCTGCAGAAGCTGCCCGGTGGTGGCCATCTGCAATATAGGTATGCGGGATCTTTGTTTTGAACAGGTTGGTGATTGTTTCAATAGCCGTATTGTCGTTGATCACCCAAATGGTATGACTGATATTATCATCGGCTACGAAATCGTATACCGGTGAATGGGTGTCTTTCCATTGTTCAATGAGGGTGTCTACTTCTTCATTGTTCCGGTATGCCAGGAAAACATTCCCGGTTTGTGCGCCGGTGGTGGCTATATGATTAATGCGGTCCTTCTCTTTTTCGGGCCGGGTAAACTCATGTTTTTTGATAATATCATTTTCATAATCATCTACCGAACTGGCGCTTACCAGGCCGGTTTGACTACGACCGTTCATTACCAGTTGATATATATAATAACAAGGTTTATCCTCTCTGAATAAAACACTGCGTTGAATAAATGCCGCGATATTTTCTTTTGCTTTTTCATATACCGGCGTACTGTGAATATCCATATCATCGGGCAAATCGATCTCTGATTTGGTTATATGCAGGAACGTATAAGGGTTGCCTACTGCTTCTTCACGGGCTTCTTTCGAATTCAGCACATCGTAAGGACGAGAAGCTACCTGTTTAGCCAACTCGGGACGTGGGCGCAGGGCTTTAAAGGGAGAAATATTAGCCATTGTACTTATGTTAAGCGTTTTTTTAGTTAGCCTTTTTTATTAGCGAAATCTTTCATCAGGTCTGTCAGCAGTTGCACACTTTCCAGTGGCAGGGCGTTGTACAGGGAAACCCTGAATCCGCCTACGCTGCGGTGGCCTTTCACTCCGATTATATTGTTTTGCTTGCAGAGCGTCAGGAATTCTTTTTCCAGGTCGGCATTGTCCATTACAAAGCAGGCATTCATGATACTGCGATCTTCTATATTAATAACCGGGCCTTTAAACACCGGCAGGCTGTCGATGGCGTTATACAGCAATTGCGCTTTTTGATGATTGACCTTTTCAATAGCGAGTACACCACCCAGGTTTTTTAACCAACGGAGGGTAAGCATACAAACATACACTGCAAAAACCGGGGGTGTATTTAACATGGAGCCGTTCTCGATGTGATTGCGGTAATCCATCATGGTGGCCAGTTTCCGGTTCACCTTCCCCAGTATATTTTTGTTTAAAATGACCAGGTTAACACCCGCAGCGCCTACATTTTTCTGCGCACCGGCATATATCAGATCGAATTTATTAAAGTCCATAACCCGGCTCAGGATATCACTGCTCATATCTGCTACCAGCGGCACGCCGGCTTCAAAAAAAGGCGTGAAGTCATGCCATTGTACCCCATGAATGGTTTCATTGGTGGTCAGGTGCAGGTATTTGGCGGTTTTAGGAACCGTAAATTGTTTGGGCAGGTGGTTGTAATTCGATTCTTTAGCGCTGCAAACTACTTCCACATGGCCGTATAATTTGGCTTCTTTTATGGCTTTGGCCGACCAGGTACCGGTGTCGGTATAGGCTGCTATTTCATTATCATTCAACAGGTTCATGGGAATTTGAAAGAATTGGGTGGATGCGCCACCATGCAAAAACAGCACTTCGTGCTGATCGTCTAATTGCATTAATTCTTTCACCAGGGAAATGGCTTCGTCCATAACGGCCTGAAACAGGTCGGTACGGTGACCGATCTCCAGGATGGACAAACCGGAGTTGTTGTAGTCTAAAATGGCTTCACTAGCTTGCTTGAATACTTCCCGGGGCAGAATGCTGGGCCCCGCATTAAAATTGTGCATCATTGTTTCACTAAAGTTAGAAAGAGTGCAAAAGTATTCAATTCAGGGGACTATAGGTGGATCGAATTTTGCGGAAGGGGCATAACCACCTCATTTTGAATTAATCACAATCTTTTCCGGAAGCCTGACCTTTCAGCCATGCCTTGTTTAGTTCGTCAAATTCCCGGCGATCTTCATCGCTGAAGTCTTTGTTGACGAGCTGTTTCAGGTCGGGTTGACCGGCATTTACCCAGGCTGTGTACCAAAAGGAAGCTACTGCAACAATCGATTGCTGCATCCGGCGCTCGATCATATGGTTGAGCTGTTGATCATACGCCAGACAATAGGCGGTGGAATATTGCCGGAAGATCTGGCCATTCCGTTGTTCGAATGAATATTTCCGATCGGCCGAAAACTGCGTGGTTAGATTTCTTTCTATATGCAATACACTATCGGCTGCAGCGGCACTTTCAAGCACCCGTTTCCAGGTATATGATAAAGGATTGGTTATATAGGTTGCTTTGCCCAACAGGAAGTCCCAGGAAGTGGCTGCCAGTAGTTCGGGTATGCGCGATTCCCAAAACCCATGTATACCCTGCTGGTTGGTGAGTTGCCCGTTGTGATTGCTGCACACATGTAACGGCACATGCGAATCGGCAATATAATGCCCGATATCGGCGGAGAGCTTCAAAATTTTTACCTGGTCTTTTTGTTTAAAGGCTGAAGTAAGCCGGCTCAGCATGGTTTGAATATGCCAGGGCACGATACCGTATTTCTGTAAGCTGTCGGTACCATATTTTTCAACCGCTTTGGCCCAGGTGCGGGGAAGTGAATCGAAGGGATAGGCGCCGTAATGATCAATGTCAAGGTAATGACGGGCGCCTTCACCGGCTACGGCATACCGGCGTTTATCGGGGTCAACTGCATGATCGCTGAGGAACTGGATGTTGGGTTTATATAACACCAGCATATCGGGCGGCAACATAAAGACGGCATAATAGTTTATCTGGCGATGGGCATAGAAACCCCAGGAAAAAAGAGAATGGCTGTAAAGCACCGCCGCCGTTATGAGGAGTAGTTTTTTCATAAACGGCATGAAGGTACGGACGGGGAGATCCGGTATCCGGTATTTGTCGGTTACTATAAATGCGACCGATATATTTTGATCATGCTCAATTATTATCGTCAGGCCTTCACTTCCCCTTTAGGAGGGTGGTGGGTATCATCGTCAATAGTTGTAACGCCACCGGATATGGCAAATTTCATGGCTTCGGTTGAATTGACATCAGTTAACAAACGTACCCGGTCGCTTTTTACAAAATACAGCCGGCCGGTAAAAGCGTAAGATTGAGGTACATATACCGCTACGTACTCCGGTAATCCAAACTCATGTAAATCCTGCTGGGTTATAAAGCCAATTTGCCAAACATCCGTTGTTTCAATACAAACCAGCACCGCCTTATCAAATTTTCTTTTATTACCGGCAAAGGCTTCAAAAAAATCTTTTACGGTTGAGTACAGGAGTTTGATGCCGGGTGTGCGTTCCAGTATTTTATCAAACAGGTCAACCAGTTTACTTACAATAAAGGAAGAAGATATATAGCCTACCAGGATAACGATGAGCGTTACCAGCACAAAGCCAAGTCCGGGTATTTTTTTAGGATTACCGTTCGCATCAGTGCCCAGTAAGGTCGGTGAAAAATAACCGATAAGGCTGGGGAGGATGTTATCAACAAAATTAAATAAAGCGGTAACAGCATATATAGTAATAGCTATTGGTGCTAAAATAATTAGCCCCTGCAGGAAGTACTGTATGATCTTTTTAAATATATGTGGAGATTTCATGTGTTGCTGCGTTTTGCTTCGCAAAAGTAACTTACTTCTATTGGCTTGTAAAATAAGCTTATGTAAAGTTGCTTGTTTTTAATTGGAAAGCAATCTGTTAGCAAAGATGAAGCTGGTGCAAATTTTATAGCCAAAGCCAGCCTGACAGGCGCCTAAACAGGTACATAACGAACAAGTGTTCGTGCAATGTTTTTATACCGTTGGTCGAAAAAATGGATGGAAACTTTGGTAACGATAAAAGTTTCTATAGTTTTGTGCCCGATATTATGATAACAGAAGCAAACACAAAAGTGCGGATCCGGGATAAGGCGAAAGAGTTATTCTTACGGTATGGTATTCGTTCTGTTTCCATGGATGACATTGCCAATCAGTTGGGCATGTCAAAAAAAACCATCTATCAGTATTATACCGATAAGAACGAACTGGTTGATGCAGTGGTAGAAGATGAGGTGCAGGATATGCAACAGGATTGCATGAAGTGCGGGGAGAATGCAAAGGATGCTATTGAGGAGATCTTTTTAACCGTTGACCAGGTAGTAGAACAACTGAGTAATATGAACCCGATGGTATTATATGATATGGAGAAATTCCATATTCGGGCATACCACCGGTTTATGGAACATAAAAATAAATTCTTATTACAGATCATCCGTAAGAACCTGGAGTGGGGCGTGAAAGATGGGTTATATCGCCCCGATATTGATGTGGATGTACTATCAAAATTCAGGTTAGAATCGATGATGATGCCCTTCAACATTGACCTCTTTCCACCCTCCCGTTATAAGTTATCTGATGTTACAAAAACCATTATTGAACATTATGTATATGGGGTTGCTTCCCTGAAAGGCCATAAACTGATTTTAAAATATCAACAGCATAGAAATAAAAATGCAAAGAACTATGAAACTGAATCCGGCAAGCATAAATAAGATAGCTCTGGTGGTTGTATTAACAGGCATATTACAACCGGTTCTGGCCCAGCAAAAACATGAGTTAACAGTAAAACAGGCGGTAGAATATGCGAAGAAGAACAGTGCGCAGGTTAAGAATATTTTACTCGATGTTAGGTTACAGGAAGAAACCAACAGGCAGGTGACCAGTAATGCCTATCCGCAACTGAGTGGAAGAGTAGGCGCTACTTACAATCCGAATTTAGCCGTTCAATCTTTTCCCGATTTTATAACAGCTGGGACCTATGAAGTATTGGTAAGGGAAGGAGTGAATGGCAGTAATGGACCGATTAAGTTTCCTGAAATTGGAAACCTGGAAGCTTCGTTTCAAACAAAATATGTAGCCAACGCAGGATTAGACCTTAGCCAGATCCTGTTCGATGGCCAGGTATTCGTTGGCCTGCAGGCAAGGGCTACCAGTATAGAATGGGCGAAGAAAAATGTAGAGGTAACGGAAGAACTGATCAAAACAAATGTTTATAAAGTATATTATCAGTTGGTGGTTGGTAAAACCCAGATCGATTTGCTGGATGCTAATATAGTACGGCTGGAAAAATTACAGCATGATACCCGGGAATTATTTAAGAATGGATTTGCTGAAAAGCTGGATGTTGATAAAATTGAAGTGCAGCTAGCTAATCTTCAAACGGAGAAAAAGAAAGCGCAAGGCCAGATATTAAATGGTTATTATGGTTTGAAGCTGTTGATGGGCATGCCGATGAAAGATGAATTGGTATTAAAGGATACCCTGAGCGACAGTCAGATAAAAAACGGAATTCTGGAAGCAGGCAGCTATAATTATAGTGATAGAAAGGAATATCAGTATGCCGAGTTGGGTAAAAAGCTGAATGAGTTCAACATCAAGCGTTATAAACTAAGCCAGATCCCTACGGCCAGTCTTTCCGGTTCCTGGTCAAAAAACGCACAACGTAACGAGTTCAATTTTTTTGGCAAAGGCGACTGGTTTACGTTCTCAAACATCGGCTTGAATATTTCAGTACCCATCTTTAAAGGGTTTTATACACGATCGAAGATCGATGAAGCAAAGCTGGAGTTACAAAAAACGGAAAACCAGATAGACAACCTGAAATTATCAATAGATAATGAAGTGGAAACGGCAAAGGTTAATTTCAAGATAGCCATAGAGGCCATGGATTATCAAAAGCAGAATATGAAACTGGCTGAAGAGGTATACGAACAAACCAAAAAGAAATATGAAGCCGGTTTGGGATCGAATACCGAGATCACCACAGCACAAACGGATCTGAAAAGTGCACAGATCAATTATGTCACTGCTATGTATGATGCTGTAATATCCCGGATCGATTATTTAAAAGCCATTGGAAAACTATAAGCATAAACTCTATAAACGCTAAACCAACAAATGCATTCACAGGATAAATATTTTGATATGAAAAGTACGTATAACATAATTGGCGCCGTTGCAGTTGTTCTTTTTATGGCAGCATGTGGTGCGGCTTCTGAAGGTGATAAAAAAGGATTGGATAAGAAAAAGGCCCAGCTGGAAGAATTGAAAGAGAAGCAGTCAAAAACAGGAGAGGAAATAACCAAACTCGAAAAGGAAATTGCTACGCTGGATACCGGCGCTGTACGGGCTGATAAACCCAAACTGGTGGTGTTAACTACGCTAAATACAGCAGCATTCACCCATTATATCGATCTGCAGGGTAAAGTTGATGCTGAAAATTCCATCATAGTTACTCCCCGTGGAGCTGGTGGGCAAGTAAAGGGATTGTATGTAAAGCAAGGGGATAATGTGAGAAAAGGCCAGCTGTTAATGAAGTTGGATGATGCGGTAACCCGTCAACAAATTGAGCAGGCCACTGTACAGCTTAACCTGGCAAAAACATTATACGAACGCCGTAAGAACCTGTGGGACCAAAAGATCGGTACCGAAGTGGAAGTGATTCAGGCAAAAAGCAATGTTGACAACCTGGAAAAGCAAATTGATCTGCTCAAAGAGCAATCAAGTATGTCGAATGTGTATGCAGATTTGGGTGGAGTAGCAGAGCGGGTGAATATCAGAGTGGGAGAAATGTTCTCCCCATCCAGCGCGGCTATGGTGGGTATTACTATCGTAAACACCAGTAACCTGAAAGTGACTGCCAATGTACCTGAAGCCTATCAAACCAAGGTAAAGGTTGGAACCAATTTAGTGGTTACACTGCCCGAGGATAATAATAAGTCGATCAATACAAAAGTCTCAGTATCTGGTAAGCTCATCGATCCATCAACCCGTTCGTTTTATATTGAAGGCAGAATATCCGGTAACAGCGGTTTCCGTCCCGGCCAGATAGCTATGGTGCGTATACAGGATTATGCGGTGCCTGATGCAATTACCATCCCCATCAATACCATTCAGAATGATGATAAAGGAAAGTTTGTAATGGTAGCTGTTGTCGAAAACGGTAAAAAAGTGGCTAAGAAAAAGCCTGTAACGGTTGGACAGTTGTATGGCGATAAGCTGGAAGTTAAAAGCGGTCTGCAAGTCGGCGAAGTATTGATCTCCGATGGTTTTCAGGGTTTGTACGATGGCCAGCTGATCATCACAGATGCCAAATAAGTTAAGTATTAAGTGACTTACACACCAAATTCATTGTATGAGTGTTTTAGAAAACATTAAAGATAAGTTCAAGCATTTTGGGCCAACTACCTGGAGTATAAAGAATAAAACTTCGATATATCTCGTAATGCTGTTCTTTAGCTTAGGAGGTATTTACCAGTTTCTTACCCTGCCCAAAGAACAGTTTCCCGATATAGTTATCCCTACCATATATGTTCAAACTATTTATGTAGGGAACTCGCCCAAAGACATTGAGAACCTGGTAACAAACCCCATTGAAAAAGAGATCAAGGGTATTACCGGAGCCAAGATCAATAAGACCACCAGTACCTCGGTGCAGGATTATTCTGCTATTGTAGTGGAGTTTGGTACCAATGTAAAGACCGACGTGGCCCTGCAGAAAGTAAAGGATGCGGTAGACAAGGCAAAAAAAGACCTGCCGACCGATCTTACCGAAGAACCCTCGGTGATGGAAGTAAGCTTTTCAGAACAACCGATCATGTACGTTAACCTGAGCGGTGACTTTGACCTGCCCAGGCTGAAGAAATATGCCGATGAACTGCAAGACAAGCTGGAAGAATTGCCTCAGTTGAACCGGGTTGACCTGGTAGGTGCGCCTGAAAGGGAGTTTCAGATCAACGTAGATAACTACAAGATGCGCAGCGCCAATATTACCTTTGATGATATTGCCGGTGCCGTATCCCGGGAGAATATGGATATTTCCGGCGGGTTACTCGATGTAGGAAGCATGAAACGTACCCTGCAGTTAAAAGGTCAGTTTAAAACCGAATATGATATTCAAAAGGTAGTGGTGCGAAATACAAGCGGTTCCCCCATTTACCTGAAAGATATTGCAGAAATAAAAGACACTACGAAAGAAAGGGAAAGCTATGCACGCCTTGACGGCAAACCGGTAATTACCCTGAACATTATCAAACGGGCTGGTGAAAACCTTATCGAAACATCAGACGATGTAAAAAAGACAGTGGATGAAATGAAGGCCACGCAGTTCCCCAAAAACCTGACGGTGTCTGTAACCGGTGATCAAAGTAAAGCTTCGCGCACATCGTTCAACGATCTGGTAAATACGATTGTCATTGGTTTTATACTGGTATTGATCATCCTGATGTTTTTCATGGGTGTTACCAATGCCTTCTTCGTGGCCCTGTCGGTACCGCTGAGTATGTTTGTGGCGTTTGTATTTTTACCGGCGGCCGACCTGATGGTTGGGACCCATGTTACCCTCAACTTCATTGTATTATTTGCCCTGTTATTCGGTTTGGGTATTATCGTGGATGATGCCATTGTGGTGATCGAGAATACGCACCGGATCTTTGTCCAGAACAAGGGGAACCTTACTTCTGAAAAATCGGCTATGATGGCTGCCGGGGAGGTGTTTGTTCCGGTACTCGCAGGTACCATTACCACGCTGGCGCCGTTCTTCCCGCTTATGTTCTGGCCGGGTATCATTGGTAAATTCATGGTGTACCTGCCCGCTATGCTGATCTTTACCTTAACGGCATCGCTGATTGTGGCATTCCTCATGAACCCGGTATTTGCGGTTGACTTTATGAACCATCCCGAAGGAGCCAAAGAACCCAAATCGGCCATTTTCAAAAAGCCTGCTTTTTGGGTGACTTTAGTAGTAGGGATATTGTTCGATCTGTCGGGTTATACCTTCCTGGGGAATTTATTAATATTCTTCATGCTGCTGGTATTGTTAAACCGCTATGTACTGGAAGATCTGATTCATGGGTTTCAGAACAGAGCGCTGCCATGGATCATGGGGCACTATGAAACTTCTTTGCGATGGGCGCTCAAAGGGTGGAGACCTGTACATTTATTACTGGGCACATTTGTTTTACTAATACTCACATTTGTTTTCTTCGGCGCCAGAAATGTTCCTGTTGTTTTCTTCCCGCAGGGCGACCCGAACCAGATCTATGTTTACCTGAAACTACCAGTGGGTTCCGATGTGGAATATACCGATTCTATCACGCGCACATTGGAAACAAAAGTATACCAGGTAATAGGAATGGATCATGGTAAAAAGAACCCGGTGGTTGAAAGTGTGATCAGCAACGTGGCCGTTGGCGCCAGCGATCCTACGAGCGGCGATCGAAGCACAAGACCTGAACTCGGGCGTATTCAGATATCATTTGTAGAATTCGAAAAACGCGAAGGTGTTGCAACGCGGCCTTATATGGATAATATCCGTAAAGCGATAAAGGGCATACCCGGGGCCGAAATTTCTGTTGACCAGGAAAAGGGTGGGCCGCCCACAGATCCCCCTATTAATATTGAAGTGGCCAGTGAAAATTTTGATGATCTTATTAAAACAGCCGTATCGTTAAAGAATTATCTCGATTCTATACAGGTACCTGGTGTGGAAGAGTTGAAAATGGACGTAGACCTTTCAAATCCTGAGATCAGCTTTACCGTAGATCGTGAGAGAGCATTGATAGAAGGTGTTTCTACGGCACAAATAGGTCAGGAGATAAGAACAGCTGTATTCGGCCGGGAAGTGTCGAAGATCAAGGATGGTGATGATGAATACAAGATCCAGCTCCGTAACCTGGAAGGCCAACGTAAGAACCTGGCCGACCTGCTGAACATGAATATTACTTTCCGCGACATGGCGAGCGGTCAGGTTAAGCATGTGCCCATCAGTTCACTGGTGAAAGTTGATTACACCAGTACGCTGGGAAGTGTAAAACGGAAGAACCAGAAGCGTGTAATTACCCTGCGTTCGAACGTATTGACAGGATATACGCCTACAGCTGTAAACCTGGTGCTGACAACTCATATTGATAATTTTAAAAAGAAGCCTGACAATGTAACCATTAAACAAACCGGTGAAGGAGAGCAACAGAAAGAAACCGGAGACTTCCTCACAATGGCATTGGTTATTGCGCTGATGATCATTCTTTTCACCCTGGTTATTCAGTTCAACTCTATCAGCAAACCGGTGATCATTTTAACAGAGATCATCTTTAGTGTAATTGGGGTATTGTTAGGATTCGCCATCACAAAAATGGAAGTTTCGGTGCTCATGACTGGTTTGGGTATTGTAGGATTGGCGGGTATCGTGGTGAAGAATGGTATCCTGGTTATTGAGTTCACAGAAGAATTAAGGGCTCGTGGCATGAAGACCAGGGAAGCGCTGATACAAGCTGGTAAAACCCGTATCATCCCGGTATTGTTAACGGCTATGGCTGCCATCCTTGGTTTGATCCCTCTTGCGGTTGGTTTCAACATTAACTTTGTAAAATTATTCTCAGAGTTAAATCCGCATATTTTCTTTGGCGGCGATAACGCCGTATTCTGGAAGCCATTATCCTGGACCATCATCTTCGGTTTGGCGTTTGCGTTCTTTATGACATTGTTAATTCTGCCCGCTATGTACCTGATTTCTGAACGGTTAAGAAGACCTATGCGGAATATGTACGGTGGTAAATGGGTTTCGTTTATGGGCATTCCGCCATTAACGTTGTTGTTTATTCCAATGATGTTGACAACGATGGTGGTACATAACTATAAAGTAAGACGCAGAAGAAGAAAGCTGGCGGGGAAAAAGGAAAAAGTGAACGAAGCGTTTCTTGGTAGCTGGTTTTAAGAATAATTCGATAATTAGCTAATGGGCTAACGCTAATACAAAAAAAGCGTTCCGGATAACCGGAACGCTTTTTTTGTATCGGTAAAGTGCATTTCATTAGCTAATTAGCACATTAGCTAATTGTGTATTAAAACCCTTTCTTCCCTTCTCCGCCATCAACCGGTTTGCCATCGGTATTCAATTCTACTATGTCGTACCCTGTTTTTTGTAAGCCTGGCAATATGCGTGCTTTATCACCTACAAGTACTATGTTCAGCTTGTCGGGGTTAATCCATTTTTTAGCCAGTGCATCAATCTCCGGCTTGGTAATATGTTGAAGGATCTTGTTTTGCTGGTCTACATAATTGGCGGGTAAATTATACTGTAACATCCGTTGAATAAAGCCGGCTTTCTGGGCGCCGGTCTCATACCGCAAGGCATCACGTTGCCCGATCGCATTTTTCATGAATACCAGTTCTTCATCTTTAATACCATCGGTGGTATATTCCTTCAACTCTTTAATTACTTCCGTTAAAGCGCTGTCTGTAACATCGGCTTTAATGCCCGAGTTGAATGTAAAGTCACCGGTGTATTGATCGCCATTGAACATGGTACGTGCACCATAGGTCCAGCCTTTGTCTTCGCGCAGGTTGATGTTCACCCTGCCGTTAAAACCGCCACCCAGTGCAAAATTCATTAAGTTGGTTTTAAAATATTCACCGGTAGCGTCGTATTTCAAGCCGGTAACATTGCTTATTCGAAATTCTGTTTGTGCTGCTTTAGGAATATTTACCAGGTATATTCTTGATTTGTCAACATCCTTTGGCTTTGCCGGTACCGATGGCAGATCAATGACCTTATTAGGCAACTTGTTCAGGAATGACAGCTTAGGCATCATTTCATTTTGCTTAATATCACCCACTACCACCACTTTGGTATTGTTGGCCGTCATGTAGTTGTTGTAGTAATTTTCTACATCCTGCAGGCTGATATTTTTAACAGAGCTTTCCGTGCCGCTTTCGTTCATGCCAAAGATATGGTTGGGACCATAATTTACTACGGCAATCACATCATCGGCGACTACAGCCGGACGGGTTTTGGATTGTTTTATACTTTCCAGTGTTTGTCGTTGTATGCGATTAAAAGTAGTTTCAGTGAACTTTGGGTTGAATATTCGTTCCTGTAACAGGGTCAGTGTTTTATCGATATTCTTTTTAAGCGATTCAACGGTGAACACAATGGCATCGCGACTGCTGCTAACTTCAATGCTGCTGCCCAGTTTTTCCAGGGCTATGGTCATTTGTTCGGCCGTGTAATTTTTTGTGTCCTCATTCATCATATCGGCAAATAGGCTGGCCAGTCCAATTTTACTGGTGTCTTTTGTTTGCAATAAATGGCCGCCGGGTACAGCAATTGTGAGGGTCACAGTGGGTAGTTCGTTATTTTCAGCCCCAATGAATTTTAACTTATTGGGCAGGTCTTTACGCCAGAAGTCGGGCACTTTTACAATCGGGTTGGGGCCGTTACCCGGGTGCTTGCTGCGATCGAAATTGTCGGTGGCCTTCGCATATTTTAAACCGCTATAACCATAATCGGGCGCGGTGTACTTACTTTGGTCAACCGTATAATTATCTGCTGTGGCTATTACGTTTTCCTGCCCTTTGGGTAGTATGCTTAATACAACGGAATGCTTTCCTTTTATATACTGGTTGTACACGCGCATGACCTCTTCTTTAGTCACTGAATTATTCATCTTCAACAACGTGCCGATCATATTTGGATTACCGGTAAACGTTTGAAAGGCGGCCAATTGAAACACTTTGCCTGATACGCTTTGCAGTCCATTGATATATTGTGCTTCTGAATTACCTCTGAATTTTTCTATGTCCTCATCAGTAACACCCCGTTTTTCAAAACTATCGAGCGAGGCGCGCACCAGCTTTTCCATTTCGGCCAGTGTTTTACCTGGCATGGGAACTACCCGGATGGTAAACTCTCCGGCCAGTTCAAACAACTGGCTGTATACGTTTGCCTGTAAAGCCAATTGTGGTTTTACGAGCTGCTGATACAGCAGGGATGTATTGCCTGCTCCAAGTATTTGTGCCAGGCAGGTAAGGGCCGCCATATCTTTATGATAGTTGGGCACGGTAGGGAATACAATATTCAGTAATGGCAATCTTATGTAGTTATCGGTGTAGGAAACATAGCGGTCTTTGTCAAGTACTACGGCAGGCACCACTACTTTTTCCACTTCAGGGCCGCGGGGAATAGAACCAAAATATTTCTCTACCAGCTTTATTACTTCTGCGGTCTTTACATCGCCGCCTACCGTAACCGTGGCGTTGTTGGGACCATACCAACGTAAAAAGAAATTCTTCAGGTCGTTTACATCAACGCGGTTCAGGTCTTCAATATATCCGATCGTTAACCACGAATACGGATGACCGTACGGGTATAAATTCCGGGCAGTTACTTCACCAAGCAAGCCATAAGGGCGGTTATCATAGTTCTGCCCCCGTTCGTTTTTTACAGTAGCGCGTTGTACTTCAAATTTTTTCTGGGTAACGGCATCCAGTAAAAAGCCCATGCGATCTGCTTCGAGCCAAAGCATTTTTTCAAGTTGGTTGGCAGGGACTGTTTCATAATAATTGGTGCGATCGCGGTTGGTAGAACCATTGAGCGTACCACCGGCATCGGTTACCATTTTGAAATGTTCTTCATCTTTTACATGGTCGCTACCCTGGAACATCATATGTTCAAAGAAATGGGCGAAGCCCGATTTACCGATCTGCTCGCGGGCTGAACCCACATGGTAGGTAACGTCTACCTGTACAACGGGATCGCTGTGATCTTCGTGCACCACCAGTGTAAGTCCATTCGGCAGCAGGTATTCTTCGTATGGGATAACGAGCTCACTTCCCTGGCGGGTAATTTTTTCGACCAGCTTTGTTTGTGCAGCAACCTGAATACTCAGGTAAGGCATTACAATAGCCAACAGCAGTATGGCTCTTTTCATATATGCAATTTTTGTTAAATGAGTTTCACAGCAAGGTAAAGGAATTATTATGGGGGTACCAAACCACTTATCAATTTGCTAATTTGCAGCCGGCAGTCCGTTTATGTCATTCCAAAAAAATTATCATGGCCGGTGAAACGAATGGTATTAATTTGCGACTAACGGGTCTGAGACTGAGGTATGAAGCCCTTCGGCTGCCAGGGTACTCCGGCGGGGCATGCGGAGGCCTGAGGTTGCAGGAAAGAAGTAAGAGGTGTGATATTCAGAGACTTCTTTCACGTTTTCCGTTTTAACTATAAACTGATTCATAAATCTTTAAACAAATTTTCATGCGTACAAATCACGAAATAGACTACAAGATCTACGGAGAAGAGATGCAATATGTTGAAGTAGAACTCGATCCGGGTGAAACAGCTATTGCTGAAAGCGGCGCCTTTATGATGATGGATGAAGGCGTTCAAATGGAAACCATATTTGGTGATGGCGCCAAGGCACAGACCGGATTTTTAGGCAAGCTGATGTCTGCCGGTAAGCGTATTTTAACTGGTGAAAGTTTGTTTATGACTGCTTTTTCAAATGTAGGCCAGGGAAAAAAGCGGGTAAGTTTTGCTTCTCCATATCCTGGTAAGATCATTGCGCTTGACCTGATGGAACTGGGCGGAAAACTGATCGCACAGAAAGACGCTTTCCTGTGTGCAGCCAAAGGTGTTAGCGTGGGTATAGAGTTTCAACGCAAGCTGGGTACCGGTTTGTTTGGTGGGGAAGGATTTATAATGCAAAAACTGGAAGGTGATGGAATGGCCTTTGTGCATGCCGGTGGTCACGTATTTGAAAAAGTTTTACAACCCGGTGAATTGCTGAAAATTGATACCGGTTGTTTGGTTGCCTATACGCAAACGATCGAATATGATATACAATTTGTAGGGGGCATTAAAAACACCTTGTTTGGTGGTGAAGGCTTGTTCTTTGCAACGTTGCGCGGTCCTGGTAAAATATGGATACAAACCCTGCCCATCAGCCGCCTGGCTGGTCGTATTTTAACTTATGGCGGACCACGTGGCCGTAAAGAAGAAGGCAGCATACTGGGTGGCCTGGGTAATATGCTGGATGGTGATGGCTGGTAGAATGAGGTAAGAAATAGGAATTACGAAATTCGGCTATAAATAAGAAGGCCGTCCCGATATTATCGGGACGGCCTTTAGTATTTTGAGCCTAAGTGTGTTTATTTTCTTGAAGCGAACTTCGACAGTAGGCGTAAGATCTCCAGGTACAACCATACAATGGTAACCAGTAAACCGAACGCGCCATACCATTCCATGAATTTTGGAGCACCTGCTTTGGCGCCATTCTCAATCATATCGAAATCGAGTATCAGGTTCATGGCAGCCAGGCCAACCACTACTAATGAGAAAATGATACCGAACATGCTTCCTTCGTGCAGAAAAGGAATATTGATATTGGCAAAGTGCAAACCAATGGCAATTAAATAGAAAACGGCTATACCCATTGTAGCGGTGATCACTATTTTCTTGAAGGTTTGCGTTGCACGAATGATGTTGAACTTGTATAACAGGAACATGGCAATTACAACCCCGAAGGTTAATGCAACCGCCTGTGTTATGATATCGGGAGCTATTTTTTCAAAAGCGTAATTATAAAATGCTGAAATAGCGCCTACAGCAAATCCTTTTATCAAAGCGTATACAGGTGCCAGGTACGGCGCCAATTGCATTTTAAAGGCGATTATCAGCGCGACGCCTAATGCACCGAATACACTCACCCACATATAAGTAGTAACATCAACGCCGGAATAAACCATTTTCCAGGCGAGACCAGCTGTAGCCATAGTCATCAGGAAAAGGATACCAAACTTGTTAAGCGTTCCCTTAACGGTCATTGCCTCCGTATCGGTATAGGTAAAGCTTTTGGTAAATGTCTTTTCGTTGAGAGCAGGATTACCGGATTTGAACAGAGCCATAGTAATAGAGATTTATTTAAAAACAAGATACAAAAAAGCTGTTATAGGCAATAGCCAATTACCAACCGGTTAACGGCCTGTATTCCATTAGCATATTATCACATTATCAAATTATCACATTATTTCTTCGGTGGATTGTGTCGCCGGTCGTCCCTTCTTGCAGGTGGCCGGTTATCACGCCGCTGCTGCGGTTGTTGCTGACGACCCTGGTCTTTTTGTTGTTGTTGCTGTTGACGTGGTTGTTCTTTTTGTTGATGGTGTTGATGCCGTTTTTTCTTTTCGGCTCTTTCCAGGCTGCGTAAGCTGATCTGGCCAACCACATCTACAAATTCCGGTTCAACCTCTTTGGGTTTTTGTGTGGTTACATCAACATATTCCAGTTCGTCGGGCACCTGTCCCTGTTGATTCATCTGTTGAATTTTCCTAACCCGTTCAATAGTCAGCGGATACTGCTTATTGCTGTCGGACAGGGTATACCACATGAGATTTTTGAATATATCTTTCTTTACCAGGATGGCTGTGCCTTTATTTATCTGCAACGTATCGGCATTATCCGGAAAATGCTGTAAGGCATCCAGGTAAATATCCAGTTCGTAGTTGAGGCAGCATTTTAACCGGCCACACTGACCGCTGAGTTTGCTTTGATTGATTGAAAGATTTTGGTAGCGGGCAGCCGTGGTATTTACCGATTTAAAATCAGTTAACCAGGTACTACAGCACAACTCACGGCCGCAACTGCCAATACCACCTACTTTTGCGGCTTCCTGGCGGGCGCCAATTTGCCGCATTTCTACTTTTACCCTGTATTCCTTGGCGTAGATCTTGATCAGTTCGCGAAAATCGACGCGGTCGTCAGCGATATAAAAGAAGGTTGCTTTACGACCATCGGCCTGGATTTCTAACTCGGTCAGCTTCATGTCGAGGTTCAGCGACCGGGCGATAACCCTGGCCTTGAGGAGGCCTTCTTTTTCGCGATCTTTATTTTGTTGCCAGATCTCGATGTCTTTATCAGTGGCCCGGCGTAAGATCTTTTTAGTGTCGGGGTCGGTTTCGTCGGCGTTCCTTTTCTTCATTTGAAGACGCACAATTTCACCAGTGGCGTTAACGGTGCCTACATCGAAGCCGCTTACGCCTTCTACGGCAACCAGGTCGCCTTTTTCGAATAAGTGAACAGTGGTATTCCGGTAAAAGTCTTTTCGGCTTCCGTTATTGAAAGATATTTCTACAATCTTACAGCCTCCCGAAGGATCGCTGAAAGGCAGGTTACTCAGCCAATCGTGCACATTCATCCTGTTACAACCACCCGTGCTGCAACCACCATTGCTTTTACAACCGGCAACTTTACCGCCTGTTCCACATGAACTACATCCCATTCTCTATTTAGGATTAACGATTTACAAAATTTATTAATGGTCGGCCGGAAAACGCATGCAGAATAAAGGCAGGGTCTTATTATATGCTTTCAGGTAAACGATGGCGCCTATATTCATTCAATTACGAATTACAAAGATGTAATGTATTGAATTAGACGCACTTATGAATAATATAGCGAAATAAGATAACCTGGTAATATTGAAATCCTGCTCGCATGCAACCCCTATCTCACATTTTTTCTGCATCCTGCTTTACAGGCCGATTTACAAATATAAGTTATTAACGCCAAAAGGGACAGGTTATGATAGCTGATTCTAAACGGGTTAAGGAGTGCAGGTTTTGGGCTTCCTGGGGTGCCTTGCGCTATAGCGGGAGGCAGATAAAAAGTAGGGAGAATTGCCGGCTAAATAATAGTAGTTGCCTCTTTTCCGGCGATAATATGGTATAATTTAATGGTAAGCGCATGGAACAGCATCTTGGGATTCGCGTTCCTTTCTATATAATAACTGGCTTTATCAAGTTCTTCAATAATGGCCTGTTGCTGGTTAAAACCGGCAATTTTATTCAGCCGGGCGGCAAAATCTTTATCCTTATCGGCGAGGTGCAGGTTATCGGCGCCCATGGCCTGCAGACGGATGGCCTGTTCGAGCAGGTGATTAAAGTATCTGAGGAATTGTTTCTGTTTTTCCCGGCCCAGTTTGCTCACCTCGTCAATCCATTTTACCTGTGCTATAGGTCCACCCTTTAAAATGGCATTCAGCCATTCACGCAGCAGCGATTGCCAGTCTTCATCGGCATGTTGCATTAATTGCAACGCTTCATGGTAATTACCTTCGGCGATCAGGGCAATCTGGCGGGCGGGGTCTTCGGCCATGTTCGCCTTGGAAACCAGGGCGCTGGTAATTTCCTGATTGGTAAGGGCGGGTATTTTTACCAGCTGGGTCCTTGATAAAATGGTTTGCAGGATCAGCGACTCGTTTTCTGCCACTAAAAGAAATAAGGTATCCGGTGGCGGTTCTTCAATGAGTTTCAATAGCTTGTTACCTTCATTGCCCAGGTATTCGGGCATCCACATCAACAATATTTTAAACCCGCTTTCAAAGCTTTTGAGACTCAGTTTGTGGATGATGTTATTACATTCATGAGCCGAAATATTCCCCTGTTTGTTCTCAGCGCCAATAAATTGCAGCCAATCGTAGGAGTTACCATATGGGTATTGGGCAATAAATTCCCGCCATTCACTGATGTAATCTGAACTCAGGGGCTTATCGCCTGATTTTCGGGGAATTACGGGATAAGAAAAATGGACATCCGGGTGCATGAGCTGAAGCATCTTTTGGCAGGATGGGCATTCACCGCAGGCGTCGGGCATTCCCTGCTTTTGAGTGGGCGGTGGCGCTTCTTCACCAAACAATGAAGGACCGGCAGGAGCAGTTCCCTTTCTGTTTACCTTTTCGCAAACGATATATTGTGCAAATGCAATAGCCAGTGGCAGGGCGCCGCATCCTTCTTTGCCAAGAAACAACAGGGCGTGACTTATACGGTCTTGCTGCACCATATTGACAAGGTGCAATTTTACATCTGCCTGGCCTATAACATTTTTAAATAACATGCGGGGCGAAGTTAAGTAGGAAAAGGGAATGAGGCAAGAAGACGAGGTAACGAGGTAATAAGGTATCAAGGAAACAAGACAACGAGTCGGCAATACAATAAAGGCAAACAGATACTCAGGCCTTTGCAAAAAAAGAAGCCCCGTTCGGGGCTTCATGAAATACTTTTACGGCTGTACTCTTAATGGTTTTTGAAGGAAGAGGATCACATTTCATAAGAGTTACCAGGAAAAGTGGGTTGGTTCAGCTTTTCAATGGATTGGATACTTCTAATTGGTTTTTCTCAAGGATATGTTCCGTTTTTTCACAGGATTGCTGGATTGGTCTTTCTTGGATTTAGTCGGTTTTTTTAAGGATACCTGGATCGTTTTAAACTGATATTGGATTGATGTTTCAAAAATCATAATATATCCCCGCAAAGGGAACTTTATTCGTCCAAATGACATTTAAAATCGATTTTATGCCGGTATTTACAGATGAAATATGAGAGAAAACTCTTAAGTAACAGGGGGGCTAAACCATTATCTCATGGTTTCTGGGTAGTGCAAGGGGAAGGGATAAAAGGGCTGACCTTAAAATAAGTATGAGATAAGAGGTAAGAAATTCCGGCTCTTCGTATTTTCCGACTTCTTACCTCTTACTTCGTAGTTGTATCTTAATTGAGATATTTAGTTACTTCTTCGCTGGTCACTTTGGTTTTGTTATGGATCACGGTGATCAGGTTGCCCTTTTCATCTAACAGGAACTTGGTGAAATTCCATTTAATGGGATTGGTAATGCCTTTCTTCTCAGCTTCGGCTACCAGGTATTTGAACAAAGGATGAATATCGTCGCCCTTTACAGAAACTTTTTCTGCCATTGGGAAGGTTACACCGTAATTCTTTTTGCAAAACTCCTGGATCTCTTCGCGGGAACCGGGTTCCTGACCGCCAAAATTATTGGCCGGAAAACCAACGATCACCAATTTGTCTTTATACTGTTCGTATAATTTTTCCAGCTCAGCATACTGTGGCGTATTGCCGCATTTGGAAGCCGTATTCACGATCATGATCTTTTTTCCTTTGTACTTTTGAAAGTCAATGGTGCCAGCCCCATCAAGTGCAGGAACCTTAAAATCATAAATAGAAGGAGCAGCGACAAAAAGCAGGGATACAAGCAATAAACGTATCATATTGATAAAATTTAAAGTATAGTGTATGTAGTGAAGTAACTTGTACTATACAAAGATGATACTAAAATGGTTGCCTCTTTGATAAATAATGGTTAATGGATGTGATGGGTAATGAATGGTTAGTTGTGAATGGTGAGTGGGGCAGCGTTTATTGTTTTTCATAACATCCCAGGTCAGGCAGGCCGGCATTCCTCAACTTGCCATCGAGATCGATGGTGATACCTGTGTTGACACCTTTATTTATAGCCGGCGATTCAGGCTGCAGCCGGAAGTTGTACATTTTTGATTGGGTATTAATGGTGTCGAATAAAGGCGATTGATTGGGAATGATGCCTGATTTAGTTACGTTGGCCGGATCGTTCTTTACTTTCCACAAGCAATTTTGAAAGGAAACATTGAACGTGGTGCTGCCTTGTTTATCGGTTACTACTTCATCCTCCGCTGTACCGTTTTCGCCCCAGAAGATGCAATTTTTAAAACTCGCCGTACAATTAGAAGTAAATATGTTATTTCCTTCTTTGTAATAATTGGTTACCACCAGTACGGGATCTTTATGCAGAAGATATGTATTGGAATAAGTTGCTGCGGTACATTGATTGAAATCATACGTGCCGCCATAACCCAATAAGATGTTTTTACCGCAATTGCTGATAAGACAGTTCTGCGCTTTGATGGCAGATTGCACGCCCAATATACCGGCATCGTAACAATTATCAACAATGCATTCGCTCAGGAAAACTTTCGGATTGCTGTTTACAGAAGCTTTTTCGGCTACTATACCCTGATAGGCGTTTAGAATGTTGGCGTATTGCAGGGTATTGTCTTTACTGGTTTCCCGGAAATAAATACCAGGCCAGCCGCCGGGGAAATCACGATAGGGATCATCGAGCCTGTCGCCTTTAAAAACCACCCGGGTGCTATCGTATTTTTCACCGGTAACTTTTAAAGTGCCGTCTACAATAATAGGCGCATCGGCATGCAGGTAAATACGGCATCCTTTTTCAATGGTAAGGGTGGCATTTTTATCAACCAGCATGCCCCCGGTAATAACATAGGGCCTGTTGTTTGTCCACGTTACATTGCCGGTAATGATCCTTGCACGCATAAAGTTGGCGTTTTGTCCCCACGCATCCAGCTGTACCCACCGCTCATTGCCGTTATAATCGATCAGTATGCTGTCCTGAACCACAAAAGGCAAATTAACAGCTGTAGGATCAATTTTCACGGTTACAAAAACATATATGCTATCGTTGGCATCCAGTTCAATATTGGTTACCTCGGGTCCTTGTGTACCATCGACATTGATATTAAACAGGGATGCGCTGCCGCCCCGAAGGGAAACTTTGCTCAGCCGCAGCTTCTGGTTATTTTGATTATATATTCGAAAGAATTTGGTTATAGAACCTGTAGTAGTAAAAACCGTATCAAAGTGCAGGCTATCGGCGCTGGTAGCCAGCGAAGCCGTGCTGCTGGTTATAAATGATTCCTTTTTGCAGGATATCAAAACGCCGGTAAGCAGTATGGCAACAAATATATATTTCATGTTCCTGTAAAAATACATGTTTTCAGATATAATGGTTTGTGGTTGAGCAATCAGGCCGTGAAACCATTTATTAGTGATATTATAAACGAGTTGAGTACTGTTAAATTGTTTGGTTATTTTACCGTATAAGCCATTGTCATAATGCTCAGGCGGGTATTGGCCGCAGTTAATATCGCCTGGCCGCAGGCTTCCAGGGTGGCGCCGGTGGTAATAACATCATCAATCAGTAAAACATGTTTACCGGCAATAGCTTCCGGTTGATGCAATTCGAATTTTCCCTGCATATTCAACCACCGATCGATCCTGTTCTTGTTGGTTTGGGTTTCGCTGCTTGCAGCACGGCGAATTACCTGTTTAAGTATGGGAAGCGATAAAACGTCCGCCATGCCCTCGCATAAAACGAGTGCCTGGTTGTAGCCGCGTTTGCGTTCACGGGCTGCAAACAGCGGTAATGGAACCAGGGCCTCTATGTTATGAAAGCGATGGGTTTGTAATAAAGCTTCGCCCATTTTGCGGCCTATAAAATAACCCAGTTCTTTATTGCCTTTGTATTTTAACTCATGAACAATGTGTTGCAGCAATGAGTCTTTTGAGTAGTACAGGTAGCTCGCTGCAGCAGTAACCTGCATGCGGCCCCAGAATATTTTTTCTATCGGGTTATCGGCATACATGTGAAATCCCGTAACCGGCAACCGGTTGATGCAATGCATGCATAGAACCTGTTGCCGGCTCATGATATCGCTTCCACAGCCTGCGCAGTGATGCGGTATGAAAAGGTGTAATAAGGGATGTAATGCGTTTTTAAGCATAGCGGTTAGAATATCGAAAACTGAATGTACATTGAAGTGAATACAACTTCTACATTCAATATTTCTTCACTTTTTCATTTCTCTGTTCTTCATTCCTGATTTTTCATTTCCTTAGAACAGGTACTGGTAAACTTCTTCAACCCGGCCCATGGGAACTACTTCGATATTAGCCGCGGACTTACTGATCGATTTTTGTCCGTACCGGGACACAATGATCTTTTCAAAACCCAGTTTTTCGGCTTCAGCTATCCGTTGTTCTATCCGGTGAACGGCCCGCACTTCGCCACTCAATCCTACTTCGCCCGCAAAACAAACATGCTGCGGTAAAGGAACATCTTCATAGGAGCTTAACAGCGCGCACAAAACAGACAGGTCGATCGAGGGGTCTTCTACCTTTAATCCGCCGGCAATATTCAGGAATACATCCTTTACGCCGAAATGAAAACCGCCTCTCTTTTCCAGCACGGCCAGCAGCAATTGCAACCTGCGCAGATCAAAACCCGAGACGGTCCGTTGCGGTGTACCATAAACCGATTGAGTAACCAGCGCCTGTACTTCAATAAGCAGCGGACGCATGCCTTCAATGGTGGCTGCAATGGCAATGCCGCTTAGATGATCTTCCTTTTGCGTCATCAAAATCTCGCTGGGATTGCTTACAACGCGCATGCCGTCGCCCGTCATTTCATAAATTCCCAATTCCGATGTACTGCCAAACCGGTTCTTAATGGTTCTCAAAATGCGATACGCATAATGCCGGTCGCCTTCGAACTGCAAAACCGTATCAACCATATGCTCCAGTATCTTGGGGCCGGCAATACTGCCGTCTTTTGTAATATGACCGATCAGGAATACCGGTGTATTGGTTTCTTTGGCAAAGCGTTGAAACTCTGCGGCAGATTCCCTGATCTGGGATATGCTTCCGGGTGACGAATCAATGTAAGACGATTGAATGGTTTGAATAGAGTCAACAATAACCAGGTGTGGTTTTAATTTTTTGATTTCCTGGAAAATAGTTTGTGTTGACGTTTCTGTAAGCAGATAGAAGTTATCATTCTGGATCTTCAAGCGGTCTGCTCGCATTTTTATCTGTTGTTCGCTTTCTTCACCGCTGATATACAACACTGTTTTGTCTTGTAACTGCAAACCATTTTGCAGGAACAATGTTGATTTACCTATACCGGGCTCCCCGGCAATCAATACAATGCTGCCTGGCACTATGCCGCCGCCAAGTACTCTGTTTAATTCCGCATCTGGTGTAGTAATACGTGGCTGCTCACTGCTTGTGATGGAATGTAATGCAATCGTACGGATCGATTTTGCATCTTCATTGTAATCATCCCATCCATTTTCTTTTTTTAAGGAAGGTTTGGAAATAACTTCTTCAACAAAAGTATTCCATGTACTACATGATGGACATTTTCCAACCCATTTAGCGCTTTCATATCCACAATTCGAACAAAAGAATGCTGATTTAACTTTAGCCATGCGATAAAGTTAATGAAAACCATGAGGGATATAAAAGAGTGCGTGAAAACAGCGTTCGAAAATCACGATGATAATAGTTGAAGCTGTTTGATGCATTAATTGATGTTATAAAAATTGCCTGACGTTTAAAAACTGCGTTTAAGGTGCATGATCGTTATAAAAAATCAACGATGTTATAACCGGGTTTTTGAAACAATAAAATGGAGGAAAAAAAATTCAAAAAAAGGGGTAAAAAAGGCGCGTATTTTTTTAAAAGTAAAAAGGCCAACATTACTGTTGACCCTTTACTTACTAACCCATTAAATTCTTGCACTAAATTACAAATAAGCGCCACATAACAAAATTATTTTTTGGGGTTGTGAATAAATTCCAAAACGATAAAAGCGATTAGCCGGTTTAGCAATTTAGTGCCGTAAGGCATTGATTATCAAATTTTAATAGAATTTTAAGAGAATCAAAACAACCCTCGTGATAAAATGTCAGCCCCCCGCGATTATACGCTAACGAAATGACAAAAAGGCCCCTGATTTCTGCCGAAAAATGACGTAAAAACTACTCAAATTATGTGGTAACTGATTTGATAGATTATTGTTATTAAAGATAAATAAGTAGTAAAAAATGACACCATCAATTTTGTTGATTTCAATCGTGTTTTTGGGACTAAGTCTGTTGGTGTCCGGTGTGCTAAAAGGCAAATTTGCGAAGTACAGCCGGATCCCAATATCGGCCGGTTTAACGGGTAGCGAAGTGGCAATGAAAATGTTACGTGATAATGGTATATATGACGTAAAAGTAGTATCCACCAACGGGTTTTTAAGCGACCACTACGATCCTGCCACTAAAACGGTCAATTTGAGCGCAGACGTTTATAACGGTATTTCTGTAGCTGCAGCCGCCGTAGCCGCTCATGAATGCGGTCACGCCGTGCAACATGCTACTGCGTATCAATGGTTAACGCTGCGTAGCCGGCTTGTTCCTGTTGTGATGTTCAGTTCAGGAATTGTACAATGGATACTGCTGTTTGGGGTAATTATGGTAAACGCCTTCCCGGCCTTATTGCTGATCGGGATAATACTTTTCGGTCTAACTACCTTATTCTCAGTAATTACGCTACCAGTGGAGCTGGATGCCAGTAAGCGGGCTTTGGTCTGGTTAAACCGGTCCGCCATTACCAATGAGCGGGAATACCCGCAGGCAAAAGACGCGCTAAAATGGGCTGCCTTAACGTATGTGGTGGCTGCCCTGGCGTCGATCGCTACGTTGGTACAATATATATTTATATTCCTGGGAGGTAGAAACAGGGAGTAAGGCCTTAAAACGTCCTTTATATAATATAAATACTATTGGTTATTACGCAATATACCCCGTCTTATGGCGGGGTTTTATTTTTGCCCCTCCGGAAAGAGGCCTTATCGTATGAACATTAATTAATTATATAAGAGACCGCCGATGCTTTTATAATTGTCAAAAAAACAGCACTTCCTACCCTTATCATGGTAATTTGGAGTTTTTCGCTGCACACTTATCGGTCATAAATGCACGGTTATTGGCAAAACTGCACACTTACCAACTTTTACTTCGTGGTAAGGTTTTTAAAAATACTTTTGACCTGTCTGATTCACTTTTTTCCCTACGCCTTTCTGGTTTTATATTTCGATCGGGTAATTTTTTACCCGATCCTTTTTTTTATACCCCCTCCCAATCGAATAAAAAGCCTGTTCAATACCAGATACCTGATATTGTTATTTTTGAGTATATAAATGTTCAACCATTCAATGGAACTGATGGGGATGCAGAAAAATATAGAATATCGAATATAAATGAGAATGTTGAAGTGGTTTTCACTTCAACATTTGTTATTTAACACCTGCCTGTTGGCAGACAGGTTCAATATTTAATAGTTACAGCTTTATTTCATCCTCGTGCCTGTCGAAGAAGTGAAACTCTGTGAGGTGATAGTTGGTGTTTTCCTTGATCTTAACCTTCTGGCCATACTTCCATCGCCATTTCCATTGCTTTGATTTAAACATGTTGCCTTTGGTAAGGTAAGCATGCATAATAGGATGTACAACCAGGGTGAGGTCTTTATGCTGATGTGTAAGAAGATAGCTGAGGTTCTTTTCAATTTCATCCTCCAACAAAAGCGTAGAAGATATTTTGCCTGTTCCTGCGCAACTGGGGCAAACTTCCTGGGTATTGATATTTACCTCAGGTTTCATCCGTTGCCGGGTAATTTGCATTAGCCCGAATTTGGAGATGGGCAGAACAGCATGCTTGGCCCTGTCGGGACGCATACATTCTTCCATAGACTCCAATAGCTTCCTTTTGTTATCAGGTAGCTTCATATCAATAAAGTCTACCACAATAATACCACCCAGATCGCGCAACCGTAGCTGACGGGAGATTTCAGCAGCTGCTTCCATGTTGGTTTCCAGGGCGTTTTGTTCCTGGTTGTTACCAACGCTTTTATAACCGCTGTTTACATCAATTACGTGTAAGGCCTCCGTATGTTCTATAATAAGGTAGGCGCCGCTGGGCAGGTTAACGGTTTTACCAAACGCGGCTTTTACCTGTTTGGTAATACCATACTGATCGAAGATGGGCAGGCCATTATGATAGTAGGAAACGATGTCGGCTTTTTCGGGGGCAATGCGCTGAATATAGCTGCGGGTATCGTTGAAGATATTCCGGTCATTCACTACCACCCGGTTAAAGTCTTCATTCAGCAGGTCGCGAAGCATACTGGTGGTTTTCGTTTGCTCACTCAGTATTTTAGCGGGGGCTACCGATCCTCTCAGGTTTCCCTGAATGATTTCCCAGGTTTCTACCAGGGCGGCCAGGTCTTCGTGTAATTCGGCGGTATTCTTTCCTTCAGCTGCAGTACGAACTATTACCCCAAAGTTCTTGGGTTTAATAGCTTCTACTATTTTCTGTAACCGCTTTCTTTCTTCAGCAGAATGTATTTTGCGTGAAACGGCTACTATATCATTAAAAGGAGTGATAACAACAAAACGACCGGGAAGAGAAATTTCGCAACTAAGGCGGGGGCCTTTGGCTGCGATGGGTTCCTTCAATATCTGCACCAGAATGTTCGGCTTGCCGCTCAATACTTCATTGATCTTGCCGGTTTTTATAATTTCCGGTTCAACCTGAAAGCTGGCGAAGTTAAACGCCTGCTGACCATTATCGGTAATAGTCTGTTGCGTAAACTTCAATAAAGAGCGGGCATACGGACTCAGGTCAGTATAATGAAGAAATGCATCCTTCTCAAAACCTACATCTACGAATGCAGCATTGAGACCTGGGATGAGCTTTTTAACTTTACCTAGATATAGGTCGCCTACCGCGAAACTTGCATCAGCTTTTTCATGATGCAATTCCACGAGCTTTTTATCCTCCAATAGTGCGATTTCCACACCTTGGGGCGCTGCATTTATGATTAGTTCCTTATTCAAGCGTACTGTCTTTATACCGTCTAAACCATTCTCATCACTACAAGGAAAGGTGCTGAAGAGGAATTAGTTGTCAGGTATCAGAATCATCGATGCAAGTAGCCTGTAATAAATGACAACATAACTAGATTCAGCGAAAGAGAGAAAAGGTCTCACCGCAATGGCGCGACCTTTTTCAAGAAGTTAAACTAGCGGTTCTTCTTCTTATGCCTATTTTTTCTAAGTCTTTTTTTACGCTTGTGCGTGGCTATTTTATGACGCTTTCTTTTTCTACCACAGGGCATATTACACCAATGATTTGAAGATTAAATAATAATGTTTAAAATGTCTTTGCCGGAAAGGTTTAATTATTTATTACCAAGTAACTTAATACGTTCGTCGATTTCTTTAACTACATCGGCACTTTTAATATGCTTCTTGCTCGTCAGATACCATTTCACTGCATTTGCCTTGTCATTTTGCCGTTCGTAGGCTTCGGCCAGCATTAACATAACTTCTATATTCTCCGGCTGGTGTTGTACTACTTTCAGCAGGCGGTCAATCGCTTTATCAAACTGCCCTGAAATCATTCCGCCCAGACCGAGCATAAACTGTGCGTACATATTTTCCGGATCTCTCTCTGCAACCTCTCTGATCATCATGATTCCCTGCATGGGCGACTCGCTGATGTTCCCCAGAAGATAGCAACTACCTAAGCCAATCTTCAATGAATCGTTATCCGGAGCTATCTCTAATGCCTTCTCAAACAATCCTTTAGCTTCAATTCCCATCCACCGCTGCAACTCAGGATTTTCCTGGCGTCTTATGCCCTCTAAAAAGAATTGGGCAGCAAAGGTGAGACTTTTTTGAGAATTTTCCAATTTAGCTACCTGAGCAGAATAATAACCGTAAGGAAGCAGCAAATGAGCCGAGTCTTTCCAGAAGTCAGCCAGTTGTTTATATACCTTGATCTGCTGTTCTTTTACATCACCGCGCACAACGGCAGTTTCAAGCTGTGCAACCCGGGCCTGCTGCGCAGGGCTTAGTTGCTGCTTGGATGCTTCCAGAATGGTATTAAAACTTATTTCTTTTGTACCGGCTGCTGTTGCAACAGCACCAGGGCCTTTTTTAGGGGGAATGGTATTGCCAAAAAAATAAATCAGGCAAAGGAGAACAACTCCGCTGCCCACCAGGATCAATTGTTGCTTTTTCAAAAATCAAATCATTTAAGCAACAAATTTACACTTCATCATCCGGGTTTGGCTGATCTTCTTTAACAGATTGCAGTTTTTTAACTTCTGCAACAAATTCTTTGGCTGGCTTAAATGCGGGAATGTAATGTTCGGGTATATGAACCGCAATATTCTTTTTAATATTACGGCCAATTTTAGCAGCTCTTTTCTTTGTGATGAAGCTGCCAAAGCCACGAATGTAGATGTTCTCGCCCTGGGACAAGGTGTCTTTCACTTCCTTGAACATGGTCTCCAGCGTAACCAGCACATCAACCTTCGGTATACCTGTTTTTTCCGATATTTGGTTAACGAGGTCTGCCTTTCTCATGTCGCATGAATTTTTACGGGTTTACAATTTTAATTTTTTTAAATGATTTTCATAGGAATGTCAAAGGCAATCTACACTAAATCAATTCTTTAATGAAATTAACGGTAAATTTTCATATTTGCAAGAAAAGTATAAACAATTGAAAATGAATTTTAAACAATTTCTATGCCTGTTTTTTAAGTAAAGTGATTCATTTTCATTGAGTTATAGCCAATAACCGTGCTAAAACCAGTATTAGCATTTTTTTCTGTTTTGGGTAAAACCCGCATCCGTACGGCCATTCAGGGGTAGTAAATTGCCTGTTGGTCGATTGAAATAGTCTAAAAAACGAGCAATTTTTACATGAAACCTGATTTTACGCGTAGGTTATTACAGTGGAATAAGAACAGTAATACACGAGCAATGCCATGGAAAGGAGAGAAGGATCCATATAAGATATGGTTGAGTGAAATTATACTGCAACAAACAAGAGTAGAGCAAGGCTGGAACTATTATGAAAAATTCATTGCTGCATTTCCAACTATACTTCATCTGGCTAGAGCAAACGAAGAAAAAGTTTTTAAAATGTGGGAAGGGCTCGGTTATTACAGCCGTTGTAAAAACCTGATTGCAACAGCCCGTAAAATTGCGGGTGAGTATAAAGGAAAATTTCCATCGACTTATGACGAAATACACGAATTGCCTGGCATAGGGCCTTATACGGCTTCGGCTATATCATCATTTGCGTTTAATGCACCCCATGCTGTACTTGATGGCAATGTACAAAGGGTTATTGCCCGTTACTTTGGTATAACCACACCTATTGATACAACTGCAGGTAAGAAATTGTATCAAACGCTTGCCCAATCATTGTTACACCATGATGATCCCGGCATCTATAATCAGGCAATTATGGATTTTGGGGCTGTGATCTGCAAGCCGCAAAACCCCTTGTGCCATGATTGTGTTCAGAAAAATGAATGCGAAGCGTTTAAGCAAAATGTGGTAACGCAGCTACCGGTAAAACAAAAAGCCCTCATACGCAAAGAGCGTTGGTTCTATTACTTTATCATAGAGTGCAATGGCAAATGGTACATACGCCAAAGAACAGGTAAGGATATATGGGAAAATTTATTTGAGTTTGTTTTGTTTGAATCGCCAGCTGCTGTTGAGGACATTACTGTAAAGCTGCCATTTCTCAAAAAACTGGTCAATGGGCAAGCCTGTCAAATAGAAAGCATAAGTCGTATGTACCGGCAGCAATTAACACATCAAACCATTCATGGCCGGTTTGTTAAAATAAAGGTGCAGAAAGCAGTGCCTGCCCTGGACAGCTTTTCGCTGGTAGACAGGAAACAGCTATCTAAATATGCCTTTCCCCGGTTTATAACTACTTTTTTGGGTGAGCCGGCTCCTCCGCCCCAATTGTTTTAATACCGTTAGGGATCTTTTAATGTTTTATGAATGAGCGGCATAATGGGGCGCCAATGTGCTCACATGGTAAAAACTATACTATTTACGAAGGCCGCTTCTGTTGGGTATCCGGGTCGTGATCGGGCTAAAAAATTCTCTTTTTTTCTGTTTAAAAAATTTAACTTTAAAAAGGAATAAAAAGGCGCAGACGATTATTAACTTCAAATTTCCCATCTATGAGAGGAGTAAACAGGGTAATGCTAATTGGTAATTTAGGAAAGGACCCGGATACACAGCACCTTGAGGGACACATTGCCGTAGCAAAATTTCCTTTGGCAACCACCGAAACATTTAAAGACAGATCGGGCAAGCTCATTTCTCAAACAGAATGGCATACTGTAGTACTTTGGAGAGGATTGGCAGAGCTGGCGCAGAAGTATTTACACAAAGGCAGCCTGGTATACATTGAAGGCAGACTCCGTACTCGTAGCTGGGAAGACAAGGAAGGGAATAAGAAATTTGCAACTGAGGTAGTAGGAGATAACCTGATCATGTTGGATAAAAGAACCGATGCAACACATGGCTCGCACGGCCCTGCAGCCACACAACACGGTGAAAATATAGAAGGTTTTAGTGCCGATATACCGCCCATAAGTGATTCCCCATCCCAGGATTTGCCATTCTAACCCATACCATTATTTTTGCAGTTCGAAATATATTTCAGCAGGGGGCCGATTAAAGGTTTAAGCAATTGCTTTTAGTCGGCCCCTTTCTGATTAACTTTGTTGATTAATGACTTAATGACAGGGACGTAATTCGAGTTGACGATTAAATTTATTCATGAAAACCCCATGTTTTGGATAAGCCTTTGTTGATTATTGGATCAGAGTATGTGTTTAAGTTGCTGTTGATGGTGACCAACGTTCAGGCTACCACTCTGCTGGCCGCGGCTGTGCTGGTGTTGTTGCTGCTGTCTTTTTTTATTTCCGGGGCTGAAATGGCTTTTTTTTCACTCACCTACCGGGATATTAACATGCTCAAGACCAAGCAGGATACCGGCTGGAAAAGGATTGCCTCCCTGCTTGAAGAGCCCAGGGCTTTACAGATATCATTAATGATCGCCAATACCCTGGTAAACATAGCCGTAATCATACTCACTAACTTTTTTATTGACCAGGTGCTGATCATAAAACCCGGTAATGTGTCAATGTGGGTCGTTTATGCAATAAAACTTGTTATCATTTCTTCACTGATCATTTTATTTGGCGAAATTTTACCAAAAGTTCGCGCCTCCCAAAATAATCTTCGTTCGGCGTATGAAGCATCTTTCCTGGTTGAAGTGATCTTTTATATGTTCAAACGCATGTCGGTATGGTTTCTCAAAGCGTCTGATAGCGTAGAATCATTGTTTGGCGGCAAAGCTTCCCGTGCATTTACCCATCAGCAGCTGGAGCTGGCTATTAAAAGCACCATACACGAAGAAGAAGAACAGCGAATACTGGCCGGCATTTATAAATTCCCCAATATCACTGTAAAACAGATCATGCGTACCCGGCTCGATGTAAACGGAATTGAATACGACGCCACTTTTCAGGCACTGAAAAGAAAAGTAGAAGAACTGCACTATTCCCGATTACCGGTGTACCGCAAAAGCCTCGACGATATTGTTGGAATTGTGCATACAAAAGACCTTTTGCTGCATTTGAATGAGCCTGATAATTTCGACTGGCACATTGTCGTTAGGCCACCATTCTTTGTGCATGAACAAAAACATATTGAAGACCTGCTGAAAGAATTTCAAAGCAGGCATATACACTTTGCCGTGGTGGTTGATGAATTTGGCGGAACCAGCGGCATTGTTACCCTGGAAGACATTCTGGAAGAGATCATTGGCGATATCAGGGATGAATTTGATGAAGAAGAAACGGGTATTAAGAAGATAGATGACAATACCTATATTTTCGAAGGCCGTACCATGATACACGATGCCTGCAAAATGATGAATTTGCAGGAAGACACCTTCGACCAGGTTAAAGGCGATAGCGACTCCATGGCAGGGTTAATGCTGGAGCTGGTAGGTGAAATTCCAAAAGTAAACGATACCGCTACTATAGGCGACTTTGATTTTGTTGCCCTGGAAGTTGACCGTAACCGCATTCGTAAAATAAAAGTAACAATCAATATAAAACAGGATAAGCAAATGAGCTAGTCCCGACACGTCGGGGGAAACCTGCAACCAATAGAAAATTTGAATGAAAACATTTCTGATAAAGCGCTTTTCTTTTGTTTTTTTACTGATATCTGTAATCGCCTGCAACAGTACGTATACACCCAAACGGAAAGGATATTTTAAAATAGATTTTCCCAGGCACGAGTACAAAGCATTTGATCAACCCGGGTATCCTTACACATTCGAATACCCTGTGTATGCTTCTGTTATAAAGGACACGACTTTCTTTGAAGACAAGCCTGAAAATCCTTACTGGATCAATATCGACATTCCCCGGTTTGGCGGAAAGATCTATATCAGTTATAAAGAAATTGGGAAGAGCGATCTGAATAAACTGGTGAACGACGCCTATAACATGACCTACAAGCATAGCACGCGGGCTACTGAAATTGTTGATTCGCCTATACGTACCGCATTGGGGGTAAGCGGGGTGTTCTTTTCAGTAGGGGGCAATGCGGCTACCGCCAAGCAATTTTTTGTAACCGACTCAGTAAAGCATTTTTTACGCGGCGCTTTGTATTTTGATGCCAGCCCCAATGAAGATTCGCTGGGTGTGGTAAATAATTTTTTGCAGGACGATATGAAGCACCTTATCAATACGTTCAGGTGGAAATAGTTAGGGGTGAACCGGTAAGGGGCCGGTGGCTGATGCAATGTATTCCGTCCTTCATATGATTCTTTATGTTTAATTTTACGCTTTAAAACATTTTACGTGATAGTAGTAGAAAAAGTGTTGATCAGTGATGAAATAGCCGAAGCACAATTTGTGTGCGACCTTGCTAAATGCAAGGGTGGATGTTGTGAAGAAGGGGATGCAGGGGCGCCGCTTGAAGATGCGGAGCTGGATATTATGGTCGACCTGTTTGAAAAAGTAAAGCCTTACCTTACCCCGGCTGCTATTGCAGAAATTGAGCGTAAAGGCAAATATGTTTATCATAAGGAATTTGGCTGGGTAACACCCACACTGGGTGGTGATAATGAAATTTGTGTATACGGATCACGCGATGAAAAGGGCGTTATTAAATGCGCCTTTGAACAGGCTTATAACGATGGCGTCATTAACTGGAAAAAACCTATAAGCTGCCATTTCTTTCCCATCATTCAAAAAAGCGGCAAAAAAGGCGATTACGATCGCATGAACTACGAACCCCGCCCCACTTTATGCAGTCCGGCCTGCTCTTTAGGAAAAAAACTAAAAGTGCCGGTCTATAAATTTTTAAAGGAACCCATCGTTCGTAAGTATGGAGAGTCCTTTTATAATGCATTGGATAAAGCAGCCACAGAATATTTTACTGAAAAAAGTAAATAAGGTACATCTCCCAGAGGGCCCATTGGCCAGTAATTTTTGAATCTGGTACACAGAACTATAAAAAGAACGTATGAGCGAGCATGCTGACTCTTTCATGGCAAAAAGCACTATTAAGGCTGCTGATCTGGATCACCGGAGAAAAGTAAGTTTTAACATAAGCAAGTATAATGCGACTGTACCCCTGGGTAAACAGCAGTATACAGATGTTCACCTGGCGCGGGAAAGAGCAAAAAATATAAAATGGCGGGCTATTGAAAAGCTCGATGAATATCTTGAACAATTTGAAACCAATTTAACCAGGCGTGGCGGCAAAGTGATTTGGGCTGAAAATACCCAACAGGCCCTGGATGCGGTGCTGGCTATTTGCAAAGCAAAGAGCTGCAAAACGATCGTGAAGAGCAAAAGCATGGTGACGGAAGAAATTCATCTGAACGATTTTTTGGAGGAGCATGGTATTGAAAGCGTGGAAACTGACCTCGGCGAATATATTCAGCAATTAGATGGCGAACCGCCTTACCATATAGTTACCCCCGCGATGCATAAGAGCAGGGAAGACATCGCCAAATTGTTTGCTGAGAAATTGCACGTACCACCCAATTTGTCTGCAGAACAACTGACCCTGGTTGCCCGGGATAAACTGCGGGAGAAATATGTTCAGGCTGAAGTGGGCGTTACTGGTGCTAATTTTATCCTGGCCGATATAGGAGGCGTAGCAGTGAGTGAAAATGAAGGAAATGCACGGTTAAGCAACGCTTTTCCCAAAACACATATCGTTATTACGGGCATTGAAAAGGTTATTCCTTCTATGAATGACCTGGCCCTGTTCTGGCCATTGCTGGCAACCTACGGCACTGGCCAATGGATCACTTCTTATAACACCATTATTTCCGGACCCAGACAACAAGGCGAGCCGGATGGTCCTGATGAAATGTATGTAATACTGCTCGATAATGGCCGTACCAATATTCTGGCCAACGAAAGAACCCGTGAGAGCCTGTATTGTATCCGGTGCGGCGCCTGTTTAAATGCCTGCCCGGTGTATAAAAACATTGGTGGTCATGCGTATGAAACAACGTATAGCGGCCCCATTGGAGCCGTTATTACGCCACAATTGAAAGAGCTGGGCGAATGGAAACATTTAAGCTATGCCTCTTCTTTATGTGGTAATTGCACGGAGGTTTGCGCTGTAAAGATTAACCTGCATGAAATATTGCTCGAAAACCGGCATGATGCTGTAGAAAGCGGCTCCGCCTCCTGGACTGAAAAAATAGCCTGGAAAGTTTGGAAACAGGCCAGCCTGCACCGCGGCATGATGAATATGGGCAATCAGAAATTAAAAAACTGGATGGTAAATAAAGTATTCAAGGGTTGGACCCACAGCCGGGCCGACCTGAATTTTGCCGGAAAGACGTTTAATCAAATGTGGCGGGAGCGGGAAGGGAATAAAGGTAAGTAGGAATTGGGGGTTGGTGAAAGTCCCGAATTACAGGTTAATGAGTCTGTTGCCGGTTACAGATATGGATTAATGAGCTTGTACCGGCAGCCCATGATTATACAGAATTATCTGCACATCAGTAATAAACATATGCTAAAAGTCAACTTTTTAAGTTGACTTTTTTATTTTGCAGCCTATTGATGCTACTTCTTTATACCCATACCATATCGTCCCGGCTGCAATACATTGTTGATTTTATTAGTAATGAGTTATTTGACGAAGCGATACAGATCACGACCGATAAAGCGTATTACAATGCCTCAACACAACCTCGTTTAAACTATTCCACGCAGGCGTTTTCTGAGGAAGAATGCTTTATCCGGAACACGCCGTTGCTTTTTGAGGCCGGCGTTCGTCCACAAACCATTTCGTGTTTTGAGGTCAATTTTCACAAGGCTTTCTTTGAAACCGAGGGCGATTTTCCATTCGATATATTGGCGGCATCATTTTACCTGCTTAGCCGGTATGAAGAATATTTGCCGCATGAAAAAGATGAGTACGGCCGTTATGCTCATACCAACTCGCTGGCTTTTCGCGAACATTTCTTACCGCAGCCTTTGATCAATTACTGGCTGCAATCGTTCAGGAAAACATTACAATATAAATTTCCCACGCTTATATTCAAACAAACACAATTCAAATGTTTGTTGACGTATGATATAGATATTGCCTGGTCGTATCTGCACAAAGGCTGGAAACGGACATTGGGCGGTTTTGTAAATTCCATCCGTAAAGGGGAATGGGCAAGGATAAAAGATCGATGGCTGGTGTTGCGGGGCAAACGAAAAGATCCTTTTGATTGCTTTGAGTGGCTGGATGCCTGGCATTTATATTGCCGCCTGAAACCCCATTTCTTTTTTCTGGCAGCAAAAAGAACGTCCAGGTACGATAAAAATACATCCTGTCAAAAGAAAGCGTTCCGCGACCTGATAGCCTATTATGCCAATGCTTCTCATTTAGGCTGGCATCCATCGTGGCAAAGCGGTGACGATGGAGCGCTGCTGAAAGAAGAGCTGGAGTGGATGGAAGTGGTAGGTGAAAAAAAGATCGTTCATAGCCGCCAGCATTATATTCGCTTTTCGCTGCCTGTTACTTATCGCCGGCTGATACAAACAGGCATTGAAAAAGATTTTTCCATGGGCTATGGCAGTATCAACGGATTCAGGGCTTCAGTATGCTCACCGTTTTACTGGTACGACCTGGAAAAAGAAGAAGCGACCTCACTGATGATATATCCCTTTTGCTTTATGGATGCCAATTCCTTGTTTGAGCAAAAGCAAACACCGCAGCAAACCTATAATGAATTGATCCAGTACTATGAACGGGTAAAAGGCTGTAAAGGTGTTTTTATTCCCATCTGGCACAACTTCATTTTAGGCACCGATCCATTGTATGCAGGCTGGCGTGATCTCTTTGAATTGTTTATGAAAGAAACGGTGTATTGGGATGCGTATAATGACGAGGCCTAAAAATACAGCTACAAGCTGCAAGCTGCACGCAAATGCAGGTCCCTGTCAACAGCACCTTCATAAAACAAAAATTCCAGGCTTCGGATTTGTTCCGGGAAGCCTGGAATAGTAACTATATTAAGTAAATCTTCTAGTGTTTAAAATGCCGCATACCGGTGATTACCATCGCTAACTGATGTTGTTGGCAATATTCGATAGAATCTTTATCGCGCACGGAACCGCCCGGTTGAATAAAGGCTGTAATACCGGCTGCATGGCCCAGTTGCACACAATCATTGAACGGGAAGAAGGCATCACTGGCCAGTACGGCTTCTTTCAAATCAAATTCAAACTGACGGGCTTTTTCCAATGCATGACGCAATGCATCAACACGACTGGTTTGTCCGCAGCCTTTACCAATCAGTTGTTTATTTTTAACCAGTGCAATGGCATTTGACTTCAGGTGTTTGCAAACGATGTTGGCGAAAACCAGGTCAGATTTCTCGGCCTGACTGCTTTCACGACCGCCAACTTCTTTCCATTCCAGGTAATTGCCTTTATCTTCTCCCTGTGCCAGTACGCCATTGAGCACGGATTTATATTGACGGGTGCCACTGGCTGTTGCCTTTTGTTGTAACAGGATGCGATTCTTTTTTGATTTCAAAACCGCCAGGGCATCCTCTGCAAATGATGGAGCAATCAATACTTCAAAGAATATTTCACTAATGGCATCTGCAGTAGCTTTATCGATCGTTGCATTACAAACCAACACACCACCAAAAGCACTTTCAGGGTCCCCGGCCAGGGCTGCATCCCAGGCTGCTTTAACTGTATCCCTGGAGGCGATGCCACAAACATTCGTGTGTTTAATGATCGCGAACACGGTGCCTGTTTCGCCCGAAGAAAAGTCGTTGATCAATTGTACAGCGGCATCTACATCTACCAGGTTATTGTAAGAAAGCTCTTTACCATTCAGTTGGTGGAACAATTGATTCAAATCGCCATAAAACACGCCGGTCTGGTGTGGGTTTTCGCCGTACCGCATTGTTTTAGGATTGGGAACTGATTCCAGAAAATACAGGTCACCGTCAGGATTAAAATATTTTGCAATAGCCACATCATAATGAGCTACAATCTGAAAAGCTTTGGATGCAAAGGCACGGCGTTGTTCCAGCGTGGTTGCGCCGTTTTGTTCTGAAAGCATATCGGCCAGTACCTGATAATCAGTTTTGGCCGCTAATACCACCACATGGCTGAAGTTTTTGGCTGCCCCACGAATCATGGAAGGACCGCCAATATCAATTTTTTCAATGATCAGCTTTTCTTCCGAAGTGCTGGCTACGGTTTCTTCAAATGGATACAGGTCAACGATAACCAGGTCAATTTCAGGAATGTTATACTGTTTCATTTCCTGAACATCAGATTCCAGCTCCCTGCGGCCCAGGATGCCACCAAAAACCGAAGGATGCAGGGTTTTTACCCGGCCACCCAGAATAGAAGGGTAGGTTGTTAACTGCTCAACCGGTACTACGGGAATGCCCATTTTCTCTATAAATGATTGAGTACCACCAGTAGAGTAGATGGTTATGCCCTGTTGGTGCAACACCTTTACAAGGGGTTCCAGGCCATCTTTATAAAAAACAGAAATAAGCGCAGACTGTATCTTTTTGGTCATAAAATATATTGAGTGGTAAATTGTCAGGCGTACATGGGCATATTGGATCAAAAAGCTGCCTGCCGGCTGGTAAACCGGCCTTTATTAAAGGGCGCAAAGGTAGGTTAATACAGGTTGAAAACAAAAGCGCCCCTGTCTGCAACTGAAAAGGCTGGCAGCCCCAACTGATCACACTCCTGTTGCCATTTGGCTACTTTCCAGGTTGGATTAGATGCGTCAAAAACATATTGGCGGCAGGTAAAAACACTGGCTAGCTGTGCCATTTTAATAGCCGGGTTATTTAAAAGAATAATAATATCAACAGGGATCTTTGGGGAGGCCTGTTCCAGATTCAACGGTGTATCGATCAGTAAAAAGGAGGTATTTCCGAACCGGAAAAAGTTCTTTTCAGCCAGTGAATTCGCGGGGGTATATAGGTTGATTACGCGGTGTAATAACCGGCTGGGTTGTAGATGAAATTTTTGCAATAAGTCATTCTGCTGCAACTTGCTGTCGGCTTTAAATAAACAGGTTTGACCTACCATAACGTCAATAGCGCTGTGTTTTGGTATGTTATATACGATAAGCTTTTTTTGTTGACGGGCGTTCCATACATCAACTAAACGGAATGCCATAAAAAGCAATAATGCCATTAGGGATATACGGGCCCCCATCTTTCTATTATATAACAACCACCATGCAATGGCGCCAATGAATGCATAGAGGCAAATGAGTTGTGGAAAGCTTACCAGCAGATCGTTCATAGTGGCAAAAGGCATGCTGCCTACTTGTTCAATGAAGGTATTCAACCAGTAAACAATATGGTGTAACAGGTACCCAATACCTGTTGCAACAAACGGAAAAATGCTTACGAGACAGAGGATTATTTCACCAATAATAATGATACTGGATAATGGAACAGCCAGCAGGTTGGCAATAAGAAATAAATTGGGGAACTGGTGAAAATGATAGACAGATACAGGCACAGTAAGTATTTGCGCAGCTAGTGTAACGCATATCGACTTCCATACAAGATCCAATAGTTTGTTTTGAATAAATAGCAGATTATATATGGGTTTGTAAAAAACAGCCAGGCTCAATACTGCTGCATATGATAACTGAAAGCCGGCATCCCATAACCACATGGGGTTGAAACAAAGAAGCATAAAAGCAGAAGCAGCAAGGCTATTGAATATAGATGTTTTCCTGTTGATTGAATCCCCAATGACTATGCAGGTGAACATGACTGCAGAGCGCAGCACAGAAGGGGAACCACCGGCAATACAACTAAACAACCAAAGACCGGCAATGATAAGAATAGGTTGTACAATTCTACCTGTTTTATGTTTTGAAAGCGGTTTACATAAAAGTATTAGTAGCCAATAGATCAATCCCAGGTGCAAGCCAGAAATAGCAATGATGTGCACGACGCCTGTATCGGAATAGGATTGAACCAGTTTTTTGTCAAGGTCCTCTTTGTAGCCAATAAGCATAGCTTCGGCAAGCCCGGCTTCTTTAGTTCCCGGGATGTATTTTTTAATCAGCCCGACTATTTTTTCTCTTGTGGAAAAAAGATATTTCCTAAACAGATTTTCATTTTCTATTTTGAGCGTTACATACTCGCCTTGCTTTAGGTAAACCTGGTATGAAATACCCTGAAAAGTGCAATAGCGCTGATAATCAAAGCAGCCCGGGTTGCCTGTATTTTTTACCGGTTGCAATGCTTTAAATAATAACAATTGTTTGCCATAATGAAGATGTTGAGCAATACTGTCTTTCTGAAAATACAGAATGATTTTTCCGCTGGATTTGCTAATAGAATGGTCAAATAAAACTGCCTGAACAGATGCAATGGTTTTATAGGATTGGTTTTTTTCAGACAGTGGTTCTTCAATGGTTACCAGCACCGCATTTCCTGCAGTATACTGACTGGTAATACTAATATTTTGATGTCGTATGTCCTTATAATAAAATAGTAAACTTCCGGTGGTAAATAACATTGCGTGTAACCACGTACCGTTGTACCATTGGGCATGGTATTGGCGTGATAATGGTTGCATAGAAAATACCCAAAGTGCCATTGCACTGAAGGCCAAAAGAAGCCATAAAAAAAGAACGGAAACAGGCCAATACCACTGACAGGCGATACCAGCAATGAGCGGAATAACAAACCGTATAAAAGGTGATTCTTTCCAAATGGGCCAGGCAGGTAAAAGAGACATACCGAATAAGAAATTACAACAACAATAGTAGCAGTATGGGAACCTGTGATGTGAATGAAAGGTGGGAGAAAAAAACAAACTACCTACTTTATCAAAAAGGACAAGGCTAATGGTAAAAAGATAAAGCAGGTAGTTTGAAAAGGAAAAAATCTGTGTTCAGAATAAAATTTCCTCAAGAGGATTTGTAGGATAACAAAAGCCTTGAGGAAATCTGTCGGCGGGTTTTCACAGGACCATTGGATTTCTAAAACGGGATGATAGCAACTCTCCATGTCTAATTTCTGACAAAAACCGGATACATGCCAGAAAAGCGCGATTTATTAGATACGGTTTTTTATACGGGTAATTAACGGTTGGATTACCCCCGTAAAAAGACGGGTATAAGTGGCGTTGTATTAACGGTTATTTAAACTTCATTTCACGGTATTTGTACCGTCTTTTTCACGTGAATCGTTGAACTCCTTCAGTTTACAAATAATAGTAATTCGTAATTAGTTGGCTAACACCTAGTTGTAGCCGAAAACATCTATGCTTCCGCGGCTATTTTTACATCGACAACACAATCACTCATATCAAAACTCACAAGCTATGACTACAATTGAAAAAAAATCCTTACGGGTAGGAAAATACGTGGATACAAACCATGTAAATATTCTCGTTAGTAATTATAAAAAAACAAGATGGGCCCAAAATTCTGATCGACTGGGTAAGGACGATTCGTTGAGTGTATGGTATAGCATTGAAGAACTGGAGGAATTTTTACTTAAAGCCAAACAAAATGGTGCCGATGGCATACGCATGCATTTTGGTGCTTACCCTGCTAACTTTGCTAAAAAGCCTGAGGTTTCAGATTTGCAAACTATTGTAATGGTGGCTAACGCCAAGAGTGAAACCATCGCCGGGAAGTTTGAGAATAATATATATGTAAATGGCGAAAACGGAATGCAGTTACTGGCTTATAATTTTGGGGGTGTTCTTCCCTCCACAGGTGATGATGGTATAGGCGCTGATGGGGTTGGCATCACGCTGGTTGATCGTGCAGACAAAGGACTTGTGGTTATATAACAGTTTTTTAAATTAACATATATAAAACCTTCGCAAATGCGAAGGTTTTTTTATGCTTGTCGTAAAAAGATATATATATTGGACTCTAATGAAACCCTTCCCGGTATACATATTTTTTGAAATTTTGAGTTTTCTGGCTTCGCTGACGCTTTTTTTTCAAAAAGGTACGCCCCGATACATGAAATCGTTTCCATTCTTTTTATTGGTAACGGTGGCAGTAGAATTGATTGGATGGCGCATAGCAAAGAACAGGCACCTCGTTTTATGGCTGTATAATATTTTCGCTGTTGTAACTTTTGATTTTTACCTTTTTATACTCTGGAATTTTATTAATAATCGTATTGTAAAACGTGTGATACTGCATTCAATCTGGATTTATGCAATATTGGCACTCACCAATTTGTTTTTTATACAGATAAATGCATTTAACTCCATCACTTTCGCATTTGGTTGTTTAATTATAGTTGCCTTTTGTATTTATTATTTTTTTGAATTGTTTCAGTTGTCACGGTCAATAAATTTGATAAAGGAACAGGCTTTTTGGATCAGTTCAGGGTTATTATTTTTTCATTGCTGTAGCTTCATGTTATTTAGTTTAACCAATTTACTCAGCAAATCATCGGCTGCTATTTTAGATAACCTGAAAAATCTGGTGGTATTGATTTTAATTATGTTCTATTTGCTATTTACCATTGCATTCCTTTGCAGGCTTGATCTCAAAAAATTAGTCAAAAATGGTATAAGACAATAAAGACACTTTAGTTTGCTCTGTTGAACATGCATAGGATCGCATACGACTTTAATCTATGAACACAGTTACTTTTATTTATATGACGCTTCTGGTAATAAGCGTTCTTGCTTCGGCAACCATATATTTTGACAGGCGAGCCCCTTTATACCTGAAGTTATTCCCTCCTTTTTTAATTATTACAACTTGTGTTGAAACGATCGGTTATTATACCCGTATCAAGGGTATAAACAGTACCCCTATGTTCAATTTCTTTACAACATTCGAATTTGTTTTCTATTTCTATATTCTGTACTCAATTATAAACCTGCAAAAGATCAAAAAGGTCATTTTATTTTGCCTGTGGTTGTATCCGATAGTGGCAATTATAAATATTTTATTTATACAAAGAATTACCAGAATGCATTTTTACACGCTTAATGTAGGCGCCATTTTAATTGTTATTTTTTGTATCTCGTATTTTTATCAGCTTATTAAGCTTCCTAAACAAGCTTATCCCCTTCGTGAACCTGATTTCTGGATCTGCTGCGGATTATTATTTTTTTATAGTGTTACATTACCTATAATGGCTGGGATGAAATTATTGCTGTTTCGTGATACTTTTGAATTAAAGCTGTATTACATTTTAATCAATATATCAAACTATTTTCTTTACGGTTTATTTACTCTGGCTTTTATATGCAGGCTACGGCTGGCTGAACCATCTGAAAGCAAAGGGTAAGTGCTTTTAACGTCCATTCTACTAACAATTCATTTTTATTGATCCTTACCTTAAGGTCAGTTGAAACTTTATGCTAAATTGCTCTTTGCAAGAGCCTTTTTATGAATTCGGAGATATACATAGTAATAATAATGGGCGCTATTTTGGCGGTGTTGATGGTAGGCTTTATTGTTACCATCCTTTTCCTGTACCAACGCAGGCAACACAGGCAAACATTAGAGATTACCAGAATGAAGGAAGAGTATGAACGGGAAACCCTGAAATCGCAGCTGGAGATACAGGAGGAAACCTTTAAAAACATTGGGCAGGAGCTACATGATAATATCGGTCAAATGCTATCAGTAGTAAAGCTTTCCCTGGCTGTTTTACCTATGAATAACAAGCATGAAGCGTGGGAACCAATACAGGGCGCCCGTCAGATTCTTAATAAGGCCATGATTGACCTGGCAAACCTGACCAAGAGCCTGCATACCGATCGCATAGCCCAGATCGGCTTGGGCGAATCCATCCATTTTGAACTGGAAAACATTAACAGGACCGGGTTATTAGATATTGAATTTTCCATAACTGGTATTGAGGAAAGCCTCGACGAACAAAAAGCTATCGTGTTATTCAGGATCTTCCAGGAAAACCTGAACAATATTTTAAAGCACTCAAAAGCCAAAAAAGTGCTGATAAACCTAACCTATCTTGATGATAAATTTATTATGAAAATTACCGACGATGGTATAGGATTTAATGTGACGGAAAAGAAAAATTCCACTTCGTCTGCGGCTGGTGTTGGATTAAAGAGTATTTTCAACCGGGCAAAGCTTATTGGAGCTGATATTGATATGCAAAGTGAAACGGGCCGCGGAACTATTGTGACCATTCAGTTACCTTTGCACCATTAAAAAGTGATAGGGCGATAATGACTGCAAATAAAAACATACAGGTAGCGGTTGCAGATGATCATACCTTGCTGCGCAGCGCACTGGCGCGATTGATCAACTCTTTTGAGAATTATAAAGTGCTGTTTGAGGCCAGTAACGGGCAGGATGTTAAGGAAAAACTCAACAAACATATAATACCCGACATTATTTTACTGGATGTAAATATGCCGGATATTGACGGGTATGAAACTGCCAAATGGATCTACAAAACCTTTCCCCAGGTAAAGATCCTGGCCCTTTCCATGTTTAGCGATGAAAATATTATCATTCGCATGTTGCGGCTGGGCGCCAAAGGGTATATTATGAAAAATGCCGAGCCAGAGGAATTGAAACTGGCGTTGGATTCTGTTTTACACAAAGACTTCTATCTTTCTGAGCTGATTTCAGGTAAAATAATCAGCGGTCTGCATAAAGACATGGATAAGCCGCACGAAACCGTGTCACTTACTGAAAAAGAAAAAGAATTTTTGAAATGGGTTTGTACCGAACTTACCTATAAAGACATCGCTGCCAAAATGTTTGTTAGCCCCCGTACAGTAGATGATTATCGTAATTCACTCTTTGAAAAACTAGGAGTAAAAACGCGGGTAGGGCTGGTTATATATGCGATCAAGCATAGCATGGTAGAGATATAGGTGAGAAGTTGAAAAGATATTAAGGTGCTAAGTTCAAATAAAAAAAGGTTGACAGGATTTTATGCCTTGTCAACCTTTCAACATTTTAACCTGTCAACTATTTACTCAAATACATACTTCTGTCTTTATAAAGTTGACGGAAATATGGATCGCGCAGATCTTTTATAAAGCGAATGGCTTCGCCGGTACTTTTCATTTCGGGGCCCAATTCCTTGCTTACGCCAGGGAATTTATCAAAACTGAACACTGGCTCTTTGATCGCATATCCTTTTAAACGCTTTACGAATTTAAAGTCCCGCAGTTTATTAGCACCCAGCATGATCTTGGTAGCTACATTCAGGTAGGGGATCTGGTAGGCCTTGGCAATAAACGGCGTTGTACGCGATGCCCGTGGATTCGCTTCAATTACATGCACTTTACCGTCTTTAATGGCAAACTGAATGTTTATAAGCCCTTTGATATTTAGTTTGAACGCAATTTTGCGGGCATATTCTTCCATGGTTTCAACAATCAGGGGGCTCAGGTTGAACTGCGGCAGAACGGCATTGCTATCGCCGCTATGAATACCTGCTGGTTCAATATGTTCCATCACACCCATGATATGAACTTCTTCTCCATCGCAAATGGCGTCTATTTCGGCTTCCTGACAACGATCCAGGAAGTGGTCGATGAGGATTTTGTTGCCGGGAATGTGTTTCAGCAGGCTTACCACCGCTTTTTCCACTTCTTCATCATTGATCACGATTCGCATACGTTGACCACCCAATACATAACTGGGACGAACCAGTACCGGGTAACCAACTTTATTGGCTACCACCACCGCTTCATCAACCGTAAACGCAGTTCCATAATTAGGGTAAGGAATATTCAGCTCTTTCAGCATATCGCTAAACCGGCCACGATCTTCGGCGATATCCATATTGTCGAACGAGGTACCTATGATCTTAACGCCTTTTTTTGTTAACCGTTCTGCCAGCTTCAGGGCTGTTTGTCCACCCAATTGAACAATGACACCGTCTGGTTTTTCATGTTCGATCAGTTCCCATAAGTGTTCCCAGAATACCGGCTCAAAATAAAGTTTATCAGCCATGTCGAAATCGGTAGACACGGTTTCGGGGTTACAGTTCATCATGATGGCTTCATAACCGCACTCTTTCAGGGCCAGCAAACCATGCACACAGCAATAATCGAACTCAATACCCTGACCAATACGGTTGGGACCCGAACCCAATACGATTACTTTTTTGCGCTTGCTTACTTTGCTTTCACTGACATTGCCCGATTCGAAGGTGGAATAGAAATAAGGAGTTTTGGCTTCAAACTCAGCACTACAGGTGTCTACCATTTTGTAAACCCGGGTTATGCCTGCCGCCTTCCGTTTGGCATAAACTTCTTCATCGCTGCCATCCTGCATTATTTTGGAGATCTGGTCGTCGCTAAAGCCCTGGAACTTGGCTTCTTTTAACAACTCTATAGGCAGGGTAGCCATTTTGTATTTAAGGATTTCTTTTTCCAGGTCAACGATCTTTTGAACTTCATTGATAAACCAACGGTCGATAAGGGTAGCTTTGGCTATAGTGCCTACCGATACACCTTGCATCAGCGCATCCTTAATACGGAATATGCGATCCCATTTCGGGGTCTTAATATATTCTATCAGTTCTTCGGCATGCATCTGGCTTCTTCCGTAATATCCCAGTCCCACTGCATTGTTCTCAAGGCTTTGACAGGCTTTTTGTAAGGCTTCGCCAAAACTTCTGCCAATGGACATTACCTCGCCCACACTTTTCATTTGCAATCCCAGGGTGTCGTTGGCGCCTTTGAATTTATCGAAGTTCCAGCGGGGCATTTTTACGATCACATAGTCCAACGCTGGTTCAAAATAGGCCGACGTGGTTTGAGTGATCTGGTTCTTCAGTTCATCGAGATTATAGCCAATAGCGAGTTTAGCGGCTATTTTGGCAATGGGGTACCCGGTGGCTTTGGAGGCCAGGGCCGATGACCGGCTTACGCGAGGATTTATCTCTACTGAAATTAATTCTTCTGTATCGGGATTTAATGCAAACTGTACGTTACAACCGCCGGCGAAATTACCCAGGCTGCGCATCATCAAAATGGCTTTGTTACGCATATCCTGGAAGGCAGTATCGCTTAAGGTCATGGCCGGTGCTACGGTGATGGAGTCGCCGGTATGCACGCCCATGGGGTCAAGGTTCTCTACGGTACAAATAATTGCCACGTTGTCATTTTTGTCGCGCAGCAGTTCCAGTTCGTATTCTTTCCAGCCTAAAACGGCTTTTTCTACCAGCACCTCGTGAATGGGGGAGGCTTTCAGTCCTCTGTCGAGCGCGGCCTCCAGTTCAGTTTTGTCGTGAACGAAACCGCCGCCGCTTCCACCCAGGGTAAACGAAGGACGAATTACAAGCGGGAAGCCTATTTCCTGGGCAAATTCCTTTCCTTCGAGCAATGAGTTAGCCACTCTTGAGGGAGCAACAGCAACACCTATTTTAATCATCAGCTGGCGGAATTTTTCGCGGTCTTCCGCAGTATCGATGGCAGCAATATCAACGCCGATCATACGAACGTTGTATTTTTCCCATACACCCAGCTCACCGGCTTCTTTCGCCAGGTTTAAAGCTGTTTGCCCTCCCATAGTCGGTAGCACCGCATCAATCTGGTTTTCTTCCAGTATTTGCTCAATGCTCTCTACCGTCAGTGGCAACAGGTAAACCTTATCTGCCATCATAGGGTCGGTCATGATGGTAGCGGGGTTACTGTTGATGAGTATTACTTTAATTCCTTCTTCCCGGATACTACGGGCAGCTTGAGAACCAGAATAATCAAATTCGCAAGCCTGGCCGATAATAATGGGACCTGAACCGATAATTAGTACTGACTTGATAGAAGTGTCTTTTGGCATTTTGAGTAAAGAGCGATTTTTTTTGAATAAACCTTGTTGAACCTTTATCCGACGCTGGTTCTACCACAAATTTTGAGGAATAGTGCCGGGATAAATTGCGCAAAAGTAAGGCAGTGGAGGGAATTTTGCGGATTATTTTTAGAAGAAGGCAATATGGGCGGAATGTCAACGAAATACGAGGGTGGGGGGTAATAGAAAAGCCTTCACCATCCGGCAAAGGCTTCGAATTGCTGGCTGAAATTTATAATTAATCAGTTGTTGTGAAAAGCGGCTAATTCAATATCATCCAAAGCCACACCGCCACCACGTATCAATTTTTTCTGTTCTGCCATTTGACGTTTTTCATCAAAACGGCTTTTGATACGGAATACCCATTTCTGTTTAGCTTCATTTCCACGAAACATACCTACTATCGCGCCAATCGACAGAGCCAATAAAAGTATCATTCTATTCCTAAGCGTTTTCATAAACCGAGTTTGTACAATTATTCTTTATAATTCCTGTTTTAAGACAACTTATATATGCCAAATGCTGTTCCAATATTTATAAAAATCATACCACTATGTGGGTATTTTTTAAAAATTAACACATCGAAACCCTTAATAGCTCTCTTTTTATTTATTCTGGATTATCTGTGCAGGTAACCCGTCTTAATGTTTTTTTAATATTGGAACTTTTGCACGTTTTCACATAGCCCAAAGAACAATTTTCACGTCTGGGATTGATATTGGGTAGCGGGCCTTTAAAAAGAAGAACCGACCACTTCTTTAAGATGACGATTTTCAATTTTTACATAACAATTTTACCGGTTATCGCCAACCACTTAGATTTGCAGCCTTATCAATCCCGAATATCCCGCCAAGGCGAGGCAAGCATCGGGATAAACGGTTTCCAATTAATCAAGTCAAAAGAACCTATGAGAATTATTACACTGTTATTTTTATTAAATAGTACAGCACTGGTTGCACAGATTTTTCCACCTGCCAGCTATCCACAGGGATTTTTTCGGAATCCGCTCAGTATACCCATGCGCCTTGCCGGCAATTTTGGCGAATTGCGGCCGAATCACTATCACATGGGGTTCGATATAAAAACAAACGCTCGTGAGAACCTGCCTGTTTATGCTGCGGCCGACGGTTATATTGGCCGTATTAAAATAGAGCCTGCGGGTTTTGGCAGGGCTATTTACGTTTACCACCCCAATGGTTTTACTACGGTATATGCCCATTTGAATGCGTTTGATCCCTCCCTTGAAAAATGGGTAAAGGACCAACAATACCAATTACAATCGTGGAAGGTTTTGCTCGAATTACCTGCTGGCCTTTTTCCGGTAAAGAAGGGAGACTTTTTGGCCTATAGTGGAAATACCGGTGGTTCCCAGGCGCCGCACCTGCATTTTGAAGTCCGGCGTACTGACGGAGATATAAATGTGAATCCCTTTTTATTCAGTTTTCCGGTGGCGGATAACGTACCGCCTCAAATACAGCGGCTGGCGGTGTACGACAGAACATTAAGTGTATACGAACAATCGCCCAGGTTATATCCTGTGAAAGCCATTTCCGGTTCTGCCTTTTTAACCACGCCTTCCGTAATAACCGTTTCTTCTCCGCTGGTGAGCTTTGCTATTGGCGCCTATGATACCCAAACCGGATCAACCAATCATAATGGCATTTTTGAGTCAACGCTGCTTGTTGACGAGCAGCCGGTGATCGCCTTCAGAATGGATAATATTAGTTATAACGATACCCGCGACCTGAATGCACATATTGATTATAAGACCAAATTCCAGGGGGGCGCATTTCTGCAATACATGACTGAACTGCCCGGTTACGTGAATGCTATTTACAGGCACAATAGCGGAAATGGAGCTATTGATGTAAGCGACGGCGAAGTACATGCGGTTTCCATTCAGGTTAAGGATGCCAGTGGAAATACCAGTACGCTTAATTATAAAATTCAATATTCCGGAACGGATGCGGAGCGACCTGAGCCTGCCGGCAAAAAGTTCTACCCCCTGATGATGGATGGTTTTGAAAGTCCGGAGTGCGAATTTTATATTGGAGAGCGCTGTCTGTACGATTCGGTACATATCCGGTACAATAAATCCGCTAATACGAATGGTCAGGTAGTGTCGTCGATCCATACGATCGGGGCAACCTATATTCCTTTGCGGGACTCTTTTCTCATTCGAATTCAGCCTACCCGGTCATTAACCGATGCCGAACGGTCACGTACAGTAATGCAATGGTTTGCCGGCACCAAGCGGGAAGTTCAGAAAGTGCAATGGCAGGGTAACTGGGCATCGGCGCGGTACAGGGATTTCGGGAATTACCAGTTGGTAGTTGATACAGAACCTCCGGTAATAATTCCCGTTGGTATAACCGAAGGAATGAATGCAAGCAAGGCGGTTCGCATGGCGTTTACAGTGGAGGATAATTTGGAGGAATTTAAAAACGTGCGGGCAGAACTGGATGGGAAATGGCTCCGGTTTACCAATGATAAAGGAAGAACGTTCCTGTATTATTTTGATGAAAAATGTTTGTCGGGTCAGCACCAATTGAAGATCCATGCGGAAGATGAGGCAGGGAATGTAACAGAGAATACGTATAATTTTACCCGGTAATTTGAAAATTTTCACATTATTATGATCTCACTTAAAGAAGGCGATAAAGCTCCGGTATTTCATGGAACGGATCAGAACGGGAAAAAGGTATCGCTCAACGAATACAAAGGAAAAAAGGTAGTATTATATTTTTATCCCGAGGATGATACGCCTACCTGTACCGTACAGGCTTGCAATTTGCGCGATAACTATGCTTTGCTAAAGAAAAACGGCTTTGAGGTGATTGGTGTTAGTCCGAACGATGAAAAAAGCCATAAGAAATTTGAGACCAAATTCAATCTGCCCTTTACGTTATTGGCCGATCCCGACCATGCTATTATTAATAAGTATGGGGTATGGGGTGAAAAGCAAATGTTTGGTAATAAATATATGGGGGTTCACAGAACCACTTTTGTTATAAACGAAAAGGGAGTCATCAGTAAGGTCTTTTTGCGGCCTAAAAATAAGCAGCATGCCGAGGAGATCGTTGGGGGATAGTAAATAACTTGATCAATATCAATAAATTAAGATGGCATAAAACTAATTATATTAGTATTGATGGGTATATTTATAATTCATTAATACTTTATGCCTACTATTACAATTACTAAATTATACGACCTTATTTCTATTAAACTGGGCAAGGAAACCGCTGAAAATTTGACTATCTTTATAGAGGAAAAAATAAAAAGCGAAGTGGATACGAAAGCATCAATTCTTGCTACCAAAGAAAACCTGGCAAATACTAAAGCAGAAATAATCAAATGGATGTTTATCTTCTGGGTAGGTCAGGTAATAGCCACATTTGGCTTTATTTTGCTATTCATGAATAAATAACATCTACACGCAATTGTTATACAGTTTCTTTCTCTGTTTCTATTTGATACTTTATTTCTTTGCCAGCACTTCCGGCTGCGCCGGGTCCTTTTTCCATTCACTTTTTTCAAAATTCTCCATGACCAGGGCGGCTGCGCCTGTTATTTCAGCCTCGTAGCCGAGGGAAGAAATTTGTATTTCCGTATTTACTGCCAGCCTCGGAATGCAATGTTCATTTAACGCCTGTTGAATAGGCGCCTGCCATATTTTTCCCGCCGAGGAGCCACGACCGCTTAATATCACCAGTTCGGGATTCAGCAAATGAATTAAAATAGCCACCCCTCTTCCTATATTATACCCCGATTCAGATAATATTTCCACAGCAAACTTATCGCCTTTGCCGGCGGCCTTAATAATATCCTGGAATGCCTGCTCAGCATGGTCTACCGACAATTCTTTCAACAGCGATATTTTTCCTTCTTTCAAGCCCTTGTTGGCTTTTTCTATAACTACCAGCAGCGAGGTTTCTGTTTCAAGGCAACCACTTTTACCGCAACTGCATAATTTATTATTTAAAAAAAGAGGAATATGGCTGAATTCACCGGCAAATCCGTTGTTCCCCCTGAATAATTCGCCATTTAGTATCATGCCTAATCCCACGCCCCAGCCTACATTTATTACCATCGCATTTTTTTTGCTACGGGCTAAGCCAAACATGAGTTCGGCCAATGCAATCAATCGGGAGTCGTTGTCGATAAATACCGGCAGCTTGATCTTTGATGAAATATATTGCGTAAGCGTGCCTTGTTCCGGCTCAAGAAAAGTATAGTTTAATCCATTTAAAGCATCAACAAATCCCGGCATACCGATTCCCACACCGGCAATGTTATTTTTCGAAATGCCCGACCGGCTTATGACCTCATCAATCTTTTCAGTAAGCGTCGAGAGCGCCTGTGGATTTTTAGGTAATGGAAGTTCAAAAAATGCGGTATCTGTTACCTGGTTATTTTGCATGTTCAAGATAGCTATACGGGTGATCAACTGGTCCATGGCCACTGATACCACATACAAAACATCAGGTTTCAGCGAATACATAACAGCACGTCTGCCGCCGGTTGACGCAGCAAAACCTGTTTCTATCACCCAGCCTTCTTCAATAAGTTTACCCAGCATTTTTGTAGTAACGGGTAAACTTTTATGGATCTTGTCGCTCAGGTCGGCGCAGGAAAGCATATTAAAAAAATAAAGATGCTTGATGATTTTCTTCCTGTACAATTGGTTCTTTTCAGTCATGTGCAGTTACTGAATCTTTTTATCAAATTTACTGTTAAGTATCAGAACTTTAAAGCAATTCTCAAAAGCCCTGCAGAACACTCCGGGACAACTGCAATTTATACCATCTGTAGTTTTTGATCTAAACCACTTCTGCCGGCTGTTAACCCATTTTCAAACGCTAACTTCTTAATCAGTTTTTAATGTCAGGGCATCTTGACGATTGCCGGATCAGGCATTGTTTAGAATTTGACCTTGTTGCAGGGCATAATTTCGAAAGCGTGAACCGGGGCAACTGTGTTACATTCTTTATCGTATAATTTGCTACAATCTCAGTTGGGCCCTGCATAGAGCATGTTCCTATCAGGCATGCCGGTTTCCGGCATAATAAAAAAGTATTAATATATTTTATGCGATATCCATCCAGTAAACCAATCCTTGCATCCGGTACATAACTGGTTGAAGCGGTAACTCATGTTAAGGTTACGTACCAGATACAAACTAGGTAAGTATGCCGTGCAAACGGTGTGCTTCTATATGGGTTATTTTTTAGTTTTAGGGTTTGGTTACCCTGTCCTGTTAAGGACAGGGTTTTTTTATCTATTCGTTTCCCTTCAATTGCCGGTTCAGATGTATGAATCAGTAATGCAGTGATAAGTTTATAATGAAAATTGACGCAAGGCAACCAAAAGAAACGGTTAATCGTACAACTGCATAGTATCGTGCTAATGCACCCACCCATTGAAAAACAATTCTGGTCAGGATTGTTTTACTAGGTTTTTATGACAACCGAAGAATAAATTATTGTCAGGCGGTCATACAGTTTGTATTGTAAAAAGGCCAGCATGTAAACATATTATGTGTGTATTTGACAATACAAGCTATTGCTCCGGTTCAGGTGTACAATCAGCTGTTTTAATTTTTGTTCTATGATAAAGAAAATTGCCGCCGTTTTAACAGGCGTTGTTTTATTATTTTATAGTTGTTATAATGATAAAGAAGAGATTTTATACGGGACTGTTTCCTGCGATGGTGTAAATGCATCGTTTGCTGTGAATGTTTTCCCCATCATACAAACCAATTGTGCCGTTACCGATTGTCATGCTTCAGGAAGTACCAACGGTCCTGGTCCCCTGACAACATATGCACAAATTAAAAATGTTGCTGTAGAAATAAAATCAGCAGTGGTTTCTCGTTTTATGCCTAAAGAAGGAAGTCTTACTACAAGCCAGATCAAAACCATTAGTTGCTGGGTAGATGCAGGGGCTCCCAATAATTAAATAGCATTTTTTTCATGATAAAAAAAAGGATAATCATTGGTGGTATAGTAGTTGTTATAATGATGACTGCAATTTATGCCTGGTATCAATATAACAGAACCGTTGAAGGACTGTCTGCTGTGCGGGCCGATTATTCAATCAATGCTTCGGCGCTTATCAACGAATTTGTGAATAACGAAGATTCGGCCAATAAAAAATACCTGAATAAAATATTATCAGTAAAGGGCATGATAAAAAGTATTGAAGCCGGACAGGGTGCGGGTACTATTGTATTAGGCGATACTACCGATATGTCTGGTGTTCGCTGTGTATTGGACAGCAGTGCCCACTCCATGACCGCTTCATTACAGCAAGGCGCAGTAATAACTATTAAAGGAGCTATCACCGGATTTAATAAAGATGAAACCGGGCTACTGGGCTCAGATGTTCAGCTGAACCGTTGCGTTATTGCCAATTAAGCAATTGATAAACCAAATATTGTTACAATGAACCTACTGATAAAGAAAGGCATAATTTCATGCTGCTTTATATTATTGGCTATCTCATTAATAGCCCAGGACAAGTACTACACAAAAAGTGGATCCATACAGTTTGTATCGAAAGGCAATATTGAAACCATACAGGCTAATCACCGTAGTGTTACCTGTGTGCTGGATTCTAAAACCGGTGCGCTTCAATTTGCCGTGTTGATGAAAGGTTTTGAATTTAAAAAAGCCCTGATGCAGGAACACTTCAACGAAAACTACGTGGAGAGCGATAAATTTCCCAAAGCCGAGTTTCGCGGGGTAATTGTAAACAACAGCGAAATAGCATACACAAAAGAGAGTGTGTACAATGCGCATGTAAAAGGAAAGCTGACCCTGCATGGACAAACCAGGGATGTTGAAACCGATGGTAAGATTACCGTAAAGAATGGCAAACTATTGGCAAACGCTGATTTTACCATACAGATGTCGGATTATAATATCAGCATTCCCAAGCTGGTGAAAGAGAATATGTCGAATACTGTAAGTATAACTGTTAACTGCGCCTTAGAGCCGTTGAAATAACCAAACTACCGACCAATCACTAAAAAACCAACCGATATGATTAAGATAACCCACATACTGCTTACTGCCTGCTTTGCTTTATTGGCAGGCAATACGCTTAAGGCGCAGGACGACCTGCTAAAACTGGTCAAGGATTCTACAACTTCGAAAAAAAGCGGATGGGCTACAGGCGCATTCAAATCTTCACGCGTAATTAATGGACAATCTATGGAGCTGATAGGCAAGGGCGTTCTGGATGTACGCATTTTGCACCGGTTTGGGCTGATCAGCAATGGCGCCGAAGATTTTTTTGGCCTTGATGAGGCAAGCATGCGCATGGGGTTTGATTATGGACTGACCAACAATTTAACAATAGGACTAGGCCGAAGCACGCTTAATAAAGAACTGGATGCCTTTTTAAAATTCCGTCCATTGCGTCAGGGTGAAGACGGTGGTTCACCAGTGTCCATTGTTTTGGTATCAGGCGTTACCGTACATACCATGAAATGGGCAGATACTTCCCGTAAAAACTATTTTTCTTCCCGTATGGCCTACTACAATCAGGTGATCATTGGCCGCAAGTTTAGCAATGCCTTCAGTTTGCAAGTGAGCCCCATTATGGTGCATCGGAACCTGGTTACAAATGCAGACAATGAAAATAATACCTGGGCTTTAGGAATCGGGGCCCGGTTGAAGCTAACAAAACGTACCGCCTTTGTAGTCGATTATCATCCCATACTGGCCGGTCGGGAACCGGGGACCAAAGATCCTTTGTCGGCTGGATTTGATATTGAGACCGGCGGTCACGTATTTCAGTTACACTTTAGTAACAGTACAGGTATGAATGAAAAAGCTTTCCTTACCGGCACAACTTCTGACTTCTGGAAAGGAGATATCCGATTTGGATTTAACCTGTCGCGGGTTTTTCAGGTAGCGAATAAGAAGAAATAATCTGATAATTCGATAATGTTATAATGGGCGCAAGCGCGAAATAATAAAGGAAAAAACAGTGAAACAGAAAACGGGGCTTCCGCTGGAGGACCCGTTTTTCATTAGCACATCTGCACATTACCGAATGATGAGTTCTACTTCTCCAAAATCAAATTCCCGCTCAATTACGTCTTTAGTTAACAACCGGCCGGTATCAGACACGCCACGAATAGTGGTTTCAAATAAAATTGTCCCTTTTTTTAGTGTAACTGGCTGATGCATTTTATACAATACCTGCTGGTATTGTTGCATGATCGAGTCAATGCCACCCGTTTGTAAAGCCTGATAACGGTTTTCAAGCGCCTGGCAAAGTTCTTTGCCCATTTGTGCCGCATCAAAATCTTTACCGGTGATCTGCTTAAGAGAAACAGGATTTGGTAATGAAGGGTCAAAAGCAATCTGGTTAACGTTTATGCCAATGCCAACTACGGCATATAGCCAGTCTGCGCCACGAAAGACATTTTCTATTAAAATACCCCCTGCCTTTCTGTCACGCCAATACACATCATTTGGCCACTTTATTCGGGTTTCATCCCCGGCATACTTTTTATAAAAATCATAACAAGCAAGGGCTACGGTAGCGGAGAGTAAGAATTGACGTGTAGCTACTAAACCAGGTGTAACAACAGTGCTAAGCATGATATTCTGGTTAGGGGTTGTTAACCAGCTTTTTCCACGTTGTCCTTTTCCGGCTGTTTGTTCCAGGGCAAACCAGGTAGTGCCATGGTTTGCCAATCCGGCTTGTATTTGCCGCATGGCATAGTTGTTGGTGCTGTCAATGACTGGTAATATTATGTAAGGATGACCAATAGAAGCCAGGTGACGAGGATGTGCCAAAAGATTATTATTTTTGGATGTGTGAAATTAGGGATTACCAACGAGCGTTAAGAGATAGAAATGTGTGGTAATAAGCGAATTTATTCGTATTTTAAATATCAGTAGTCACTCCCAACAATCAGGGAGGTGTTTCAGAGGCTGTAAACGGCGCTCTAAACTACCAGAAGAAAAACACAATTGATCATTAAAACACAGAGTTATTGGAACAAGTTTCATTGTTAGCTACCCGTCGTAAACGAAAAAGTGTAGCCCGGTTAACAAAAAATTCAAAGATTTTTAAAGCAATCATTCACGCCATAAAGGAAAAGAAGGGAGACAAAATTGTTTCGCTGGACCTACGTAAAATTCCCGAAGCTTCTGCCGACTTTTTTATTATTTGCGAAGCCAGCAGTACCACCCAGGTAAAAGCCATTGCTGACTTTGTGGAGGCTCATGTAAAAGATGCAGCAGAAGACACCCCCTACCATAGCGAAGGGCATCAGGCAGCCCACTGGATACTAGTCGATTATGTAAACGTTGTGGTGCATGTAATGCTTCCCGAAACACGCAAATTTTATAAGCTGGAAGAAATGTGGAACGACGCCGAAGGCGAGGAATATTAGTATAGAGCTGCAAAAATTAATGTTAAAATGCTGCTTTGTGCGAAATAATCCTTAACTAACAGCTTTTTAGTGCGAACAATTTGATCATACCGATCATTATTTAATTAATAGAAAACCAAGGACAAGCAACAATATATGTCACAGGACGAGTCAAGACAGAACGACCGCAATTTCCCTCGCTTACGCCCTCGCGATGATGGTGGGCAGCGAAAAGGTCCAAAATTCAATATTTACTGGGTTTGGGCCATCATTTTCGCAGTTTTAGTAGGCTTTCAGTTATTTGGTTCCTTTGCTCCAGATGCCAAAACCATTACCGACCTCGAATTTTACAAAATGTTGGATAATGGGGATGTAGAGAAGCTCAATACAGTTACCAATAAAAATACGGTTCGGGTTTTTATCAAGAAAGAACGGTTGGATAAATACAAGGACCAGCTTTCTAAAAACTGGCCAAGTGTTGGTGATAAAGGCCCTCATTTCGAGTTTAAGGTTATTAAAGCCGATGATTTTAATAAGGAACTGAATGCTTATTTTGATAAGAAACCCGAACTCACCCGGGTTCCCAATATCCCAATCCAGGAAGGAGAATGGTTCGGCTCTATTATTCAATTCCTGTTACCGCTGGTAGTCATTGTACTTATCTGGGTAATGTTGATGCGAAAAATGGGTGGCGGCGCTTCAGGCGGCAGTGGTCCCGGTGGTATATTCAACATTGGTAAATCAAGGGCTACCCTGTTCGATAAAGGCACTAAAGTAAACATCACATTTGCCGACGTAGCCGGACTCGATGAGGCCAAGGTAGAGGTTATGGAGATCGTTGACTTTTTAAAGAATCCCAAAAAATATACTTCACTTGGCGGTAAAATACCCAAAGGGGCGCTGCTGGTAGGTCCTCCCGGAACGGGTAAAACCTTGCTGGCAAAAGCCATGGCGGGTGAAGCCCAGGTTCCTTTCTTCAGTATGAGCGGCAGCGATTTCGTTGAACTGTTTGTAGGGGTGGGCGCCAGTCGTGTACGTGATTTGTTCAAACAAGCCCGTGAAAAAGCGCCTTGTATCATTTTCATCGATGAAATTGATGCCATTGGCCGCGCACGTGGAAAGAACGCGATCATGAGCAACGACGAACGCGAAAGCACATTGAACCAGTTACTGGTAGAAATGGATGGTTTTAGCGGCGAAAGCGGAATTATCGTTCTGGCAGCTACCAACCGTCCCGATGTATTGGATAGTGCGTTATTGCGTCCAGGTCGTTTCGACCGGCAGATCTCAATCGACAAACCCGATCTGAAAGGCCGTGAGCACATCTTCAAAGTGCATCTGAAACCGATAAAGATTTCTGAAAAAGTAGATATTCATAAACTGGCCGAACAAACGCCTGGTTTTGCAGGTGCTGATATCGCTAACATCTGTAACGAAGCTGCGCTTATCGCAGCCCGTAAAGGAAAGCAATCCGTTGAAATGGACGACTTTCAGGATGCGGTTGACCGGGTGATCGGTGGTTTGGAAAAGAAGAACAAGATCATTTCTCCCGACGAAAAACGAATCATCGCATATCACGAAGCTGGCCATGCTATTTGCGGCTGGTACCTTGAACATGCATATCCATTACTGAAGGTAACAATCGTTCCCAGAGGAGTCGCTGCCCTGGGGTATGCACAGTATACGCCTAAAGAGCAATACCTGTACAACACCGATCAGTTGATGGACCAGATTTGTATGACGCTCGGCGGTCGTGCCAGTGAAGATATTTTCTTCGGTAAAATATCAACCGGTGCACAAAACGACCTGCAGCAAATTACCCGTATTGCCTATTCGATGATCACAGTGTACGGTATGAATGATAAAGTGGGTAACGTAAGTTTTTACGATCCTTCCGCCGAGAATTCATTCACCAAGCCATACTCCGAAGAAACTTCCAAAATCATAGATGAAGAAGTTCGAAAGCTGATCGACGTGGCGTATGTAAAAACAAAAGAATTACTTACCGAGAAAAGGGGACAGGTTGAAAAACTGGCCGAATCCTTACTCGATAAAGAAGTATTATTCCAAAGTGATGTAGAAGCATTGATTGGCAAACGGCCTTACAGTGACAAGAAAACACTGGATGTAGATGGTGAAGGTCATACCGAAGGAGCCATCAGCGAAGGTGTTCCTCCTTATGACAGTAATGTAACAAATCACCCTGCTACATAATAGCGCGATTATGAATGTTTCGCCGGCAAAAGAAAATATTCTAAAAAAAATAAGGAAGGCGTTGAGTAATTCAACGCCTCTCCCTTTTCCCCAAAGTGAAGGGAATAGTTCAGTTTATCAACCTTCTCAAGAAGATCTTGGATTGGAATTTGCCCAGCGGTTCACCAACCTCAAGGGCAAATTTGTTTTTTGTGAGAACCCCAGTGAGCTGGTTTCGCAACTCAAGCAGGTTATTGCTAACAACAAGTGGGATAAGGTATTTTGTAAAGAAGAAGGGTTGCGGACAATGCTGGCAGAAAACAATTTCGATAATTATTCCCATACCGACCTGCCCACCTGCGATACCGCCATCACAACCTGTGAATGGCTGGTAGCACGTACCGGAAGTATAGTAATGTCGGCCGCCCAGGAAAGCGGTCGTACTGTAAGTGTATATGCGCCCGTGCATATTTGTGTTGCATATACCAAACAACTGGTATATGATGTAAAAGATGCCTTGCTGAAGGCCAGGGAAAAATATTCCGGTAATCTTCCTTCGTTAATCACATTTGCAACAGGCCCCAGCCGTACAGCTGATATTGAAAAAACGCTGGTAGTAGGAGTGCATGGTCCAAAAGAAGTATACGTATTTCTGGTAGATCAATAAACGGCAATCGTCAATCGGAAATTTGTCACATGCAACCAAACATTTACCGGTTATTTGTATATGGATCGCTACGCAGCGGATTCCACCATTCGGTATACGCATATATAAGCAGATATTTTATATTTGATGGTATGGGCCTGGTGCAGGGTAAATTGTATGATATGGGCGAATATCCCGCTGCTATTCCCGGCACGGAAGATTATTTTATAACAGGCGAATTATATCATATTGCACAAGAGGACGAATTTGCACGGGCAATGGAACAGCTCGATGAGTATGAAGGACTTTTGGTTGAACCTGGTGAAACACCATTGTTCAGAAGAGAGCTGGTTGATGTATTGTTTAAAAATACCATCGTAACGTCCTGGATGTATTGGTACAATCGCACCATAACCAGTGAACAAAGAATTGAATCGGGAGATTTTGTGGCTTACAGGATGGGCATTGGGAAGTGATAAATGAAAAATAAAAAAATCAAAAATAGAAAGTAAAGAATTGATGATTCACAAACATGCAACCTGATAAAAAAATATATTTTCTTTCTGATTTTCATTTAGGTGTACCTGATCATGCGACGAGCCTGGTGCGCGAAAGGCGTATTGTTGAATTTTTAGAAGAGATACGAAAAGACGCAGACGTTATTTTTATTGTTGGTGATATGTTCGATTTCTGGTACGAATACCGTACCGTAGTACCCAGGGGATATGTACGCCTATTGGGAAAATTAGCGGAAATAACCGATTCGGGCATTCCGATACATTTCTTTGTAGGCAATCACGATATGTGGATGAAGAACTATTTACAGGAGGAACTGAACATACCTGTTTATTTTGAGCCTCGCGCATTCGAGTTCAATCATAAGAAATTCTGGGTTGGTCATGGTGATGGATTGGGCCCTGGCGATCACGGTTACAAGATGATGAAAAAAATTTTCCGAAGCCCCGTTTGCCAGTGGTTATTTGGCATTTTACCGCCATATATCGGAATGGGTTTGGCCAATTACCTCAGTCGCAGAAGCCGTACGGTTACCGGGGCTGCAGATGACCGTTTTTATGGTGAAGAAGGTGAGTGGCTGATCACCTATTGCAAAGACATTCTGAAAGAACAGCATTATGATTACCTGATATTCGGCCACCGGCATCTTCCGATCGATTTCTCCTTAAAAGGAGGCAGCCGCTATATTAACCTGGGCGATTGGATACGTTATTATACCTATGCTGTATTTGATGGGCAACATTTATCCCTTTGCACCCGTTATCCTGAATTGGAAAACAAAATCGTTCGCCAATAGTGTACAGGTCCCTTATCATATTATCCGTTTTTTTATATGGGTGCCATATAGCCAGTGCTCAAACGATCACACAGGCTTCTGATACCTTATTTGTATTTAATAAACTGGCTGGCGAGCAGGTAGTCGATTTTACCGTTGATAACCTCGGTAACCTGTATATAGTGAGCAAGACCGGACAAATAAAAAAAATGGGGCCTGCCGGTGATTCCATAGCAGTATTCAATAACGTACGGCAATATGGAAAGCTTTATTTAATAGATGTCACCAATCCATTGCGCGTATTATTATACTTCCGCGACTTTGGGACCATCGTTGTTTTGGATCGGTTTTTGAACACACGCACAACTATAGATCTTCGAAAACAACAACTGTTTCAGGTGAATGCTATCGGTCAGTCGTATGATAATAATATTTGGGTGTATGACGAGCTGGAAAGTAAATTAAAACGTGTAAGTGAAGAAGGACGGATACTTGATCAATCCACTGACTTCCGATTGATCGTAGATACCGCACCTTCACCACAATTTATAGTTGACCAGAACCGGTTGGTTTGTTTATATGATTCTTTAAAAGGGGTATACCTGTTCGATTACTACGGAGCATTTAAAAACCGCATTCAGCTAAAGGGTTGGACCGACTTTACCGTAATTGGGAATGCGATGTATGGCCGGGATGCCTATATGTTGTATCGCTATGAACCCGGTACGCTGATTTTGCAAAACTATCCAATTCCGGTTGCCATGCGGGACGCACAAAAAATAAAGATCACACCCGGTTACCTGTATGTGTTGCGGAATAACCGGTTGGAAGTATTTTCCTATCGCTGATTCGCTTTTCAAAAGTTTTATAATTTTTTATAGCCGGATAACTTTTTAAAGTTTATAACTTTGAAAAAGTTTAAAGCCACTGAATAATTTAGAATGGGATCTTTTTTAGATAAAATATTTTTAGACAATTCTATTAGAAGCTACCTCATAGTAGCCGGATCATTACTGTTGATCTTTTTATTCAAACGGTTGTTATCACGGTACCTGGCAGGCATATTATTCAGCCTTGTCAAACGTATTGCGCGCGGGGTTGATAAGAAGTCTTTTATAAAACTGGTAGTATCGCCGCTGGAAGTTTTTCTTTTAGTGTTGTTTAGCATTATTGCCTTGGATAAACTCACCTTTCCGCGTTTACTGAATGTTGTTATTTACAAGGCGAATGTGCGTGAGTTTGTAGATGCTATTTCCGTTATTGTTCTCATCATTGTATTTATATGGCTGTTGCTACGGATCATGGATTTTATTGCCATGATATTGCATCACCGGGCCGACCAAACAGCTGATCCTGCCGATAACCAGTTAGTTGTTTTTTTCAAGGATTTTTTTAAAGTAGTATTGGTGATCTTCGGCATATTGCTGATCCTGAAATTTGCCTTTCATTATAACATCAGCAACCTGTTAACAGGGTTGAGTATTGCTACAGCCGCCATTGCGCTGTCTACCCGTGAAAGCCTGGAGAATCTCATCGCTTCTTTCATTATCTTTTTTGACCGGCCATTTACCATGGGCGACCATGTAAAAGTGCATGATGTTACCGGTACAGTAGAACGTATAGGGCTGCGGAGTACACGTATACGAACTGATCAAAAAACGTATGTAACGGTCCCCAATAAACAAATGGTAGATAGTATCCTCGATAATTTGTCACTACGCACCCAACGGCGGGGATTTGTTCAACTCGAATTACATGCCGATACATCACACGATTCGGTAAACCAGTTTATTCAGCGGGTAAAAAATCTCTTTAACCAGAGAAAAGACCAGGTCGAAAATCATACGGTGTTCCTTTCAGATATTCTTAAGAACGCTTTCATCGTACATGTGGAATTTTTCACCGCGCCTATTCCCGCCGCCGACTTTAATGAACTGCGGCAACAAGTTAATCTCGCTATTATCAGCCTGATGGAAGATATGAATATTAAGCTGGCTACAAAGGAAGGGGAAAGCAACAAGATAGAGAACAAGCAAATCGTATAAACTATTAGGCGATTGCTGTATAAGCAGGGCTGGTGATTTACTGCTTCTTCAATGTAAACTTGCTTTGTTTAATACCGGGTTCTTCTGAAGGAATTTCGATTGTCATTTTATCCATTTGTAAAGCATGTAATTTCAGGATCATCGTCCGGTATGCTTTGGTGTTACCATCGAAAGAAGTTAATACAAGTGTCTGGTTGCTTGCGCCCAGCGAATAAGTTCCTTTGAATTGGGCGCTGTTATCGCTATTACCACCCCACACAAAAGATTTGTCTTTATTCAACATTAATTTAAAACGAAGGGCGGAGGCAGAAGACAAAACCTTTCTAAGTTCCTGACGTATTCGTAGACTGTCTTCTTTTAATACTACCTGCAGTTTGTTTTTGTGTTTGAAATTATCTACCATGTACTTTATACTGGCAGTGGTGTCCTGAAAATCGAGCAGGCGATCTGTTGTTTCCCAACGAACAACCTGCCAGTTGCCAACAAGTAGGTTTTCAGACACGGTTTGTGCATGTGCGTGATACTGACAAATCAGGAAAAGAGCAATGGATAAATATCTCCACATAGAAGTAGAATTGTTACATGGAATTTACAGATTTTTTAATAATGGGAAATAAAACTTTTCCGCAATCATTGAGTAGTGATTACATAATGATTTTTGTTACTACAATGCGGCTTTTATTTCAAGTAAAAATCCTTTTAGAGATTGCAGAGATTGAATCATTTCAAAATGTGCTGTCGCCTTTGAGTTTTTCTTCAGAAAGTCTTTCGCGCCCTCGATCGTAAGTTTACGGCGACGCAGCAGGTCATAAATTAATTCAAGATTTTTAATATCTATTGGTCTGAAATGGCGATCGCCTTTGCGATTCTTGCGAGGTTGAATGATATCGAATTCATTTTCCCAAAAACGCAGTAATGACTGGTTTACACCAAACATGTCAGCCACCTCACCAATAGAATAATACTGCCGTTGAAACAGCGTTTCGTCATCAGGAATGTTAACGAGATCGGCCTCGGCATCCAGGGCTTTTAGCGATTTCCGGCCACGGGTCGATTTTTTGGCCACAACGGGAACAGCAGGTGTTACTGCTTCCGTTTCTGTTAAAACTGTTTCCGGAACTTCAGGTTTAACCGGTTCTGTCTCTGATTTTAGTGATTTTACCCGTATCCCTACAGAGGCCTCATTTTCAGATGAAGCGGCTGCATCACTGAATTCAAATGTAATCTGGGAGTAGTTGCGGTTGTCCATATTCCAATTGATAACCTGATAAAATTGTATTAGCCATCAAATATCGTGCAGTAAAGATACAAAGGCCCCAAACCCATAGATTTCACAACTTATCAACTATTGTTAAATTATGTGGAAAACCTATTGTTTTATTGCTTAAAACACAGCCTGTTGGGGCTTTTGAGGCCTGGAAAAAAGTTCATAAAAAGGGGCTTTAAATGAGGTCAAACCCTTTAATTTTTAGTAAATTTGCAGGATTAATTTTTTCATAAACTGCTAGAGCATTCTCAAAGAATCTATGGCTACAGAAACTACGGAAATTACTATTACTGAAAATAACGGTTACGGAGCAGATAGCATTCAGGTTTTAGAGGGTTTGGAAGCAGTACGCAAGCGTCCTGCCATGTACATTGGAGACATTGGGGAGAAAGGTTTGCACCACCTGGTATATGAGGTGGTAGATAACTCCATTGACGAAGCCCTGGCCGGTTATTGTAAAAACATTGAGGTTACCGTCCACGAAGACAATTCTGTGTCTGTTCAGGATGATGGTCGTGGTATTCCAACCGGTATGCACACCAAAGAAAATAGAAGTGCTTTAGAGGTGGTAATGACAGTGCTGCACGCCGGTGGTAAATTCGATAAAGGTTCCTACAAAGTTTCCGGCGGTTTGCACGGGGTAGGGGTAAGTTGCGTAAATGCACTTAGCTCGAAACTGCATGTAACCGTTCAACGGGAAGGAAAAATATTTGAGCAGGAATACCAGATAGGGATCCCTCAATATTCCGTTCGTGAAATTGGCGCCAGTTCTATGACCGGCACGCACACGCATTTCTGGCCCGATCTGACCATTTTTACCGCATCTGTATTTAAGATCGACATCCTGGAAGGACGTCTGCGTGAATTGGCTTACCTGAACAGGGGCATTCGCATCACCTTAACTGATTTACGCGAAAAAGACGATAACGGCAATTGCTACACCAAATTATTTTATAGCGAAGGTGGTATTGTTGAGTTTGTTGAGATGTTGGATAAAAATGCCGGCCGTACGCCCTTCTTACCAAATGTAATTTTTGTTGAAGGAAGGGACCCTGACACCAATGTTGCCGTAGAAGTGGCATTGTGCTATAATAATGGTTATACCGAGCACATCTATTCGTATGTAAATAACATTAATACCATCGAGGGCGGAACGCACGTAGCTGGTTTCCGCAGAGCTTTAACCCGGGTGTTCAAAAGTTATGGCGATCGCCAGAACCTGTTTGAAAGAGCCAAGGTTGAAATTGAAGGGGATGATTTCCGTGAAGGGTTAAGCGCCATCATTTCGGTAAAAGTTCCGGAGCCGCAGTTTGAAGGACAAACAAAAACCAAACTCGGCAATAGTGAAGTAAGTGGTGTTGTTGATTCAACCGTTTCCAGGGTACTGGAAGCGTTCCTGGAAGAAAATCCCAAGGAAGCAAAAAATATTATCTCCAAAGTTATTTTAGCTGCCCAGGCAAGAGCTGCTGCCCGTAAGGCACGCGAGCTGGTGCAACGTAAATCGGTATTAAGCGGTGGCGGATTACCAGGTAAACTGGCCGATTGCAGTGATCGTGATCCCGACCGTTGCGAGTTGTTCCTGGTTGAGGGTGACTCGGCCGGTGGTACTGCCAAGCAAGGACGCGAACGTGCTTTTCAGGCTATTCTGCCGCTTCGGGGTAAGATCCTGAACGTTGAAAAAGCCATGGAGCATAAGATATATGAGAACGAGGAAATTCGCAATATGTATACAGCGTTGGGTGTAACAGTAGGTACACCTGATGATCCCAAAGCGCTGAACATTGTAAAGCTTCGTTATCACAAGCTGATCATCATGACCGATGCCGATGTGGATGGTAGCCACATTGCCACACTGATCCTTACTTTCATTTACCGCTATATGAAAGAACTGGTTGAACAGGGATATGTTTATATTGCCCAACCACCTTTGTACCTGGTAAAAAAAGGAAAAGAACAGGCATATGCCTGGAACGAAGAGCAGCGCAAAGCACTGGTAGAAAAATTCGGCGCCGGAAAAGAAGACAGCGTTGGCATACAACGATACAAAGGTTTGGGTGAAATGAATGCATCGCAATTATGGGAAACAACCATGAATCCCGCCACCCGTACTTTGAAGCAGGTAACTATTGAAAGCGCTGCTGAAGCCGATCGTATTTTTAGTATGCTGATGGGCGATGAAGTTGCTCCCCGTCGTGAATTCATAGAAAGTCATGCGAAATATGCACGACTGGATGTATAAGATAATGTGATAATTAGCTAACCTGCCTGCCAACAGTCAGGTTTGATAATGTGCTAATGAGAAAACCACCGCGGTATTTTCATTAGCACTTTTGTTTATTATTAAATGATCAATGCTTGTTAATAGCGCATTTGTATTCATTTTCACATTAGCATATTATCGTATTAGCACATTGACCAAACCGTTAGTAAACGCCTGTAATCATTTGTATATTTAACCAGTTTCACTTTTTATTTGATGTTGTTGTTACATATTCATAATCAACGCAGAAATTGGTGTATACAAAAAAGGTGTATATTTAAACACTATTTTAGTGTTCTGGCTAAGATTTTGTAAGAGAAGATGTCAACTTTTTTATTATACTAATCACGTAAATGAACTAAATTATGTCTGAAATTACACTCACTGCATACAACGTAAAAACTAAAGAAAAGGGTGTGCCTATTCAGGATGCGGTAATTACCAAAACATCGAAAGGGGCTTATATGGCACAGGGCCATGATGGTAAAGGAAATAAATTAACCACTTTATTAGGCGAGGAAAAAGCGCTGGCAGCTATTAAAGCCGGTATCGCCAAACAAGGCTGGGAATAAATAGTCAATAAAGATGAAAGTCAGCAAACGGGTACAATAAATGAACCTGCTTGCTGACTTTCGGTCTTACCAACTTACTGACGTATCTATATAAAGTTCAGGTAATCAAACTGACTGCCTAATATTTTTTTGTCATCTGCTTGCAGCCATTTATTCAGGATCGTAGCATATACATTCTTAAAATCTACTTTATATTTCAGGTCGCCTTCCTGCAGATCGCCCAGATCTGGTAATGCGTTCAAGACGCCTTTTTGTTGTAATCCACCACTTATCAGGAACATATTATTGGCTGTACCATGATCGGTTCCACCACTGGCATTTTGCGATACCCGCCGGCCAAATTCAGAAAAGGTCATGAGCATTACATCCTGAAAACGATTATTGCTTTTAAGGTCTTTTACAAATGCGGTAATAGCCTCATTCATTTCGATGAATAATCTTTTTTGCTGCCCTTCCTGCGCTACGTGGGTATCAAAACTTCCCAGTGTTAAATAATATACTTTGGTATTGATCTCTGAAAATATCAGGCTGGCAATGGTCTTCAGGCTATTGCCCATTTCAGATTTGGGATATTCTGTATTACTCGGGTGAATACGGCTTTGTTTATAGATATAATCGGCGCTGCTTACTGTTTCTGCCATTGTTTTGTATAAGTAGTCAACCGGTTTTTCATCCCCTTTGGCTGAATGGCTGGCAGCCACTTCCTTAAAATATTTTTCGTTCGATGAATTGAACAGCCTTCGCGGATCTCTCATCGCAAGTCCCTTTACCTGTTCGCCTTTCATGGCCATGCTTAATACATCGTCCATTTCCAATGCCTGGGTGGGTTTATCGCAGCCTGCACATTGCGCATCGAGGTAGCGGCCCAACCAGCCGGTATATACATACTCATTGCTGTTGCTGGCACTGTGCCAGATGTCCATGCTTCTGAAATGTGACCTGTCGGGGTTTGGATAACCTACGCTGTTTAAAATACCCAGACTACCGTCGTTATACAGATCTTTAAAACCGGTTAAAGCAGGGTGCAATCCTACTTCATCTGTTAATAATAAGGACTGCTCTTTAGTAATGCCTAACCGTGGGCGCGATTTATAATATATATCGTTGCGTACCGGTATCACCGTGTTCAAACCGTCGTTACCGCCGCTCAATTGTAAAACGACCACCACTTTGTTGCCTGGTGGAACCAGGGCCGGTTTTTCAAAGGCTTTTAAAAACTGGGGTAGCATCATGGATGCCGTTGCCAGTGAGCCTATTTGTAAAAATTCCTTACGTTTTATATGCATAGAAAAAGATCTTTAGTTATTCAGTTCTTAGTTCCCGATTAGGCTGAACCCTAAATGCTCAACGCTGAACGCAAATACATATACAACTTCAATGGTTCAGTTTTCGGTCTTCCGCTTTGAGCGTTCTGCGTTTCGCGTTTAGCATAATTGGTATTCCGGTGTACTCATCAATTGAATGGTAGCGGTTTTTATATAGCTTTCCCGATTCGAAGCATCGATGTATTTGTTCAGGATGCTTTCATTCACCGGCGCCGCACCCTGCAGAAGTATGCCTGAAATAGCAGGGAGCAATTTTTCACGCGGCACTTTTTCAAACTTTTTAAGGTAGGTTTCCCAATCAACCGCAGCAGAGATAGCCTGTCCGCCTTTTTTACCCATTCCTTTCTTGCCCATATCTTTCTTATCCATGTCTTTCATCCCCATCATCTGGTCGTCATCATCTTTGGGTTTCAGGGCTACTTCGTCATTGTCATAAATTAACTGTGGTATACGCAGGCGGAACATGAGCGAAGAACTGTCTATCCAGTTTTTACCACCAGGCCAGCCGGCTACATTGGGTGGATAAAACAATATTTGCCCCAGCAGGCGTTGTAGTAATAATTGCGCCATTTCATTTTCGAGTTTCATGGGCAGCGCACGACGAATACCAACGATCAGTTCAACAGGCGATTTAATTCTACAGCCGATATTTTTTGCATCATAGAACCAATCGCTCGTTAAAATATCTTTCATTAATTCCTTTATATCGTAACTGCTTTGGTAAAAACGATCAGCCAGCCACGTTATATGCCCTTCATCGGGAACGTCGTTCACAAAGTAGCGATATATTTTTCGGGTGATATAGGTAGCTGTTTGTTTGTGTTCCAGTAAAATATTCAGCACATCATCGCCATCAAAGTTGCCTGTTTTACCCAGCACGGTTTTTTTCCCATCGTCGTGCTGGAATTTTCTAAACGCAAACTCGCCGCTTATCGTAGCACCCCAACCGGTAAATGCGCGGGCGGCTTCTTTAATATCATTTTCGGTGTAATTGCCACGGCCCATGGTAAATAACTCCATCACTTCCCGGGCAAAGTTTTCATTAGGATGCCCTTTTTTATTTTGATTATTGTTGAGGAAGTTGATCATGGAAGCGCTTTTGCTTACTTCACGCAGCAGATCGCCAAAATTACCCAATGCATTCTGGCGAATGATATCCAGCAATTGTTGCTGGTAAAGTATATTAATATTGCGACTGGCAAAATGCCCGTGCCAGAACAGGGACATTTTTTCACGTAATTGTTGTTCGCTGTTGACCATCAGGTTCAGCCAGGTGATATTTAAACTCTTCAGGTCTTCCCGGGATTGCTGACGAATTTTTCGGCGTTGATTTTCATCGGCTCCTCGTTGTTGCATGCCCACTTCCTTAATGCCCATAACCAACCCTTTAAGAGCGTTGTCAGCAACATCGATCATTTCGGGGCCTTTGGCAGATGCTTTAAATAGTGAGTTAATATAAGATTTATGCGAGGCAGTGGCTAATTGGTGATATTCTTCTGCCATTGGGCCAAAGCCGGCACGCCATAGCAGGTGCTGATTTTTCAACTGGGGTGTTACAATCATTTACAGGGCGTTTTGCCTGTGACTGCTGCAATTGATTAAAGTTTAACGATATTTTTTAAATTAATGTGGACTTGATAGGAAGGGGATTGGTTGCGGGTTTCTGCGGGGAGAGGAGGTCGGTATGAGAGAAAATAAAGAAGCGCAAATAAATCACGTAAAACCATGAGGACAGTAGCATGAAAAAGCCCCGACGGTTTCGCCGGGGCTTGTTATGCAAACTGATATTACCCTTTGTTGTTGATCAACAACCGGAAACCCAGATATAACGTGGATTGGTTATCCAGGCTTGCTCCGGCTGAAAATGAACTGGTTGTTGTTTTAGATGCTGATGGGTAATCTAATGATCTTTTATTTTGTCCATACGATACATAGAACAGGTTATTAAATCCTGATTCCAATTGAAGATTTTTGGTGATGCTAACGGCTACACCGGGGGTTATACTCAGGCTACTGTTCCAACCCTTGGCTTTGTATTTTGTCGGAGCGCCATAATAATCAGGCTGTGTTTCATTTGTGCGGGTTAAGGAATAATTGACATTTCCCTGGCCAAAGATATAAAACCGGTTAATGACAGGCACATACTGGCGTGCGAAAACCCCAACACCATAACTTTTCCCTTTTTGGTCATTTGATGATGAACTTTTATTTTCAGTTTTAGAGTTGTAATAGCTTAGGCCAAAGCCTACAACAAGGTTGTCCTTAACAACTTTACCAATTGCCGGAGAAATACCAAAAGTTCGGCTTTTGGTATCCGATGTCGATCCATCATAATCCGTTTTTTGTTGACTATAGCCAATACTACCACCCAGCCAGATACCACCTTTTTTTATCTGTGCATGTGCTGATGCAATAAACGTACAAACGAGAACAAGAGAAAGTAAAAATTTCTGTTTCATATTAATTTGGTTTTTGGTACCGCAAATATGAAAAGCAAAAAGGAAGTTTACACCATAGTAAACTTCCTTTAGCAAAGATTTATGTTAAGTAAAATAAAACGTATAGCCCTCTTAGTTAATCTGTTGCGCCCCGAAATAACTGTGCAGTACAGCCGGTAATTGAATACCCTGCTCGGTTTGATGGTTCTCCAGTAAACAGGCAACTATTCTTGGTAAGGCCAGTGAGCTACCATTTAACGAATGCACCAATTGATTCTTTCCGTTGGCGTCTTTGAATCGGATCTTCATTCGATTGGTTTGGTAAGCCTCAAAGTTTGTAACAGAACTTACCTCAAGCCATTTTTCCTGAGCTGCGCTGTATACCTCGAAATCGTACGTAAGCGCTGATGCAAAGCCCATATCGCCACCGCATAATTTTAATATCCGGTAAGGTAGATCCAGCGATTGCAGCAGGGTTTCAACATGGCTTACCATTTCTTCCAGTACATCATAGCTTTTATCGGGATGAACCAGTTGAACTACTTCTACTTTGTCAAACTGATGAAGCCTGTTCAGTCCGCGTACATCCTTTCCATAACTGCCAGCCTCGCGACGAAAGCAAGGGGTATAGGCAGTCATTTTAACGGGCAGCTCAGTTTCTTTCAATAATTCATCGCGATAAATATTGGTTACCGGTACTTCGGCTGTAGGTATCAGGTAAAAGTTGTCTTCGGTAACAAAATACATTTGTCCTTCTTTATCGGGTAATTGACCGGTACCAAAGGCAGATGCTTCGTTCACCATAAGCGGCGGCATAAATTCTTTATAGCCGGCATTGGTATTATAGTCTAAAAAATATTGTATCAATGCCCGTTGCAGTTTGGCGCCCTTGCCAATATATACGGGAAACCCACTGCCGGTAATTTTATTACCAAGCTCAAAATCGATCAGGTTGTATTTTTTTGTCAGGTCCCAGTGAGGCACCGCACCGGCATGCAGTGCAGGCTTTTTACCGCCTTCACGAATGGTAACATTTTCTTCGGGTGTTTTACCGGGTGGCACTTTTTCTGAAGGCAAATTGGGCAGTTTTACAATCTGCTCCTGTATCTTTTTTTCCGTTTCAGCCAGTTGATCAGTGAACGGTTGTAAAGCTGTTTTTAAAGTAGCCACATCCTGTTTCCGGCTCTCGGCTTCTTCTTTCTGGCCTTTTGCCATTAATTGCCCGATTTCCTTGGATGCAGCATTTATTTTTGACTGGGTAGTATCAAATTCAAGCTGTAACTTTTTACGGGTGTCATCCAGGGATACGATCTCATCTACCAATGCAATATCCCCGAAATTTTTTAAAGCCAGTCTTTCCTTTACCAGCGCCGTGTTTTGTCTAATAAATGCGATCTGTAACATGTGAAATCAGGTTTGCGGCAAAGATAATTAAATCAGTTAGCTAATTAGCTGATGTGCTAATGATGACCCCCGAATTTCGAAAAAGTATATCCTGGATGTAGCGAGCCTGCATTTTGGCTTTCATTATCACATTAGCAAATTATCGAATTATCACATTAATTTTGCGTCATGCAGGCAAATGACGATTTACAAACCCGGTGGTGGAAACTGGAAGAAAAACTGATGGAACGGTTTGACAAAAAACCGGACATGGAAACTATTTTATTTTTAATAGGTATTCAGGAATTTGGAGATATCAAGGCAAAATTTACCAAAGAACAAAAGCAGGACCTGATGCATATTGCTACCTGTTCGTTGTTGGCGCAAAGCGGCTATTACGAACTGGAAGGAGTAGATGAAGAAGGCTGGCCGCATTTCAAGCAACTGAAGCCTTTACCGGTTATGAACCTTATGGAGCAGGAAAGTTTTCTGAAAGATCATATTCTGTTGTATTTTGATCGGGTAGGGTTCTAAGCAGAATTAGCTAATTATTACATTATCAAATTTGTCAGTAAATTGACACACTATGAACAAACTATTACTCCTCGTATCCATTTTTATTGCTTCAGCTTATAATCTGAAACCTGTCTACCAGGTTGGTAAAGGCGATCTTAATAAGGATGTAGAATTGGTGACCTCTAAAGGCACCCTGGTTATTCGCTTATCAGATTCTACCCCGCTGCATCGCAATAATTTTATAAAACTGGTTAAGCAACATTATTACGATGGTCTTTTATTTCACCGGGTAATGAGCCAGTTTATGGTTCAGGCCGGCGACCCTAAAAGTAAAACTGCCAAACCAGGGGAGGCATTGGGGCAGGGGAATCCCGGTTATGCCATTCCCGCCGAAATGCGGCCTTACCTGTTTCATAAAAAAGGCGCCCTGGCTGCCGCCCGTACGCCCGACGAAATCAACCCCACCCGGGAAAGCAATGGCAGCCAGTTCTATCTGGTACATGGCAGGGTTTACTCGGAGGAAGAATTGAACTCCGTAGAAACCAGGCTCAATGGTTATAAGATCCCCGAAGCCCACCGTGAAGTATATAAAACGCTGGGCGGTACGCCTTCTCTTGATCAGAAGTATACCGTGTTTGGTGAGGTGATAAAAGGCATCTCAGTAATTGATAGTATTGCCGCCGTAACTACCGGTGAGCGTAACCGCCCCGTGGAAGACGTTCGTATCATTAAAGCTACCCTCGTTAAAAGGCAATGATGTTAGAAGTACGGGAAGTCGGAGGCGAGAACCGGTCATAACATAATTGTTCACTTTAAGCTTTTCGGTCTTTAGGACTAATAGAAATTTCTTAATCTTGCAGCACAAAATTTCAAAACATGAATTTTCCGGATAATCTTCGCTACACTAAAGATCATGAATGGATTCAGCTGGAAGGCAACGTTGCTACAATAGGTATTACTGAGTTTGCCCAACGTGAACTGGGTGATATTGTGTATGTAGAAATTGAAACCGTTGGTAAAACCCTGATGGCGGAAGCCGTATTTGGTTCGGTAGAAGCTGTTAAAACCGTTTCTGACCTGTACCTGCCGGTTTCAGGTACTATTAACGAGGTGAACCCGGCATTGGCCGATGCGCCAGAGCTGGTTAATACTGATCCATATGGCGAAGGCTGGATGGTTAAAATGACCGTAAATAATGTGGAAGATGTAAAGGCATTAATGGATGCCGCAGCTTATAATAACCTGGTAGGCGCCTAAAAATTAAAATCCGGAGCGACCGTTATTACGTAAATTGAAAGTGGTTTAAAGCCACTTTTTTTATAACACGCCACGTTCCGGGTAAACACATTGGGAATAACACTAACATATACCGAACAGGAGTTGGTGTCTCTGTTACGTAACAGGGACAATAAGGCCTATGCCTACCTGTACGATAATTATGCAGCGGCGTTATACAGCATTATTTTACAGATCGTAAGCGATGCCGAACTGGCCAATGATGTAATGCAGGAAGTATTTGTAAACATCTGGCGCCGGATAGAACAGTATGATGCGGGTAAGGGGCGATTGTTCACCTGGATGATGAATATTGCCCGCAACGCCTCTATTGACACCTTGCGGTCGCGGAGTTACCAGAACAGCCGCAAAAACCAATCGATACAGGACAACGTAGATACCTTACAGGTTACAGATGTTATTCAGCCTGGAATAGATACGATCGGGTTGCGTAAAATGCTGGAAAAATTGAAGGACGAGCAACGGGTTTTGATAGAACTGGCTTATTTTAAAGGTTATACGCACGAAGAGATTGCTGAGCTGGAAAAGATCCCGCTCGGCACAGTGAAAACGCGCATTCGTAATGCATTGATTCAGTTACGCGGATTATTAAAGTGAATACACAGGAATACATATCAAGTGGCATAGTCGAGAGCTATGTGTTGGGGCTCGCTGATGAGGCGGAACGGGTAGAATTTGAACAAATGTGTACCCTTCATGCTGAAGTTCGGCTGGCCCGGGATGCTTTTGAGTTATCCCTTGAACAACATGCCATAGCTTCTGCAGTTGCTCCTCCTGCTCCTTTACGGGAAGCCATCCTGCAGCAACTATCTGCTGAGCCGGCTGCTGAAATCAGGGGAAATGCGCCTGTGGTTCAAATGCAACCTGTCAGGCGGGCTGCCATTCCCATGACCATGCGGTATGTGGCTGCCGCTGCCATCATTCTGCTGGTGGGTAGCGCCGGTTTGAATATCTACTATTTCAACAAATACAAGGATTTCAGCCAACGTTATGATCAGTTGCTGTCTCAACAAACAGAACTGGCTAAGAACAATGATGTTCTCCAAACGAAATTAAGTACCTACGAACATACCATTACCGGGTTAACCGATACCAATATGGCGGTTATAAAAATGTATGGTAGCGGAGTGCCTTCCAATGGCAGTCCGGCCCCGGGTAGTTTAGCAACCGTTTTATGGGATACCCGCTCAAAAGATGTTTACCTGATGGTGAATAACCTGCCGCAACCAACTGCCGGTAAACAGTACCAGCTTTGGGCCATTGTAGATAACCAGCCTGTTGATGCTGGTATGCTCAAAATGGAGAACGGCCAGGTAATGGTAAAAATGAAAAATATCCCCCGCGCCCAGCTTTTTGCCATTACCCTTGAACAGCAGGGTGGAAGCCCCACACCCAAAGGGCCCATGTATGTATTAGGCAAAGTTTAATTATCTTCCCATCCTATTATGATGCGTCTTGTTAAAAAACTTTGTACCTGGAAAATAATTCCCATTACCTGGACAGCCCTAACCATTTTTTTACTGTGTATACCTGGTACTGCCATTCCCAGTGAAGGTGTTTTTGCCACTGATGGTATTGACAAAGTGGTACATGCCATTTTGTTTGGCGGCATCGTTTTGCTTTGGGGGTTCAATCTGTATTTTCGTCGGAGTGACAATCAAAAATGGCAGCAGATTATTGTAATGCTGACACTTTTCAGTGTGGGATTGGGAATTGGGTTAGAATTTCTACAACGTGATTATATTCCAAATCGCAGTTTTGACGGATTTGATATCATTGCCGATTCGGCCGGCGCTCTTATAGCCGCTTGCTATCATTGGTTAGTAAGAATAAAGTAAGAATTGCAATTTGTAAATCAGTTAGTTATATAAAATAAAATAGCCCCTGTAGAAACAGGGGCCGTAACCAAAACTAACTGCTTATGAGAAAATTGACTGCTTTGTGTGAGTCGTTAAAAAAGAACTTTATTATGTAACGCAAATCCAATGCCATTAGTATAGAGTAGCCCGTTAAAGTGCGATTAAAAACCTCATGGCTACCTTACAAAGAACTTACGTTGAAATATCTAATGCAAAGGAACTACGTATTTACTGAATTTCATCACCATTCCACGACTTTTTGTAAAACGTTAACATTCGCGTGTTTTTAAGATTGGAAATCTGCATCAATTGCGCGTAAAACTCCTACCAGTTATCCGAACGAACGTTAACTTTCACCAGTTAATAACTCCTTCAGTAAGTATGATTTCGGTAAAAACGACCGTTATAACGGGGAGTAGTATGCTTGATTGAATTAATCAAAAATTAATCTCTTTTTCTTAATATAGTTGCAAACTGCATTTGTGGTTATCATTTGGTAACTAAAGGTAAGCGGGCAGGGCCAGGAGGGGGGTAAAACACGGGTGCAGCCTGTATCACAGCTTTTGAACAATAGATTGAAGAAAATACCCCCCTTGCCGAATGTAGTATTACTGGCTTAATACAGATTGAATAAAAAAACGCAACAGAATTAACCGTTGCGTTTTATATTGCTAAATTTCTTTTAGTTATTAATTCTGCTTGGCCAACTTCTCAGCATTTTCAGCAAATTGTAATGCATCAATAAACTCCTGCACGTTCCCATTCATTACATCGTCTAAATTATAAACGGTAAGGCCAATGCGATGGTCGGTTATACGGCCTTGTGGATAGTTATATGTTCTGATCTTTGCACTGCGGTCGCCGGAGCTTACCAGGCTTTTTCTATGTCTTGAAATTTCATCTTCCTGTTTACGTACTTCTTGTTCATATAATTTAGTACGCAACATTTGCATGGCTTTTTCCCGGTTACCTAACTGGGTACGTTCTGTTTGACACATTACTACCATACCTGTAGGAAGGTGGGTTAAAATAACTTTGGTTTCCACCTTGTTTACGTTCTGACCCCCGGCGCCACCGCTTCGCGCCGTTTCCATTTTAACCTCGCTGTCTTTCACTTCCACATCTACTTCTTCCGCTTCGGGCATTACGGCTACCGTAGCGGCAGAGGTATGCACCCGGCCCGATGTTTCGGTATCAGGAACGCGCTGCACCCGGTGTACGCCACTTTCAAATTTCAGGGTGCCGTATACATCTTCTCCGGTTACTTCTAACTGAACTTCTTTATAGCCACCTACGGTTCCTTCCGATTCGCTCAAAATGGCTGTTTTCCAGCCCTTCTTCTCACAATAGCGTAGGTACATGCGGAAAAGATCGCCGGCAAATAAGCTGGCTTCATCACCGCCCGTACCTGCCCGTATTTCAACAATAGCATTTTTCTCGTCCTGCGGATCTTTGGGTATCAGCAACTGACGAATATAGACTTCCAGCCTTTCTTTTGATTCTTCCAAAGGCGGCAGCTCTTCCTTAGCCAGTTCCCGCAATTCGTCATCCTCACCATTCAGCGCTTCCTTATAAACGTCCAGGTCACTCAACACCTTTTTATATTCTTCGTACGCTTTCACAATTTTCTCAAGGCTGCGGTACTCCTGGCTCATAGTTCTGAATTTCCTGTTATTGCTCACAATTTCAGGATTTGTCAGGGCTACCCCAAGGTCTTCAAACTTAGCTTTTATGGCTTCCAGCTTGTCTAACATAGTTTTGACTTAATTTTGAACGGTCTGAATGTCGGAAAAGGCGTGCCACGGTTACCCTGGGATCTGCCTGCTGAAAGGCAGGCTTGCCATTTTACGACTGTTATTAAAACCTGCAAAGTTAATTGTTTCATTGCTTACATGAATTACAGAAAGTTTAAGGCTGATCATTTATTTACCGGTCAGGAATGGTTGTCAGGCGATTCTGTTTTGATTACCAGCCCCGAGGGAGAAATTATTGACATAGTGCCGGTTGCCGCGGCGGGAGATGATATAGCAATTTTTTGCGGCATATTAAGCCCCGGTTTTGTAAACTGCCATTGCCACCTGGAGTTGAGCCATATGAAAGGCCTCATTCCTGAAAAAACAGGCATGATCGATTTCCTGGTCCGGGTCATTCAACAACGGGGCGTTGAGGCCGACATCATCAAAAAAGGGATTGAGGAAGCAGAAAACAGCATGCTGCAAAATGGTATTGTGGCGGTGGGCGATATTTGTAATACCGCTAATACGGTAGAACAGAAAAAAGCCGGCAGGCTGCTGTATCATAATTTTATAGAAGCAATGGGGTTTATTGAAAGCACGGCTACCCAGCGATTTGAAGCTTCCCTGGCAGTGTATGACCAGTTTGCCCGTTTATACAGAACACCGGCTGAATCAAATTCAATAGTACCACATGCGCCCTATTCGGTTTCACCGGCTTTGTTTCAAAAGATCACCCATTTTCCCGGTAATGATCTGCTCACTATTCACAGCCAGGAAAGCGCGGCTGAAAGGGAGTTTATGGAGAAAGGAACCGGCGATTTCCACCGCCTGTATGAGGCGCTGCATATTGACATATCTTTTTATAAACCCCGGTCGGCAGGCAGCCTGAAAACCTATCTGCCTCATTTTCTGCCCAATCAATCGCTGATACTGGTGCATAATGTAACCACCGATAAAGAAGACCTCGACTATATAGCCAGTGGCGAATTATCTATTGCCAATTTGTTTTTTTGTATTTGTCCCAATGCAAATATGTATATCGGTAATCCCTTGCCTGACATTGACCTGTTGCGGCAATACCAGGCGGTTATTACTATTGGAACCGATAGCCTGGCGTCAAATAACCAGCTAAGTATTCTGGCTGAATTACAAACGATCCGCCGGCATTTTCCCCAAATAGAAACGAAAGAATTATTACAATGGGCCACCTTAAACGGCGCTCGGGCGCTGCAATTACATGATGTGATTGGTAGCTTTGAGCCCGGTAAGAAGCCGGGTGTGCTGGTAGTGAATAAGGATTTAACCGGGGTTGAAAGGTTATTGTAAATTTTACCCCAACACTTCCTGTAAAACAGGCAATGTTTTCATAACCCCAAATTCCTGAACATGCAACGCATAATAGGTTTGATAGGCATGCAACAAAATACGCCTGGTATCCTGGTTTAACTTTAGCTGTGTTAGTTCTTGCGGCTGCATCACTTTTAACAACTGTGAAGTAATATAGCTGTAGGGGTATGATAAGAAATGGGGATGAACAGGATGTTCATGTACGAAGTCGCCTTCCTGTAAATCAAGATAGGTAGTTTCATCGGTATACCGGTCGCTGAAACGAAAGCCAAAAAACGAAGCCAGGTGCAATGCAAAGTACAAGGGGAAATTACCCACTACCTGATCATCGCCTTTATCAAGATGCATAAACGCATCTTCTGCAAAATAGAACAACTCCGGATTGCTTTCGGGTTGTTTAAGCGTTTTTGACAATAACTCTACCATAAACAACGCCACGGAATTCTTTACTACATCGAAAAAAATATGCTGGTATAAATAACTCCATTTAAACTCGCGGAGGCGTTGCAGGTGATGCAACTCATTATGATAGGCTACGAGGTCGAGTATGGCGCCCGGCTGAAACAGGTTGGCTTTGCCGGCTCCTTTTTTGGAAGAAATTCGTACTCCATTCACTATGTACGATTGTATGCCGAACAGCTCCGTGAAAATAGTGACGATCACACTGGTTTCGCCATACTTTACGGTTCGTAATACAATGCCTTTTGTTTTATGGAGCGTCATTTTTGTATAAATACAATTTTGGTAACCAATTTTTGCTGGTGGTTCTCATCGCTTGTGAATACCAGGTAGATGCCGGTTGAAATGGTGCGGCCTTTGTAATCTTTACCATTCCAGATGGCCTGGCTGCCCTGGGCCCTTGTTTGATAAACCAGGCGACCATTTAGCTCGGTGATTTTTACAATCGCATTGTTGGCAACGCCTCTGATAGCAATAGTACCTGTATAGCCCGGGGGTACGGGGTTGGGAAATACCAGCCCTTCATTACTGGTTTCTGTAGTTTCAGTAGCGGTACTGCGAAATGAACAAATGCCACTGGCTGTTGCAAAAAATACCTCGCCGGTTTTTCCATCGATGGCAATTTGTTTTACATCATTGCTCAACAACGGACTATTGCTTTCTGTAAAACGATAAATAGTTTTTTCTGCTGTTGCGCTAATGAGCCACGCGCCGTTTTTTGTTCCTACCCATTTACGATCTGCGCCATCCACCGCAATGGCTTGCACCTGTTCACCACTAAACAAATAGCCTGCAAAATTATCCTGCTGTACAATGGGTAGCACGGCTTCGCAGCCCTGATTGGTAAATGACTGCTGCGGACATTGAATAACGCCAATTCCTTTATCGGTGCCTACCCAGATAAAACTGTTTTTATCTTTTGCAATACAAGTTACATTATTGTTGGGCAAATTGCCGTTGCCCTTGCCACTACGGTATAATTTCCATTGATCGTCACCGGGGTTATCGATAGTTTGGCCATGGTTAAAACAAACCAATCCATTGTTCTTTGGCAGTACGATCCATTTCTGGTTAAAATCATCTATTACTATTTGCGAAACGGCTTGTTCAACCAGGGCATACGGAATGATAAAAGATCGCCACGTGCCGTCTGCTTTTTTAACAAGCACAGGATTTTCTGCACCATAATTGGCAATCCATAAATTATTATCTGCATCAAAACTGAGGCCGCTTACACGGTAACTTGAAGTATTGAAATAGGCAGGTTTTAAGGCAGAATTTTGTTTGAAGATGGCAATGGTATTGTCTTTTTTTATGCTGGCAAGCCCGCCGCCAAACGAACCTGTCCATACACTTTCGTTAACGGGGTCAATGGCTACGGCCATCAGATCGGTCAGGGTATCGAGAATGGAGAAGCGCGTGCCATTAAAATAATTCCAGGTGTTATCAGTGAATTGAAACACGCCGTTTTTATTATTGACCGGTTCCCAGTTAGCGGTTACACCACCTGATGATGCCCAAAGGGTGTTATGTAGTATCTGCATGCTGCCGGTAGCAATAGAAGTGGGTGCATCGGGCAACAGACGGTTAAATGCAGTACCGCTGTAATTTGATAAACCAGCCAATGTATCAGCGATCCAGTATTCATTCTGAAAAACAATTGCCTGCCGGGGAGCCCTGGTGAGCTGTATATCCTGGATTGTTCGTTCGGTTGTTCCTGCTGCAGTGAGTACAACAATACGCCCGATGTTGTTATTGGTTTCACTGAGAAGGATCTTATTATTTGATACGGTGCAATTTTTTATAACCCATCCATCGCGATAAAATAAACTCCAGGTATTGCCCGATTGCAGCCATAAGGAATCATTTTTTACAGCCAGCACCTTGTTTTGGACCGATGCCAGCGATTGTACATGACCGGCCGGCAATCCGTTTGAACCGGAGATCAATTGCCAGTTGCGAAAGTCGGCCAGGTTAATTCCGCTCAGGGGAGCTTTCTTAATGCCTTCCCCAGTAGCCGCATATAAAAAAGCCCCGTCACTGGTAATGGCGTTCACCTGGCTGGTTGTGCCGCCACTGCCGATGATATACGTATCTTTTATTTCGTATTTATCGAGGTTGATCACTACAATGCCTATTCCGGTGGCCAGGTAAGCCAGGGACTGATCGATGAATACGGTCTTTATGCTTTTGTCGCCGGCTATGGCTGCGTTTTTCAGGGCATTAATGTTGATCACCTTATTATCAACCAATACATCAATATTGCTGTTATTGTAGGCTATTATTACACGTTGACCGGTTGGTTCGGCGCCAATAGCGCTGATACCGGTTTCCGTAAGTCCATTGGTCCTGCTCCAGCGTTCGATACTGTTATCGATTGCATCAACGGAGAACATACTGTAGGGCGTAATGGCCCATATTCTGTCAGTGGTGTTTGCAACACCGGTTACCTGTTGATAGGGTAAATGATCGCGCCATTGACCAATTGGCTGTAATTGTGCCCGGGTAGCGAACGGAATGGTAAGTGCCATGCAATAAATAGCCAGGATCCGTTGAAGCATAGTTTTCAAAGGTAATTATATGTGGTTGAATTAGTCATATGCAAGCTACACGCCAATATAACAGAAAGAGAACGAAAAGGAGAGAATATGGGACAAGGATGGGGCTTTTAATAAAATTACTTCTTTGGATACTAAACGATGATCAAAAAGCGTACTAAAGAGCTGTGTTTTACCAGGTGGCTGGAAGCACACAAAATTCCGATATTATAAAAAAATTGTTACTTAATCCATTGACATTAAAAGTTTGTTAGCCGCTTTTAATAGCGGCAAATAAACTTCCTGAATCCTGTTAAATTGAGTTTCTTTGCTGCCTAAGTTTGTTATTTGGGATTTAATATTTGATATTCTATGTGGGAAAAAATCGCCCGGTTCGTTTTAAGGTCTCGCTGGATGTTGCTGATATTATTACTGGCTATTACCGGTATATTAGGCTATCACGCTTCCAAAGTACAGATGAGCTATGAATTTTCAAGAGCTATTCCAACCGATAATCCCAAGTACCAGACGTACCAGGCTTTTCGCAGCCAGTTTGGTGAAGATGGCAATTTGATGGCCATCGGTATTCAAACCGATCAAATATTTCAGGCGCCGGTCTTTAATGACTATGCAGAACTGGCCAAACAGATCAAAGCTGTTCCTGCTGTAGAGGATGTATTGAGCGTTCCCGCTGCTACCAACCTGGTCAAAGACGCCATGAATGAAAAGCTGAATGCGGTGCCGGTTTTTCCAAACAGAATTTTGTCGCAGCCGGAACTGGATAGCATGTCTGCCACATTCTTTAACCTGCCTTTTTACCAGGGACTGTTGTACAATCACGATTCCCATACTTACATGATGGGTATACGAATCAATAAAGATGTATTAAACTCAAAACGCCGGAATAAAGTAGTCACTGATATTGTGACCATTGCCGATGCCTTTGGCAAAAAGCACAACCTGGAAATGCATTACAGCGGGTTGCCGTTGATACGTACCAACCTCGCCACCAAAGTGGCCTCTGAAATGCAATGGTTTTTGCTGGGTTCGCTTATTTTATCTGCCATCATATTATTGATCTTCTTCCGTAGCCTTAGCGCTACCGCCATATCGCTGGCTGTTGTAATCATTGGTGTAATATGGTGTATGGGCACCATTGAATGGATGGGTTATAAAATTACCCTGCTCACAGGCGTAATACCGCCATTGATCGTTGTTATTGGTATTCCCAACTGTATATACTTCCTCAACAAATATCACACGGCATACAACGATATTAATGGAGATGTATTTACGGGAACCAGCAGAAAAAGAGTTGCCTTAACGGCGATGATCAGCCGTATGGGCGTTGTAACCCTGTTCTGCAATATTGCAGCCGCCATCGGATTTGCCGTGTTTGGCCTTACTAAAAGCGCCGTACTGAAAGAGTTTGGTATCGTAGCGGGCATTAACATCATGGCCCTGTTTTTCATCTCCATCATGTTCATCCCGGCGGTGTTGAGTTTTTTACCCGATCCCAAGAAAAGACACACCCGTTACCTGGAGAACAAATGGCTGCTGGCAATACTGGACAACCTCGAACGCTGGTCGTCACATCATAAAAAACTTATTTACAGTATAACCGCTGTGATACTGCTGGCTTCGGTGGCCGGTATGTTCCGCCTGAAGTCGGTAGGCTTTATTGTTGATGACCTGCCAAAAACTGATAAGATATATAAGGACCTCAAGTTTTTTGAAAAGAATTTCCGGGGTGTGATGCCGTTGGAGATAGTCGTTGATACCAAACAGAAACAGGGATTGCGGCGAAGCCCGGTTCAAACCTTCGCCCGCATCGATTCTTTATCGCAGTTTATAGCCGCTCAACCGGAGATGGCACGGCCGTTATCGATCGTTGAAGGATTGAAATTTGCGCGGCAGGCTTATTACAACGGTGATAGCAGCAATTACAAAACGCCCAATGAAGGCGATCTCATCTTTTTATCGCAATACCTCAGCAGTAAAGCATCAACAGATAGCAACGGCAAACAAAACAATTTTAACCGTGTTGTAAGTTCATTCATGGATAGCAACCGCCGGCAGGCGCGTATAAGCGTTAATATGGCGGATGTCGGCAGCAAACGTTTACCTGAGTTGATAGGCGCCATTGAAAATCGCAGTCGTCAGTTATTCGATACTGCTAAATACCATGTTGAATTTACCGGTACCAGTGTTGTGTTCCTTGAAGGCAGCGCATTTATCATAAACGGGTTAAAGGAAAGTATCATGTGGGCTTTTCTGCTCATTGCGCTTTGCATGTTATACCTGTTCAGGTCATTTAAAATTTTAATATGTTCCCTGATCCCGAATATTATTCCGCTTATTATAACGGCGGGTGTTATGGGTTGGGTGGGCATAGCTATAAAACCTTCTACCGTACTGGTGTTTTCTGTGGCATTAGGTATTGCTATTGATATAACCATCAGGTTCCTTGTTAACTACAAACAGGAACTTTCTATGAATAGTAAAAAAACGTCACATGAGCTGGTGATCGATACCATACACAAAACAGGTATTAGTATAATTTATACATCACTGGTACTCATAGCCGGGTTCATAATTTTCTGTTTTAGCGGGTTTGGTGGTACGCAGGCGTTGGGTTGGCTCACTTCGCTTACTCTCGTTCTGGCTACCTTAACAAATCTGATCTTTTTACCTGCTTTGCTGCTAACGCTGATAAAAAAATAAACAATTAATTAAAGGTTGAAAGTTGTCATGTGTGTTTTTTAGTTAAATTTATTCGCCTGATAAGTTAACAAACTAACTAACTAAAAAAGTTCACATGAGAAAATTGCTATTACTGCTACTTGCAGTGGGCGTAAGCATATGCCTGTTGCAAGCTCAAACCACCCGTACAATAACGGGTAAGGTAACTGGCCCCGACGGAAGTCCAATCCCCAACACTTCAGTTATTATTAAAGGAACAATTTACGGAACAACGACAAAACCCGATGGCACCTACATAATGAGTGTGCCTGCAGGTTCCAGGGTGCTTAAATTTTCAGCCATTGGTATGGGTGAGGTTGAAGTTAGTATTGGTGACAAAGGTGTTATCAATATGCAGTTGGAATCGAATGAAAAGAACCTGGCTGAAGTAGTGGTTGTTGGTTATGGAACGCAAAAGAGAAAAGAAATTACGGGAAATATCTCCACCGTAAAGGGAACAGAGATTGCAGAAAAGCCTGTACAAAGTTTTGAATCTGCTTTAGCCGGCCGTGCCGCCGGTGTTCAGATCACGGTACCGAATGGTGTTGTGAACAACCCCCCGGTTTTCAGGATCAGAGGAACCAATTCAATTTCGCTTAGCTCTTATCCGCTGATAGTAATTGATGGAATTCCTACCTATACCGGCGATCAGGGTGCCACCAGTGCACCGGCCAATCCTTTGGCAAGTATCAATCCCAATGATATCGAAAGCATCGACATTGCCAAAGACGCTGCTGCTTCGGCTATTTATGGTAGCCGTGCCGCCAATGGTGTTGTATTTATAACAACAAAAAAAGGAAGGTCCGGCAGGGCAAGAGTTAACTACGATGGCTGGGTTGGGTTTACAAAAGCTACCCGCCTGCCCGACATTTTAAATGCGCAGCAATATGTTGATTTCAAAAATGCAGCGCTTGCCAATTTAAGATCCATTGCCCCTACTAACAACGGTAATTTTATTATACCAGCCGATGCCAATGGCAACCCCATCAATACAAACTGGTACGATGAAGTGTATCGCCAGGGTGTTTCGCATAGCCATAGTTTAAATGTTTCGGGTGGTAACGAAGGAACTACATATTATTTCTCTGCAGGATTTACCGATCAGCAGGGTATTCTTAAGAATAACGACTTCCTTCGCTCGAACCTGTTATTGAATGTTGACAGCAGAATTAATAGTGTTTTGAGTATTGGCGGTAAAGCTTCTTACTCAAACGAAAAAAATAACATAGCCGGAAGTTCGGGTTCTTTACCCGGTGAAGGATTTGCTTCTGCAGGTTCAGCCCGTTTAGCTTTTGCCCTTCCACCCAATGTGGCGCCCTATAAGAACGATGGCACCTATAACATTACATCAGCTACTGCTATTGGCGGTATGGGTAACCTGGTTAATGGAAGCAACCCATATACGTTTAATAATGTAACCATGTTATTGAACCTTAACCGTTCGAATAACGAGGTAAGCCATATACAATCGAATGCTTACATTCAGTTAAAGCCACTGAGCTGGATCACGCTCAGATCGGTGTACGGCATTGATAATTTATTAATCGATAACGACATTTTTGCCAACCCCTATCATGGCGATGGCGCCGGTACCAGCAGCGGACCCACAGGTGGCGCTACTGCTTCTTTTGCCAAAAACAAAACCTGGTTGTGGACAAACACGTTGCAATTGGATTATACTTTTGCACAGGTGCACAACTTCAGTTTGCTGGTTGGTAACGAACAGCAAAGACGTACACAGGATGGTTTTGGTTTAAACCGCAGAACCTTAACCGACTCTGCGTATACTGTAGTACAGGCCGGTTTTACTACTAATAATACTTCGGGTTTAAGCCTTAATGAAAATTACCTGCTGTCTTCATTTGGCCGCTTAAATTATAATTTCGACAAAAAATACTTCATAAGCGCCAACATTCGCCAGGACGAATATTCAGCCCTGGGTGTTAAAAAAGGGGTATTCTGGGGTGCATCGGCCGGTTGGGAAATAATACAGGAAAATTTCTGGAAAAGCGCCGGTCTCGATCGCCTGTTCAGCGGCTTTAAATTAAGAGGTAGCTACGGTAAAGTAGGAAATATTGCAGGTATCGATGATTTTGCCCCGTATACACAATACAGCTCTGGTTTATATGGTGGAACAGGTACCCTTGGTTTCAATACAGTTGGTAGCCCCAAAATAGAATGGGAAACCAGCACAAAAACAGATGTAGGTATAACTTTCGGTTTGTTCGACGACCGTTTAAGAAGTGAGATCACTTATTATAAAAATAACATTGACCACCTGTTGTTGCGCGTTCCCCAGGCGCCTTCTGTTGGCATACCCAGCAACGTTCAGAACAACACAGTTTTGATGAACGTTGGTAAAATGTATAACCAGGGTATTGAGTTATCATTAGACGCGCTTGTTATAAATAAAGGCGGTTTAAGCTGGAACTCTTCTTTCAATTTCTCGTACAATAAGAACATGGTCACTTCACTGACGGATGGATTAAAAGAAATTCAAACGTCGACCAGTACGCTCGAAACAGTGAATAAAACTGTTCCCGGATATTCGGCTGGTTACTTATGGGTAATTCGTACAGCCGGTGTTGATCCTGCAACCGGCAAAAGGATCTTTGTAAATGCCAACGGCGATAACGTATTGTATGCATATGGCAGCACTTTGCCGTATAACTATTCAAATCCCGATGAAACACCTTACGCGAAAGGGACCATTAATCAGCCCGATGATGGTGTTTTATATGCCAACACCCAACCCAAATATGTTGGCGGATGGAACAATACAGTGAAGTATAAAGATTTTGATCTGAACTTCCTGTTCACTTATCAACTCGGCTATTCTATTTATTACGGTTCAAATGCCGGTTTACATGATATGCGCTTCTGGAACAATACAACCGATGTATTGGGTTACTGGACAAAATCCGGCGATGTTACCAGCATACCGAAACCGGTATATGGCGACAACGTTTCGAACGGTTCGGCCATGCCCATGGACATTAACGTGTTCAAAGGCGATTTTGTAAAACTGAGAACTGTTCAGATAGGGTATAACTTACCAAAGAACATTCTTGATATGGCGCATATCAGCAGAGCAAGATTTTATGTTAGCGGCCAGAACCTGGCTATCATAACAAATTACCCCGGACCCGATCCCGAGGTATCTTCAAATGGTAACTCAGGTATTTCTTTCGGTGTTGACAGAAACACACTGGCAAATGGTCGTACCATTACAATAGGTCTGAATGTTGTTTTTTAATATTTCAAGCAACCTTAAAAAGAAGAACAATGAAACGTAACATAAAATATATACTGATTGTATTTGTAGTGGCGGGAATTTTATCATCGTGCAAAAGAGATTTGTTAAACGCTGCTCCTGAAAGTACAGTACCCGAAGGCAGTGCATTCGACAGGCCATCAAGAATTGTGAACCAGGTGTATTCATTATACTCCGCGCTGAAAAACGGTGCTTTTTACGGAGGAAGATATATTGTATATGGCGATATACGCGGTGAGGAGTTCTTACTCGAAGATCCCAACCTCGTAACCAATGCCGATGTATGGTTGCTGAACCCTACAAACAGTGCCAATGCCATCGTAGGCTTATGGGCACAGGCATACCTGGTGATCAATAACTGTAATGTGTTTATTGAAGGCATGAATAACCAGGGCACGGCAGTTGTTGGCACTGCTTTAAGTAATAATTATATCGCTGAAGCAAGACTGATAAGAGCCATTTCTTATTATAGTTTATTGCAACACTATGCACGGCCTTATTCCGATGGTAATGGCAGCAAACTGGGCTTGCCCTTACGTTTAACGGCCATTAAAGAAAACGGACAATCCGATTTGGCAAGAAGCACTGTTGCTGATGTGTATAAGCAAATTCTGGCCGATCTTGATTTTGCCGAAACCAGTCTGCCTCTGACCAATTCATCAACTGCTGCCAGTGCAGCCAATGTAACACGCGCTCATCGTAATACGGCTATAGCATTCAAAACAAGAGTATACCTGAGCATGCAGAATTATGCCAAGGTAATTGAAGAAGCCAATAAAATAGTTCCTGCTGCTCCACCATTTACAGCTACCAGCGGTGTGGCGCATGCCCTTGTAAGCGACTATACTACCATTTTTAAAACGCCTTACACAACTGCAGAATCAATTTTATCAATGCCCTTTACTACCACTACCGGCGATAACCCAGGTACACAAAATGGTTTACAGGGGTATTATTATGCAGCAGCATCAGGTTCGGGATCGATATTTTCATTAAACTCAGCAGGCATTATTGGAAATACCGGATGGATATCTACCGATAAAAGAAGGTCTTTCATATTTACTGCAACAAATGGTAAAAAATATCTTACAAAATATCCAACCTCGTCGCCTGCCGATAATTCGCCTGTGATCAGATGGGCCGAAGTATTAATGAACCTTGCCGAAGCAAGAGCACGGTCAACAAATACAAATACTATTGACCCGCAGGCTGTTCTTATCTTAAACGCCATACGCACACGGTCAGATGCTACTACTACTTTTACTGTTGGCAGCTTTACAACAGCAAATGAACTGATCGCTGCGATCATGACAGAACGCAGAATTGAATTCCTCGGTGAAGGGTTACGTAATAACGATTTGATGCGTTTATTACAAACAATTCCTGCCAAAGGAACTGCGGGTGCAAAAGCGCCTAATGTAGAAGGATATATCTGGCCGGTTTCTTCAGCTGAAAAATCGTTGAATAAATTGTGGGTAGATCAATAAAGACAAGCCTAATAATATTAACGTCTGGTAAAATACCCCGGTCAGGACCGGGGTATTTTATCCGACAAGCATGCCTCTATTTCATAGAGTGAAAGTCCGAACAGGCCAGCTAACGGGAATTGCAAGTCCAAAAGCAAGATTGTCCCGAGTGATCGGCAATCAGAAGAAAATTAAATGTACCCAAAAATGAATTGGGAAATACTTTTTAGCTTTTTGTTTGTTGCATCAGTTGTAATGATGTTTGTTTATAGTAAGAAAACCCTTCTCGAAGTCAAATATACAAGGGAAGGTGTAGGTGTGGGAGTTGATGCTCAGGGAAATTTTTCAGGAAATCAGCCACCTGAAATCGTGAAGCGGGAATACCGCAATAATTACATGGCTGTAGGAATGGTTATTGGCTTTGCCATTATAGCAGGTGCATCGGCGATTTCTTTTGCATTCACTATAAGAGATAATAATAGTGCCAGCTGAATTAAAAGCAACAGGCAATAATTACCCACTGAAATAAAGCAACGAGGCTGCTTCAAATAAGAGGCAGCCTTTTTTATTCGAGACAGGTATTAGATCACAACAAAATGCTGGTTATCAATAGTATATTTTGCCAGCATATTGATAATGTCCTGCGACATGGCTGGGCTTTGTGTTTTTGCTTCCTATTTCAAAACATATCCTGGTGCTCCTGATTTATGGTGATTTATCGACTAAATGCAGCATTCTGTCGGTTTTTATGGCCTAATTTAAATACCTACTCCTATCACAAATACTTACTCCTATCAATTAATCCTTTCTCCGTTCTAATCCGCGTTTCCGGTTAATCCGCATCTCTGTTTGTCATTTTGTTACACCAAAAAACAAATGAGATGAGAAAAATTCTAATGCTGTTATGGGGCATGCTGCTCCTGTATGCACAATTGCTTGCTCAATCTAAAATTATTACCGGCAGGGTTACCGATGAAAAAGGAAACCCCATTCCAAATGCTTCCATTGTTGTAAAAGGTACTTCATTTGGAACTTCTTCAAAAGACGATGGTACATTTTCCCTCACCATTCCATCCCATTCAAAAGAGCTTACATTTTCTGCTGTCGGTATGGTTGAACAGGTTATAACGATCGGGAACAAAACATCGATCGAGGCGGCCCTGTCGACCCGGATCAATTCTTTAACCGAGGTGGTTGTTACTTCGCTGGGTATAAGCCGCGATAAACGATCATTAGGGTATGCTACCCAGAATTTAAAGGCCGATCAGTTTGCTGACCGTGGACAGGTGAACCTGATAAGCGCATTGCAGGGTAAAGTAGCCGGGGTGAACATTACCAATGCCAGTGGAGGCGCAGGCGCATCTGTAAATATCAATATCCGCGGTATTTCTTCTTTTACCGGCAATAATCAGCCGCTTTTTATTATTGATGGTATACCCATCAGTAATGATGTAGATAGAACCAATGGCGGACCATTAGGTACACTGGGCGATAACCAGCCTGCTAACCGGGCACTTGATCTTGACCTGAACAATATTGAATCGGTCAACATTCTGAAAGGACCCGCAGCTTCTGTTTTATATGGTTCACGTGCCGCTGCCGGCGCAATTATTATAACCACTAAAAAAGGTAGCAGCGCCAAAGGCCGTGCTGAAATAACCGCCAGCTCCAATGCCAGCTTTCAAAGAGTGATCGGGATACCTGAATTGCAAAATGAATACGGGCAGGGTACGCTTGGGGTATACAATCCCAACAGCGCCAATTCCTGGGGACCCAAATTCGGATCTACTCCTACCGTAGCTAATGGTTTGCTGGTGAATGGCGTAGCGGTAGACTACAATCCTCATCCCGATAACATCAAGGACTTTTTTGAAACGGGTATCATCTCTGATAACAATATTTCGGTGAATGGCGGCGATGTCAAACAGAACTTTACGTTCTCGGCCGGCTATCTGAATCAAAAAGGTATTATACCTAACACGACCGTGAAAAGGGCCAGTGTTAAATTTGGTGCCAATACGGTATTACGTGATAAAATTAAACTGGGCGGTTCCGTTACATTTACCAATACTTTGCAGGATGGTGTTTTAGGCGGTAATGGTCAAAGTGCGTTGGGTGTTTTGTTAGGGTTGGCCCGCAGTATTGACCTGCTGGCCTATAAAAAGAACGGGACCTACAAGAACCCCGATGGCACCAGCAACTTTGCCGTTGTGGGTTCTGAAAACCCCTACTTCGCCGCTTATGAAAATCCTTTAAAAAGCAATCTGTACCGCATTATTGGTTTTGCCAACCTGGGTTATGATATATTCCCCTGGTTGAATATAAACTACCGGTTGGGAGTAGATGCTTATACCGACCGCCGCAAACAGATCTTTGCAGTAGGTTCGGGCCGGGTGCCGGCCGGGCAGGTGCTTGAAAATCCCATTTACCGCAGCGAAGTGAATGGCGACCTTATTATCACTGCCAGAAAGAATGATATCATGAAGGGGGTGAATATATCAGGGTTAATAGGGCAGAATATAAACCAGCGAAGGTTTCAGAGCGTACAGATGCAGGGTGATAACCTGGCCTTTCCGTTCTTTTATAATATAAGCAATGCCACCACCTTAACAAACGGGTCAACGGAAACAAGCACCCTGCAACGGTTGGTGGGCTATTACGCGCAATTATCGCTCGATTATAGAAACTATTTATTTCTTGAACTAACTGGCCGGGCAGATCAGTCATCCACCTTACCGGAAGATAAGAATACGTATTTCTATCCTTCAGTAAGCGCCGGACTGGTATTTACCGATGCCTTTGCCATTGTATCGGATATTCTCAGTTATGGTAAAATAAGGGGAAGTATAGCCAAGGTGGGTAGAGACGCATCGCCTTACCTGCTTAAGAATACCTATGTAACCACCTCATACGGGAATAACGTTGCCAATTTCAGTTTCCCGTTAAATACGAACATCGCCGGTTTTGGAACCAGCACCCGTTTGGCGCCCAGAACATTAGGGCCCGAGTTTACCACGTCGTATGAAATAGGACTGAATGCTGGTTTTTGGAGAAACCGCATCACCGTTGACGTGGCTTATTTTGACCAGGTAAGTAAAAATCAGATCATCAATGTGGGACTGGCACCTTCTACCGGTTACAGTACCCAAACAACGAACGTTGGCAAAATGACCAACAAGGGAATAGAAGCGCTGGTCAATATAGTTCCTGTTACTACAAAGGATATACGTTGGGAAGTGTCGGGTAACTTTACAAAGATCAAAAATAAGGTAGTTTACATTGCGCCGGGTATAACCAATTTCCAGATACCGGGCAGTGTATTTTCCGGTTCCATTCCCTCTATACAGGAAGGCTCGCCTTATGGGGTTATTCTCGGTGGTTTGATAACACGAAGCCCCGATGGTGACCGCATTATCAATCCTGTTACCGGAACGTTCCTGTCAACTGTTGCCAACCAGGTGCTGGCCGATCCCAATCCTGAGTACTCCATGGGTTTTACCAGTAACCTGCGGGTCAAAGGCTTTACCCTGGCATGTACATTTGATTTCACAAAAGGCGGACAGGTGTTGTCATTTACCGCCGCTGCCTTCAAATCGCGTGGTGCTTTAAAAGAAACGGGTGTTGACAGAGATCAGCCGCATATACTGCCGGGCGTTATACAAGTGGCCACCGACAAGTATGAACCTAACAATATTCAGATCCCCGCACAAACTTACTGGCAAACAATTGGTGGGTTGCAGAGTGAATTTAATGTGTTTGATGCTACGGTGTTTAGAATGCGGGATATATCTATCGGGTACGACCTGCCCAGCCATTTGATGCAGAAAATGAAGATCAACAGCGTGCGGTTAACCATATTCGCCAACAACATATTTTATGTTGCACCCAACGCCTTTTTTGATCCGCAATTGAACACGCAGGGCGCAGGTAATTTACGTGGGCTCGATCTGCAGGGAGCGCCCAATGCAAGAACTGTTGGCGCTGGTTTAAAAGTCTCCTTATAACTTTTAAAAATTCAGGTATGAGAAAACTAATTTTAATACTGACAATACTGGTTTTGATTACATCGGCATCTTGTAAAAAGTATCTTGATGTAAACGAAACCCCTAATAACCCAACGACTGTTCCGCCGAGCGTATTATTGTCAACCACCACGGTGGGGCTGGCTTTTGCCAACGCCAATGACCTGAGCAGAGCTACATCGGCATTGGTGCAACATATTGCAGGGGTGGCCAATCAAACACAGCAATATGATATTTATAACCTCGAAGGGAGTTTTGATAATCAGTGGAACTTTGAAATTTATAATGGATCAGCCAATAATCTGCAAAAGCTTATCGATGATCATTCAACCACCAATCCGGTATATTCAGGCATAGCTCAGTTGCAATTAGCCTATATATATTCTGTCGCAGCCGATCTGTGGGGAGATGTTCCTTATTCGCAGGCAGGTAAAGGATTGGAATACCTTACACCCCGTTTTGATAAAATACAGGATATCTACCAGGGCAATTCAGCAGAAGGTATCGTAAGCCTGTTTGACCTGGTTAAAGCAGGGTTGGCCGACCTGGATAAAACAGGCGTATTAAAACCCGGCAAGGACGATATCGTGTATGGAGGAGATATTGCCAAATGGAAACGGATGGGCAATACCCTGTTGTTAAAATTTGCCATACAGTTGACCAACGTAAATGCGGCCCTGGCAAAGTCAACCATTGAAAGTGTTATAACCGGTAACAATTATATCAATGCAAACAGTCTTGATTTTGAAGTGCCATTTGGTTCATCCGTAGGAAATCAAAACCCCCTATATAATTTCAATTATGTAAACCGTACCGGCGACCAGATGCTGAGCCAGCGATTACTGAACCTGGCACGAAGCCTGAACGATACGGTGCGACTGGCCAGGTTCTTCACCAAACCCAATGGCGTATTTACTGCTTTCGATAATGGCGCAACCACGGCAACGCCTGCCACGGCGAACAGAAGTAAATACAACACCTATCTGGTTGGCACAAGCGGCGAAGCGCCGATCAGGTTGCTGACCTTTGCACAGGTGAACTTTATTTTAGCGGAAGCTGCCCTGATCCTGGGCACACCCGGTGACCCCAATACGTATTACCAGGCCGGCATCAAGGCATCGATGCAGAAGGTAGGCATGACAACTGCTGAAATTGACAATTACTTTACTACCAACCCTACGGTTGTAACCCTGGCCGGTACTACGGAAGAGAAACGCAAACAGATCATCACCCAAAAATACATTTCATGGATTGGGAATGGGATAGAAGCATATAATGATTATCGCAGAACCGGCTACCCGGTATTGGCATTGGCCATTAATGCAGCAGGCCATAATCCTAATGTAATACCTACACGATTGCCTTATACTTCGGGTGAATTGTCCAGAAACCCCAATACACCCAACCCTATTATACGAACAGATGTAAAAATATGGTGGGCTAAATAATTAAAATAATTACAACATGAAAATCAGTATATACAAGACAGTATTCATCATTAGTGCAGCCGTTTCATTCAATAGCTGCAGTAAACAGGAAACCAACCCGCTGCTTGATCTGAGGCCGGATGTACCTGTTTCCATAACGAATGCAACTGAATTCCGGCCCGATCCCACGGTCACCACTTCAATAGCTGCTGGTGGAAATATCCAAATCGTTTTATCAATACCTTCCCAAAGCGGAAGAACGATAACTGAAATTACAAAAATAGCAACCAGTACATCATACACAAGGATCCAAAGCAGTGGTACGTCGGGGTTTTATGTGGCAACACCTATTGCCGTGAATGGCACTACCTATACCTACAATACTTCAACAACCGAGTATTTTGTAAAGAACCCGGTTTCAGCATCTAACCCTACAGCTAAAGCAAATACCGAACTTGCTTTACGTTTTTATTTCCTTGTAACATTAGATGACGGAACAAAGTTGGTAACCTTGCCGGTACGGGTATTGGTATTAGCGTAATTTTTACAATAAGATAATATGCCGCAGGCTGTCTTTTACAGACAGCCTTTTTTATTCCGGACTGAAAACAAAGTATCCAGATGAAATCTAAAATGTAAGTCCTTATCTTTGGGCCCCCTACCGATAACCTTACAGGATGTGCGAACGCAGATTCCCAAGCATAATTGCTTTTGATCAATATGTTGAATGAAACATAGATCATGTAATACCGGTCATATGCCGGTAGACCGTTACTAAAGCATGGATTTGATGTTTAATAAAATATCATGTACTGATCATGTATATCAGATCATGATAAAATGAAATGATTTTGTGTCTTTTACTGCAGCGCTCTTTTGATTTTTATGTTCTACTTTGAATTTTTTATAGGATCTGATCATACACTGTTAATAACCCATAAAAGCTAACTCCGATGAGAAAGTTTCTAATGTTCCTATGGTGCTGCTTATTTCTCTTCTCGGGAAAACTGTTTGCACAAACAAGAACTTTAACCGGGAAAGTTACCGACGCCAATGGTAACCCGGTTTCAAATGCTTCCGTTGTTGTTAAAGGAACCAGGGTTGGTACCATTACGAATACCGATGGTGCATTTTCATTAAACGTGCCCGTAAATGCCAAAACCCTGGTCATTTCATCTATTAATATGCGAGCCGAAGAAATAAAGATCGGCGCAGAGGCTGAATACAGCCTGATATTAAAACCATGGGAGACATCTATGGATGAAGTGGTGGTGGTAGGGTATAATACCATTGCCAAACGATCACTAACAGGTTCGGTAAGCAAAGTGAACGGAGAGGTAATAGCCAATAAACCGGTTACCAGCTTTGACCAGGCGCTTACCGGCAAGGCAGCCGGCGTACTGGTAAATACCTCATCGGGGTTGGTAGGGGATGAAGTGATCATCCGCATCAGGGGCGGCGCTTCTGTATCCATGGGTAGCAACCCGCTGATCGTAATGGATGGTATACCTCTGACGCAGGGAAATCAGGGATCGATATATAATCGTTCCAATGCACTGGCCGAGCTCAACCCGAACGATATAGAAAGTATTGAAGTGTTGAAAGATGCGTCTGCTACGGCTATTTATGGTTCGCGCGGATCTGCCGGGGTGTTGCTCGTCACTACCAAAAAAGGTAAGATCGGTGCAAACAATCTGAATTACGATAACTATGTAGGTTTTAATGAAGCGGCACGCAAAATGAAAGTGCTGAATGCCGCAGATTATATTACAACCATCAATAAGTTAAGAAGCAATGCCAGCTTGTCGCCCGGCGCTGCATATGGCGATATTAATAACGATGGTAAGTTGGATACGGTTGATACGGATTGGCAGGATGAACTTTTTCGAAAAGGTATGGTTCAGAATCACAATCTGTCTGTAAGCGGCGGCTCACAAAAAACAACCTATTACGCTTCTTTAAATTATAATGATTTTCAAAGTTACATGGAGCCCATAGCGCAAAAGAGAGCATCAGCGCGAATGAATGTAACCTCAAAACTGAACGACTGGTTACAGATTGGAGTCAGTACCCAGTATTCACGTACAAAAAGTAACAACCTGGGCTCGGGCACAGGCAACTTTAACTCTGCTATACCCTTCGGTCCCTTACTTGCCATGCCTAATATACCGGTAAATGGGCCCGATGGAAAATATTACACCGGCATTGGCGGTAATACCATTGCTTACACGATACCGAATCCCGAAGCGGTAAACCATATGAATTATGAAAACCGCGATGCACGCCGCTTTATTGGAAGTGCTTTCGGCGAATTGCAACTGTTAAGGGGACTTACATTTAAAAGCCAGGTGAATATTGATTATTCCAGTGCCCAGGCAGATGCTTTCTGGAATCCGGAAATAGGCGATGGTGCACCTCAGAACGGATCGCGGCAAACATTGTACGGTGAAAAAAACACCTGGAGCTGGTTCAATACTTTAAATTATAACCGGCAAATAGGCGCCGATCACGAATTGAATGTGTTGGCCGGTGCAGAATATACACGCCGTACCAGCTCTTACATCCACAATTATGGATTAGGTATAAAGGATCGGGACCTGTTAATAATCAGCCCCACAAATTATGACGAAGTTGGCGGTGATAATGGAACAGGTGGTGTTGATGATGGACTGGCCTCTTATTTTGGTTGGGTCAATTATGGATTCAGAAAAAAATACCTGGCAACCGTTAACTTCAGGACCGATGCCGATAGCCGCTTTGGAAAAAATAAGCAATGGGGTTACTTTCCTTCAGGGTCGGTAGCCTGGCGGGTGACGCAGGAAGATTTTATGAGACCCTATCGTTTTGTAAACGACCTGAAATTAAGAGCCAGCTATGGAGTTACCGGTAATTCCTCCATTGGTTATTTCCCGGCCATCAGCACTTTTGCGCCTGGTTCTTATGCCGACATAGGGTTGTTAACCCTATCGAATCCCGGCAATGCTGCATTGCGCTGGGAACGGCATTTACAATTTAATGTGGGCATAGATGCGGTGTTATGGAAACATACCAGCCTTACTCTTGAATATTATAACCGGAAAACAATAGACCTCATTTTGAAAAACCCGGTTTTGGCTACATTGGGTTACCCGGATAATTTCATAACAGAAAATGTTGGTGAATTACGAAGCAAGGGTGTTGAACTGACTGTGGGAACTCAGGTAGTGCACAAGGGAAATTTTCGTTGGGGTGTAAACTTCAATATTGCCTGGAACAAAACCAAAATGATTGCTACCAATCTTTTTGGGGATGATCTATATGATAACAATGACGCAACTGCCCAGTTTTCTATAGCCAGGCCGGGACAGCCGTTAGGCATTTTTTACCTCATCCGCTGGGCGGGTGTGAACCCCACCAATGGTTTGCCCATGTTCCTTGATGTAAATGGCAACCAAAAGCAATTTGATATTACTGCCCCTACTGCCAACAGGTGGACGATGGTAAAGGATGGCACTGTAACTTCTGCCATCACAGCTACCGATCGGGTTGTTTTAACGAATAGATCGCCCTACCCGAAATTCTATGGCGGTTTATCGCAAACATTCAACTATCAGGCATTTGATGCAAGCGTTGATCTGCAATATGCGTTTGGCTTTTATGTATATAACCAAACCAAACAATCGATGTTGAATTATGGCAACTCCAGGAACAAATCAGAAGATATTCTGGATGCATGGACAAAAGCGGGAGACAACACAGATGTGCCCCGATTGTATTGGGGCGATAACTCATGGGCTACAACAGCTTCAACACGCTGGTTGGAAAAAGGGGACTTTGTTCGCATTCGCAACGTGCAGATCGGTTATTCCTTTCCAAAATCAATTGCTGACAAGATCAAAGCCAGCAGATTGCGCTTTTATATTCAGGCCAATAACCTGTATACATTTACCGGGTACTCCGGTATCGATCCGGAATCGAATAATGTTGGTAATACCAATATTGGCCTGGGTATAGATAAAATGAGACCTTACCTGTCACGCACCTATACCATGGGCATAAACCTGGGTTTATAAGTTCCTGAATTGCTTAAGACTTAAAATAGAAAAAAGTTATGCGACATATATTGTATAGTTTTTTACTGATAGCTATAGTTGGAAGCTCCTGTCAAAAAAAGGTGCTCGATATAGATCCGCAGGATTCGTTGTCAAGTGATCTGGCCTTTTCCACCCCCGAAAAAATTGAAGCATCTACGATTGCATGTTATGATGGCTTGCAAAGCAGCAACTTCTTATCGGGCCGGGCGCTGGTGTATGTTGATCTGTTAGGTGAAGATATTTTCGACAGGACCGGTTTTTTTACTGAGCTTCCCCGGTTTAATTTGCTTGCTAACAATAACATCGTTGCTGCGGTTTGGACGGCAGGATATGATGCTATCGCGCGGGCAAACAGGGCTATAGCCGGCATAACAGCCAATAGCAGCAAGCTAACAGACGCTAAAGCAAAAGCGTTGATCGCAGAATGTAAATTTGTCAGGGCGGTTTCCAATTTTTACCTCGTGAACTTTTTTGCACAACCCTATAGTTTTACAGCCGATGCTTCACATCGCGGAATTCCCATAATTACAAAAAGCTATACCTACAATGACCCCGATGCAAACAAAGCGCGGTCAAGCGTGGCGGAAGTGTATGCCGCTGTTATTACTGACCTTACAGAAGCGTTGACTGATCTTCCGCTGAGTTATACCGGTTATACTAATAATACCTACCATAATAAAACCCGGGGAACCAAAGCGGCGGCCTCATCACTTTTATCAAGGGTATATTTATACAAAGGCGATTATACAAATGCCAGAAAATATGCACTCGATGTGATCAGTGGCAACTATGGCACATTTGCTTTGAACGGCACCGTTGATGCGGCTTTTCTAATTGCTAATAAGTTTCAAACTGTTGAAACAGTTTGGTCAATTCCCAATAACTCGAATGATAATCCGAATACGAACAACGCCCTGCCTCAGCATTATCATCCAACCGGAAAAGCTGACCTGGCTGTATCCAATTCATTCCTCGATGTAACGGCCAATCGATTTTTTGCACTTGATGATAAAAGAAGAGCGATGATCATCCCCGGTGTGCCTGCTACCAGTACAACCGCATTTAAGTTTACCAGTAAGTATGCGGATACTAAAACCAGGGCCGACTGGGCACCTATAATTCGTTATGCCGAAGTGTTGCTTACCTATGCCGAATCGCAGGCCCGTATAGCTGCCGGCGTTGATGCAGATGCCGTTGCCAAACTGAACCTGGTAAGGGACAGGGCCAGGGTTGCTTCCCCTTCCTATACGGTAGGCAGCTTTGCCAATAAAGATTCCCTGGTTGCTGCCGTATTAGGCGAGCGCCGTATTGAACTTGCTTTTGAAGGGCATCGTTTCTGGGACCTGATGCGCATTAAAGCGAATGTTATCAATAAATATGACAGCTACGGTACCAACCTGCTGCCAACCCAACCCTTTGGCGCAAAGAAGAACATCTTTCCCATTCCACAGATTGAAGTAGATAAAAGTAAAGGGGTATTGGTTCAGAATGATGACTATTAAAATTGAATAATTCAAAACAAAAAGCGTCCCGGTTATTCGGGACGCTTTTATACAACTTAAAGCACTATTAAAACTATTTTAGAAATATCTCATGTAATTTATTATCCAGCGCTTCGCCACGCAATCCTTCTCCTACAACAACACCTTCCGGATCAATCAATACATTATAAGGAATGCCGGTAAAATTAAAAGTAGTTACCGCTTTGCTATCCCAATAGGCGAGGTCGCTAACATGCGTCCATTTTAACTGATCTTCCTTAATGGCCACTATCCAGTTGTCTTTCTTTTTATCGAGCGATACACCCAGGATGGTGAAGTTCTTGTCTTTGTACTTGTTATAAGCGGCTACTACATTGGGGTTTTCTGCCCGGCAGGGTTGACACCAGCTTGCCCAGAAATCTACCAACACATATTTACCTTTGAAAGAAGCAAGAGAAACTTTTTTGCCATTTATATCCGGTAAAATTAAATCGGGCGCTTTTTTGCCGGTCCAGGCATTTTCCTGATCCTGTTGCTCTCTTATTTTGGCAACCTGCTCTTTATAGGCATTATACCTTTTCTTCATTTCTGCCAGGTTCGAATCACCCACATATTTTTGTGTAAGGCCGTTCAATGCGGATTCAAATTCTGGCTGAGGCAATGTTTTAGCCGACCGGCCCAATACAAATGCCGCTACAACCGGCTGACTGGCATCTGTCATCATTCTCTTCATATACTCATTCAGCTCTTTAATGGCGTCATTCTTACGATTGGTAAGGTTTATTAAAGTGCTGTCCTGGGCGCCTATGCGCTTAAGGCTATCCAACTGGTTCATGGTTTGCTCGGCGCTGGCGCTTTTTACATCATAGGTAAAAATGAAATCCTGTAACTCGCGGCTGGCCACTGAACCGGCTACGGTATAAAATCTCTCGTTGGCCATATCAATGTCGAGGGTAATCGCAGGCGCATCGTTCACCAGCGGCACCATAGGACCATCAAGCACAACCACATTATACATGCCAATGTTCTTCGCCTGTCCCTTCAATGTATACGTTCTTTTATCGGCCGAAACGGTCACTGAATCCAATTGAACGGGAGGAAGGTCGCCACCAAAAGGCACTTCATATAACAACAGTGTTACTGTTCCTTTTTTAACAGCATTCGGGTACAGAGCAGCTACCTTATCCAGGTTGGCTACATTACCGGTTACTTCCAGGGTGCCTTTTTCTTTTTGCGAACAGGCGCTGGCTGTAACGATCAGTATCAGAAGGAGCCAATTCAAAATTAATTTCATCTATCAGGTTTTTGTTAATAGTTATTGCAGTTTCTTTAAAAGTATATCATTGGTAAGCTTGGGGTCGGCTTTCCCTTTCGATACTTTTTTTACTTCACCTACAAATAACCCGATCAGTCCTTTCTTCCCTTTTTTATATTCCGCCACTTTATCGGGCATTTTGTTTAGCACTTCTTCAATCCATGCTGCTACATTTCCTTCATCTGAATCCTGCAGCATGTTCAGGTCTTTGGCAATTTGTAAAGGCTGCTTGCCAGGTTCATTTAACAGGGCGGTGAATATTTTGGTTGAAGCCACCGAAAAGTTTACCTGGTTGCTATCGATCAGGGCTATAAGCGCCGCAATGGTAGCCGGCTGCACCGGGAATGCGGTAATAGGCTTCCCTGTTTCATTGAGCCATGATTTGATAGGCCCCAGCATCCAGTTGGCGGCTGCTTTGTAATTGGTGGAATGCTCCGTGATCTGGTCAAAAAATTCCGCCAGTTCTTTTTCATCGGTGAGCACCCGGGCATCGTATTCGGGTAACTGTAATTGTTGGGTATAGCGGGTTACCCGTTCTTCCGGTAAGGCCGTAATCGTTGACCGAACTTCCTGTAGCAATTCGTCCGTTACCACAAACGGTGTCAAATCGGGATCGGCAAAATACCGGTAATCGTTTGCATCTTCTTTGGTGCGCAATGCGAAGGTTGTTCCATTGCCGGCATCAAAACTTCTGGTTTGTTGTATTACTTTTTCACCTGACTCTACAATATCAATGAGGCGTTTGGCTTCATGTTCAATAGCCCGTTTTACGTTGCGGATGGAGTTGAGATTTTTTACTTCCACCTTGGTGCCCAGTTTTGTCTCTCCTTTTTTACGAACAGAAATGTTGGCATCGCAACGCATGCTGCCTTCTTCCATATTGCCATCGCAGATTTCAAGATACCGCAAAATTTTTCTTAGTTCGGTGAGATAGGCATATGCTTCGTCGCCACTGTGCAGATCGGGTTCGGTAACGATCTCCACCAGCGGTACACCGGCGCGATTATAATCTACACAGGTATTTTTATCATCAACGTCGTGCAGGCTCTTACCGGCATCTTCTTCCATGTGAATGCGGTTGAGTTGGATATCCCGCGTTCCTTCCTGGGTACGGATGGTTACAAAGCCACCCTGGCAAACTGGCGTGGTATGTTGCGATAACTGGTACCCTTTCGGCAGGTCGGGATAAAAATAGTTTTTGCGGGCAAAATAATTATGCCGGGTAATGGTGCAATTACAGGCCAAACCTATTTTAATGGCATAAGAAATAGCCTTTTTATTCAATTTCGGCAAAGTGCCGGGGTGTGCCAGCGTAATGGGGCTGATATGGGTATTCGGTTCGCCGCCAAAAGCAGCACTGTCTCCACAAAACAACTTGCTGTTTGTGAGCAATTGAGCATGCACTTCCAGGCCAATAACTATCTCATATGCATCGTAATTTGTCGACATATTATTCTGATTGCCTAATGGTGAAAAATCAGGCAAAAATACCTCATTTCTGGTTAAGGTATTTTGATAAAAAAACCGTTCTCCCGGTTTAACCGGGAGAACGGCTCGTGCCGGCCTCAGCTAAAAAACTTTGGCAGTGGCTATAGGGCTGATGTTTGAAGACGTACTACAAATTGGCGGTCTTTAATTTTTTGGGAATTTTTACTTCAACGGTTTGCGATTTGCCATCGCGGTTGAAGGTTATTTTAAAGGCCGTTTTATCTTTTGCCTCCCGGGCTGCGCTGGCTAATTCATCGGCACTGGTTATCTTTTTGCCATCGAACTCGGTGATCACATCATCTTTTTCAATACCGGCTTTTTCGGCAGCGGATTCATCATCAACGCCTAATACTTTAGCGCCTTTGCCATCTTCAGTATCCTGCGCTTTTATACCAATGCGGGGTCTGCCATAAGCGTAAACGCGGGGAGACATATCACTGTCTTTCCAGTCGAAATTGAAATCGGGCAGGGCCTCAATGCGGGGCGATTGAAAATTAAAGGTATTTCCTTTTCTTTTTCCCAGTGTTACCTCGGTTTTATTGCTTTTGCCATTCCTTTCGTAAGTGATGGTTACTTTATCTTCCGGTTTGTAGGTGTGAATAACTTTGGTAAGGTCATCGGGATCGTCAATGGCGGCGCCACCAACTTTAGTGATCACGTCATCTTCTTTTAATCCTGCTTTGTCGGCAGCACTGCCTTCGGTCACTTTTTCTATCCGGGCGCCTTTTTCATCTTTTTCGGTAATTACACCCAGGAACGCGGTGTTGTCGGGCGAATAACTGTGACTATCAAAATTTAAGGTTCCACCCTGGCCCCTGAATGGAGAATGGGGCGCTGTTAAGCCATAAACGCGTGTTCTACTCTTGCGTATTACAACATTATCGTCGTCAAAATCAGCCAGCGGCTTTCCGTTCACGATCACATCATCGCCTTTTATTTCGATGGTGACCTTGGTATCTTTATCACCTTTTCTTTTGATAATGATCTCTTCATTATCACTCATTTTGGTTTTTTCCTTTTCCTTGTCTTTATCCTTATCTTTTTCTTTGTCCTGGGCTGCCAGGGGCTGGCATAGTAATAAAGCCATGGCTGCCATCGCGGTACAGGAAATCAGGTAGCGTCTCATTTTATTAACGTTTTTGAGTATTTATAAATTGACTACGTGAACTTTCGTACATCAAATATAGGGAATTAATTGAAATACGAAAATTTTCGGAAATGTTAAGATTTGGTTGGAATTTGAGAGTTGATGGAGTTGAAGGTTGATAAGTTGATAGAATTGATGGGGGCAAGGTTGACAACTTGAAGGGGGTGAAAAGTTGATGAGGAATGTAAACAGGAGGTAAGAAATGAAGTAAGGAGCCTGTTAATTTTGTTGAGTTACAATATTTTGTGACTATACCCAATTTAGGGGAAAGTCAATTCCGTATCATTCAAAGGACGTCTGGTGATAAAAAGTTTGAATTCTTTATCATTCAAAGGTCGTTTAGTGATAAAAAAAGTCAATTCTTTATCATTTTATTGACGAGTAATGATAAAAAATGTGGATTCTTTATCATTCAAAGGTCGTTTAGTGATAAAAAAAGTCAATTCTTTATCATTTTATTGACAAGTAATGATAAAAAATGTGGATTCTGTATCATTCAAAACATTTTTAATGATAAAAAAAGTCAATTCTCTATCATTCAAAACACTTTAATTGGTTTGCTTTTGTCAACGTGTCAACTAGTTCTTTCTCGGTGCATCGGAGCCATCCACCAGACCTGTAGTTGCCAGGGCAATGGCTTTAACTACTTCGGCCATAAATGGATAATCGAGCTTGTCACTTTCATCGTTGAGGGAATGATAATATTTATCGTTTGGCGCCGATGTCATGATGGTATGTGCAACCATGCCTTTTTGTGCAAAGGGGAAATTATCTGAGCGTGAAAAAAGCTTTTCTTCCGGATAGCGATCACCCTGAAAATATTTTTTACCATATTCACGGTCTGCTTCGTGCAATCTTTTATTGAGGATCGATTGCAGATCACTCCGTTCTTCACCGGTTATAAACGGATGTTTATTTTTCGAACTAACGGGCCGCCCGATCATATCCATATTGATCACAGCTGTTACTACTTTAGGGTCAAAACCTTCTGCCAGGTGCCTGGAACCTAACAAACCTTCTTCCTCGCCGGAAAAAGCGATGAATATGATGGTGCGTTCATTATGGGGGTGTTTGGCATAATACCGGGCTAAATGAATGAGGCCACTAACACCCGATGCATTGTCATTGGCGCCGTTGTAAATTTCATCACCAACTTCGGGCTGGCCATTTTCAGGCAGGGTGCTGGAACTTCGTATTCCGTAGGTTTTGGTGCCTGCATGATCGTAATGCGCACAGAATATAACCAGTTCTTTTGCTTTGGAATGCCCGGGCAGGGCAGCCACTACATTGAGTGATTTTGATTTGTAGGGGAGATTAAAATTGAAGGCCGTTACCTTGTAGCTGATCTCGAAAGACATTAAATACCCTTCAGTTCCGGCAATGGGCAGGGCCCCGGCATCTTTAAATTGCTGGCTGATTAAATCAGCGGCCTTTGCGGCTTGCAGGGTGCCTGTAAGCCGTCCCTGAAAGCTGTCGGCAGCAAGTGCTTCCACTACTGCTTTCAGGGACGAAGGCGTTATAATAGTGTCAACGTTTTTTGACTGCGCTGAACATATAGTAACATTCCAGCATGAGAGAACGATAAGGCATAAAATGGCATAACTGAATCGCATGCATCAATTTACAACAAGCTTTTCACTTTCGCAATCACTTGCTGTAATTGGCTGGCATCCTGTCCGCCGGCAGTTGCCAGCGTCTTTTGTCCGCCACCGCCGCCTTTAATGAGCGGAGCTATGTGTTCTTTTATAATTTTTCCGGCATCGAGACCGCGGGCAGTTGCTACCGTATCGGCAATACCAACTGCTACAAATGGTTTGCCGCCGATGTTGGCGCATAGCACCACTGCATGGTCATTGAGGTGATTCTTCAGATCGAAACACAATTTCTTTAATGCATCGGCATTGCCTACTTCTACAATATCCCCAACGAACGTAACGCCGTTGATGATCTCATCTTTATGCAATAATTCATTACGAATACCTACCAGCATGCGGTTTTCAAGATGTTCAAGCTTTTTCTTCAGGTCGTTGCTTTCCGCAGCAATATTCTGAACGGCCTTTAACAGGTCGGCCGGGTTCTTCAATTCTTCTTTTACCAATGATAGTTGAGATAACTGCTCATTGATATATTGCTCAGCTGCCAGTCCGCAAATAGCTTCAATACGGCGTACGCCGGCTGCCACAGCTGATTCATGTTTTAATTTAAAGAGACCCAGTTCGCCCGTGGCGCCTACGTGCGTACCGCCGCAGAGTTCCACCGAATAACCGGGATCAATGACCACTACCCGTACCACATCGCCATATTTTTCGCCAAAGAGCGCCATGGCGCCCAGTTTCAGGGCTTCTTCCTTGGGCATTTCTTTTGTAATTACCGGAATATTGGCGCGGATCTTTTCGTTTACCAGGGTTTCTACTTTAGCTATTTCCTCTGGGGTCATTTTGGCAAAATGCGAAAAATCAAAACGCAGGTACTCATCATTTACCAGCGATCCTTTCTGCGCCACATGGGTGCCCAGCACTTTACGTAAAGCGGCGTGCAGCAGGTGTGTGGCCGAATGGTGAACAGCGGTTTTTGCCCTGCGACCGATATCGATACGGGCATCTACCACACCGGTTATGTTGATAGGAAGCTTTTCAACAAAATGAATGATGAGGTCGTTTTCTTTTTTGGTATCAACCACAGCAACTTCTTCGCCTTCAAAAAACAGGCTGCCGGTATCGCCCACCTGTCCGCCGCTTTCGGCATAAAATGGCGTTTTACTCAGCACCAGTTGAAATGACGATTTCCCTTTGGCGGTCACCTTGCGATACTTCAACACTTTCGTATCTGTTTGCACCATGTCGTAGCCAACGAAGCTGGTACTGCCATTTTCGCTTAACACTACCCAGTCTTCTGCACTTAAAGCGGTAGCGGCACGGCTGCGGTCTTTCTGCTGGGTCATTTCTGCTTTAAAACCTTCTTCATCTACTTCGAGGTTATTTTCCCGGGCTATCAGTCGTGTTAAATCAACAGGGAAGCCATACGTATCATACAGCTCAAAAGCTGCTGAGCCGTTAATGGTTTTATTCTGTGTTGTAGCAATTATTTCGTCGATCTTTTTGAGTCCTTTTTCCAGGGTCCGCAAAAAGGCATCCTCTTCTTCCTTTACAACTTTGGTAACAAAGTCCAGTTGCTGGAGCAGTTCGGGAAAAACTGTTTTGAACTGTTCCGCCAGTACCGGCACCAGTTGGTGCAGCAGGGGTTGTTTATAATCGAGGTAGGTATAATAATAACGAACAGCCCTGCGCAAAATGCGGCGGATAACATAACCGGCTCCGGTATTGGAGGGCAGCTGTCCATCGGCAATAGTAAAACTGATGGCGCGAATATGGTCGGCCAGCACACGGAATGCTACCGCCTGGTGCCAGTCGGCATGGGTTGATGGCGGCGTGTTGGGATCATATTTCTTTTTAGAAATATTTTCAATAGCAGCCAGGGTACCGGTAAAAACATCAGAATCGTAATTGGATTGTTTGCCTTGCAGTACCCTTACCAGCCGTTCAAACCCCATACCGGTATCAACGTGTTTGTTGGGGAGGGGTTCAAGGCTACTGTCTTTTTTCCGGTTAAACTGCATGAACACATTATTCCAGATCTCGATCACCTGTGGATGATCATTATTTACCAGTTCAGCCCCGCTTTTTTGTTTTCTTTCTTCGTCGCTCCGGCAGTCAACATGTATTTCTGAACAGGGACCGCAAGGACCGGTATCGCCCATTTCCCAGAAATTATCTTTTTTATTGCCCGGTAAAATGCGGTCGGCAGCCACCAGTTTGCTCCATTCTGCAAATGCCTCCTCATCTTTTGCCAGGTTTTCGCCGGCGTCACCTTCAAAATAAGTGACATATATCCTGTCTTTGGGTATTTTATAAATTTCAGTCAGTAATTCCCAGCTCCAGGCAATGGCTTCTTTCTTAAAATAGTCGCCAAAGCTCCAGTTACCAAGCATTTCAAACATGGTATGGTGGTAGGTATCAACCCCAACTTCTTCCAGGTCGTTGTGCTTTCCGCTTACCCGGAGGCATTTTTGGGTATCGGCCACCCGGGGAAAGGGGGCTTTTTTATTTCCCAGGAAATATTCTTTAAACTGGTTCATTCCCGCATTGGTAAATAACAAAGTAGGGTCATTCTTTACCACAATTGGGGCTGAAGGAACGATTTCATGTCCTTTATTACGAAAAAAGTCCATGTATTGCTTACGAATTTCTGCGCTGGTCATCATAAAACGGAACGATCTTTGATAAAATTGACGCTTAAGCCTTTATATTTGTAAATGTTACCGATTAGGCAACGGCTGCAAAGGTAACTTAATTCGGGCTGTTTTGCTGAAAAGCAACCTTGGTAATCGGCTTGTATCCATGAAGAAAATCAAGTACTACTACAACACCAATACACTCCGTTATGAAAAGCTGGAGACTCCGCTGCACGTCAAGCTGCTGCGAGTGCTGGGTTTCATGTCGGCTGCTATCGTTACCTCTATAATTATTGTTTCTGTTGCTTACCGGTATTTTCCTTCTACCAAGGAAAAAGCTTTGATGCAGTATAATGAACAACTGCAGGAGCGCTACTGGGTGCTGGATGAGCAGGTTGCTAAAATGCAACAGCGTATGAACCAGCTCGAAGAGCGTGATAATGATGTTTACCGCACCATTTTCGAGGCCAATCCCATTCCCGACAGTATGCGGGCGAAGGATATGGAGCAACAAAAAGAAATGGAAATGGTAGCCAGTATGACCAATTACGAGCTGGAAAACTCTATAGTGCATTCCCTTCATAACCTGGAGAACCGCATGGTGAGTCAGGAAAAATCATATGTTGAAATAACCGGGTTTATCAAGAATAAAGAACAACTGTTGGCTTGTACACCGGCCATTCAACCGGTGAGCAACAGCGATCTGAAGCGCCTGGCCTCAGGTTTTGGTTACCGGATCGACCCGGTTTATAAAACGGTTAAAATGCACGCCGGGCTCGATTTTGCCGCTCCCCAGGGAACACCCATTTATGCCACCGCCAATGGCGTTGTTAAAACGGCCGGCAACCTGGGTAATGGCTATGGTAATCACGTAGTACTGAACCATGGGTACGGATACGAAACCCTGTATGGCCACATGTTTAAGGTTAAAGTAAAACCCGGCGAACGCATTAAACGCGGTGAGATCATTGGCTGGGTAGGCAGTACCGGAAAATCAACCGGTCCGCACTGTCACTACGAGGTACATAAGAATGGCCGCCATCTCGATCCTGTTTACTTCTTCTATAACGACCTTTCTCCAGAACAATACGACCGCCTGTTGAAGATGTCTTCTTCAAGCAACCAGAGTTTCGATTAATACTGTGAAACGTGAGACGTGAAACGGCAAACGATAGTTCGTAATTTGTTGTTATTGTATTACTTAATATTAACTCGGCAATAGTAGGGCTAATAAAACATATAGTTTTTCACGTTTGCCGTTTGCCGTTTCACGTATTCCTGACACTTCCATGACTACCAAAGCGATAAACCATTGGGAATTTTAACGTTGTACCTGTAAATTTGCAACCAAATATGTATAACCCACCCGATATACTTTCACTGGCTTATAAGCAACCGATCATGCACGATCAGTTGCATTTGTTGCAGGAAAAAGAGCAACAAATGCCCGGGTCGGTTCAATATGCCATTAAAAGATACCGGAAACATTCCCAGTGGAATATTGAGGATACCGGGGTGCTGGTATATCATATTAAGAAGGCAGTGCCTCAGGAGAATTATGTGGAGTTGAAGTTTTGTGTTTCGGGTAATATGTATTGCAATCAGAAAGAAGTGGAATGCGATCAGTGCAAAATAAACACTTCGCATGCCTGTGCAGAAAGAGTTGAAAGCATCGATGTAATGAGTTTCCGGTTTTCGGCAGTCCACTTGTCGCAGTTTGTAAAACCCGGCAAATTGAAAACCATTACCGATGAAGTGCTGCAATTTGTTCATCCTTCTTCTTTTTCAAAAATACTGCCTTTGTGCGGTCGCACCCGCCAGGTGCTGGAAGCATTACTAAGTCATACCTATACCGATAGCCTGGAGAATATCTATATCAATGCCCAAACCCAGATGCTGTTGTTGTACAGCCTGGAATGTATGTTGGGCGATGATAAAGAAATAGAAGCTTTCCAGTGCAAATTCCTGGCAAACGAAGCTGATCGCGAAAAGATCGTTAAGGCCCGGGAGATCTTACTGCAACACATTGGTGAGCCTATTACCATAAAGGAGTTGAGCCGTAAAGTAGCCATCAATGAATGCTATCTGAAAAAAGGCTTTAAAGAATTATACGGTACTACCATCTTCGATTTCTACCAGAGCCAGCGCATGGAACATGCCCGATATTTATTATATGAAAAAGGGTTGACCGTAACCGAAGTTTCTATGATGCTGGGCTATTCTTCTATCTCACATTTTTCTACTGCATTTAAAAAGCAAACAGGGTTGAAACCTTGTGAACTGTTGTTACATTAATATTTAGCAGTCATTTTTTTTCTCTTTGCGTAAACCATTTTTCCGATTGCATAACGTTCTTTTGGCTGCAATTGGCATTTTTGCAGCTTAACGGGCGTGGTTGACGCAATATAAGAGTATGACTATTAAAAAGATTATAGGAAAAGTTCATTTGTGGCTGGGATTTACTTCGGGGATCATTGTTTTTGTTATTGCCGTTACCGGCTGTTTGTATGCATTTCAGGTTGAGATCCAGGCGCTGATCCAAAAGTCTTATACGCATGTTGTCCCGCAACAAACGTCGTATCTGCCACCATCGCAAATACAGCAGATCGCAGAAAAGCAACTACCGGGAAAGCATCCGCACAGCGTGCTGTATGGTGCAAAAGACGAAGCCGCCCAGGTAACATTCTTCGAATTTGAGCCGGAATATTATTACGTTATATATGTGAATCCCTATAACGGTGAGGTGTTGAAGGTAAAGAACATGAACCGGGATTTTTTCAGACAGGTATTGTTAGGACATTATTACCTGTGGTTGCCGCCGGCAATAGGCCAGCCCATTACGATCGTTGCGACCATCATTTTTGTAGTGATGATGATCACCGGCCTCATCTTATGGTGGCCAGGAAATAAAGCGGCTCGCAAACAACGCTTCTCTATAAAATGGAGTGCAGCGTGGCGTCGCAAAAATTACGACCTGCATAATGTATTTGGTTTTTATATGACCTGGGTAGTTATTTTCATGGCTATTACCGGATTGATCTTTGGATGGCAATTGCTGGCAAATGCCATTTACAAAAGCGTTGGTGGTAAAAAGTCTCTTACTTACCAGGAGCCTTTTTCAGACACAACGAAAGTGGCTCAGGCAAGCAACTTACCTGTCGACAAATTGTGGTTCCAGATGCAACAGGAGCACAAGGATGCGGAGACTATAGAAATGCATTTTCCGGTTACCGGTAAATCGGCTATTGAAGCAGCCATAAACACAGATGCAAGTACATACTGGAAAATGGATTACCGTTTTTTTGATCAGTATACCCTGAAAGAAATACCTGTAGAACATATTTACGGCCGATTTAAAGATGCTAAAGGAGCCGATAAATTGCTGCGGTTGAATTATGATATTCACGTGGGCGCCATATTGGGTTTGCCCGGAAAGATACTGGCCTTTTTCGCATCTCTTATTGCTGCCAGTCTGCCTGTTACCGGGTTTATGATATGGTGGGGTAGGAGAAAGAAAAAGCCCCTACCGAAGTAGAGGCTGTACTAATCAAATACCATTAACCATTAAACCTTATCCTATGAAAGCACAAAGATACATATAAAATCATTCGTATGTATTTTTGTGCTTTCATTTTTAATGTGTGATTAATGTTATTAGATCTTTAAACGGATCCGCCATTTTTCAAGTAGTCCCGTTAGCAGGATGATCAGCAGTGCAAACAACAAAGACTTAATAATACCGGTAACGCCGGTTAAGAGAATGACAGGCAGACTGATGCCTGCTATATGATACAATGGGTAGTAAATATAGGGCAGCAGATAAGCAGTAAGTGTACTGGTGCCTGCCGGTTTTATAATAGTGAACCAGTGCTTTTTGTTTTTACGGTCAACCAGCCATATCAATGCGGTAAAAAGCAATATGCTGATGCCGGTACAGATCATTACCCACGAAGGTGTAGCCCTTATTTTTGAAATACCTGCCAGCGGCCTGATGGCAAATCCACCAGCTAACATAATTACTCCCAGAAGCAACAGTGTAATAAAGCATGCTTTGTACTTGCCTTTTTCCGCCAGCTCCGCATATAATTTGGCTATAATGATACCGGCCATGGTGAGGGAGGGGAGAGATCCATCGCCGGTGATCCAGATATAGGGCTTCAGCGGTTGCAACACATGCAGCCATCCTGCTTTTGCTGCTATGTTGAATAATGTAAAGAATACAAATGCGCCTATTAAAACCGGTAACCTTCCTTTTGAAAACAGAAAAATAAGCGCTGATAGCAGGTACGACCATCCAATGAGTCCTAATATACCCCACCAATAGGGCTTTAACCAAACCGTATGGCCGTTTTCGCCGCCTTTAAATACGATGGCCAAAGCTATCAGTAGCAACATTCCTGCACCTTGTAGCCATCCCTTTTTTTGTTTTGATAGGGTAGATGGATAATCGAGCCAAATCAGAAAAAAACTGATCGTTAGTAATATTTCCCAAATTGTTTTTGGCAGCATGGCAGCCTCATTATAATTTTCGAGGTTTACGTGAAAGAAACCCATTGCCAGCAGCGCGAACGAACGCACAAGAATATGACCAAGGATGTTGTTTTGTGAAACACCCTTCGACCAACGGTTACCAATAGCAAAAGGAATAGAGAGACCAACAATGAACAGAAAAGCCGGAAAAACAGTATCTGCCAAACCCATTCCGTCTTCCGCGGCTTTGGTATGTTCGAGCCACAGGGGAATATTGGTGAGGGTACCCAGATCATTTACAAAGATCATCAGGAGCATGGTAAGCGCTCTGAATACATCAATAGAAGCAAGGCGTCTTGTGAGTGGGGGCATTACTTTCGTTTCGGTTACAATATATAGTTCCGTTTTATCTGTGTTTGTACTCTTTCAATATGTATAATAATGAAAAAAGCCGTATCCGGGTTTTATTCCATCAACGGCTGAATTTAAATATTTAATCGTAAATATATGTGGCTGGCATAACCTGCTTATAATTTAGCCAAGATCATTTATAAACAGGGCTGTTTATTTTATAATATCTCCTGTAAACTTTCTTTGGCAGCCTGTATCGTGACATCCAGGTCCTCCTTCGTTAAAGCACTGCACAAAAACCAGGTTTCGTAAGCAGAAGGCGGTAAGTACACACCGCGTTTCAGCATGGCATGAAAAAATTTCTTGAACAGATCATTATTGGCCGATGCGGCAGTCGCAAAATTGACGACCGGGTGATCGCTGAAATGTACGCTGATCATGGAACCTAATTGGTTAATCACATATGGCGTACCGCTTGCTTTCAAAACATCGTTCAGGCCGTTCCGCAGGTAAGCGGTTTTTTCATCCAGCTGCGTATAAATGGAAGGATTTTCTTTCAACGTTTTTAACATCACAAAGCCCGCGATCATGGCCAGCGGATTGCCACTTAACGTGCCTGCCTGGTACACATTGCCGAGCGGCGAAATGTGTTGCATGATCTCTTTTTTACCACCAAACGCCCCAACCGGCATACCACCACCGATCACTTTACCATAAGTAACGAGGTCGGCATTTATTTGTAACCGTTCCTGGGCGCCGCCCGGGGCCAACCGGAAACCGGTCATTACTTCATCCATGATAAACAGGATCCCGTGCTTATCGCAGATAGCACGTAAGCCTTGCAGGAATCCTGGCTGTGGCAGAATACAACCCATATTGCCGGCTACCGGTTCAATAATGATGGCGGCAATCTCGTCTTTGTGATCTGCCACCAATTGTTCAACCGCGGGCAGGTCATTATAAGCGCAGGTGAGGGTGTCATTAGCTACGCCGGCCGTTACACCGGGTACGGTTTGAATATTAAAAGTGGCTACGCCGCTGCCTGCTTTTACCAGGAACGAATCGGCATGACCGTGATAACAGCCTTCAAATTTGATGATCTTATTGCGGCCGGTAAATCCCCGGGCCAGTCTGATGGCGCTCATGCAGGCCTCCGTGCCGCTGCTCACCATACGAATGAGGTCAACATTAGGCGCCATGCTGATGATGAGCTCTGCCATCTCGATTTCCAGTTCAGTAGGAGCGCCAAACGAGGTAGAGTATTGAGCAGTGTCCTGTATAGCCTTTACCACAGGTTCATAGGCATGACCAAGGATCATGGGTCCCCAGGAGTTGATGTAATCAATGAACCGGTTGCCATCGGCATCGAACATATAAGCGCCTTTGGCTGATTTCATAAATACCGGTGTTCCGCCCACGCTTTTAAAAGCCCGTACGGGAGAATTTACACCACCCGGAATACTTTGTTGCGCCCGGGAAAATAAGTTGATACTTTTTTCAAACATATAGTAGTGAGTTCTGAGTTTTTCATTAGCACATTAGCAAATTATCACATTAGCTAATTAGTCTTACTGCGTCTTTCGCAAAGTACGTTGCTATTAAATCGGCGCCGGCTCTTTTGATGGCCGTCAGGGTTTCGAGAATGGCTTTGTTCTCATCGATCCAGCCCATTCTGGCGGCGGCTTTTATCATGGCATATTCACCACTGATATTATAGGCGCTAACAGGAACCGATACGGCGTTTTTTACTTCACGAATAATATCGAGGTAAGCCAACGCAGGTTTCACCATTACAATATCAGCGCCTTCCTCTACATCCATCAGCGTTTCTTTTACGGCCTCCAGGCGATTGCTGTAATCCATCTGGTAGGTTTTTTTATCGCCAAAGCCGGGCGCACTGTCCAGGGCATCGCGGAAGGGGCCATAAAAGCAGCTTGCATATTTGGCGCTGTAACTCATGATACCGGTTTTATGCAGGCCGTTTTCTTCCAGCGCTTCGCGAATGGCGGCAATGCGGCCGTCCATCATGTCGCTGGGAGCAACAAAATCAGCACCGGCCTGGGCATGGCTTACACTCATCTGTGCCAGTACTTCTACGGTAGCGTCATTTACAATTTCCGATCCTTCCACAATACCATCATGGCCGAAAGAGGAAAACGGATCAAGCGCCACATCGGTCATCACCAGCATATCCGGACAAGCCTCTTTGATAGCCCTTATGCTGCGTTGCATTAAACCTTTTGGATTTAATGCTTCAGTACCTTTATTGTCTTTCAGTTCATCCTTACATTTAATAAACAGCAACACGCTTTTTAAACCCATGCCCCACAGCTCTTTCACTTCTTTAACGGTATTATCAAGGCTCATGCGATAATAACCGGGCATAGACGCAATTTCATCCTTCAGATTTTCTCCTTCGTTGATGAACAATGGCACTATAAAATCATTCGGGGTTAAAATAGTTTCAGCCACCATGCTTCTGATGGCAGGCGACTGGCGTAATATGCGGTTGCGGCGTTGTAGATACATATAAGAATTTCTTATTTTGGTATTTGGTATTTGTGATTTGTATTTTCCTTTTTGTTTTACACCCACTCAACAGGATGCAGGCAGGCCTGCAGCACTTTATCTTCTTCACTGCCCGGTTGGGGCTGATAATTGTACTCAAACCGAACGGTGGGTGGCAGGCTCATTAAAATACTTTCCGTTCTACCGTTTGTTTTCAACCCAAACAAGGTGCCCCGGTCGTGCACCAGGTTGAATTCAACATAGCGGCCACGGCGGATCTCCTGCCAGTGTTTGTGTTGTTCGGTATACGGTAATTGCTTTCTTTTTTGAACAATGGGCAGGTAAGCGGTTAAAAATGCATCACCACACGCTTTCCCGAAATTGAACCAGAACTGTACATCTTTGTCGGCCGATGGTCGCTGGTGATCGTAAAAGATTCCACCGATGCCTCTGCGTTCCTGGTGGCGATGCCAGTTCACAAAATAGTTATCACATTCCTTTTTGAATGCGGGATAAAAATGAGTGTCAAATGCATCGCAGGCGTTCTTATATGTTTGATGAAAATGTTTTGCATCTTCTTCAAACAAATAATAGGGAGTGAGATCGGTACCGCCGCCAAACCAGCGATCAATGGGGACGCTTTCTCCATCATCCCCATACACTTCAAACATTCTGTAATTGCAATGTACCGTGGGCACGAATGGATTAACTGGATGCAACACCAGGGACAGACCGCAGGCAAACCAGCTTTTGCCATTTATCTTTAACTGGTTGCGCATGGTGTCGGTTACTTCGCCAAACACTACCGAGGTGTTAACACCACCTTTTTCAAATATATTTCCATTGGCAATAACACGGGTTTTACCACCACCTCCTTCTGCGCGCTGCCACTGATCTTCCTTAAAGGTGGCTTTGCCATCTTCTTTTTCCAGAGCGGCACAAATACGGTCCTGTAAGGTGTGTATATAGTTAATCCAACTTTCTTTAATATTCATTGTCGTCAATGGTCAATGGTGAATGCCAGCTTTAAACGTGAAACGGTCCGCCAGCTGGCGGATGAAAAACTACCAGGTGCACGCATTTCTTCTGTATTTCATTAGCATATTAGCACATTATCACATTAGCTAATTATTGCATTGTATTCTTTTACCGCATCCACAAACGCTCTTGCATGATCAACCGGCACATTGGGCAAAATACCATGACCCAGGTTAGCAATATGACGTTGTCCGCCAAAATCATTCAGCATTTTCTTCACTTCTTTTTGTATCACGGGAATGGGCGATAACAATTTGGCCGGGTCAAAATTTCCCTGCAGGGTTACGTTTGGTCCTGCCAATTGGCGGGCCATGGCGGGTGTAATGCACCAGTCAATACCAAGACCATGTGCGCCGGTAGCGGCCATGCTTTGCAACGAGTGCCAGGCGCCTTTGGCAAAGATGATAGTGGCTACTTCATCTTTCAATGCGGCAACGATCTGGCGGATATATTTTAATGAGAAGTTTTCAAAATCATCGGGGCTCAGCAAGCCACCCCAGCTATCAAAGATCTGAACAACATCAACACCTGCTTTAACCTGTCCTTTTAAATAGGCGATGGTGGTGTCGGTGATCATTTGTAACAGGCGATGCGCTGTTTCGGGTTGGGTATAACAAAATATCTTGGCCTCATCAAATGTTTTGGAGCCTTTGCCTTGCACCATATAGCAGAGCAAGGTCCAGGGAGCGCCGGCAAACCCAATCAACGGCACCCGGTCATTCAGTTCTTGTTTGATCAGTTTGATGGCATCAAAAACATAGTTCAGGGTTTCGTTTACATCTGGCACTCTTACCCGATTGAGGTCATTGCTGCTTTTAATGGGGTCGGGTAGGTTCGGGCCTTTGCTTTCTATCAACTGCACTTCCAGTCCCATGGCCTGGGGTACTACCAGTATATCGGAAAATAGGATCGCCGCATCCACGCCGATAATATCTACGGGTTGAAGGGTTATTTCGCAAGCCAGTTCAGGTGTCTGACACCGTTCGAAGAATCCATATTTCTCCCGCAATACCATGTATTCCGGTAAATACCGGCCGGCCTGGCGCATCATCCAAACGGGTGGGCGTTCTACTTGTTCTCCTTTCAGGGTTCTTAATAACAGATCGTTTTGCAGCATGGTATAATTATGTAGTTACTTTTTAAAAAATTCAAACATTTTCTTTACCAGTTCTTCTTTGCCTGGTCTTTCCGATTCAATGACCGGGTTATCGGCAAATGTTTTTAGGGTATCGGCTGTTGTTTGGCCGATGGCAAACAGAATAGTTGATGGCAATACGGCATTTGCATAAAAGAAACTTTGCACAGCGCTCGGACTAAAAAACAATATGCCATCATACTCCTTTTCTATTCTATACGGTGTATTGACGGTATGATACACGATCACTTCCTGCACAATGATCCCGTTTTGCCGAAGCTTGCGGGGTAATTCTTCGCGGCGCTGATCGCCACAGAAAAAAACAACCTGCTTAACGCTTTTATTGCCGATCATTTGATCAGCCAGTTCCGATGCATTGTTGCCAACGGTTTGAATGGATTGTTCGCCAAAATACTTTGCCGCCAGCTGGCGGGTCGTATGCCCGATACAGAAAATATTCCAGTCGGGCGTGTTTCCGTTTATATATGCGGCCACTGTGTTTACAGCATTCATGCTGGTAAACACAACGGAGACCGGTTGTTTTATTATTTTACTGATCTCTTCTTTTATGCCGCTGTTTTGAATAGGGGTCGTATCAATGAAGGAAACGATATCGATCTGGATATCTTTTGATTTTGCGGCTTCCAACAAAGCCGTTTCCAACGGTCGTGTACTTAATATGGAGATCTTATTTGCCATGTTGTATTTGATCGGCAATAACCTGTCCGCCATTTGTTAATAGTTCTTTGGCGGCAATAACGCCCAAATTGTCAGTATTGTTGATAGCTATTGTTTTTTCGATACTCGCTTTTTCTTTTCCGTCTAACGATAAAATATTTCCTTCAAAATGAAGCTGGTCGTCTACTATAGCAGCCAACGCGCTGATAGGGGTAGAGCAGCCACCCAGCAATGCCCGAAGGAAATCTCTTTCAATGGCAGTACATAATGCCGTATGAGCATCGTTAAATGGCTGACTGGCTTCGAAAGCATGTTGATCATTATCGCGGCAAGCAACTACAATGGCGCCCTGGGCGGGAGCTGGTAACATCCAATCCAGTTCAATAGATTGAGCAGGCCTCAGTCCAATTCTTTCCAATCCGGCGGCTGCAAAAATGGCTCCGTTCCAGTGGCTGTCGGACAGCTTTTGTAAGCGGGTATTTACATTGCCACGCAAATTTTCAATGATGTCATTGGGGTACCGGTTCAGCCATTGGGCTTTGCGGCGAATGCTGCTGGTTGCTATCGTCAATGGTGAATGGTGTATGGTGAATGGTGAATCCGGTTGTAGTACCTCATTGACCATTGACAATTGACCATTCACGGTTTCCATTTCACCTTTATAAACAAGTAAATCTTTATATGAAGCTCTTTTGAGAACAGCTGCTGTTACAATGCCTTTAGGTAATTGGGTGGGCACATCTTTCATGGAGTGCACGGCAATATCGATGCGGTTATTCAGGAGGGCAATATCCAGGCTGCGGGTAAAAATGCCCTGCACGCCCATTTCATACAAAGGTGTTTTAAGGTCAATATCCCCTTCACTTTTTATATATACCAGGTCGGCGGTAAAACCATGTTGCGTTAACAGGTCTTTTACCTGTGTTGCCTGCCATACCGCGAGTTGACTTTCCCTGGTCCCAATACGGATCACTTTATTCATTGATGCTTGTTCAATTTTTGCAAAGCTACTACTTCGTGAAACGGCAAACGTGAAACGTGAAAGGAAACCCGATTATTTTAAGCTCAAAATTATAGGCCGGCCCACTCAGTTTTGATGCTGGGCAATTACGCGACCTGCCCTGATTTACAGAGTTTGCCGTTTGCCGTTTGCCGTCTGCCGTTTCACGTTAATTGGTAGCAATGAACTCATTGATGGCTTCAATATAGTAACAGCCGCGCTGGTTACGCTCGCGCATTTTAGAAGCCATGCCATTGATTACCCGTTGTATTTTCTCGTCGGCATTTATAGTTTGGCACAAGGCTGTTTCGGGCGAAAGTTGATATAAGGGTAAGGTCTGGATCTCTTTTAATTTGGTTTTTACGGCTTTGAAAACCGGTACATGCTTGCGCATTTCAACCCACTCCAGAAATTCAACGATATGCTCGCGGATGAGGGCCCAGGCTTTGGGCACTTCGGCTTCCCGCATTTGCAGGGTTTCATCTTTCAGTTTCGACAGCTCATCTACATTTACCAGGTGCACATTCGGCAATTCCTGGGCGCTTTCTTCTACATTGAAAGGAACCGACAGGTCAATGATGAGTTTTTCACCTTTGCCTTCCAGATGCGATTTTTGAATAGTGGGTTCTACCGAATTGGTAGCCACCAGTATAATATCTGATTCTTCTATTTTTTGAGCGAGTTCCGCCAATGGAGCATGATGCAGGTCTAATTCCTCAGCCAGTTGGGCGGCTTTATCGTGCGTGCGGTTAATGAGGGTGATATGGTCGGCATCCAGGTAATCTACCAGATTTTTGCAGGTATTGCGACCAATTTTACCAACACCCAGCAGCAATATTTTCTTATTGGAAATATCAGCTATTTTTTGCCGGATATACTGAACTGCGGCAAATGAAACCGAAACAGTTCCGCCGCTCAGGTTGGTTTGATTCTTTATTGCTTTAGAAGATTGCAGAACGCAATTTACCAGGCGCTCCATAAAGGAGTCGGTAAAGCCCTGCTCTTTGCTGAATTTTACAGCCTGTTTTATCTGCCCTACAATTTCATAATCCCCTAAAATTTGAGAATCGAGACCGGCGGCTACGGAGAAAAGGTGTTCAATAGCGGCCATTCCGTTCTTTACGTAGGCTAGTTGGGTAAATGTTTCCTTGCTTCCTTCGGTTTGGGTGCACAGCAGTTTGATAAGTTGTTCGGCACTTTCAGCAAAGCCGTAAATTTCGGTACGGTTGCAGGTGCTTAATACAAATAACTCATGCAAACCAAATTCAGGGGCTTGGGTAAGTAGGGTAGCGTATTGATCATTACTCACGGCAAATTGGCCTCTTACTGCCGCATCGGTTTTCTTGTAATTGATCCCGGCTATGAAAAACTTTGTTATGTCCTTGGTACTGTTTCCGTGCATGAATATCGAATTCAGAAAAATTGACCCTGCAAAAATACTTTCGGGTTCGTCATTGTCCTAATAATCCTGTCATTACTCTGTCATTTTACTGTCTGATTATCATCACGTGCGCATATGAGGAAATTCATGTATGCGCTTGCTACCTTTAATCACCTTTGACGGCTCCCTTTAAGTGGGCTGCACTACCCTTTGTTCGTTCTGGGGTCGTATCTGGGCCGTACCTGCACTACCCATTTCCCAGGGAAAGGGGTAGTAAATGGGTAGTAAAAGGTAGTGTTTCCCTGGGGAAGGGGTAGTAAATGGGTAGTGTTTGGGTAGTCAAAGAACGAAGCAGGTACGAACCTCGTCCGAAGGGTGCCAGGGGGTAGACAATGATCCTGCACCATATTATAATTCAGGATATTAAAAAAAACAGAAGTAGCCAATGGGTAGCCGGATAAAAAGTAGGATCCAGCCGGGCACAGTCTAAAAGTGAAAAATGCAGGTAACAGGACCTGTTTTCACCCACCCCAAAATAAAATTTGATTTTTGATTTGTTAACCGGATTACTTTTGCAGTCAATTATTATGGAAGCTACAAAAAGAGGAATTGTTTTAATGAATCTGGGTTCGCCCGATTCTACCCGGGTTAAAGATGTACGTCGTTATTTGAATGAATTTTTAATGGACGAGCGGGTGATCGACATGCCCTATCTGAGCCGGTTGTTACTGGTAAAGGGCATTATCGTTCCATTCCGGGCTCCCAAATCGGCCCATGCGTATTCTACCATCTGGACCAAGGAAGGCTCACCCCTGATGGTATTAAGCAAGCAATTGCAGGAGGCGTTGCAAAAGCAGGTTACCGAACCGGTGGCCCTGGCTATGCGTTATGGCGCACCGGCACCCTGGACTGCCTACGATGAGTTGTTGGAGAAAGAGCCCAACCTGGAAGAGGTAGTGCTGGTTCCTTTATATCCGCATTATGCCATGAGCAGTTATGAAACGGCGGTTGAATATGCAAAAGAAGCGCATGTTAAAGGAAAGTATTCTTTCAAACTAACTATTATTCCGCCTTTTTACGATAATACATTGTACCTCGATGCTTTGGCAGAAAGCATGAAACCTTATCTGCAACAGCCGTACGATCATATTGTGTTCAGCTATCATGGCATACCTGAGCGGCATGTACAAAAAACCGATGTAACGGGAAAGCATTGCCTGAAATCTGATAATTGTTGTGAAGTAAGCAGTGAAGCGCACAAGTATTGTTACCGTCATCAATGTAAGCACACAACCAAAAAAATGGCTGAAATGCTCCAGATACCGGCGGAGAAATACAGCTATTCATTTCAATCGCGCCTGGGCCGCGATGAATGGTTAAAGCCCTACACCGGACAGCGACTGACCGAATTTCCGGCAGAAGGTGTGAAAAAGTTACTAATAGCTTGTCCGGCTTTTGTGAGTGATTGCCTGGAAACCCTGGAAGAAATTGCGGGGCAGGGCAGAGAATCCTTTATAGCATCTGGCGGCGAATCGCTTACGCTGATCCCCTGTTTAAATGTGCATCCTATGTGGGTGAAGGCGATTGCCAGTTGGATAAAAGGTTAATTATCTCATTATTCTATGTACAATTACATCAAGGCGCTTCATATTATTTTTATCGTTACCTGGTTCAGCGGCCTGTTTTATATCGTGCGGCTATTCGTATACAATACGGAAGCCGGTGAAAAAAGCGAGCCGGAAAAAAGCATCCTGCGCAGCCATTTCACCATCATGATCAAACGCCTTTGGTTTGGCATTACCTGGCCTTCCGCCATTGCTACTTTAATTTTTGGTCCGTTGATGTGGTGGCAATGGATAATATTGAAAATGGGCGTACTGCCCGATTGGCTACTCATAAAACTGGTTTTTGTGGTAGGGTTATACGCCTATCATTTTACCCTGCATACCATGTATAAACAGCAAATGAAAGGCATTTTCAAATACAGCTCCCAGCAATTGCGCATCTGGAATGAAGTGGCCACCATCTTCCTGGTTGCTATTGTAATGCTGGCTGTGGTAAAGCAGAATATGAGTGTGGTCTGGGGGCTGGCCGGGCTTATTGGTTTTGTTATTGTATTGATGAGTGCGATCAAGATATATAAGAATGTGAGGACAAAGAAGTGATTTCTTATTTCGGGATGTAGTGATTTTGAGATTTATTTCGATTTCCAAATTATGTAAAGCTTTAGCTCATGTTATATGCTGGAATTTGTTTTCAAATTCCGAAATCGCAAAATTACTAGATCGCTTTACTAAACAATGGTTTCTCTGAATTGCTTTCCCGGCGCAGCAGGTGCAAATCAAATGCTTTACAAATATTGCGCAGAAAATGACGGCCTGTAGCAGTGACCTGCAACCCTTTTTCATTCCATTCAACCAGTTGATCGGCTTCCAGCAACGCTAATTCCGGAAATGTAAATTGCTTCAACAACGGCAGGTGCTCCCATTGAAACACCGTAGCGCCGCGGCAAATAACATCCATTATATAAGAACGAAAAGCTTCATCTTCCAGGGTAAGAAAATAACCTTTGGTAACCGGTATTGATAGTGATTCGCTGGATGGATGGTTTGCCTCCTTCGTTGTACATTGATTGCTTTTTTCTGCATGTTGACTCGCAGCCGATGTTTCCAAACATCTATAATAATCGTGCAATGTTTTGTGGTTTTGCGCAAATGCTATACCAAGATCACTGATGGCTGATACGCCCAAACCCAATAACATACCACTGTGTTGTGTGGTATAGCCCATAAAATTCCGGTGCAGCGAACCATGTTGCCAGGCCTGGTGCAAGGCATCGCCGGGTAAAGCAAAATGGTCCATGCCAATGTCGGTATACCCGTGATCAATAAACAACTGCCGGCCGGTTTGATACAATTCCATCTTTAATGTTGTGTCAGGTAAATCATGCTCATCGAACAAACGCTGACCACGGCTGGTCCAGGGTACGTGGGCATAACTATAAAAAGCCACCCGGTCGGGTTGCAGTTGCAGCGATTGTAAAATACTTTTCTCAATCGATGAAACCGTTTGTAACGGCAATCCATAAATAAGATCAAAATTTACAGCAGTAAAACCAACCGCACGGGCCTGTTCGGTAACCCGCTGTACATTTTCAAAAGGTTGAATGCGATTGATAATGCGTTGAACCTGCGGATCATTGTCCTGCACGCCATAGCTGATGCGTTTGAAGCCCAGTTTGTACAGGGTTTCCAGGTGTTGTTGCGTGGTATTATTGGGATGCCCTTCAATGCTGAATTCATGCTCGGGATGAATCACCGCATCTTTCGTGATGGCATTGATAAGTTGTTCCAGATTGCCTGGTGAAAAGAATGTAGGCGTTCCACCGCCCAAATGCAATTCACGAATAACAGGTGGCTCGCTCATTAACCGGCGATACAATTTCCATTCTGTAATAACGGCTTGCAGGTAAACGGATTCAACACCATGATTGGTGGTAATTTTTTTATTACAACCGCAGTACGTACACAACGATTCGCAAAAAGGAAGATGTATATAAAGACTGATACCCCGGCGCTGGTTTTGCGCGGTAAACTGTTGCTGAAATACTGAAATCCACTGTGAAGTATCAATACGTTCGTTCCAACAGGGGACCGTAGGATAGCTGGTATAACGGGGAACGGGAACATTGTATTTATGCAGCAATGCCGGGTTGATAGTCATAATAATGAGGTTGACGCAAAACTACCCGGCGTACAAATGATTATGAATGATTTGTTGTAGATGAGGAGATGATTTTGATCAGGAGGGAAATTCGCAAAAAAAACCTCCCGTGGCGGAGGTTTTAATAAAAGGGTCACCAATGTCTTTTGCTTCCCGAAAACGGGTTATTCCTTAGTGGCGCACAGTAGCCCTGGATGGTTTTCCACAGGCATATCCAGAGATTAAAAACGGGAAGGTAACGGATTACAAAAAGGTGTAAAAAGAAAAAACCTTTCCTGTGTTTTAGAATTTAAAAGGAAAGGGGAGCAGGACTACTCCCCTTTTTAACCCCTAAACCCTAAACCGTAGAAAAGGTTTTTCATATAATGAGGTAATGAGATCTAATTTTAAAGCGAACTCCCTGTGAGGTAAACCCTCTTTAGGATCATGTGACAGGCACTATACTTAGAAAATATCGTACCAAAAATCTCGCTGTCAACACTTAAATTCCTTTATAATTTTCAACATTTATTATTGCAAAGAGCACAGAAATAGTTCCATAAATTATGCCAAACGCCGGAAATGTGGATAAACCTAACTGGAAAATTGGCCTTTCGTTAAAAATTCTTCAATTAAGCAGGATTATACCCAAATAAGTTCCAATTGGCCTACATATTTACATTTATAACCGCAAAATCGATTCAATCCTTAAGATTTTTTCAGAAAAAATGACCGGCCGGCTAATTTGCTGCTAAAGACCAAAAATCATGTTTGAACAACAAAACGGCCAATGTTCATTCGGAAAATCCCCGCCAGAAATGAATCTTTCGGGCTGGCGTTCGGGTGGGGGCAATTGGTGAGTGGCGCCCCTCCATACAAAACCAGTGCGCTAACTTTTCAGTACCTTTGCACACTTTTCGGGCTGCGGAATTACTGGTGCTGTAAGCATGTTTTAGCCGTAACCGAAAAACAATGAGTTAAAAAGATTTACCGGGAAATATATGGCAGTTAACTACAGAGAGTTTCAAAAATTGAATTTGCCTGTTATAGAACAGGAAATATTGGCTAAATGGAGTGAAAATCAGGCATTTGAGAAAAGTGTGTCACTTCGTAACGATGCGCCACCATTTGTGTTTTACGAAGGACCGCCCAGCGCCAACGGTATGCCGGGTATTCACCACGTTATCAGTCGCACATTAAAGGACCTGGTTTGCCGGTATAAAACCATGCGTGGCTTCCAGGTAAACCGCAAAGCCGGCTGGGATACCCATGGCCTGCCCATTGAGCTGGGAGTAGAAAAAGAACTGGGCATTACCAAAGAAGATATCGGTAAAAAGATCTCTGTTGAAGAATACAACCGCAAATGCCGGGAGGCAGTCATGCGCTATAAAGACAAGTGGGACGACCTTACCAAAAAGATGGGCTATTGGGTTGACCTCAATGAGCCTTATATCACCTTTGATAATAATTATGTAGAAACCCTTTGGTATCTGCTAAGCCAATTATATAAAAAGGGGTTGTTGTATGAAAGCGTTAGTATTCAACCTTATTCTCCGGCTGCCGGTACAGGTCTTAGCTCACACGAGCTGAACCAGCCCGGTACCTATAAAATGGTAAAAGATACCAGCGCCGTAGTCATGTTCAAAGCGGTGAAGGATGAGAAGTCTGCGTTCCTTTTCGAAGCGATCACTAACTTACAACCTACAACCAAGAACTTAGAACTGTTTTTCATGGCCTGGACCACCACCCCGTGGACCCTTCCTGCGAACCTGGGCTTAACGGTAGGGGAGCGCATTACCTATGTGCTGGTGCAAACTTTCAACCCCTATACGCATTTACCCGTGAATGTGGTGCTGGCTAAAGACCTGCTGGGCAAATACTTTAAACCCGAAGGCGAGAATGCCGATTTTTCAGCATACAAAGAAGGCGATAAATTATTGCCCTGGAGCGTAGTGACCGAGTTCAAAGGCGGTCAGTTAGAAGGCTGTCAGTACGAACAGTTGCTGCCTTTTGAGGCTAACTCAATAGATTCAATCAAAGCCCTGAACCCTGATGCAAAACCCTGGCGTATATTATTAGGCGATTTTGTAACCACCGAAGATGGTACTGGTATCGTACACACCGCTCCTGATTTTGGTGCAGATGACTTTAAGGTTGGAAGCAAATACAATATTGGCGGCTTCTCTGGAATAAATAAATATGGAAAGCTGGAGAAACTGGTATTGGTTGACCGCCAGGGTAAATTTGTAGACGGCCTGGGCGAGTTCAGCAACCGGTACGTGAAAAATTATAAAGATGAGAAGGATTACGTAGATGTGAACGTAGACATCTCCGTAAAACTAAAGAAAGAGAACCGCGCCTTCAAAGTAGAAAAATACGAACATAATTACCCGCATTGCTGGCGTACCGATAAACCTGTATTGTACTATCCGTTAGATGCCTGGTTTATTAAAACTACCGCACTGAAAGACAGGCTGGTAGGGTTGAATAAAACCATCAACTGGAAGCCGAAATCCACCGGTGAAGGCCGTTTTGGTAACTGGCTCGAAAATATGGTGGACTGGAACCTGAGCCGCAGCCGCTTTTGGGGTACACCCTTGCCGATATGGCAAACCGAAGATGGTAACGAAGAAAAATGCATTGGCTCTATCCCCCAATTAAAGGAAGAAGCGGCCAAAGCTGATAAAGCATTGGGAACCAACAATGCAAAACTCACGAATGACCTTGATCTGCATAAACCTTATGTTGATGATATCGTATTGGTAAGCGCTTCGGGTAAACCCATGAAACGCGTACCCGACCTGATAGACGTTTGGTTCGACAGTGGCGCCATGCCCTATGCCCAATGGGGTCTGGATCACGAAAAGCTCAAAGCCGGCGATCCATTTCCCTTCAAGCAACCATTCAATAAAAACTATCCTGCCGATTTTATCGCCGAAGGGGTCGATCAAACCCGGGGCTGGTTCTATACCCTGCATGCTATTGCCGGTTTGTTATTTGATTCTGTGGCATATAAAACCTGCGTTTCGAACGGATTGGTGTTGGATAAGAATGGCAACAAAATGAGCAAGCGCCTGGGGAATGTGGTAGATCCTTTCAAAACCATTGAACAGTATGGCGCCGATGCCACCCGCTGGTACCTCATCACCAACGCTTCGCCCTGGGAGAATATGAAATTCGACCTGGAAGGCATCAAGGAAGTACAGCGTAAGTTCTTTGGTACCCTGTATAATACCTACCAGTTCTTTTCGCTGTATGCCAATGTAGATGCTTTTTCTTTCAAGGAAGCATATATCCCCCTGGAGCAGCGGCCCGAAATTGACCGCTGGATCCTTTCTTCCCTAAACACCCTTATCAAAAAGGTAACGGAGTATATGGATGATTATGAGCCTACCCAGGCGGGAAGGGCCCTTGAGGAGTTCATGGATGAGCATTTAAGTAACTGGTATGTGCGGTTGTGCCGCCGCCGGTTCTGGAAAGGGGAATATGAGCATGATAAGATCTGCGCCTATCAAACCCTGTACGAATGCCTGGAAACGGTGTTAAAGCTTATGGCGCCTATTTCGCCCTTCTTCAGCGATGCGCTGTTCCGGAACCTGAACGCAGTAACCGGCAGGCATAAGTCAGAATCGGTACATCATACCGATTACCCCGTTAGTAATCCGAGTGCCGTGGATACTTCCCTGGAAGAGCGCATGCAGCTGGCCCAGGACAGTTCTTCCCTAATATTGTCATTACGGAAAAAGGTAAATATAAAGGTGCGGCAGCCCCTGCAAAAGGTGCTGGTTCCTGTGTTGAATTCACACATGAAAGCCCAGATACAGAAGATAGAGGACCTGATAAAAAGTGAAGTAAACATTAAGGAGATCGAATACCTGACCGAGGATAACGGGTTTATACAAAAGAAGATCAAACCCAGTTATACGGCACTTGGTAAGAAGCTGGGAGCCAAAATGAAGCCTGTAGCAGCAGCATTAGCCGCTTTTACCCAGGAAGACATATCGAAATTGGAAAAAGATGGTACTATTTCATTGCAAATTGACGGCGAACCCTTAATATTACAGACTAATGAAGTAGAGATCACCAGTGAAGATATCCCCGGGTGGATGGTGGCCAATAAAGATGCTCTCACCGTGGCTTTAGATGTAACCGTTACCCCAGAACTGGTAAGCGAAGGAAATGCCCGCGAACTGGTTAACCGTATCCAGAAAATCCGCAAAGACAGTGGTTTCGAGCTTACGGATCGAATAGTGGTCAAAGTAACCGAACACCAGGACTTAAATCAATCGATCGCCCAATTTAATAATTATATTTGCACTGAAGTTTTGGCAGATAGCGTTGAACTAGTAGCTGAGTTACCAGATGGCACCGAAATTGAAGTGAACGATATTCCATTAAAAGTGTTCGTTACAAAAAAAGCGTAAAAGTATGGCAACCAAGAAAAAGGCGGCCAAGCCAGCAAAAAAAACGATTGCCCCAAAAAAGCCAGCCCGTCCGGCCGGCGGGGTAGCCAAACCTGCTGCCAAAAAAGTAGTTGCTAAGAAGGAAGCTAAACCTTCGGTGAAAAAGGCAGCCAAGCCTGCTGAAAAGAAGGCCCCGGTGAAGCCCCATGCCCATCCTGTTGTTCATCAGGTAGCAAATAAGGCACATGTTAAGCCATCTCCGGCACCAGCCGCCAAGCCAGTTGCCAAACACGTTGAAATTAAAGAAGTTAAAGAAATAAAGAAAACAGTTGAGACTCCTGTTAAAGTAGATAAACCGGAAGTAAAGGTGGAAGTAAAAAAACCGGAACCGGTTCCACCTCCACCACCTCCCAAAAAGCCAGAACCGCCGGCCAAACCAGTGAAGGTGGTAATACCAGAAATGAAAACGAAAACAGCACGCAAGTACGAACCGGAATTCACGAAATCAGTATTAGATCAACCTGAAAACATTCAAACAGGACCAACCATGAGATATAGTGATGCCGAATTAATGGAGTTCAAAGATCTGATTTTAAAAAAATTAGAGCAGGCAAAAAAAGAACTATCGTATTTACAGGGTTTAATAACCCGCAAAGATGAAATGGGTGGCGATGAAGCCGAAAATCGCTACATGACCATGGAAGATGGCAGTATGAGTATGGAAAGGGAACAGTTGGCTCAAATGGCCAGCCGTCAGATCAATTATACTGATCACCTGGAAAAAGCTCTGATGCGCATCGAAAACAAAACCTATGGTATTTGCCGGGTTACTGGTAAACTGATCGATAAAGCACGTTTACGTGCGGTGCCACACGCTACCTTGAGTATCGAGGCCAAGCAAATGATGAACAAGTAGAGCGATTTGTCTGCTTAAATAATCAGTTGGTTATCATTCTGCTTGAAGTGGAAAGGACATTGCTACGCCAATAAAAAATATAAATAAGAAAGCCGTCACGCTTAAAACGTGGCGGCTTTTCTAATATGTTTAACCGTATCACGGTTATAAAGTATTAAAATCCTTTTTGCGATTCCGGCGCCCAGAATTTGGCCGGCATAGGCTTCTCCAACAAATACTGATAATAGAATTTGTATGCCTCGTAACGGCTATGCATTCCCTTTAATCCGCTTATACCATGCCGTTCGCCGGGATATGCCATGAATTCAAAATGCTTTTTAAGGTCCTCGAGCTTGTTTATCAGCACCATGCTGTTCTGCATATGCACATTGTCGTCTGAAGTGCCATGTACAATACGCAACAGACCTTTGTATTTATCGGCATAGGTTAATACCGAGGTGTTCTTATATCCATCCGCGTTATCCTGGGGCGTATTCATAAACCGTTCGGTGTAGTGGGTATCATAAAACTGCCAGTCGGTTACCGATGAATTGGCGATGCCATAAGGAAATACATCGGCGCCATAGGTTAGTGCCATACAGGTCATATAACCACCAAAACTACCACCGGTTATGCAAAGTTTACTACTATCAACCCAGGGCTGTTTCTTCAGCCAGCGACCGCATGCCATGTAATCCTCAATTTCATATTTACCCAACTGACGGAAGATATAGTTCAACCCTTTTTTTCCAAAATGACCACTGCTGCGGTTATCAAAGGCTACCTGTATCATGCCTTCCTGCGCCCACCATTGTGCCGGTGATGCGGCTGGCCGCCAGCGGTCGTATACTGTACCGGCGTTGGGGCCTCCATAGATACTGATAAGCACCGGGTATTTTTTAGTTGGATCAAAATTGATGGGGTAGGTAATCGATACCGGCAACTCAAACAAACCATCGGCAGATGGTACATGCACCAGGTCGTTTTTAGGGAGATTAAACGCGCCGAAACTACTGCCTTTGCTGTTGGCCAATTCCCGAACGATCTTTCCCCTGGCATCAACCAGCGCCATGGCAGGCGGCGTGTTTAAATTGGAATAGGTGGTGATAAAATAGCTGCCATTGGGCGAAACGCTAATTTGATCATGGCTGAAATCTCCAAAGCTCAGGCGGGTCAATCCTTTGCCATTCAAACCGGTTTTATACAGATCGAAACGGGCTGAATTTTCCTTGCGAGCCCTGAAATACACAACCCCTGCCTTTTCATCTATTTTTATAATACCCGTTCCCCAGAAATTACCCGATGTAATGGCATTTTTCAACTGGCCATTGTTATCGTAATAGTACAGGTTCTCCCAGCCATCGCGGTCGCTCTTCATAATGCAACCCTTACCGGCCGATAAGAAGGTGACCCGTTCGTATTCGTCGAGGTCTATCCAGGTAGGCTGACTTTCATCGTATACTTCTTTTTTGCTGCCGTTTGTGAGATCGATATTATAGAACTTCAGGTTATTTTGTTTCCGGTTCATCCATTGAACCCATAATTGTCCATCTGGCGACCATATCGGTGTGCCGAAATACTGATCATCCTTTGCATTAAAATCGGCCCAAACCGTTTCGCCGGGGTTAACGGAGGCAACGCCAATTTTTACTTCCGGGTTTTTGTCGCCGGCTTTGGGATAGCGGGTGTTCTCCAGGTAACCATGTTGGCCGTCGGCTACATAAATGGGGAATACCGGAACCTGCGATTCGTCGAACCGCATAAAACAGATGTGCTTGCTGTCGTTGCTCCACCAGAATGCTTTATAGCGGGTGGCCCGGCCCAGTATTTCTTCATAATATACCCAGGACGCATAACCGTTTAAGATGGTAGAAGAGCCATCCGTTGTGAGTTGCGTTTCTTTGTTGGCAACGATGTTCAGAACGTACAGGTTATTGTCCTTTTTGGTGTAAGCGGCCCATTTTTTATCGGGTGACAACGTAAGATTTAACGCGTCGGAAATGGCCACGGGCGGCTTCAATTGCTCGATGCCCACATTGGGATAAGGAACCGATATGCCGGTCTTTACATCCACCATACTGATAGTGTTTTTGCCATCAGCTTCTTTTTGTGCAAGTAAATAATGGGTATCATCGGCCCACCCCTGAACTACGGGCAGTTGTTTGGTAACGTTCGATTCCCCGTTTTTGAAGATCTGTTCAAAGGTGAAATTTTGCTTTTGAGCATGGGAAGTAATAACAACCAGTAGCAGGCATGGTAATACCAGGCCTATAGCAGCAGCCCTTTTCATGTAGTATGTAGATTATTTAATTCGAAAATTAGTTATTTAGATAACTTGAAAACAGTTTGAGGGCTGAATGGTTGGGTCAATTGACAACTGGCAATGAGCAATTAGCAAGTTGCCGGTTACCGGATCCCAGGAGCCGGTGACCAGTAATTGAGTTTTGCAAATAATTAGCAATCTCAAAGCGCGAAGCAACTATAAACCACAAACCATAAACCACAAACTATTTTACCTCCTGCATATCTACCAGCTTTCTGTAAAAGCCGTTTTGAGCGATCAGGGTATCGTGTGTACCGCGTTCAACGATCTTACCTTTTTGTAATACGATTATTTCATCGGCATGGCGAATGGTGCTCAACCGGTGGGCGATAACGATACTGGTTCGGTTCGCCATCATCTTGTTAATGGCATCCTGTACCAGCCGCTCGCTTTCCGTATCCAGCGAAGAAGTGGCTTCGTCAAGGATAAGAATGGGCGGATTTTTTAGCACGGCCCGGGCAATGGTTACCCGCTGGCGTTCGCCACCGCTGAGCTTGCTGCCGCGGTCGCCTATGTTGGTTTGGTAATTTTCTTCTTTTTGCATGATGAAATCGTGCGCATTGGCAACGCGGGCCGCCTGTTCAATTTCATCAATATTGGCAACCGGATTGCCGAGGGCAATATTGGCGGCGATGGTATCATTAAACAAAATAGGCTCCTGGGTAACGATGCCCATTTGATCGCGCAGCGATAGCAGCGAATATTCCTTTATGTTAATGCCATCGATCAACAGTTCACCACTGCTTACATCATGAAAGCGGGGCACCAGGTCGGCCAGGGTACTTTTACCGGCGCCGGAAGAACCTACCAGCGCAATGGTTTTCCCTTTTTCTACAGTGAGGTTAACGTTATCGAGAATGGTAACATCCTCGTATTTAAAGGTGACGTTTTTGAATTCGATCTTGTTGGAAAATGAATCCAGGTGCCTGGGGTTTTCGGCTTCTTTAACGGCCAGCGGCGCTATTAATATCTCTTCAATACGTTCGATGGCAGCAGCGCCCCGGCGCATATTATAAAATGCCTGGGAGAGCGATTTGGCCGGTTGAATGACCTGGAAAAACACGGCGAGGTAGGTGATAAAGGCGGTCGGCGCCAATCCTTTTTGATTAAATACCATATAGCCACCTATTAGCAATAAACAGCAGAAGATCATCACCCCTAAAAACTCTGACAAAGGAGAGGCGAGGTCGCGCCGGAAAGCCATTTGAATGCGAAGTTTGTTCAGCAGGTTGTTGGTGCCAAAAAAACGGTTACGCATCTGCTTTTCGGCATTGAATGCTTTTACTACCCGGAGGCCGCCCAGCGTTTCGTCCAGGGTACTTAACAACAAACCCTGTTGTTCCTGTGCATCGCCTGATTGTCTTTTCAGGCTTTTGCTTACCCGGCCAAGAATAAATGCCGCAACGGGTAACAATACCAGCATCACCAGTGATAACATGGGGCTCAGGAAAATAAGCGTAACCAATAAGATCAGGATGTTCAATGGGTCTTTGATCAATCCTTCGAGGGCGCCAATGATACACCACTCAATTTCGTTCATGTCGTTACTCATGCGCGACATGATATCACCTTTGCGTTGGTCGGTGAAATAACTTACCGGAAGCACCAGGATCTTATCGTACAGGTCTTCCCGGAAATTGGTCATGATCCGGTTACGCAACGGGATCAACATGCGGTACGACAGGTACAAAAAAAGGTTTTTAAATAATACGGAAATTATGATGGTGATACAAACGGCTATCAGGGCTTTGGCATGACCATAGTGTATGATTAGGTAACTCAGGCCATATTTGAACTGGGCCATGAGTCCCTCGGATGACAATACCGGTTCAGGCCGTACTGTAAGCGGAGCTTCCCTGGAAAATAAAAGGTCTAAAAAAGGGGCCAGCATCGCCACCGATACCAGGGAGAATATTATAGATAACAGATTGAATACTACGTATGATACAATTTTGCCTTTCTGGCTCCGCAGGTAGAAGAAAATCCTTGAAAATCGCTTCATGAATCAGTTAAATAATGAGTAAACGGTGCAAAGTAACTAATTTTACGGGTATTAAACCGTTAAGGAAATGCAAGAAGGGAAACGTCAAAAACAGGTCGGAAGTTTATTAAATGAAGAATTAAATAAAATTTTTCAGCGTCTTGGCCTGAATATGATCGATGGCGGCATGGTATCCATTTCAACCGTACGGCTCACGCCAGACCTGCTGGAAGCCCGTATTTACCTGAGTTTGTTCCAGGTAAAAAATGCGGAGGAATCTCTGAAAAAAATTGAAGAGAGGGCCTGGGAAATAAAAAGAGAGCTGGCTGGCCAGGTTGCCAAACAATTAAGGCGCATGCCCGAGCTAAGATTTTTTCTCGACGATACGCTCGATCATGTGTTTAAAATGGAGGAGCTGTTCAAGAAGATCAATCCGCCGGAAGAAGGGAATGAAAAATAAAAAATTAGAAATGAGAAATTAGAAAGGGAAGGCCTTGAGGTTCAGGAGCCAACTACAAACCATAAACTTCAAACCACAAACTTGAATTTTCTCTTCGCCTGGCGCTATTTTAAAGCAAAGAAAAGTACCAATGCCATCAATGTCATATCATGGGTGAGCATAGTTGCCATTATGGGTATTACGTTTGCTTTTATTGTAGTGTTAAGTGTGTTCAATGGTTTTGAGGGATTGGTAAAGTCGTTGTATTCTTCATTCTATCCCGATATAAAGATCTCTGCAAAAGCGGGCAAGACCATTGTGCTTACGCCACAACAGTTGCAGCAGCTGACGGCTATAAAAGGTATACGCGCCTATAGCCTGATAGCGGAAGAAAAAACCTTGCTCATAAACGGCGACGTTCAGGTGCCTGTTACCCTCAAAGGGGTTGATACCTCTTATGAATCGGTAACCACTGTATCGCAGAAACTGATCCGGGGCAACTTTCAAACCGGTAGTGCCGATGAACCGGCCCTGGTGTTGGGTAATGGGGTTGAAAATGCCGTAGGTATTGAAAGCGACAAGTACTTATACCCGCTTACCGTATATGCTTTTAAACGCGGCATGAACATTAATGTAGCCGACCCTTCACAATCCATGGCCGCCGCCAACATCAATACTTCGGGTACTTTTTTAATACAGCAGGATATTGATAACAAATACGCCATCACCAATATCGGTTTCATGAAGCTGATGATGGGACTGGGTCCTAATGAATACAGCGGATTGGAACTGGCCCTGCAGCCCGGCATAGATGCAAAACAGGTACAAAAGGAATTAAAAAACTGGTTAGGCTTAAACTACCAGGTTGAAACAAAATATGAGCAAAATCAAAGTTTATATAGTGTAATGAACCTGGAGAAATGGGCCATTTATGGGATCCTTACTTTAATGCTTATTGTAGCGGCTTTTACTATGATCGGTAGTTTAACCATGCTGGTGATGGAAAAGCAAAAAGATATACAGGTGCTGAAATCCATGGGCGCCAATAACAGGCTGGTACAAAAGATATTCTTAACCGAAGGTTTGTTACTGGCGGGTATCGGTTCTGTTGGGGGCATACTGCTGGCCATCATGTTTTGCTGGGCACAGGTAAAATACAAGATCATTGCCATACAGGGGGGCACATTTTTAATAGATTATTACCCCGTACAATTAGTGGCCACTGATTTTCTGCTGGTAGTGCTTACCGTATCACTGGTAGCATTTTTAGCATCCTGGTTCCCTTCGCGCCGGGCAGCATTGCAGCCGATAGAGTTGAGGAGTTAAACAAATATGTCCAACAAATAAAAAAGGTACGTCCCATACATCGGAACGTACCTTTTTATATTTATAAGATCACTTACGTATTAATAGTCGCCGATGGTTTCAGGCAACTGAGCCAGGGCTTTAGCCAACTGCTCGTCATTAGGAGCAATACCATGCCATTCGTGATGACCTTCCATAAAGTCAACGCCTGCGCCCATAACTGTTTTCATTAAAATAACAACTGGTTTGCCTTTGCCTGTACGGGCTTTGGCTTGTTCAAGACCAGCTACTACTGCATCTATATCATTGCCTTTTTCAAGAACCAATACATCCCAGCCAAAAGCTGCGAACTTGGCGCTCAGGTCGCCCAGAGCCAATACCTTATCGGTAGGACCGTCGATCTGCTGGCCATTCCAGTCAACCGTTGAGATCAGGTTATCAACTTTATTATGGGCTGCAAACATAATGGCTTCCCAGTTCTGACCTTCATCCAACTCACCATCTCCATGTAATGAATACACAGTATTATTCTCGCCATTCAGCTTTTTAGATAAAGCCACACCCAGGGCTACGCTCATTCCCTGACCCAGGGAACCGCTGGCGATGCGAATACCAGGCAGGTGTTCATGCGTGGCAGGATGACCCTGTAAACGGGAGTCTATTTTACGAAAAGTAGTTAGTTCTTTTACGTCGAAATAACCCGAACGGGCTAATGTTGAATAAAAAACAGGTGAAATATGACCGTTTGATAATATGAAAACATCTTCATTGCGCGCTTCCATTGAGAATTGAGGATTGTGCTGCATTACTTTAAAATATAATGCGGTAAAATACTCAGTACAGCCCAGTGAACCCCCGGGGTGACCACTGGCGCAACCATGAACCATACGAACTATATCCCTGCGAATTTGAGTAGCAATGTCCTTTAAAGCTGGCATAGCAAGATTAAAATTTGGGTGCAAAACTACAGGAATTGTTTTGTATCAATAAATCAAATTAAACTTTCCCAATATTTTTATATCGAAGGGCGTTGTATAATAGATTACTTGTATTTCAAGTAAGTGTTATTAATAGTTGGAAATCCGAAAATACGCAGTAATTTGCGGTGCTTTGTGTTTATGAGCCCAACCGGCCCGATTGGTAGCACGTATCATATTCCAGGACTCACAAAATCAGGCTGATGTTTGATGTATTATTCTCAATAGCTATTTCATTTGCAATTGTATTTTTAGCTATTCCGGTAATTATTGCCGTAGCAGAACAGAAAAAATTATTTGACATACCTGACGAAAGAAAAGTTCACCAGAGCCCCATACCATCTTTGGGCGGACTGGGAATTTTTGCTGGTTTTATGCTGGCATGCCTCATTGCTATTCCTTATCAATCGGCTACTGACTTTCAATATTTTTTTGCAGCTGCATTCGTGATCTTCTTCCTGGGTTTAAAGGACGACATCCTGGTTATTTCTCCCATTAAAAAATTCATTGGCCAGGTATTAGCTGCTTTCCTCATTATATATAAAGGAAATATCCAGATAAAGAGCATGTATGGCTTTATGGGCATACATGAACTGCCTGAAATGTTCAGCCTGCTGTTAACGTATTTGACCATCATTGTGATCATCAACTCCTTTAACCTGATCGATGGTATCGACGGGTTGGCCGGTTCGTTAGGGTTGATGGCGTCTACCGTATTTGGATTTTATTTCCTGCAGGTAAACATGCTGGCATATTCGATACTTGCGTTCTCCCTGGCGGGTAGCTTAATGGCATTTTTAATATTCAATTTTCAGCCGGCTAAAATATTTATGGGCGACACAGGGTCGCTGCTCATTGGGTTGGTGAACGCCATACTGTGTATAAAATTTATCAACGTAGCCAATCAGGCCGAAACTACACACCCGGTTATAGCTGCGCCTGCTATCGGGGTGGCCATACTGGTAATACCTTTAATGGATACATTACGGGTGTTTGCGATACGTACTTATCACCGGCGTTCGCCTTTTAGCCCCGACAGAAATCACATTCACCACCTGTTGCTCGACAGGGGGTTTTCTCACCGCTTTATAGCATTGCTGCTGGTATCTATCAATATGTTATTTATTCTGGCTGCTTATGCAGGCCGCAATTTCGGTTGCACCTGGATCATCCTGGCCATTTTGATCGTATTCTTCTCCTGTATTGCAGCTCTGTATTATACCCGCCCGCGTGCACGCCTGTTTGTTGCCAAAACCTTAGAGGTGCCGGAAGGAGAACTGAAAACCACTAAAATTGTACCCCTCACTACCGATACGATACTGGAGCATAAGAATTAGAACAACGCTTCTTTAACAGGTATCACTCATTACATAGTTAGATGCATCAAACCATTCAACCAAGTAAAAATTTTGTAGGTTTGCAGGCATTTAATATTTCTTCTTATGTCAGATGAATTAAATATAATTACGGAATTGGCCCAGGAGGGCATGGAAAAGGCCATTAGTCACCTGGAAACAGAATTAGTGAAAGTACGTGCCGGAAAAGCCAATCCAAACCTGGTTGACGGTATCGTTGTGGACTATTACGGAACACCAACACCTATTAACCAGGTTGGTAATATTTCGGTTGCCGATGCACGCACCTTAACCATTCAACCCTGGGAAAAAAATATGCTACAGCCTATTGAGCGGGCCATTATTGCCGCCAATATTGGCATTAATCCACAGAACGATGGAAATATGATCCGGTTATTTATGCCCCCGTTAACCGAAGAAAGGCGTAGAGAACTGGTGAAAAGATCACATGGCGAAGGCGAACATTCAAAAGTGGCCATCCGCAACATTCGCCGCGATGCCATGGAACAGGTGAAGAAATTACAAAAGAACGGTTTGAGTGAAGATATCTGCAAAGATGCGGAGACGAATATCCAGGAAACGACCGACCGCTATATTTCGCTTGTTGATAAACACCTGGTAGCAAAAGAAAAAGAGATCATGACAGTATAATACTCGAAGTATGAAGTAGGATATAGGAAGTAAGAAGCTCTCTTATTTTCCACATCCTACTTCGTTTTTCTACCTTATATTTCTTTTTTTTGTATTTCTTATTTCCTACTTCTTACATCTTACTTCTGCTTCTTTTTAGTAGTAACATACACACCAATCAGAATAATCACCAGTCCCACTATCTGCCAGCTGTTGATCGTTTCCCCTGCCAGCAATCCCCACGACATGGCTATAAACGGAATACCATACGTTACCATAGAAGCCAATAACCCACCAGCCCGTTTGATCATTATATAAAAGAGAATGGTAGCAACGGCTGTTCCCATAATACCCAGCAACGAAGATGCGCCGCTGGAAAAGAGTATGTTCTTTTGTCCCAGTGGAAGTGAAAAATAACCGGTTAGCCAAAGAATAATAATGCAGGGTATCAGCAGCAAGGCAAAGCTTACGGCCACAACCGCCAATGAAGGCGTTTCCTTCAAATGTCGCCCAACCAGGTTAATATTCAAACCATACAAAAGGGTAGCCACCAAAGCAAACGACGCATAGGAAAGGTATTGGATGCTTATACTGCCTTTGGCAAATAATAAAACCAGCATACCACCCATGGCAATAAATACACCAACCAGTTTATGCGTTTGAAACACCTGGCCAAAAAATAACAGTCCGGTAAATATGGTGAAAACAGGCGTGAGTGAATTCAGAAAGCCGGCCAGGGAGCTATCGATCTTTGTTTCTGCAATACAAAACAAATAAGCAGGAAGAAAGCTGCCTAACAACCCCGATAGAAAAACATAACCCAGCTTATTCTGCGGTATATTTTTCCATTGGCTTACAGCCACCGGCAACAACACCAAACCGGCGCTGAGTATACGTATGGTGGCAACCTGGTAAGGACTTAAGTAAGCGATCCCTTCTTTTATAAGAATAAAAGAACTTCCCCAGATGACACAAAGTACAATGAAAATAACCCCGCTAATAAGCATTCCCCTGTTGCCCGGCATGTAAATATTTGTTCAAAAATCAGGTATTCACTTTGAAAAGTAATAATTTGAATCAAACATATTTCCATGGCAACGATCAAATTGAAGGAAATCAGTACACGGGCGCCCAAAGATTGGGATAAAGAAGAAACAAAATTAAAAACAACCGGCTTACTCGAAAAGCTCGATGAACTGCAGAATTTGTTATTTGCCGAGTCGAAGCATTCCGTGCTTGTTATATTGCAGGGTATGGATGCCAGCGGTAAAGACGGCGCTATCAGAAAAGTTTTTGCTACGTTGAATCCGCAGGGCGTACGTGTACAATCGTTTAAAGTGCCCACTGAACTGGAACTGAGTCATGATTTCTTATGGCGGATCCATGCAGCTGTTCCTCCAAAAGGAACCATTCAGATCTTCAACCGTTCGCAATATGAGGATGTTTTGGTTACCCGGGTGCATAAATTAATAGATGACAAAACCGCCAAAAAGCGAATGAAGGCCATCAATGACTTCGAACAGTTATTACAGGAGCATAACAGTACTACTATCCTGAAGTTCTACCTGCATATATCACCCGAAGAGCAGCAACAACGCTTACAGGAGCGTATTCATAATGCCAGCAAACAATGGAAGTATAACGAAAGAGATTTTGAAGAAGCCAAACTATGGGACGATTATATGGCAGCCTATGAGGATTGCTTTGAGCATTGTAACGATGTTCCCTGGACGGTTGTGCCCGCCGATCAAAACTGGTATAAAGAACATGTCATAGCAAATACCCTGCTGAAAGCGCTGGAAAAACTGGATATGCAATACCCCGGGTTAAAAAAGGAGAAATGATTTATTGGTGAATTGTTCCTTATGGAAGCTCAATGATTTAAAAATTTAATATATTAGTTGTAAATATCATTAACGACTAAAACTATTTTTTATGGGTATGATGAAAGAATTTAAAGAGTTTGCCATGAAGGGCAATGTGGTAGACCTGGCGATTGGTGTGATCATTGGCGCTGCTTTTAGCAAAATTGTTAGTTCGCTTGTTGATGATGTTATAACCCCCTTGTTATTAAAGCCCGCCCTGGAAGCCGCTAACCTGAAGGATTTAGACAAGCTGGTAGTTTTAGGCACGGTTAAAGTAGGTGTATTTTTATCTGCCACACTCAACTTTATAATAGTTGCATTTATATTATTCCTGATCGTGAAGGGCATTAACCGGTTCAAGAAAAAAGAAGAAGCTGCTGCTGCGGTTACTCCCGAAGAAGTTATTTTATTACGCGAAATCCGCGATGCGTTAAAGAAATAGACCATGTGGTTTTATATTTGCAGGGCATTTTGATACAACTCAAAATGCCTTTTTTTCATCTATTCAATTAACCATATGCAGAAACTTGTACTGGCGTTATCTTTTTTATTGATAACGGTGAACAGCATAGCACAGGATAAAACGGTTCAGGAGTTAAGAAAGGAATTGGATAAGGCCATTAAAAAAGAAAAAGATGCCAACGATACTATACCTAAAACCTGGAAAACGGGTGGTATGTTTAATGGCACGTTTGGGCAAACTTCGCTCTCGAACTGGGCTGCAGGTGGTGATCAGTTCTCGTTCAACTCAAATGGCTTATTAAGCCTTTTTGCATTTTATAAAAAAGGGATTCATTCCTGGGATAATACCATTGACCTTGAGTTGGGGTATATTAATTCCACTTCCCTGGGTACCCGTAAAACAAACGACCGTATTGATTTGGTATCGAAGTACGGTTGTCAGCTCTTTGATCATATGTTCCTGACCGGACTGTTTAACTTTCGTTCGCAGTTTACTGATGGGTTCACCTATCCTGATGATACCACCAAGATCAAGCAGTCTACGTTTATGGCCCCGGCTTATGTGATCGTTGCCCTGGGTATGGACTGGAAGCCGAGTCCTACTTTCTCCCTGTTCGTTTCACCCATCACTACCCGCTGGGTCATTGTGCGGGATAATGAGTTATCGGCTAAAGGCGCTTATGGGGTAGACACCGGTAAAACATCGCGCAATGAGATCGGTGCTTATTTAACTGCCAATGTCAACCGGGAAATAATAAAGAACTTAACGTATAAAGCCAAACTCGACCTGTTCTCAAACTATAAGCACGACCCGCAAAATATTGATCTGTTCATGACGAACCTGTTAACCATGAATGTATACAAAGGGTTTGGGTTTAATCTTGGCGTTGATCTGGTGTATGACGATGATGTAAGAACCTTCGGAAAAGATAAAAATGCTGCCAGGCTGCAGGTGAGGCAATTCATAGGCATCGGGTACCAACGGAAGTTTTGATACCTGCCTCATGGAACGTCGTTCGGGCAGGTTTTAATTATTTAATAGGTTGATTGTTATTGGTTTACGAGGTCTGGTTGAAGCCATGACGCCACCGGCCTGTAAAAAGGGATCAATCCTTTTCACAAGTTATATACAAAATCATCCGGCAGCTGCCCGTAATTTTCTGCAATTGTTTTTTTGACGTAGGTTTGTTGGCTTCCGCCAGCTGGCGGAGGACAGGCTAAAACAGAAGCACGTGAATCAACCGTCGTATCAGATTAAGTTACCGCAATTTGAAGGTCCGTTCGACCTGTTACTGTTCTTTATTGAGCGGGATGAACTGGATATCTATAATATTCCTATCAGCGGCATCATAAAGGATTTCCTTGATTATATTCATGGCCAGGAGCGATTGAACATTGAGCTTTCAAGCGAATTCATTTTGTTCGTGAGTACCCTGATGCGTATTAAGGCAAGGATGTTACTGCCTCGTAAAGAATTGGATGCCCAGGGTAATGAGATCGATCCCCGCCAGGAGCTGGTTGATAAGATCCTTGAATACAAACGCTTTAAAGAAGCTTCTGCTCAAATGGCCGAAATGGAGGCCATTCGTATGCTGATGGTGCGCCGCGGTAATCTGCAGAATGAAATTTCACAAATTGGCGAGGAAAGCGGAGAGGGCACTGAAATACAGACCATTACACTTTTCAAATTGATGAAAACTTTTGAAAGGGTAATGAAGAAGGTTGAACAGCGGGGAGCCATTAAGCCGGTACATACGGTTGTGAAGTATGGCTATACCATGGAGGAAAGCCGCCATTATGCCCTGGAAGTTGTAAAGAAGGAAAAGGTAATGGCGTTTGAAAAAGTATTCGACGTTTGTAAAGACCGCATACACGCTATTTTTATATTTCTCTCTGTGTTGGAGCTGATCCAGATGAAATACATGACCATCATGGTAGGCGAAGGCCGCAATAACTTCCTCGTAGAGTTTAATGAAAACTGGGAACAGGATGTGGATCCTGAGCAGCCGAACCTTAACCCCGATGATGATCCCGACAGACAACCGGAATCGGTTTTATAATTCCTGATTCAAAAAGACTATAACTATTTCAATAGCCTTCCTCTCCCGGAAGGCATTTTTTTTTGATAAGCTATCACATTAATTCCTGTCGAACGTATACAGCAGTATCGGCTGTGCCGACTTATCAATAATCGTTGCCAGCTTTTGTAAAAAAGAGGATGATACCATAGGGCAACCATCACTTTGACAAATAGGCAGGGGATGCACCTCTGCATCCGGTACAGCAGTATATGAGTGTAATACGACAAAACGTTTAAAAGCATTGCTATTGGAGGAATCCAGGCCATGTAACTTGTAGGCACGTCCAAATCTTCCATTGTATGGGTTTCCGATCTTATACCTGCCCAACGAGGTGCACCCGCAACCAACATCGTTACCGTATTGACGCCCTTTTAGCCAGTCTTTATTACACCGGCCATGCGCCACAAGACCAGCATCCATTACAGAATCTTTTTTCAGGTCATAAACAAAGAGCCGGTTCTTACCCGATTCAATACTCATGTCAATCAAAAAGCAGGTATTGGTATTATAGCCGTGTTGTTTGGCATAAGCCAGCAAAGGTTTTGCATGGCCAGTTAGCCGGGTCATCAGTTTTTTGTTGGAGATATCTTTTACCGTACGATGGGGTTTGCCAGTATTATATTTAGAATAATACCAGGCCGCGCCGGTTATTAAAAAACAAAGTAACAGGGCAAAGGAAAGAAACAGGATGCGTTTCATGTTGCAGGGTTATGGAACTGTAAAGACGCTGCAACTGTTGTAATCCATATAAACCCGTCGCCAATAAATTGTTAAAGGAATTTTATCCCATTAACTCGCTCACCGTTACTTTCCCTTTCATCATGGTACGAACTGTTTCTACGATCGCCTGGGCGTCGTAAGCACATTCACGATACAGTTCTTTAGGAGTACCATGCTCCACAATCTCGTCGGGGATACCTAATATTTTCACTGATGCTTTGTAGTTGTGTTGCGCCATGAATTCAAGAATGGCGCTGCCAAAACCACCGGTAACGGTACCGTCTTCAACGGTAATTACTTTATCATATTTACTGAACACCTCGTGGAGTAAAACTTCGTCCAGTGGTTTAACGAAACGCATATCATAATGCGCGGGATTCAGCCCATCCATTTTTAATTCGCGAATGGCAGCTGTTGCAAAATTGCCGGGATGACCAATGGTAAGAATGGCAATATCCTGCCCGTCTTTTATTTTTCTACCCTTGCCAATCTGAATTTCTTCAAAAGGCGTTTTCCAGTCAGCCAGCATACCCTGTCCGCGGGGATAGCGGATCACAAACGGCCACTCCATGGTTTCCAGCTGAGCGGTATACATGAGGTTGCGCAGTTCGCTTTCATTCATGGGGGCGCTGATAACCATATTGGGAATACAACGCATGTATGCTATGTCGTAAGCGCCATGATGGGTAGGACCATCTTCACCTACCAGTCCGGCCCGGTCGAGGCAGAACACAACAGGCAGCTTTTGAATGGCTACATCATGCACTACCTGGTCGTAGGCGCGTTGCATAAACGAAGAGTAAATATTACAGAACACCCGCATGCCCTGGGTAGCCATGCCGGCGCTGAGGGTAACGGCATGCTGTTCGCAGATGCCCACGTCAAAAGCACGATCGGGCATTTTATCCATCATGAATTTGAGTGAAGAACCCGAAGGCATGGCAGGCGTAACGCCAAAGATCCTGTTGTTCTTTTCAGCCAGTTCAATGATGGTATGTCCAAATACATCCTGGTATTTGGGCGGTTGCGGTAGGTCGTATTTCTTTTTATAAATTTCACCGGTGATCTTATCGAACAAACCGGGTGCATGCCAAAGCGTTTGTTCTTTTTCGGCCAGGGCATATCCCTTTCCTTTCACCGTGATCACATGCAACAACTTGGGACCAGGTATCTTTTTCAGATCCTGTAAGGTGTCAACCAGTTTGGTGATATTATTTCCGTCAATAGGGCCAAAATAGCGCAGCTTTAACGATTCAAACAGGTTGCTGCTTTTGTTGACGAAACCTTTAATGCTATGTTCCAGCTTACTGGCCATTTCGCGGGTAAAGTTTTTACCCACGGGTAATTTACCCAGCGCCTTCCAGATATCATCTTTCAGGCGGTTATACGTATGAGAGGTAGTAATATCGGTTAAATATTCTTTCAGCGCCCCCACGTTGGGGTCAATGCTCATACAGTTATCGTTCAGAATGATCAGTACGTCTGAATCGGCAACCCCGGCATGGTTCATACCTTCAAAGGCAAGGCCGGCTGTTAATGCACCATCGCCGATTACGGCAACTGATTTGCGATTCTCGCCTTTATATTTGGCTGCCATGGCCATACCCAATGCGGCAGAAATTGAAGTGGAAGAGTGGCCCACGCCAAAGGTATCGTATTCACTTTCGCTGCGTTTGGGAAAGCCGCTGAGGCCGTTGTATTTACGGTTGGTATGAAATTCATTTCGGCGGCCGGTTAGTATCTTATGTCCGTATGCCTGGTGCCCTACATCCCATACCAGTTGATCGTATGGTGTGTTGTAGATGTAATGAAGTGCTACGGTCAATTCAACCACACCCAGGCTGGCTGCAAAATGGCCTCCATGTACACTTACTACATCAATGATGTATTGCCGCAATTCATTACAGAGTTGATGTAACTGCTCTCTGCTCAATGGTTTAAGATCGGCTGGTGAATTGATGGAAGTCAACAATGGGCCGGGCGTGATGTCCATTTTACTTGAAATTTTAACGACAAAAATACAGCTTTAAATCATGAGCCCTAATAAAGGGAATATTTTAACACAACAAAAAAACGTGCCTGGGCCAACAATATTGAGCTGCCGATAAAATACGTATCATATTCCTGACAATTTTACTACTTTGTAGTGCCGGTAACCTATTTATACCGCCACATATCCCAATTACAGAACCAGAGCGGGCTAATTGCCTAGATTTGTTACAGTTCCAACAAGTATGATAAAGAAGAGAATTCCATATTACTGGATTTGCCAGTTTGTAGGCTGGAGCGCCTTCATTTTAGTGTACATCTTTTTTTACCTGACCCTGCGAACCCGCGAAACGGCCTGGTTCTACCACGTGTTGGTAGCCGAGGCCATCATTGGTTTTCTGGTAACGCATGGCATGCGTTATTTTATCCAGGAATTTAAGTTTGTTGATAAACCAGTGAATGAGCAGGTGTTTTATATATTCTTTATTTCTATCCTGTTCGCGTTGATATACGCAACCATTGGCGCTACCATGGAACAGTTGCTGAATATAGAGGCAGAGCGGCAAAAATCGCTTACGCTGTTCAATAAGATCATGCGGGCATCGATGGGCTGTTTCACGTTTGTTCTTATCTGGAACCTGATCTATTTTGCCTATCACTATATTTTAAAGACCCGGCAGGCGCAACTGGATAAAATACGGCTTGAATCGCTGGTGAAAGAGCTGGAGTTGAAAACCATAAAAGCGCATATAAATCCACATTTTATTTTTAATGCGCTTAACAGCATCCGGGCATTGATCGATGAAAATCCTAATCGCGCCCGCAATGCCATCACCGAACTCAGCAATATTTTGCGCAGCAGTATGCAGGCCGAAAAAGTAGAGACTGTTCCGTTTGAAAAAGAGCTTGGTATTGTAAAAGATTATCTGGCTTTGGAATATATCCGTTTTGAAGAGCGGCTGAAAATTGAATACCAGATCGATGAAGATACCCTCGATCAACCGGTGCCGCCCATGATGCTGCAAACGCTGGTTGAAAATGCCATTAAGCATGGTATCGGCAAACAGATCGGCGGGGGTGTGGTAAGAGTGATCTCGGATTTTAAAGATGATTTCCATGAACTGGTCGTATTGAACACCGGATACCTGAACGGTTATGTAAAAGAGGGGGATGGGTTTGGATTGCTCAGCACCAAAAACCGGTTGCAGTTATTGTTTGGCGAAAAGGCTAATTTTGAAATAAAGCAAGTGGGGGCCGATTTAGTGGAAGCACGGATACTGATCCCCGTAGAAATTAAATAAAACCAGTTATGATTAAAGCCATCATTATCGACGACGAACGGCTGGCCCGAAGTGAGCTGCGGAAACTGCTTATGGACTTTCCTGAAATTGAAGTGGTAGCGGAGGCAAGCAATGCCGGGGAAGGGGTAGAAAAGATTGAGAATATAAATCCCGATCTGATATTTCTTGATATACAGATGCCTGGTAAAACCGGTTTTGATATGCTGTCGGAGCTTGACAAAGCCCCGCACGTTATTTTTACCACGGCCTATGATGAATATGCCTTGAAAGCATTTGAAGTTAATGCGCTCGACTACCTGTTGAAACCGGTAGAACCCAAGCGCCTGGCTGACGCCATTCAGAAGCTGCACCTGCAGGAAGAGCGTGAACAGGGACCCATGGTACCGGTAAATTTTAACCGGAGTATTTTAAGTGAGAACGACCAGGTGTTTGTAAAGGACGGGGAGCGTTGCTGGTTTGTAAAGCTGAGCGATATCCGTTTGTTTGAAAGCGTTGGCAACTATGCCAAAGTATATTTTGGACCGAATAAACCGCTTATTTTAAAATCGCTGAATGCACTGGAAGAGCGGCTCGATGAAAAAACATTCTTCAGGGCCAATCGTAAACATATTGTGAACCTGCGTTTGATCGATAAAATTGAACCGTACTTTAATGGCGGTTTGTTGCTGGAACTGAAAGGCGGGGAAAAAATAGAAGTGAGCCGCCGCCAAACAGTGAAGTTCAAGGAAATGATGAGTTTGTGAAATACGCTAAACGCGGAACGCTTAACGCATAACGCAAAAGCTGATCATTGTATTGGCGTTTAGCGTTCGGCATTAAGCGTTCTGCTTTCAATTATTAGGCTGAAATATTTTTTTGAATTCTGATAAATAATTATGCATGGTTAAGCGCTTCTGTTACTTTATCCTATTGCTTCTTGTTAAGCAAACAACATTCTCTCAAACTATCGATAAGATCATTAATGCCAAAGAAGTAGAACGAATTGAAAAAACATTGTCTTCCGATGCCATGCGGGGCCGCAAGGTATTTTCTCCCGAAATAGACAGGGCTGCTGAATTTATTGCTGCTGAATTTAAGAAGGCCGGTTTACAGCCTGTAACCGGAAATTCGTATTTACAGGAATTTTCCATGATGCGTAATACCCCGGTTTCCGCGGGTGGTATAATGAATGGAAAAACCCTTGATGAAAAGAACATGGCGGCATTGACTGCCAAAGAAGAATTATCGATTAACCAGGCATCTGGTTATAAACAGATCGTCGTTCATGCCAAAGATACCCTGAACATCCTGTTAAGCCGGTTGCAGCGCACTGGCGGCGATTACTTACTCATGGTTGATACGGCACAACGTGCTTTGTTTGAAAGAATAAAGAGGGGCCGTTCGCTGTTTTCGCCCAAAGGCAATATTGTACTGGTGCTGGCCAGTGAAGAAGCAGGAGAGTACACGATCCAATATAAGCAAACAGTATCCGGAACGCCCCTGAAAAATGTGGTTGGTATTTTACCGGGCAAATCAAAAAAAGAGGAGTATGTTATTTTCTCCGGGCACTACGATCACCTGGGTGTTGGCAAAGCAAACGCCGCCGGTGACAGCATTTACAACGGCGCCAATGACGATGCAGCGGGTACTACTGCGGTGATTGTGCTGGCCAACTATTTTGCAAAACAAAAGAATAACGAACGTACCATCATCTTTGCCGCATTTACCGGTGAAGAAAGCGGTGGGTTTGGCTCGAATTACTTTTCACAGCAGTTCAATCCCGACCAGGTGATGGCGATGTTTAATATTGAAATGATCGGTACCGAAAGCAAGTGGGGCACTAACTCTGCATTTATAACCGGGTATGAAAAAACCGATATGGGCAAGATACTGGAGAAGAACCTGGAGGGAACCAGTTTTAAATTCTATCCCGATCCTTATCCCGATCAGCAATTGTTTTACAGAAGCGATAATGCTACCCTGGCAAGGCTGGGCGTACCGGCACATACCATTTCCACCTCAAAAATGGATAGCGAGAAATTTTACCATACACAGGAAGACGAAATTGAAACGCTGGATATGAACAATATGGCGGCCATCATCAGGGCCATTGCCATTAGTTCAACGTCTATAGTTGCTGGAAAGGATACACCTGCGAGGGTTACCAGCGAAAGTTTGAAGCGGTAAAAAATACAAATAGTTTATATAAGAAAAGGCATCCAGGTAAATCCGGATGCCTTTTCGTTTAAATGCTTTGTATTGCTTTTGGCTTTGAGCTTTAGGCTTGCAGCTAATGATACACTAAACAAACTTGTTCAATACCCCATTCATTACCTGCACAATTTCATCATTGCATAAATTGCCGATGCTGCCTTCGTGCGTATGGTGTAATTGTTTTTTATAATCGAAGGTAAATGTGCCATTTTCGATTTCGTTACCAACCTGTTTATACGCCTCGCGGAAAGGAATGCCTTTGTTCACCAGTTCGTTCACAGCTTCCACGCTGAACAGGTATTTGTATTTTTCATCATCAAGGATATTGCTTTTTACCGACAGGTTCTCAAGCATTAACCGCGTCATTTGCAGACAGGCCTTTAGTTCCTCAATGGCCGGAAATAATATTTCCTTGGTAAGCTGCAGATCGCGGTGATAGCCTGATGGCAGATTCGCCAGCAGCAGCGATAATTCGTTGGGTACAGCCTGCAGACGGTTGCATTTAGCCCTGATCAGTTCAAACACATCAGGATTTTTCTTATGCGGCATAATACTGCTGCCGGTGGTTAAATCAGTGGGAAAAGATATGAACCCGAAATTCTGGTTGATATACAAACAGCAATCCATGGCCAGGCGGCCAATGGTACCGGCAATACCAGCCAGCGCGGTTGCAATTACTTTTTCTGTTTTGCCCCGGCTCATTTGGGCATAAACAGAGTTCCAGTTTAATGTTTTAAAACCCAATAATTCTGTAGTACGTTTTCTGTTTAAAGGAAAAGAAGATCCATATCCGGCGCCACTGCCTAATGGATTTTTATTGGCTACCTGGTAGGCGGCCGCCAGTGTTTCCATATCATCGGTAAGGCTTTCGGCATAAGCGCCCAGCCATAAACCAAATGATGAAGGCATGGCAATTTGTAAGTGCGTATAGCCCGGTAATAAATGGTCTTTGAACTTTTCGCTCTGGGCTATCAGCAGGTCAAAGGATTGTTTTACTTCTTCTTTTACCGCCAGCACTTCTGACCGCAGGTATAATTTGATATCAACCGCTACCTGGTCGTTGCGGCTGCGGCCGCTATGTATTTTTTTACCAGCATCGCCTATGCGTTGGGTCAGTATAAATTCAACCTGGGAGTGTATATCTTCAATGCCTTCTTCAATCACAAACCGGCCGTGCTCAATATCAGCTGCAATTTCCTCCAATCCTTTTATGGCTACGTCGGCTTCATCTTTCGACATTAAACCTACTTCGCCCAGCATGCGTACATGCGCCATGGAACCCTGCACATCATATTTTGCGAGCAGGATATCGAATTCCTTATCGCGGCCAACGGTGAATTGTTCAACTAACTGCGATGTGTTGGTAGATTCTTTGCTCCACAGCTTCATAGTACTTTTTTTGCTGGTTTAATTCAGAATTTTTTCAAGTAAGCGCACATACAATTCAATCCCTTCCTTCACTTCGTCAATAAAGATATATTCATCAGCGGTATGGCTGCGGGCCGAATCGCCAGGTCCCATCTTTAAAGCGGGAAAAGGCATCAGCGCCTTGTCTGATGTAGTAGGGGAGCCGTAATAGGTTCTGCCTAACGATACACCGGATCTTATCAATGCATGGTCCACGGCAATAGAAGTAGAGCGCAGGCGCGTGCTGCGCGGTACTACTTCGCACTGTACGTGCTGGTGAATGGTTTCCAGTATATCTTCAAACGAATACAGCTCATTCACCCGCGTATCTACCACAAACTTACAATGGGCCGGTACCACGTTATGCTGTTTATTATCGGTTTCAATGACCGTCACACTCATCTTTACCGGCCCCAGCAGGTCAGATACCTTAGGGAATTGGTATGTCTGAAACCACTCAATATCTTTCAGGGCTTTGTATATTGAATTCAGTCCTTCGTTGCGTGCAGCATGTCCCGCTTTGCCATGGGCAATGCAATCGAGTACCATCAGTCCTCTTTCGGCTACGGCCATTTGCATTTGGGTAGGCTCGCCTACAATGGCGCACTCGATAGTGCCGATATGTGGTAACACCAGTTCTATCCCGTCTTTCCCGCTGATCTCTTCTTCGGCTGAAGCCGCCAGCACCAGGTTATATTTCAAATCGGGTTGCTGATTGAAATACAGGAAGGTAGCTATCAACGCAACCAATGGACCACCTGCATCATTGCTGCCCAGGCCGAACAATTTCCCGTCTTTTTCAATCGGGGTAAACGGATCGAGGGTATAGTTCTTATTGGGCTTTACTGTATCGTGGTGGGAATTCAATAAGATGGTGGGCTTACTGTCGTCGAAATGCGCATTGCGGGCATATATATTATGCTTAACACTTTTTACAGCCACGCCATGTTTTTCAAGGAATGTTGTAATGATCGCGGCCGTTTTATCCTCTTCTTTGCTAAAGGAAGGGGTGCTGATCAGCTGCCTGAGTAATTCAATGGCGCTTTGCTGTAGTGTATGTAAATTATCTTTACTCATGTACAATGCTTGTTCCTGCCTTACCGGTAATCAGATCCGTTAACTGTTCCGCTTTGCCAATGATCACTTTTTTTACCCCTTTATTCAGGGCGGCAAAAGCATTATCCAGTTTGGGGATCATGCCGGCGAATATTTTTTGTTCTGTTTTTAATTGCTGGTAATACGTTGGGTTAATAGACGGTATCACCGTGCTATCATCATTGGCATCGAGCAACACACCGCTTTTTTCAAACGAATAGATCAATTGCACATCATACAGGGTACTCATGGCGTTGGCTACTTCCTGTGCAATGGTATCTGCGTTGGTGTTCAGCAATTGTCCTTTTTGATCGTGTGTAATGGGCGCCAGAACAACCGACACCTGCTGATCGAGAATGCTTTTCAACAGGGTGGTATTAATGGCATCTACGTCACCGGCAAAACCATAATCAATGCTGCCAACCTTGCGTTTATGCGCCTGTATGATGTTGCCATCGGCGCCACACAGCCCTATGGCATTGCAGTTGTTTGCCTGTAATTGCGCCACTACGTTTTTATTGATATAACCGGCATATACCATTGTTACGATCTTCAGGGTTTCTGCATCGGTTATGCGGCGACCGTCGACCATCTGTTGTGGGATGTTCATTTGTTCGGCCAGTTTGGTAGCCAGTTTGCCACCGCCGTGTATGAGGATCTTATGCCCCTTTACAGCTGCAAAATCCTTCAGGAAAGACGATAGCTTCTTTTCATCATCAATGATATTACCGCCTATCTTAACAACATATAATGCTGACACGGGATGCTGGTTTATTGTTGAGATTCTAATATTTCACTCAGTACAGCCTGGGCTGCCCATATGCGGTTAGAAGCTTCCTGGGTTACAATGCTGTTCTTGCTGTCCAGTATTTCATCGCTTAATTCCACATTACGCCGTACCGGCAAACAATGCATTACTTTGGCGTTATTGGTGATGGCCAGCTTTTCCTGGTTAAGCATCCACTCCGGATCGTTACAATAAATTTTGCCATAATCCTGGAAGGTGCTCCAGTTCTTCACATATACAAAGTCGGCATCTTTTAAGGCTTCATCCTGGTTGTGTGTAATGGTAGCGCCTTTGGTAAATTGTTCATCCAGTTCATAGTCCTCGGGATGGGTGATCACAAAATCAGCTTGTCCCCAGGCGTTTACCCATTGGGCAAAACTATTGGCAACGCATTGCGGCAACGGTTTTACATGCGGCGCCCAGGTAAGCACGATCTTTGGCTTTTTGCCTGCGGGCAGGGGCGTTGTATTTAAACACTCGGTGATCGTAATAATATCCGTTAAGCTTTGTAATGGATGCAGTGTAGCACTTTCGAGACTTACTACCGGAATGCCCGCGTACTTGATGAATTGTTTTATATACAGTTCGCTGTAGTCGTCTTCCCGGTTCTTTAAAGAAGGGAAGGTGCGAATGGCGAGAATGTCAAAATAATTACCCATGATGGGCGCTGCATCTTTCACATGTTCCACCGTGCTGCCGCTCATGATGGCTTCATCTTCAAATTCCAGGGCCCAGCCTTCCTGTCCCACGTTGAATACGATGGGTTCCATGCCCAGGTTCTGTGCAGCGATCTGGGTGCTCAGGCGGGTTCGCATACTTGGGTTCAAAAACAACAAACCAATGCGCTTGCCGGCTCCCAACGATTTATCTTTAAAAGGAGCGGCTTTGTATGCCAGCGCTTTTTTTACCAGTGCATCAAGCTGCTGCACATCGTGAACACTTGTAAAATTTTTCATGCCTGTAGCAGGAAGGAATTTGATGATGAAAATGATTATGAGACAAGGGTGGGTGCTCCGCCGGCTGGCGGAGCGCTCACCCTTCATGTTTTGATCCAAGGGTGAGCCTCCCTGCAAGGGAGACCCACCCTTTATGGTTTACGCCTCGGCGCCGATCTGAATTTCTTCTCTTATGGCCTCCAGTAACTGGTCTGCGTCTTTTTTGCGCAAGGCCAATGATGGAAGTAACCGGATCACATTGGGTTTGGCTTCACCGGTAAATATCTTGTGTTTCCACAGTAAGTTCTTGCGGAGGTCTTTCAATTCCTCCGGCACATCAAAGCCGATCATCAGACCCCGGCCACGTACATTCTGTAACTGGGGTATCTTCTTCAGCTCATCCATCAAATACTTTCCGGTTTCAGCTGCATTCTGAACCAGGTTTTCTTTTTCTATTACTTCTACTACCGCTAATGCAGCCGCACATGCCAGGTGATTGCCACCAAACGTAGTACCCAGCATTCCGTGTTTGGGTTGCAAATGCGGCGCAATGATAATGCCGGCAACCGGAAAGCCATTACCCATGCCTTTGGCCATGGTGTAAATGTCTGCATCTACACCGGCGTAATCGTGTGAAAAGAATTTACCGCTTCTTCCATAACCACATTGCACGCTGTCGGCAATATAAACGGCGTTATGTTCTGTACATAACCGCCGGATGGCTTGTAAAAATAACTCGCTGGCTACATTGATGCCGCCCACGCCCTGTATGCCTTCGATGATCACCGATGATATTTCTGATCCCTGTTCAGCGAAGCAGGCTTCAAGCGCTGCTACGTCATTAAAGGGAAGAAAGATCACATTCGGCGTTTGGTTCACCGGAGCTACAATAGAAGGGTTGTCGGTGGCAGCAACAGCCAGGGAGGTTCTACCGTGAAAAGATTTTTTAAAGGCAACTATTTTCTTGCGGCCGTTGTAAAACGAGGCCAGCTTTAATGCGTTTTCGTTGGCTTCTGCGCCTGAGCTGATCAGGAATAACTGATAGTCGGGTTTGCCTGATAATTTGCCCAGCTTTTCCGCCAGTTCTTCCTGCAAAGGCATTTTAACCGAGTTGGAATAAAAGCCTACTTTACTTAATTGCTTCGTAATTCGTTCAACGTAATGCGGATGGGTATGGCCAATAGAAATTACCGCATGACCGCCATACAGGTCAAGGTATTGTTCCCCTTTGTCATCCCATACGTAAGAGCCTTTGGCTTTTTCGATGGCGATGTTATTGATTGGATAAACATCAAAGAGTTTCATGTTCGTAATAAGTTTTACCCGGCGGCTCCGCACACCGCCTATCATTAAAAATAATTAGCTTTCAATTTTAACCCTGCACTTTCATCAAACCCAAACAACAGGTTCATGTTCTGTACGGCCTGGCCTGAGGCGCCTTTGGTCAGGTTGTCGATGACGCTATGCACTACGAGCTTAGGGCCTACTTTTTCCAGTTGAATGATACATTTATTCGTATTCACCACCTGTTTTAAAAAGACCTCGCTTTTGCTGATCACCGTAAATGGGTGGTCCTTATAAAATTCATTGTATAATTCAGCAAGCTGTTCCAGCTTCCAGTCGCAATCGATCAGGGAGCTGATAAAAATGCCGCGTGTAAAATCACCACGCCAGGGAATAAAACTCAGCGCTTCGGCGCCATCACCCGCGTTTGGAGAAAACCCTGGCTGCAATTGCTGCAGCGACTGCGTGATCTCTTTTAAATGCTGGTGCGTTAATGTTTTATAAGCCTGGATGTTATTGGCCCGCCATGAAAAATGGGAGGTAGCCGATAATCCCTGCCCGGCGCCGGTTGAACCGGTAATGCCAGTGGTATATACCGAATCCAGTAAGCCGGCTTTCGCCAGTGGCAACAAGCCTAATTGAATACTGGTTGCAAAACAACCCGGGTTGGCAATGTTACTGGCCGTTTTGATCGCTTGTTTGTTCAACTCAGGCAATCCATAAACGAATTGACGATTGCCTATTGTCGATTGTTTATTGAGCCTGAAGTCCTGCGACAGATCAATGATCTTTATTTTGTCTGCTACGGCGTATTCCGTTAAAAATTTGCGGGCGTCACCATGTCCTACACACAAGAACAACACATCGATGCTGCCATCCTGTAAAGGCGACAGGTCTTCTGAGAATTGCAGGTTGGTTTCACCGATCAAATCGGCATGCACCTGGTGTATAGGATTGCCGGCATTGCTTTTACTGTTTATAAAGGCAATCTCCACATGCGGGTGATTGATCAGCAACCTGAGCAATTCACCACCGGTATACCCGGCGCCACCTATTATGCCTACTTTTATTTTCTGACTCATAAAACCTGATTGAAATTATTTCCCGTCATTATCTTGTTTCACCGAATTCCAGATCGAGGTCTGGTTACCAAATATTTTGCTGAACCCACGCACATCTTCGCCTGTAAAGCCGGTATTCATTTCACCATACTTGCCAAACTTGCTGCTCATAAGATCGTAGGTTGATTCAATACCGATGATCTGGAAGCGGTAGGGTTGCAGGTAAACAAATACGTCGCCGGTTACATGTTGCTGCGAGTTTTCGAGGTATGCTTCTATGTCGCGCATCACAGGGTCCATGATCTGTCCTTCGTGTAACCAGTTGCCGTAGAATTGGGCCAGCTGATCTTTCCAGTTAAGTTGCCATTTGGTGAGCACGTGCTTTTCCAATGCATGGTGCGCTTTTAAAATAACCATGGGCGCTGCCGCTTCAAAACCAACCCGGCCTTTAATGCCGATGATGGTATCGCCTACGTGAATATCTCTTCCCACGCCATACGCGCCGGCAATGGTTTGCAGGTATTGAATGGCTTCGGTAGGGTGATCGAATGCTTTATCGTTGATCTTTTTCAGTTCGCCTTTTTCAAAATGCAGTTTTACTTCTTCGCTGCCTGTTTTGGTAACCTGTGTTGGCCAGGCTTCTTCGGGTAACATGCCTTTTGATGACAGCGTCTCTTTACCGCCTACGCTGGTTCCCCATAACCCTTTGTTGATCGAATACACGGCTTTGGCAAAGTTCATGTTCACGCCTTTGCCTTTCAGGTATTCAATTTCTGCTTCGCGGCTCAGCTTCAGGTCGCGGATGGGGGTAATGATCTCAACACCCGGTATCAGAATGTGGAAGATCATATCAAAGCGAACCTGGTCGTTGCCGGCGCCGGTGCTGCCATGCGCTACGGCATCGGCATTTAATTTTTTTACATGGTCTGCAATATGCAGGGCCTGGCTCAATCGTTCGGCACTCACACTTAACGGGTAGGTGTTGTTCTTTAACACGTTTCCGTAAATGAGGTATTTTATAATTTGATCGTAATATCCTTTTACGGCATTAACCGTTGTATGTGTTTTTACACCCAGTTTATAAGCATGCTCTTCAACCTTTTTCAATTCTTCATCGCTGAAACCACCGGTATTTACAATAATGCTGTGCACTTCATAACCCTGGTCTTCGCCCAGGTATTTTACACAAAAAGTAGTGTCTAATCCACCGCTGAAACCGAGAACGACTTTCTTTGCCATCTTCCCAGAAGTTGTTTTTAGAGATTAAAAAAAAGGTGAAAAAAAGATTTGATCTTGCCGGCTCCGCCGCCACTGTTGGAGTCTTTGTCCTTACCGGAATCTTTATCATCCTTAAAGAAAGGCTTCAGCAATTTCCATTGTTTTATACGTAACAGCCGTTCAAACACACTCTTCTTCTCTTCAAAGAACTCTTTGGTTTCTTCCGGCTCATAGTGATCTTTAGGATCATACAGCATGGCGGTACACAAACAGTTTTTCCGTTCCTTGCTCATCAGAATGTCGTAGTTCACGCAGCTTTTACAGCCGGCCCAGAATGCTTCATCCTGTGTAAGTTCCGAATAAGTAACAGGCTCGTATCCCAGATCGCTGTTTATTTTCATAACAGCCAAACCGGTGGTAAGACCGAAGATCTTTGATTCGGGGAATGTTTGACGGCTCAGGTCGAATATTTTCTTCTTAATGGCTTTTGCCAGTCCGCCTTTGCGAAAAGCAGGTGCAACGATCAAACCTGAGTTGGCAACATATTCACCATGGCTCCAGGTTTCTATATAACAAAAGCCGGCCCAGATGCCATCTTCATTGAAGGCGATCACTGCTCTTCCCTCACGCATTTTCTGCTGTATATATTCCGGCGATCGTTTGGCTATACCGGTTCCCCGGGCTTTGGCCGACGAGGCCATTTCATCGCATATGATCTGGGCAAAGCTGAGGTGTGATTCGTTAGCTACGATTACCTGAAAATGATGTTGTGTTTCCATTTTTGAAACAAGACTAATTGTGAAAAATGCAACGGCTTAAAACAGTGTGCCGGGGAATATGACTTCGTGGAATGACAGTCATCCCGGAAACTACAGAGTATGCAGTATGGTTCGTGAGTATCAACGTCGCACCCTTACGGGTATAGGTTGGAAGAAAAAAACTGTACAAAGCCGTACAGGAAAAACCCCACGCACTATAGTAATCACGCTTTGCGCGACTACATCAGCGAGTATTATGGTGAGATTTTTTTGCATTTTAATGGATATGCGTTTGAGTTCAATGAATTTGTAACCGCAAAGAAAAACACTTTTTTGAAATGATTGGGGATTTTTAGTGTAAAATTTTGTATAATTCTTAAAATACCCCCAAACGTCCAATGGTTTTAACCCCGTCAAACTCTTCCAACAAGGTAACCATCAGGCAATAGAACAACCAAATTGTCATTTTGTTAAGAAATCTTTGCAGGAACCGAGTGAATCGCTTCACTCATCTCTTTGATCAGCGAAGCGTCTTTCTCAATGGCATTGCCAATAACGATCATATCGGCGCCGGCTTTACAATTGAGGTATGCTTTCTCCGGGTCAACAATACCACCGCCAATTACCAGGGGCACTTCTATGATTTGCGCCACTTTCTCGATCATGCTTTCGGTAATAGGTCGTTTGGCGCCGCTGCCGGCATCCATATAGATCAGCTTCATACCCAACATTTCACCGGCCATGGCGGTACACATGGCGATTTCGTTTTTATCGGCCGGAACAGGTGCTGCATTACTGATGTAAGAAACGGTTGTTGGCGCGCCGCCGTCAATGACCATATACCCGGTAGAAATGATCTCTAACCGGCTTTGTTTTACGAACGGGGCTGAAATAACGTGCTGACCGATCAATAATTCGGCATTGCGGCCTGAGATCAGGGAGAGATAAAGTAATGCATCGGCATAGGGAGTAATCTGCGACGGACTGCCGGGGAACAGGATCACCGGGATATCGCAATTCTTCTTTATCTGTTGTACAACCTCATCCAGCCGGTTAGTGACCACTAGGCTGCCGCCCACCAGCAAGTAATCAACCCGCGCTTCGGTGGCCAATGCAGTTAATTCATCAATTTTTTCTACCGTTACCTTGTCTGGGTCAATCAGTACTGCAAATGACTTCTGTCCTTTCTCTTTATGTTGCAGTAGGGATTGATAAATGCGATTCGTCATGCTGGGCTATTGGTGACTACAAAAATGCAAAAACTTTTCCAAAGGGGCCATAAGGTATCAAAACTTTTACCAGATATTGTTTTTCAGGTGATTATATTCTCGCAAAAGTAATTACCTGTACAATGCTTTCCCGGGTAACCCGGTTGCTGGCTTCTTTAACCGCCCGCAGCATGTAGGATAGCTCCACGTCAAATTTGCGGCTAAAGCGGTATCCGGTAGCCAGCAGGCTCCGGTTTTGATCAAAAACCTTCCCGTTTACAAACCGTTGACCACTGATATTGAAAAAGAACTCGTTCTGCAGGATCATGTACATCCCCTTTTCAAAATCACCCATATGGCGTACCAGCGGAATTTGTTCTCTGATCTGGTATCGCAACCGGTTGGCAAAAGAGGTCCCGGTTTTTTGAATGGCATTATTTTCCTGGGTTAATTTGGGCAGGAACCGGTTTTCGAGCCGTAACCGGTGCCGTAACAAGGTTTTATAAGGATTCAAACCGGATCCAATATTTATCGGATGTGTGAACCAGGCCTGTTCCATGCCCTGGTGTTCTACCGCATACCCGGTAATGCCGTCGATCGTGCGGCGGTTGTCAATAAGAACATATCCGCCCCCCAGACTCCAGCTTTTGTTCAATTGTACAAAGGCACCGGTCCTGAATAAGAAAGTTTGTAAATGCTGTCTTTTTGGATCGGTACGAAAACTGGCTTCTATCTGGTAAATGATCTTGCGCGAAAGTGCTATCTGGTTGTTGGTTGTACCCCATGCCGACAATGCCGCCTGCGACCGGCAATAATAACCGGCAGTCATTCCAACCAACATTAGCATTAATTGTTTATAAAAGAACATACTGGCAAAGAAAAGGAACATTTCATGAATGATTGTGCAAGTAGATAACAATGGTTTATAAAAGCCCGGAAATTAAAGCGTAAGAAGGCTTGAATAGCGGGTAAACACCAATATGTTAAAAAATATGATTTTTTTAATAATACGGTAAAAAAAGAAATCAACATTTCACCGTATTCTGTGCAAAAATCGAGTAAAGCGCACCCAGCTTGCATTGTAGTATTTTTCACATGCTTTTTCCACAGCTGTGCATATTTAAGAAGTGGAAATATGAGTGCTACAGGATATTTTCGTCATCCCAGCCCTACTGTTATTAATCATTCTAAATTTAGCAACCTATGCCCAGCAAGAAGCAATCGAAAGGATTACAGTTCAACCGACGTTTTACCCAGGATGGAATATCCGTATTTGATCAGTTCGAATATGATTATCGAACGTCAGTGATCCGCAATCCAAGTGGAGAGGTGGTGTTTGAAATGAACAATGTAGAGGTTCCCAAACACTGGAGTCAGATTGCTACAGACATTTTAGCCCAGAAATATTTCCGTAAGGCAGGCGTTCCGCAACAAGACGGTTCGCTGGGTCGCGAAACCTCTGTAAAACAGGTGGCGCATCGCATGGCTAATTGCTGGAAAGTATGGGGTGAAAAGTATGGTTATTTTGCTTCTGAAAAAGACGCAACCGTCTTTTATGAAGAGCTGGTGCATTGTATCCTGAATCAGTCATGCACACCGAATAGCCCGCAATGGTTTAATACCGGGTTATTTGAAAGCTACGGTATCAAGGGAAAACCACAAGGTCACTATTATGTAGACGCGGTTGACGATCAATTGAAAAAATCCACTTCAGCATACGAACGTCCGCAACCACATGCATGCTTTATATTAAGCGTTGAAGATGACCTGGTGAATGATGGCGGTATAATGGACCTGTGGATGCGCGAAGCCCGCATTTTTAAATATGGCAGTGGCGTAGGTACTAACTTCTCACATATCAGGGGCGAAGGGGAAAAATTAAGCGGCGGCGGAACTTCCAGCGGTTTGATGAGTTTTTTGAAGATCGGCGATCGTGCTGCAGGTGCTATTAAAAGCGGTGGTACTACCCGCCGTGCGGCAAAAATGGTTTGTCTTGATCTGGACCATCCCGAGATCATGGATTTCATTAACTGGAAGGTAGAAGAAGAAAAGAAAGTAGGAGCGCTTATTGCCGCCGGTTACCCAAGCGATTATGAAGGAGAAGCATATAAAACAGTAAGCGGACAGAACTCTAACAACTCTATCCGTATTCCCAATGAATTTTTTGAAAAGCTCAATAATAATGAAGACTGGGAATTAAAAGCACGCACCGATGGCCGGGTTATGAAACGCATTCCGGCCCGGGAAGTTTGGAACCAGATCTCTTATGCCGCCTGGCGTTGTGCTGACCCCGGTACGCAATACGATACCACCATCAATGAATGGCATACCAGTCCCAAGGGCGGACGCATTAATGCTTCCAACCCTTGCAGTGAATATATGTTCCTCGACAATACGGCCTGTAACCTGGCTTCTGCCAACCTGCGCCGTTTTTACAATGAAAACAACAACACCTTTGATGTAGAAGGTTTTGAATATATCTGCCGCTTGTGGACAGTGGTGCTGGAAGTTTCTGTGCTGATGGCGCAATTCCCTTCCAAAGAAGTAGCGCAACTGAGCTATGATTACCGCACCCTGGGTTTGGGTTATGCCAACCTGGGCTCTATGTTGATGGTAATGGGTATACCGTACGATAGCGAAGAAGCCCGTGGCATTGCAGGAGCGCTGACCGCCATCATGACCGGCGTTGCCTATAAAACATCAGCTGAACTGGCTTCCATTTTAGGACCCTTTGCACGATATGAAGAAAACCGGGATGATATGCTGCGGGTAATGCGCAACCACCGCCTGGCAGCTTATGATGCAGACGAATATGAAAAACTGCACATCAAACCAGTGGGAATTAAAGCAAAATATTGTCCTGACTACCTGTTGAAAGCCGCTACCAAAGCATGGGATGAAGCCGTACAACTGGGCGAAAAACATGGCTACCGCAATGCACAGGTTACCGTAATAGCGCCAACCGGTACTATTGGTCTGGTAATGGATTGCGATACCACCGGCGTAGAACCTGATTTTGCCCTTGTGAAATTTAAAAAACTCAGCGGCGGCGGTTACTTCAAGATCATTAACCAATCGGTGCCTCAGGCTTTAAAGAACCTGGGCTATCTACCCCGTGAAATAGATACGATCATTAAATATGCTGTAGGAGCCGGTACGTTTGTAGGCGCTCCGAACATCAATCACCAAACGCTTAGCGAGAAAGGGTTTATTTCAGAAGAAATAAAGAAATTAGACGCAGCGGTGGCTTCCGCCTTTGAAATCGGATTCGTATTCAATGTTTACACGCTCGGCGAAGAATGCCTGCAACGCCTGGGATTCAAACCTGAGCAGTACTTTAATTTTGAATGGAGCTTACTCGAAGCATTAGGCTTTAATGACGATGAAATAGAAGCCGCTAATGATTTCATTTGCGGTACCATGACCATTGAAGGAGCTCCTTTCTTAAAGGCCGAACACTTGCCCGTTTTTGACTGTGCCAACAAATGCGGTAAAAAAGGACAACGTTTTATTCATGCCCATGGCCATATTCGAATGATGGCAGCCGCACAACCTTTTTTAAGTGGAGCTATTTCAAAAACCATTAACCTGCCCAACGAAGCAACGGTAGAGGAAATTTCCGATGCCTACATGATGAGCTGGAAACTGGGTTTAAAAGCCTGCGCTTTATACCGCGACGGTTCAAAGCTCAGCCAGCCGCTTAGCAATAAGAGCGACAAGAAGAAAAAAGTTGAAGAAGATAATAGTGAAAAAGCACCAACCGCTGAGCCGCAGGAATCGAACATTGTTGATTTAGGCAAACTCACCATTACCGATTTGCTGGGCGAAGTGCAAAAACGCGTTCAGGCTTCTCCCGACACCAAGCTGAAAAGGGAACTGGCGCGTATTGTAGAACGCAGGACTTTACCGGCAAAACGCCGCGGCTATACCCAAAAAGCCAAGATCAACGGACAGGCCATCTTTTTACGTACCGGCGAATACAACGATGGTACGGTAGGTGAGATCTTCATAGATATGGCTAAAGAAGGCGCTACCATGCGCAGCATGTTGAACTGCTTTGCCATTTCTATTTCCATTGGTTTGCAATATGGGGTGCCGATGGAGGAGTTTGTAGAGAAGTTTGTGTTCACCCGCTTTGAACCGGCAGGTATGGTAGATCATCCGAACATTAAGAGCACCACTTCTATTGTAGACTTTATATTCCGTGCCCTGGCGTATGAATACCTGGGTAGAACCGACCTGGTACACGTACTCGATAAGCCCGAAGTAATGAATACCGGCACCGATGACTGGGATGAAATACCCACTTCACTGGAGTATGAAAAAAAAACGCCACCATTAAGTGATGTGCGCATTGTGCCTGGTAAACCGGTGAAATCGCCAGATGCAGAATCTTTAAAACCAGTAAAAGCCACTGTTAAAAGAGCAGAAGTAGGTATGGATGCTGTCAATGCGGCTGCTAAAAACATGCAAAGCGATGCGCCGGCCTGCAACACCTGCGGACATATTACCATCCGTAGCGGTACCTGCTATAAATGCCTCAATTGCGGTAATAGTATGGGTTGTAGTTAAGAAGATCCTGATCTGACAGTACCCGATCCAATATCCTTCCGTTTCGACTTCAGTCGGGATGGGCCGGCAGCAGTTACCAGTTTTGCTATAAACTGACCGGCGCATTAATATTAATTTTTGGACGGTTATTTTTTATAAACTTCAGTCCGCTCATTTTTATGAGCGGATTTTTTTTGCTTGTATGCAGAATGTGAAACACCCGGGGTTGAACACCTACTCCACCTGGGTTTGGATCCCGGGTTCTACCCCTGGAATAGACATGCAATTGGCTTATGTGCCTGAAAATCAACCCATTTATATTAATGGCAAGCTCAATTCAAATAAATAAAAAGTCAATTCCATTAAACGAAAAGACAATTCCGTTAAACGCAAAACAGTTTTCATTAAATGAAAAAGCAATTCCGTTAAATGCAAAACACTTTCCGTTAAATGAAATGTCAATTCCATTTAATGCAAAACACTTTTCATTAAATGGAAAGACAATTCAGTTAAATGCAAAACACTTTTCGTTAAATGAAATGTCAACTCCATTTAATGCAAAACACTTTTCGTTAAATAGAAAGTCGATTCCGTTAAACGCAAAACACTTTTCATTAAACGATTTGGTCATTTCGTTTCAACGCAAAAGACCTTTCGTTAAACGGTCTGTTCTCGAAAATGAATCATAAAACCGGATCTCCTAAATCGGAATAGTTATCTATTCACCCGTATAACCAGTCCATTCAACTACTTATTTTCACATTTATTTATATGTTTTATAATATTAATCTGAGAAATCTGCACGTTTAAACCCTATATAAAACCCAACCTTCACGCATGACTTTAAAAACGCTTTTATTACTAACGATTTGTATTGCCTTTCTGGCTTCCTGTAGCCGGGTCATTTCGCCGTATCAGGCAGCCAATGGCAAAGCCAGGTGTGGCAGAAGTATACGGTAAGCCCGTTTCAACCCCTTTATAACACATTTTTAAACTTATACCCTGCGCGGTAACCAGGCCTTTGGCCGGTGACTGCGCAGTTTTTGTTTATGCCTCTCCTCAAAAATACCCGGTTGCCTTAATACCTTTTGAGGGTAGGTAAAACGGTGCCGTTTGCAATTAAATAATTGACATTCAAATTTTTAACAAAAAAATAGCCTTCAAATAGCACCACAAAGTGGTATTGTTATCAGGCGGGTAACTAAGTAGGTTTGCAGAAGAATTGATCACTCGCATTGAAAAATATATAAGACCGAATTACTAAACCTCAAGTATAGCCATTAAGAACAATTTTGCCCTGAAAACAGGACATCCTGTTTAACAGGTTGTTTCATGTGCACTGCTGGACAGGGTTCATTAATTTGAATCCTGTTTTTTTATACCTGTTTTTGCCGGAATCCTTACTTTTACGGCCTTAATGGGGGAAAGCTGAATGACAGTTCAATTTGGTTATGATAAAAAACAGGTGATACAGGCCTTGCGTTATCACTTTTTAATGCGTCCGGAAATAAAGATCCTACTGATACTGATCAATGTCTTTACTATTACTTCCGCCGTATTGTTTGCCTTTAAGAAGATACAGGCATTATCGTTTTTAATATTTTCCTTTTTGTGGTTTTTTCTCATGCTAACCATCTGGAAAATATTACCAGGCAGCATTTATCGTAAATCCGTTACTTTCCAGGATCATTTTATCATGCATTTTGAAGAGGAGAATGTGGTGCTGGAAACCGCTAAAGGCGCCAAAGGCTGGGCCTGGAAACAGTTCAGCCATTTTGTAGAAAGCCCTTACTTTTTTCATTTATACTTTGATCCCAGGTCGTTTTTCCTGGTGCCCAAAGACTCGTTTAAATCCATCACCGACCTGCAAACAGCACGGGAATTGTTGCGTAAGAATATTGGGAAGAAGTGAGGCCTACCCCGGCCGGTACTTGCTTTCTTCAAAGATCGTTTTGGGATCGGTATTGAGCAATTCGTTTAACGAGAGATCGCTGTGCTTCAACATATATTTCTTTACAATTTGCCAGCCTACAAAAATTCCAATGGCGCCGGGCGACCGGTCGCCCAACTCAGGCGTGCTGGGCGCTTCTTCCATATAGGATTTTATATTTCCCGGGTCAATATTGAACAGTAAATTATTGGTGAGAAAATAATTCCAGATCATACCCTCATTTTCATAACAACCCTTCAACTGAGCCGCGGTATAACCGGTTTTAAGCGTATCCTCGGTGTAAGGCAGTATTTTATCGAGCACATATAACCGTTTTCCTTTTTCAACCATTAATTCAACCAGCGGCTTGCTGCCGGGTTTTTCAGGGACAATATCGTTGATGATATTCTTCATGCAATTCACCGCAATATTATCGGGTGTAAACCGCCGTGAGATGTAATCGGGAAAAACCGATTGGCCAATATTGCTGCGGTATAATGAATAATTGCGACCCATATGCAATTGCAAGCCAACTGCCAGGGCATCGCGGGTAATAACATCGCTGTAACCTTCCATGGGCCCTATATACGTGATCAATTGGGTAGGCGCTTTATAGGCAGGAAAATAATGTTTTACAAACTGCAATCCCTTTTTTACATCCTTTTCTATAGCGCTAAAATTGCGGAACACCTGGTCGGCCGAATCTTTAACGGGCCGGTAATCGCCAATAAATTTCCTCAGTAGTTCCTGCTCCTGTGTACTGGAATCGCTGATGCCGGGCAACTCCATGATATTGTATAAAAAATCGCCTAAAAAAAGCGGGTACCTGGCACTTAACTGCTGCAGGGAGGGCATCACATGATTGGTATCTATGGCAAAAAAATCCTGCTCAAACCGTTTCACCGAAAGGTCGATCTTGATACCCGACACATCGGGGATGTTTTTGTCTTTACAGGAAAACAATCCGGCAATGACCAATAGTACCAATCCAGCTTTTTTCATCTGAAAATATTTATGTTTTAAACGCATGCCCGCCTTACCTTTCGGCGACGGCCTTTCGAGTTCTGTGTTCTGCGTTCCGCGTTTTGAACGTAAACTACTTGTTTTTTGTTGTAACGGCCTGCAATATAGGGCATAACAGGGTGAGCTTGTATGTCTTTGCACATTGACGTAAATTTGCGGGTGCGTTGGAAAAAATGGTTGTTGTTAAACCTAAATTATTTAAATGAAAATTGCGATTGCGCAGCAAAATTATCATATAGGGAATTTCGAAGATAATACCCGCAAAATAATGGGGGCTATTCAGTATGCCAAAAGCCGGAATGCCGACCTGGTTGTATTTTCTGAATTGAGCATTTGTGGTTACCCGCCGCGTGATTTCCTGGAGTTTGATGATTTTATCAATGAATGTTATAAAGCCATTGATATTATAAAAGAACAGGCCGATACCATTGGGGTTATTATTGGCAGTCCGCAACGAAACCCGTTAAAAGAAGGAAAGGACCTGTTTAACTCGGCCTGGTTGCTGTTCGATAAAAAAATAGTGGGAGTTGCCCATAAAACCCTGTTGCCGAATTATGATGTGTTTGACGAGTACCGGTATTTTGAGCCGGGGTTTGAGTGGAATGTGCTGGAGTTTAAAGGAAAGAAAATTGCCTTAACAGTTTGTGAAGACATCTGGAACCTGGGCGATAACCCATTGTACCGGCAATGTCCCATGGATGTGCTGATCACCCAGCAACCCGATCTCATGATCAATATCTCTGCTTCCCCCTTCGATTACGACCACGACCAGGACCGGGAAGAGATCATCAGGGCTAACGTGGTGAAGTATGGATTGCCCATGTTCTATTGCAATGCCATTGGGTCGCAAACCGAAATTGTATTTGATGGCGGCAGTCTGGTAATGGACGCCAATGGACAGATCGTAAAGGAAATGAAATATTTTGAAGAGGATTTTGCCATAGTAAACCTCGAGGATATTGAAGTGCAAAAGGCAAAACGTAAACTACTGAAGGCGATCCCTGAGTTTGATAAAGATATGCGGGTATCGAAAGTGGAAGACCCCGAAAAGATCATTGAATATCTTACTTCAGATGAAAACATTGGTGAAATAAAAGAAGCGCTGATACTGGGTATCCGCGATTATTTCCGAAAAATGGGTTTCACCAAAGCGATCCTGGGAAGTTCGGGCGGCATTGACAGTGCCGTAACACAAGCGTTGGCTACCCGCGCATTGGGCCGCGAAAATGTTCGGGCCATTCTGATGCCTTCGCATTATTCTACCTCGCATTCGGTAGCTGATGCAGAGCAGTTGAGTAAGAACCTGGGCAACCCATACGATATAGTGCCCATAAAAAACATTTACGATTCATTTCTGCATACACTGCAACCGGTTTTTGGTGATCTGCCGTTTGGACTGGCTGAAGAAAATATACAAAGCCGTACCCGCGGTAACCTGTTAATGGCTATTGCCAATAAATTCGGCTACATCTTACTGAATACATCGAACAAAAGCGAATTGTGTACCGGCTATGGAACCTTGTATGGCGATATGGCGGGCGGATTAAGCGTATTGGGCGATGTATATAAAATGCAGGTATATGCGCTGGCAAATTACCTCAATCGAAACGGTGAGATCATTCCGGAAAATATAATCACGAAACCGCCATCGGCTGAATTACGACCCGATCAAAAGGACAGCGATAGTTTGCCCGACTATTCAATACTTGATAAAGTATTGTATCAATACATTGAAAAAAGAAAAGGGCCGAAAGAGCTTATTGCCATGGGTATTGATGAGGCCCTGGTAAGGCGGGTATTAAAAATGGTGAATAGCAATGAGTATAAGCGTAACCAGTTCTGTCCAATCATACGCGTTAGTTGCAAAGCGTTTGGGGTAGGGCGCAGGGTACCGATCGTAGGAAAGTATTTGTCGTGAGGCGCGAAAGAAAATAAACTGATCTAAATAAAAAAGAGGGCTGTCTGGGTTAAACCGGCGCAGCCCTTTTAAAGAAGTATAAGCGGAATTATTTTCTGCTGTAAGTAGTTATCCAGGTAACTGAAACTCCACCCCAATCACTAACTTCTTCAGTAACAAGTGTACCTTTTGTAAGGGTCTTAACGGTAGCTTCTTCTCCGTCAATAGTGATTTTGCTGCCGGATAAAGACCATGTGCTGGTGAAATCGCCAGAAGAAGAACATACAGTTCCAGCGTCTTTGTATTCCATTTTCAGATCAGATTTTAAAATAGTCTGATCATCTCTTTTGCAGGATTCAAGATAATCTTTGGTAATATCCTGTTCGCCGCCACCAGTGGAGGCTTTTACTTTGATGGTAGAAACAACATAAGTACCTACCAGGTTTTCTTTGGTAACAGCCAGGCTGTCATCGTTCTTGTCTTTTTTACAGGCGCTGAAAGTAGCTGCACATAATACTAATAATGAAAGGGCTTTGGTAAAAGATCTGATCATATATTGGGTTTTTTGTTAAACATAATTGCATGCGTATAACCTTGCATTTTTTAGGTTATGCATTGCTGATTAAATTTTCCCTAATAATTTAACTGGTAAATCTTTTACGCCTTCTGGTTTTGTCTGTAGCCAATTGTTGGTGATAGTGATGAAGTTATCATTTCGTTTGAATGGTCATATTATCCCTACAATAATAATCCATTTACGGGTACATCAATTGCGCCGGCAAATAAACAGTATTTACATGACTTTATTGTGTAGACGATTACTTTTTACAAATGTTTTATAGAAAAACAGGACGCTTGATAAGATGGCTTTTAATGTAATAAAAAAAGCCCCACCAAAGGCAGGGCTTAAAATATTTTGTTCTTTTATTTTTAATGCTTCAGATCCAATACAATATTGACAGTATAGGCAGGTGCAACAGTTACTTCTTTGGTTACCCGCAGTTTGGCAGCTGTAAGGTCAATTACTTTAACATCGCCGCTTAAACCACCGAAAATAGGATCGGGGCTGTACAATACCGCTCCATTGTCTTTAAACCACCATTTAAAGGAAGTGGTTTGAGGATCTCCCGGGTCGCATTTGGTGCTTCCTTCATTGAGCGTGCCCGTACTATCGCTTTTAAAAGTTATGACATTATCCTTTTCGCATGTTTCAATGGTGCCTGCCGGTAATGCCTGATCAGGCGTGCCGTTCTTATCAATATCAATGGCTGCGGTGTCATATTTCCAGGTGGCGCTGGTCATCAACTGAATTTTGGTGCTGAGGTCGTCTTTTTTATCATCATCTTTATTACAACTAAAGATGATAAAACCAATCGAAACCAATGCTAATACATAATATTTCATCTTAACAATTTTTATTATTTAATGGCCTGAAAATAATTGATTGTGTACCAGGCTGTAAAATAGGGCACCTGCATATATGAGCAAATTTTATTCCCTTTACGTTGCATTTCGGGGGGTAAATCGAAATTATAACACAACTGTTTTATTACCCGTTTATTGTATGTTGTGAAACATGTTTATTTTTATTGATTTTAGTGTTGTTTTTACAAGTTGGCAAGCATCTTGCAAAGGCATTCTCGTATTTTCATAACTGATTATCAATCATTCATACTAAACCCCGTATATGCTATTAACAGCAGATGATATTCGGCAGCTCAATGACAAAATACAGTATCAGAGCGCTTTTATCGACCGGCTCCGCGATGAAACAGCCAGGGTGATCATTGGTCAGCATCATATGTTAGACAGACTGTTAATGGGTCTGTTAAGTAATGGGCACGTTTTGCTGGAAGGGGTACCTGGTTTGGCTAAAACCCTCGCTATTAAATCACTGTCGCAAGCTATTCATGCCAAATTCAGCCGTATTCAGTTCACACCCGATCTGTTGCCGGCCGACGTTATTGGCACCATGATCTATAATCAGACAAAAAATGAATTTATAGTACGCCGGGGGCCAATTTTCGCCAATTTTATCCTGGCCGATGAAATTAACCGCGCTCCGGCAAAAGTGCAAAGCGCCCTGCTGGAAGCGATGCAGGAACGGCAGGTCACCATCGGCGACAGCACTTATAAACTGGATGAACCATTCCTGGTACTGGCTACACAAAACCCATTGGAACAGGAAGGTACCTATCCTTTGCCCGAAGCGCAGCAGGACCGGTTCATTATGAAAGTAATTGTAGATTATCCCACCAAAGAGGAAGAACAGATCATTATTCGCCAGAACGTACAGGGATTAAAGTCGCCTGAAGTGGGCCAGGTAGTGTCGATGCAGGAAATAACGCAGGCGAAAGAACTCACGCGCCAGATCTACATGGATGAAAAAGTTGAAAATTATATCCTCGATATTGTTTTTGCCACTCGTTTCCCCGATAAATACAAGCTGGAAAAATTAAAACCACTCATTGCTTATGGTGGTTCGCCCCGCGCCAGTATTAACCTGGCCCTGGCCGCAAAAGCACACGCATTTTTAAACAAGCGTGGTTTTGTAATTCCCGAAGACGTGCGCAGTATTTCAAAAGATGTATTACGTCACCGTATTGGATTAACTTACGAAGCTGAGGCGGAGAACATAAACGTTGAGAATATCATTGATGATATTTTGCGCGTTATTCAGGTACCTTAACAACAGACAGGGCAGCAGATGCCAGGCACTTAACCCAAGCCCAAAAGCTATGTTAACGACGGCTGAAATAATAAGAAAAGTTCGCGAGCTGGAAATTAAAAGCAAAAAGCTCACCCGGCATTTATTTACCGGTGAGTATCACAGTGCTTTTAAGGGCCGCGGCATGTTGTTTAAAGAAGTACGCGAATACCAGCCTGGCGACGATATTCGTTTTATCGATTGGAACGTATCAGCACGTTTCAACCATCCGTTCAGCAAAGTATTTGAAGAAGAACGTGAGCTTTCGGTCATGCTGCTGGTAGATGTAAGCGCCAGTTCTTTATTTGGCACTACGCAGTCCCGCAAAAAAGACCTCATCACAGAAGTGGCTGCCGTGCTGGCGTTTTCAGCCATCAGTAATAACGATAAAGTGGGCGTGTTGTTCTTTAGCGACGTCATTGAAAAATTTATTCCGCCCAAGAAAGGCCGGGACCATGTGTTATACATAGTTCGTGAACTACTCACGGCCGAACCAAAAAATAAGGGCACCCGCATAGGGCATGCCCTGCAACGGCTTAATAACACAGTAAGACAAAGCAGTATTGTTTTTTTGTTGAGCGATTTCCTGGACAATGATTTTGAAGACGGATTAAAAGTGGCGGGTAAAAAGCATGATGTGATTGGCATGAAAGTGTACGATAAAATGGATATGCAATTACCCGATGCCGGTTTGATGGAAATTGAAGATGCAGAAACCGGAGGCCGAAACTGGATAGATACCAGCGATTACCTGGTACGGCAACAATACGAAACTTCTTTTTTTAACCATACAAACTATTGTAAAAATATCTTTGTGCGGGCTGGTTGCGACCTCCTGCATTTACGCACCGGTGAAGATTATGTAAAAGTGCTGCAGAAATTCTTTAAAGGGCGTAACCGGTAATTATGAAAAACCATATTCTTTATATTATCCTTATTGGTTGTTTACTCGCCAGTCCGGTTTACATGCATGGCCAGGTGGTGGCCAGGGCTTCCATTGACCGTGACCAGATACTTATTGGCGAGCCCATTAAACTTACTTTTGAAGTACGTATACCGATGGGTGAAACCCTTACCTGGTTTAACCTCGATTCCATTCCGCGTTTTGAGATCATAGAAAAAGGAAAAGCCGATACATCCGATAATATCGATGGAAAGCAGTATCATCAGGAACTTATCATTACCAGTTTCGATTCGGGCATGGTGATCATTCCGCCAATGATCATTAAAGTGGGCACCAAAGCATATGCTACCGACTCCATTCCTGTTGAAGTAAGTTATGCACCATTAGACGTTTCAAAGGATTACCGCGATATAAAAGAAATTGTAGAGGTGGCCAAACCCGCCTGGATGGCCTGGATACCCTGGATCCTCGGCGCCGTTACCTTAATTGCTATTGCCATTATTGTTTACCTGTTACGAAAGCCAAAGAAAGCGGCTCCAGTACCGCAACCCGTTCAACCCAAACAGAGCCCATATGAAGAAGCGTTGCAGGCACTGGAAGAATTACGTAAACAGGGTTGGCTGCAAAATGGTGAAGTAAAAACCTATTACAGCCGGCTGAACGATATCTTACGGGTGTTTATGTTCCGTAAACTGAAAGTGGCTACCCTTGAAAAAACAAATGCAGAACTGATTGGGCAATTGCGCCAGATGGCTATAGATAAAGAAAGTTTCAATCAACTGGTACACGCTTTACAGATCGCAGATTTTGTAAAGTTTGCCCGCTATCAGCCTGATGAAAGCGATAATGAAAAGAATTTTGCCGTAATACAATCGGCTATCAAAACACTAAACAATATTTCCTGACCCTTGCTGTACAATTGGTTTGAAAATATAACATTTGCGTTTCCTGAAGTATTCGGGTTATTCATATTCGTTCCGGTTATGCTATACTGGTACTGGAACCGGTACGACCGGCAACAGGGTACCCTGAAAGTATCAACACTGACCGTTTTTCGTAAAAGCAGTTCCTGGAAAAGCACCTTCCGGCATGCCCCCTTTGTGTTGCGGATGCTAGCCCTCAGTTGCATCATCATGGCTATGGCCCGCCCGCAAACGCGCAATGATGAAGAAATGAAGAACGGACAGGGTATAGACATTATTCTTTGCATGGATGTAAGCGGCAGTATGCTGGCGCAGGATTTTTTACCCGATCGCATGGAAGCTTCCAAACAACTGGCGGCAGCCTTTGTAGACCTGCGGCCCACTGATCGCATTGGGGTGGTTATTTTTTCGGGGGAAAGCTTTACCCTGGTGCCGTTAACAACCGATAAAGCTGTATTGAAAAACCAGATATTTAACATTCAACGCGGGCTTTTGGAAGATGGTACGGCCATCGGCGACGGGTTGGGCGTAAGCGTTGACCGGTTGAAAAGCGTTAAAACAAAATCGAAAGTTATTATCCTGCTTACCGATGGCGAAGACCAGGGCGGGCGTATTGACCCGCTGGCCGGTAAAGAGCTCGCCAAGGCTTATGGCGTGCGGGTATATACCATTGGGATAGGGACTGAAGGATATGCACCAGTGCCTGTTCCCGATGGCGCAGGCGGTACTACCACCCGGCAGCAGAAAGTGAATATCGACGAGAAACTGTTACGCCTGATCGCTACAGAAACCGGCGGTTTGTATTTCAGAGCGCGGGATAATGAAAGTTTGAAAAGAATTTATTCAGAAATTGATAAGCTCGAAAAATCACGCATAGAAGTTACTTCACTCAAACGCTATACAGAGCGGTTCTTTCCCTTTGCATTTGCAGCCGCTGTCTTATTGTTGCTCGAAATATTTTTACGGTATACCATATTTAAGAAGTTCCCATAATACAGGCTGGCCGTGCCATCCCGGCTGAGCGGGAATGACACGGTTAATTGATGTACATTTATGGTTCAATGAAAGCAATCATATACCGGTCAACCGGCAGTTGGTACAATGTAAAAACAGAGACGGGCAAAACCATGAGTGCCCGCATAAAAGGGGTGTTCAAACTAGATGATATTACCTCTACCAACCCCATTGCAGTAGGTGATGAAGTGGTTGTTGAAGTAGAAAGTGAATCGGCCAATACGGCCATGATCGTTGAAATACTTCCCCGGCGCAATTATATTAACCGGCAATCGCCTGCGCATAAAATGCATCACCATATTGTTGCAGCCAATCTAGATCAGTCGTTATTATTTGCCACACTCAGGGAACCTAAAACCTCCCAGGGGTTTATTGACCGTTTCCTGGTTACCTGCGAGGCGTATCATGTGCCCGCTATTGTAGTTTTTAATAAAGCGGATCTGTATAAAACCAAAGAACTGGAAAAATACACCGAATTGAAAGATATGTATGCGGCCATTGGCTATCGTACGGTATTGATGTCGGTTAAAACCAATCAGGGCGTGGAGGATGTAAAGAAGGCGCTGGAGAATAAAACAACCCTCATGAGCGGTCATTCCGGGGTAGGCAAATCATCTTTTATTAATTCTATTTTTCCCGGACTGCAATTAAAGACCCAGGATGTAAGCGGCTGGAGCGGCAAGGGATTGCACACAACCACTTTCGCTGAAATGTTTGATTTGCCCGGCGATACAGCTGGCCGGTTAATTGATACACCGGGTATGCGCGAGTTTGGACTGGTAGATATCTCCCGCCAGGAACTATCGCATTATTTCCCTGAAATGGCACGCCTCATCAACGATTGCCAGTTCAACAATTGTTTGCATATAAATGAACCGGGCTGTGCGATAAAAGACGCGGTAGCCAATGGGATCATAGACGAAGAACGGTTTATCAGCTATTACAAGATCCTTGAGTCTATTGACGAAAAATCGAAATATTAAATGTAGAACGTCCAATGTAAAAGTAAGGGCAGTACCTTTTTCTACTTCAACATTTCGCATTGAGTATCTAATATTGGAAAGAGAAGGATATTGGAGTAGATGAAGTATTGTGTATTTACTTCATCATTGGGTATTTAATATTGACTATTCAATATTAAGCGAGGTAGCGTTTGGCCTGGTTGACCAGTAATTTCGTTTCCAGAAATTTGGCCACTTCAACCACCGCATCATTGTCCTTACGTGGCGCTTCCTTGAATTTGTGTGGATAAATTGAAATACCTGTGTAGATGTTGTAATACAACGTGAGCAGATGGCCTTTATACGTGAAGTTCCACGTTAGGGTGTCAAAATCATCCTGCTTGTTGGTAAAACGGATCTTGAGATCGTCCAGAAGAATGTTGGCTACCTCATAAAAGCGTTTCAGCCCACAGTCATCGTCAATAATGGCTTCGGTACAGCCAAAATCTGTGCGTAGAGTCAGGCTCATAAAGTACGGTTTGGGATTATAAATACAGTTGAACGGGTTCAACCGGGTTGTCAGGGATTACCTACGATCTGAACTTCTTGCCCTTCGGAACCTTCTCGCCGCTCAATATTCGCTCCGCACCCACATTTTTGCCATTGCTGGGGCAACCGTATTTCGGACTGCACGCACTTCCACCTAAAATATAAGTTACCATAGCTGCAAAAAAAAGAAGAGTTCTCATTGATTTCATATACCTTATTTACAAAGCATAAAACGCCCTTAAATCTAGAAATATTATACCACAATTGCAATAGGTGCAATCAATTATTCGGTTACCTGATCGCGAAACCAATCGGCATATTTTATGTAGTTATTCGCAATTCTGTCTATTTCCCCGTGAATTTGACTTACTACTATGTCTTTCACCTTTTTAGCAGGCACGCCGGCAAAAATGGTCCCAGGCGGAACGATGGTTTCTTCCAGCACCACAGCGCCAGCTGCAATAATGGAATTGCTGCCGATTACCGCCTTGTCCATAATAATGGCGCCCATGCCTATCAATACATTGTCTTCTATGGTACAGCCATGTACAAGGGCGTTATGACCAATAGAAACGTTGCTGCCAATAATAGTTTGGGTGCGTTTATACGTGCAATGAATGACGGCGCCATCCTGTATATTTACTTTATTTCCTATGCGTATGCTGTTTACATCGCCCCGCACCACGGCATTGAACCAGATGCTGCAATCATCGCCCATTACAACATCCCCTACTATAGTGGCATTGGGGGCAATAAAGCAGTTACTTCCGAATGTGGGATAAACCCCTTCAACGTGTAAGATGACTGGCATGGTAGTATGGTTTTGTTTAGACAAATATCCTAATAAATAGTCGTGAAACGTGAAATCGTGAATCGGCTATCTTTGCCCCTGATTATGAATAAACGTGAATTATTTCTGCAGCATGTGGCCCAAACTTCTCCGGCGCCACTGGGGTTAGAGATCGTAAAAGCGAAGGGAAGCACCCTGCGCGACGTTTCCGGTAAAAAATACCTCGATCTCATTGCCGGTATCAGTGTATGTAATGTGGGTCATTGCCACCCGAAAGTGGTAAAAGCCATAAAAAAGCAGTTGAACGACTACATGCACCTGTTGGTATATGGCGAAATGATAGAAACGCCCCAGGTTCAGTATGCCAAATGGCTAACCGACCATTTGCCTGCCTCGCTGAATTCGGTATATTTTACCAATTCAGGCGCCGAAGCCACCGAGGGCGCCATGAAACTGGCCAAACGTGTTACCAACCGTACCCAGATCATTGCCTTCAACAAGAGCTATCATGGTTCTACCCAGGGTGCGCTGAGTATCATGGGCGATGAATACTGGCGCAATGCCTTCAGACCCCTACTGCCCGATATATTACACCTGGAGTATGATGCTGTGGAGTCTCTGCAGGAAATTACAACCCAAACTGCCTGTGTAATAGCCGAAACCATCCAGGCCGAACGGGGGGTATTTGCCCCTTCTGCTCAATGGATGACTGCCTTGCAGGAAAAATGCAGGGAAACCGGCACCCTATTGGTCCTCGATGAAATTCAAACCGGTTTTGGCCGTACCGGCACGCTGTGGGGCTTTGAACAATTTAATGTAGTCCCCGACATTGTTTTGCTGGGTAAAGCCCTGGGCGGGGGTATGCCCATGGGGGCTTTTGTAGCCGACCGGCAAATAATGCAGGTATTTACCGAAAACCCGGTATTGGGTCATATTACCACGTTTGGCGGTCACCCCGTTTGTTGTGCCGCCGGCCTGGCTGCTTTTAAAGTGCTGTTGAAAGAAGATATTATTCCCCAGGTAACTGCAAAAGGCGCTTTGTTCCGGGAACTGTTGCTGCATCCCCTGATTAAAACCGTACGGGCAAACGGACTGCTGATCGCTGTTGAATTTGAACAATTCGAGATCAATAAAAAAGTAATTGACGGCTGTTTGCAACAAGGGCTGCTTACCGACTGGTTTTTATTTGCGCCTGAGTGCATGCGTATTGCACCCCCATTGACCATTTCTGAAAAAGAAATAAAAAAAGCTGCCAGAATAATTCTGGGGGTGTTGGATACTATACAGGGAGAAAAATAGGGTGCATGTATCCCGAAGAGTCGGGATAATACCTGGATCCATCCTGAAACACAAATCCCGCAACCTTAAACCCGCCCCGACCTGTCGGAATAACCTGATTGTTAATACGTCTGCAAATGGGGAGATATCGATGATATACCTTTAAATTTGCGCCTCACCATTTATTTAATCACTTTAAAAATAGGCTATGCGTAAAATTGATCTTATTCCTTTCTTGTTTCTTGGATTGGTAGCTTGTAATGATAGCGGCACCAAGAATGAAGAAAATGCCGTTGATACCACTGCGAATGTATCGGCAGATACTGCTATGCATCATCACATGGCTGATACAGCAGGGATTGCACCGGTGCCCACGATTCCGGATAACGCCAAAGTATTTTTCGTTAACCTGAAAGATGGACAGAAAATAAAATCTCCCTTCAAGGTAAAAATGGGCGTATCAGGCATTGCATTGGATTCAGCCAATGTGCTTCGGCCCGCTTCAGGTCATCATCACATTTTGATCGATGCAGGCGATTCACTGGCTGCCGGTACTGTAGTTCCGAAAGATTCTACCCACCTGCATTTCGGTAATGCGCAAAAAGAAGCCGAATTGAAATTAACACCCGGCGAACACAAACTTACTTTGCAGTATGCCGATGGCATCCATCGTTCATACGGTGGTAAACTGGCCGCATCGGTGACCGTTACTGTACAGAAGTAAGCACAGTTTTTATAAAATGATCAGGGGCAGCCGTCTGAAAAGGGATGGCTGCCCTTTTTTATTGCCGGGCGTATAGGCTTTGAATATGGGCGGGTGCTATTACGCAATCGATTGAAAAGAAGAAAACCCAATTAAGGTGTCTTTTATACATAAAGCAAGCCCCTGCTGGAAAGTAGATTTTAGATGACTTAATTGTTAAAATACAGCAGCTCGTCTAAAAAATTATTTATTTATAATTCTGATCAATATTTTTGAAGAAGTTAAACAAGGTCTATGCAATAGCTTTGAGGGCATGACCTGCGGGGCGATTTTCTAATCGCCCCTTTTTTATTGTACAAATTTGTCAAAGTTTACAATTAAGCGGTTCCACCTGTTGATACAAATCAATTATATAAATTTATTTGCATGTCATTTGGTACAACGGTATCACTGGATTGTTTTAATTAGTGATAGTCGGTTATTGTTCCGGCAAAAAATGAAGTCACCCCTGAATTTCATTTCGGTTCAGTAGCAGATTATTGTAGTTCTTTTCTTTGTGAAGTATCGCAAATTACACTTTACCAGGAGCCAGTTCTCTGGTTCCTGCTTTTTTTATTTTAGCCATTCGATCCCCACTGAGGCAAGCATCGGAGCAAGCCCAGGACATATCACTACGCACTTTACCATAAAAAAACCTTCGCCGGCAAATGCGCGACGAAGGTTAAATATTTTCAAGAGATAATCATAAACCACTTACGCCCGATAGCTATCGGCACCACTCACCATTAAAACTGCAATCTAAAGCTGCCAAATACCCCAAAACGCTGCGCTGAAGTTTCAGGCAATGGTTGAGGTAATACCCGCCACACAAAATCAAACCGGAATACTTTAAAGATATTATCAACGCCAGTGCCTATTTCGAGGTAGGTTTTACCATCGAGCGATTCAAATTTGTACTCAGAACCTGCCGGCATATTCAACGCTTTATTTTCATCGCTTAAGCTGCCCCACAATCCTTTTACCTGGTAGAACTGACGCCATTTTAGTTTACGGGTAAGCGGTAAAAAACGGAATATACCCGAACCGATATTGTGTTCAAAATTAAACCCGGCATATTGGTCGTGCAGGTATTGCCAGCGGTTCATTAAACTATAGGCATACTTGTTATAATAGTAAATTTCATTACCCGGCGCCACATCCAGTAACATAAAGGGCAGTGTACCAAAGGTGCGGCCGCCAAATACGTTATAATACAAGGTGCCATACGGCGATATCTTTATGTAGTCAGAAACGCTGCCGCTTAATTTGCTGTAATCATAATGACTATTTAATACACCTGACATACCCCGGGTAAATTTAATAGAAGTAATGGGGTAGGGGCTGCCGATGCTGTACCGGTAAAAAGTACCTTCTATGAATTTTTCCAGGTAACCAAACCGAAGTTGTACCGAGGCCTCGAATGTATTTAATGGTTTAGTAGTGCCATTGTAATCATTGAAGATCTCTTTATCGGGCAGGTTCAGTAAGGGGTTATATAATTTACGTACACCGCTCAACGTAACCGAAAAACCCGAATGCCATTCTTTGAATAGGTCCAACTGCATTAATTCGGTTTTCAGGAATTTTATGGGAACGCCGTTCTTTCTTATCGCCAGCGCAAAAATGTTGTCCTGGCTTACCTCATCTAAATAATTCTGTCCGTAATCAATGTCTTTTGAATATTTGGCGAATATGTAGGTGCGCGGATTTTTCTTAAAAAGGTACATGGCATCCGCTTCATATTTGAACTGCTGGTCTTTAGTGCCGTATGCCAGATAACCATGCAGCCGGAGCTTTTTACTGAAGTATTTGTTGGTGCCAAGGTCCCAACGGAAGCGATAACCTTCCAGCACGTTCGAAAAGATCCAGTTATACCAGGGACCGATCTCGAATTTCCCTACATCCAGGTAACCGGTAGCCATGAAATTTATAGTTTTAACCGCACGCTGAAAAGCAGGCAGCTTTAACAGGGTATCGATCGTTTGGTATAATTTCTTTTCGGTACCACTTAATTCTTCGTGGCGGTTCTCTACCCAGAATGAATCAGGTGGATTGTTTGCGTTCGGGGGGAGGATCGTTTCTTCAATGAGCTTGTTTTTTGCCAGCTCATTGATGACCGAGGTATCGTTTACAACAACGTCTTTATAGGTGGTGGTTTTTCTACCGATAGCCGATAGCAGCTTTTCGCCCGATAACAGGGACAGATCAACCACAAATTTATCTCTTGTTAAAAACCAGGTACTGTCATTCAGCAAAGCGAATTCCTGTATCAGGCTTAACCTGTTCACATAGTTCAAATTGGCATCCTTACCCAGGCGCAAGTTCATTTTCTGAACGGCAAAAGTGGTGTCATGCACCCAGCAATCGCCTTCAAAAGTATTTTGCCCTTTGTGTTTAGGAATAAAGAAGAAGTGAATAAGCCGGCGGCCATTTACAAATTGGGAGTCCAGCACTTTATAATTGTAAAAGTTATCGCCATTATCGCTGATCGGACTTACGAATTGTTTGTCAAATACCGGGATAAAATTGCTGTAAAAGTTTACGTTCTGGTCAATGCCACCCAATAATTTTGAAACGCTTTCATTGTTCACGCCCATGGTTTTTATGCCTTTAAATACTTCCCGGCGGCGCAGGGGCGATTTTTGGTAATAATAATCCGAGATGGCTTCTGTTATGTATACAGGTAAATAGGGAATACCTTCTTCTGTAGTGTCAATATTGTTCAGTACAAAATTAAACTTGCGCACAAACGGCAGGTTCTCCCATTTTTCTCTTTTGATGTTCTTAAGGTCAACTTCCAGTTTATTATACAATTCGTAGGAGAAGTTGCGGAAGCGGTAACGGTCGTTTTGTGGTTTATGTTTCACAATACGTTTCCACATCAGCAGGCCGCGGTCGATTTTCTTATTGACTATAACAGCATCAAATTTGCCCCGTTCCATTAAAATGCTAAGGTCTAAAACATTGTTCTTTACTTTTTGCAGTAAAAAACTATCGAATGGTAGTTTAAAATCCTGGTAGCCTACATAAGAAATGATGAGGGTGTCCGCAGGCCATTCGTTGAAACGGAAAATAAAAGATCCTGCAGAATCGCTGAGCTTGCCGGTTTTTAGCGTTTTGAATTGCATAGAGGCGAAGGGGATACGCTCGTCGCTATGGGCGTCTTTGACAATACCTTTCAGTATTTTGTTTTGTGCTACTGCGCTTTGGGTCAAAAGAATCACCAGCAGGAGTTTGATCGGTCTAATAGACATTCTAATAAGGTCGGTTTGATTTATCCGCCAAAAATACAATAACAGAAAGAAAAGCATATTGTTAAAAACGATAAATGGGGGGTAGTAGTCGGTAAAAACAGGCTTCTTTCGGTGGATAGCTCCCATTTTTCGGTTTATAATTATCGAGAATGTACGGTATACATACTCTTGTTGGCTACATTTCATTGGATTATATGCGTTTTTTAAGTTGAACAACCCCCATTCTTCCAATGGATGAAGGAGTAGCGATTACGGTCGATCATCTTTATTATTCAGGGAATATTTAATGTTATGGCATTCTTACGACTCTTATCAGACAATTAAATACCTATTCACCCTTATTCAGCGCTGTTATTTTTATGGACGTTTGGAAAAAGTTTGGAAATGTCAGAAACTCACGCTTACTTTGTTTTACAAAGTGCTTTTTATGGATAGCCAACACCCCCCGCTGGAAACCTTACAGGATATTAAACGAATGATGGAACGTTCTTCACGCTTTATTTCCCTGAGTGGGTGGAGCGGGATCAGCGCCGGTATATGCGCCCTGGCAGGAGCCTGGGTTGCCCATGGCCGGATTGCCAGCTATTTACAGGTAGCGCAGGGAGGCGGTTATAATGGAAGATCAGGACGCTATGGGATTGATAGCCCATCTGCCTTAGGGAAAGACCTGATTTTAATTGCCGCCATTACATTTATCGCTGCATTTATTTCAGCTTTTTTATTTACCTGGGCCCGAAGCCGCAAAAATGGTACGCGGATGTGGGACCGAACTGTGCAACGCCTGGCCTGGAATACGATTTTGCCCATGGTCGTAGGCGGACTGGTTCTCCTGCGCGCCATGGACTGGGAATACTATCATTTGATTGTTCCCGGCTGTTTGATCTTTTACGGACTGGCACTGGTGAATGCATCGAAATATACATTGGGAGAGATCCGCTACCTGGGTTACGGACAAATAATAATAGGCATTATTAATTTGTGGGTTGTTGGTGACGGATTGTATTTTTGGGCCGCCGGTTTTGGTGTATTGCATATACTTTATGGTGCAATCATGTGGTGGAAGTATGAACGGAAGTCTTAGACAATAATTTACGACATGAAGAACCCGATTGAAAATCTTAATAAAGTTTTTGATAGCCGCATTCGTATGGGGGTCATGAGCGTTCTCATGGTAAATGAGGAAGTGAGTTTTAATGACCTTAAACAAATGCTCGATGTAACGGACGGCAACCTGGCTTCGCATATGGTGAACCTGGAAGAAAATGGATTCATTAAAGTACATAAAGGATTTATTGGGCGTAAAACGAATACAACTTATTCCATTACCAGGGCAGGGGATAAAGCATTTAAAGATCATATTGAGGCATTGGAAAATATAATTAAAGGGATGAAGTAATTTTTTTTTGTACTTACACTTTGAAATACAAAGCACTTTCTGTTTATGAATAATACTTTTTTACAACAATTATGGTTAGCCACCAGGATATGGCTGCTTGCGGTTGCAACGAATACCTTACTGGGCACTTTTTATTGCACGGAGTTTTTTACCAAAGCGCATGAAATACCGTTTTACCTGGAAGTAGGAGTTTTTTACAGCGCCCTGTTTTCCTTTCCCATTATGGTGGTTATACTCATCCTAATCAACCGGTGTATGGCCACTAATACCAATGGCATGTTATTATTTCTGATTGTTTTTGCAAGCGGTATTGTGCTTACTGTGATTATGTTTCTCATTTTCTGTGCAATGATCGCCGGGTACAGAAATATGGGCATGTTGCTGACCATCGCTGTATTATCAGGCATTGTTGGTATGCTCACTTTTCACAAATCATTATTAAAGTCGGGCAGCGAGTTTAATAATGTCCCAAAAGCATAGCCATCTTTTTTCTAGCCATAACCTAAACTCTAAACCAATTTTATGAATTTATATAATGCGAAAAAAAGCGATAAATTATTAATAACAGGATTGGTGTTAATAATTGTTTCCCTGTTTTTTTATTGTTTCCCGGTTCTGTTTCCTCAGTCAACAGATACGTCAGGATTGTTTATATGCAATTATGGTATAACAGTGGTGTTCTTTGTACTGTTGATAGCAAGCAAGCGGCTTAAAAAGGGCAGAGAAGGCCTCCTTCCTTTTTTCCTGTTTCTCATTTTATTGTTGATCAGCGCCTATTCCCTTAACCGCGATATGGTTGTATTTGAAAAAGCAGTAACGTGGTTTGCTGTATTACAGGTGATACTTTGCGCTAATTATATCGCTTTTGCATTCTTCCCGTCATGCCCCCGCTGGTTGCAACTGATTATGACTTTTCTGCTGGGTATTGCCCTGGTTACATTTTTATACATGGCCTGTTATCTGGTCCCTTTGTATGCTTTAAGTGCTGCTGTGTCATTTGCGCTGGGTATCTCCATGCATTCATTTGTGGGGCTTTTATTTTTAATTTATACGATCGTATTGTTGAGGAAAGTTGTTGCATATAGAAGGTTGTTTTTATACAGTTTTTTGGGCGGTGTTGGTGTATCGGTTGTTTTGATTGTTGTCTATGTAATACAATGGGGGCTTATCACCAGCGAAATGAATAAAACCTACCGGCTGGCAACTGTTGAAGAAGGGCGCGGATGGCCGGCCTGGGTATCGGTAGCTCAAAAAGCACCGCATGGCAGCATTACTGAACAAATATTAAAGACCGATCTGGTGTATAGTACAGCCGGCAAGGCGGATGGTTTCTTTTGGTCAATGCCAACGAGAAGTTTTGGCGAAGAAAAAAAGCACGATCCGCTGATCATGATTGCCAGTTTCTTTTCTGGTACAATCAATATAGCTGAAGAAACCCGGATAAAGCTGCTTGAGTCTATGTTTGATTCACGCCACCAGGCCCAGGAACGCCTATGGTCCGATGAGCATTTGTATACTGAGCATATTAACTCTGCTGTTCGTATATGGCCGCAATTTGGAATTTCCTATACCGAAAAAATGATCACCGTTTCAAATACTGCTTTGAAAGATCGATGGGGTGGAGGTCAGGAAGAAGCGATTTATACTTTTCATTTACCTGAAGGTGCTGTGGTTACATCGTTATCGCTATGGATAGAAGGTAAAGAAGCGCCGGCCATATTGACTACCAAACAAAAAGCCGATTCCGCATACAAACAAATTGTAGGTCGCGAACGGCGTGATCCTTCGGTGTTACATTGGCAGGAAGGCAATACCGTTTCGGTTCGGGTATTCCCGGTGGTTGCAGGAGAGAGCAGGAAATTTAAAGTGGGTATAACGGCGCCCTTAACCCGTGAGGGCGGCAGCATGAAATATGAGAATATTTATTTCGATGGCCCCACGGTAACAAGGGCTACAGAAGATGTTTCGCTCCAGTTTCAGCAACCATTACAAAACTTTATAGCTCCTGCTGTTTTTACACCCAAAGGTCACCAGACTTTTAGCCGCTCCGGCAAATATGACCCTTCCTGGAATATTGAGCTGGCCGATCAGCCGCTTAGCAACGAAGCATTTTGCTTTGATGATAAACAGTATACCATTCGTCCCTATCAAAAGCAGCGCGCACCGGTAACCATTAAAACCGTTTACCTGGATATCAACAGGTCATGGACAAAGAAGGAATTCAATAACGTATACAATACGGTAAAAGGCAAGCAGGTGTTTGTGTATGATAATGAACTTGTGCAGGTGACAGATGAAAACAAAGAATCCATTTATTCACGTTTGCATAGGTTTCAGTTTAGTTTATTTCCTGTGTTTTTGATAGCAGATACCAACACTTCTTTGCTCATCAGTAAAAGCAATATGGCTTCTCCAAATATGAATGACCTTGAAGGGAGCGATTTTCTGGTACAGGTTAAGAAGTCGGTGCAGGGATCAAAAAAATTAAAGCTTTTTAATATAGGCAATACACTGTCGCCCTATCTCAAAACTTTAAAAGAATACCGCGCCTTTCAATATGAGCACGGAACGGAAAATGAATTGAAGGGGCTCGTAAGTAAGCAGGAATTTGCAAAGGACATTGAACATGATAAACAGGTTGTTATTGATAATGCGGAAATGGCTATTGTTCAGGACAGCTGTACAAAGTCATCTACTGCACCTGACCATTTATTGCGCCTGTTCGTTTACAACCATATTATGCAAAAAATGGGACCGTCCTTTTCAGGCAGCAAAGAAATAGATGAGGCGTTGGTTGCTGAGGCCCAAAAAGCATATGTAGTAAGCCCGGTGTCGAGCCTGGTTGTTTTGGAAACCCAAAAAGATTATGACCGGTTCAATATTTCAGACAGCCAGAATAGTTTGAAGAATGCTTCCATGAAATCGCAGGGCGCTGTTCCGGAACCGCATGAATGGGCTTTGATGATCATTGCATGTTTGGTCATACTGTATATAAAATTTTATCCTGTTAAAAAGAATGCATTACAATGATACAAGCAGTACCTGTAAGTTTTAAAAAGCTGACAACGATACAAATGGCCGCCCTGGTATTATACGTGGCTTATGCAGTCATTATGCTGATATCACTACATGCTTATATCGCCTGGCAGTCGGTAAACGTGGTGTTGGGTTTAATTGCATTGCCATTGGTGACAATCATTCAACCCGGTAATACCAGCAATACCAGGTATGGAATAACAGCCGTATGTTTTGCTATTCTGACGGTATTGCTGCCGGTAAAAACAATGTTGTATTTCACCATTGCATTTGCCTTTTTGTTTATTACAGAAAATTTTTCAGGCAAAACAAACTGGCTGCCTGTATGGGTCATCTGTTTTATGTCGCCGGTTTTTCAGTTTGCGACCAATGTATTCAGCTTTCCCATCAGGTTACAACTCACAAACTGGGCGGGTTATATCATGAACAAAGCGGTGGGTAATGTAATCGTTAAAGGGAATATGATTGTATATAACGGCAATGAGTTCTCTGTTGATCCTGCCTGTATGGGACTGAATATGATGGTAACTTCTTTGCTGCTTCAGTTGATAATAATTGCCATGTATCAACGCAAATACGATTTGCAGTTACGGTGGCATCAAACGGCTGGCTTGCTGGCAATGACTTTTATCCTGAATGTGGTCAGTAACCTGTTTCGCATAATATGTTTGGTGTGGCTTAATATTTTGCCTGGCACATATATGCATGAGCTCGTAGGGATACTTTGCCTATTACTGTATGTCATAATTCCGGTAGTATGGTTTACAAAATGGCTCATAAGAAATAAAGGCTGTGCGGTTGTATCGGGGCCGGATAATAAAGCTGCCTTTTTTGGGACGAAAGCACTGCAAATTCACATTGGTTTGCTATTAATTGTTTGCTGGGCCTGTTATTCAGTAATTAATAATGAAAGAACAGTAACTGATTCATCAGCGGCAATAACGCCGATAGATGGATATAGAACGGAAAGAATAAATGCAGAAATTATTAAGCTGCAGAATAGTCAAACGCTGGTTTATATAAAATACATTCCCGGATTTTACAATGCCGATCATCATCCTATGATCTGTTGGGCAGGGAGTGGGTATCTATTCAGGCAGGTACAACAGGAAACTATTGGCAAACAGCGTGTATATACGGCCCTTTTACAAAATGGAAAGGAATTGTTATACACCAGCTGGTGGTACGATAATGGTTTAAACAGGACCATTGATCAGTTAAGCTGGCGAAGTAAAATGTTATCGGGCGCAAGGCCTTATTCTGTGATCAATATAACTGCTGCCAATAAACAGCAATTGGTAAAAGAAATAGAAGACATATTACGCTATAATAAATTAAAGCCTTTGTTGTAAGGGCAACAACATCTCAAAGACAACTAAAAATTTAAACGACACTATGAATAAGGATATCACAAAAATAATATTGGTAATAACAGGGGCTGTTTTATTCAACCTGGTTTTCTATAATGAAAAGCTGGCCATTAATACAGTTTTGTTCGATGCCTTTTTATTGTCGGCCCTCTTCTTTTTGTATCCGCAGGCCAGGCAACATGCCACCGTTAACTGGTTGTTGTTAGGGCATATTGTTTGTCTGGCTATGGTGGTGGTGCACAATACCGAACTGAGTAAGATCGCTTTTGTAGTAACCGGATTATTGCTTGCCGGTTTTGCAGAGTATGCGCATCGTTCCGTGTGGTTTGCTGGTGGTTCTATGTTAATGAATATACTCATGGTAGCAGCTTCTTTTGTAGAACCCATCAGGTTCAACCGGGGCCCTGTAATCAAAGGCAAAGCGATAAGCCGTGTTATTCGCTTTGCTATATTTCCCATCATATTGTTGGTTGTATTCTTTTGTATTTACCTGTTGGCCAATAACGTATTTTCTGAAATAGCAGGTCGCATAGGCGCACAACTGGAACAATTCTTTAACCATTTTTTCGATTTCTTTTCCTGGCAACGGAGCCTGTTCCTTTTACTAGGATTATTGATCACCGGTTCCGTATTACTGAAAAGCAAACTGGATTATTTCAGCGTGCGGGAAGCCCGTTTGCACGATGGTTTGCAACGGTTTCGGAAAACATTAAACAAGAGAAAAGAAGGGGCGTTTTTTCAAATCATTGAATTGATAATGGGCCGGATGGCCAGTGGTATAATGGCCTTGAAAAATGAGAACACAACCGGTATCATCAGCCTGGTATTATTGAATATTTTATTGCTGGTAGTGAATGTCATCGATGTGAATTTTTTATGGGTGCATTTTAAATACAAAGAAGGAGAGCCGATTTTTAAAATGGTGCACGAAGGCACAGAACTGCTGATCGTTTCTATTGTGTTGGCTATGGCTATTCTTTTGTTCTTCTTTAAAGGCAATCTCAATTTTTACAAGCGGAACAAATGGTTAAAGTATGGCGCTTATGCGTGGATCATTCAGAATGCAATGCTGGTGAGCTCTGTTTTTCTACGCGACTATTATTATATTCTCCGGCATGGACTTGCCTATAAACGAATTGGTGTACTTTTCTTTTTGATAATGGTGTTGGTAGGACTGACAACGGTATTTTTAAAAATATGGAACCGGAAAACGAACTACTTCCTGTTCAGGGTGAATGCCTGGGCCGGTATTGTAGTGCTGGTGCTGGCGACTACCATTCATTGGGATGAGTTTATTGCCGGGTATAACCTGAAACGAAAAAACACTGTAGATCTGGATGTATCGTTTTTACTTTCCCTGTCAGATAAAGCGTTGCCGCTGATCGATACCAATATCATTGCATTGCAAAAGCGGCAGAACGATCTGCAGGCTGTATCTACTAACAGGAACGCGGCATGTGATACCTGCTTTATTGAACAGCTGAAACAACGGGAATTGGCATTTGCGCAAAAACAACAACAGTTTTCGTGGTTGTCATGGAATTATGCAGATGCATACACAAAGAAATATTTTCTGAAGAAGGGATTAATCACTGTTAACCCGGTAAAAGTAAATTAGTTATGATATCACTATCAGTAGCTATCAGAATTTGGGTGAAAACAGTTGCCTTGAATGCTTTCCTCTGGGGAGTATGGAACGTGCTTAGAGGCAGTATATGGGAGGCATTGGGGGCAATACTGTTGTTATTAGGTGGGTTTGTTGTTACACTGCCACTGTTAATGTTCATTGTTCCGTTGGTTAATGTGTCTACCTTGTTAGACTATAGCATTCCTGCCAAAATTGCCTGGCTAGCTTTTTATTTGATAATAATGATCATTCTTTTTTATAGGTTGATTCCAATAGGTGATTCATTGGCTTTTCAATTAACGGGTTTTACAATAGGCGGCTTGCTAATTGCAGTAGTAACAACCCGTAAGTCGCTCAATAAATTATATAAAAAGACGTAACAATAAAATATGTTTTATGAAGTCACAGGAGTTCTCAATCCGGTCAAGAATAAAAGGCTTCCGGTTTGCGGTGGAAGGCATTTATTCTTTTTTTAAACGCGAGCATAATGCCTGGTTGCATTTTATAGCAACCATTGCCGTATTTATTCTTGCGGCATTAGTGAAGGTTGACAAAAATGAGTTGCTGGCGTTGGTATTTTCCATTGGGTTTGTTTGGGTAGCAGAAATGTTCAATACCTGTATAGAGCGGGTGATGGATTTTGTTTCTGATAAACCCCATCCCGAAATAAAATTTATTAAAGACGTGGCTGCCGGGGCTGTATTAACAGCTGCTTTAACAGCATTGGCAGTGGGAGCGGTGGTTTTCATTCCTAAATTATTTTAAAGATGAAGATGGCACAGACGAAGTTGATCAATAAACCATTCAGTTGGTATCGCTGGGTTTTGTTTAAAACAACGGCCAATGAAATGGACCGCATGCTCACCCTGTCAATGGGCTTCAGTATAGCATTGGTGATGGCGCGGGTAACGTATACAGGTAAGCATACTTACCTTTCGTTGATATGGAATCTTTTTCTGGCCTGGCTGCCTTACATGGTATCGACATGGCTGCAAAAACGAGATCTGGTATATACCAACCCATTGAAGTTTGTGATGGTAGCATTTGTGTGGCTGCTGTTTATCCCTAATTCTTTTTACATAATGACCGATCTGTTTCATTTGGGCGAACATAACAATGTGCCCAATTGGTTCGATCTGGCACTGATCATTTCCTTTGCCTGGGATGGCCTGTTGCTGGGTGTTTTATCGGTACGGCAAATGGAAAAAATGATGCAACAGTTTCTGCCCGGCATACGCGAGCTGTTTTTTATTTATCCTATTATGTGGTTGAATGCATTGGGCATCTATATCGGCCGCTATCCGCGATTCAATAGCTGGGATATTGTTACCAACCCGATTGGACTTACTACTTATATATTAAGAATGTTATGGCACCCCATTCAATTTAAATATGCATGGGGCATGGTCGCCTGTTTTTCTATATTCATGACACTTGTATACCTCACTATAAAAAGAATTAGCAAAGCTATTCATTGATCCAGGCGCTATACCCTTCCAATATAGCGGTTGGTTTATCCACAAAACGGCGCTGTGTTCTCATAGCGCCTTCTTTTTTAGAAGTAAGAAATAGGAAGTACGAAGTAAGAAGCTCGCGAATTATCAACCTTCTCGTATGGCTCAGGCTCCTCTGAAACGCATAAAAAAAGCCTCGCGATTTTAGTCGCGAGGCTTTTAATTATTTTGTATTTGCATCCGCCAGCTGGCGGAGGTTGGAGGTTTAAAAATCTACGCCCATGCCAAAGTGTAAGTATGGTTTTCCCTGAAAGAAAACATTCATTTCCCATCCGGCATCTAAACGCAGGAAGTATCCCAGCAGGGTACTCCGTGCGCCAAAACCATAACCGCCTACAAAAGGTCCTATACCACCGGCTTTTATCAATATCTGTGCAGGTTCGCTGCCATATACTACCTGTGGGCGGGCCAGCTTACTATAAGTACCGTTCCAGGCACTACCCAGGTCTACAAACTGAATGAGCTGGAAGTTGCGCAGGAAGGCATTATTGATTGGTTTATTGAATAAGGTAGCAAAGACCGGCAGGCGGAATTCGCTATTTATGATGACTGCATTATTCCCGTTGGCTACGTTTTGGGGAAAGCCACGCATATTTACAGCCAGTGACTGAAAGGCATAAGTGGGATCCGTTGGTCTGGGATCTTTGCTGTATTTAGGGAACATCCAGCCATCAACACCACCCAGGTAATAAACGATCTTCTGGCTACCCCAGGAGAAATCGCCTGATACACGGCCGGCCCATATAAAGTTGCGGTAAATGGGATAATAATAGCGTCCGTCAAAACCAAGGTTATACGTAAAGCGTCCGGGTTTCAGATTGCCGGCTGAAGGTTTACTGACCTGTGCGTCAAAATCCATATAGATCTTATATCGCAAACCGTTCCAGATGTTGGTTGCTTTCATAATAACATCATCATGTACATATTCAAGGCGCGTTACTGCAAAGGTTTGTTTGTTGAGGTCAGGCGCTTTCAATGTCATGGTATCGGTCTGACTGCCAGTTAAGGCGCCACGCACCACTACTTTGTCGGTACGTATACCTGTAGACAGCCTTAAGCTGCGTACTCTGTCGAACGGATATTTAAATACTGCCTGGTACAGGTTGGTGTACGATTTTGCTTCAAAAAGGTCAGAAGTACCGCCAATGCCCTGCACATTACCCAGGTCGGTTTTGCGGTAGTAGATCAGTGAGTAATCTATTCTTTTTTTGAGATAGTCAACCCGGCCGTACCATTCGCCGCCGCCATCAAACAAAGATTGATTGACAGGTACAAAAACACTGGAGCCGGTATTGCCTATTGAAGCGCCGGTTCCGATACCGCCAATCAATGGCAGACGCATGGCGCCGGTAAAACGGATGTCTTCAAACAGATCGAATATAGATGCTTTCAGCATGCCATTAAATGCACCACCGCTTTGCAATACCACCGGTAAGGAGCCCGTATAAGGCTGGTAACGGCTTACGAGGATATCATTATTAAAACCGCCGGAGAAATTGTCAACGGAGAATTTCAATTTATAATCAAACAGCTTCGCCTTCTTTAACACGGACTCATCTTCTTTCCCAGCGACGGCCGCTGGTTGTGTAACACTTCCCGGGGGCTGCTGTTGCTGTTGTACGCTGTCTTTTTTCTCTTTTTCAAAACCCGTTTCAAAAATATCGCTGATCTTTCGGGTGCTATCTGCCTGGCCTGGTTTGTTAAACTGTATCGCTGCACCGCTTGCCACCTGTTCGGCTATTATGGACTTTCGCCGGAATTCAGTTGGCCGTGGGTTCAGGTTGCGTTTGCGCAGGGTGGCGTCATCTACTTTCAGGCGATATAAGAATTTCAGGTTGCCTTGTTGTCTTACCTCACTAACCTGACCCTGGTACCCGGCAATTTTTGTTTCCAGCAAAGCGCTTTGGTAATTGGTGATCGGAAACACATAGGCCGAATCGTTGGTTACCGAGAAGGTGAATGTAGAATCAGGTTCTGTTTTGCCCCAGGCTTTAAGCGTGGAATCAATTTCATTTTGATCGGGGTTACGCAACACCTGGTCGCCTACCAGTACAACCGTATCGAGTCCTGCCCGTACTGTATTGAAAAAGCCGGCAAAGCGATTGGAGATACCGGTTTCATCACTTACAAATGTAAAGTGGTACGTATTGTACTGCATGGGATAACGGGCGTTCCCATACTTCATTTTAGTTAACTGGGAAATTTGCCTGAACTCACTTTTGTTATAAACGTCGGTCAGGAAAATATTAAAGCGGTTTGAGGCCACCGCTGTATCGCCGCCTTTAGTGGTAGCATCGGGCCGGTTAGAAGAGAACAGGATACCGGTCTTATTGGGGAAGGCTACAAAGGTGGCATCCAGATCGGCATACGCATCATTGGTAACCTGCTCATAAGTGTCTTTTTCAATATCGTAAATGTAAATATCTGATTGGCCGTTGCGAACAGCACTTAATAACAGGGTGTTGGAATTCAACATGAATTTCATATCCTGTATCTGTTCAAAATGCGGTATATCCTGTTTTATCCGTTTAAAACGGGCCACCATATCATATATGAATAATTTCACTTTCCCTTCCGACCAGTAAACGCAGGCAAGCCGGGTGCCTTTGCCATCCCAGGCCAGTAAAGGATAATTAGGATTGATCTCATTCTCATTGGCCCGTACGCCGGTTTTTAATAAAACCTTTCTTTCTGACATATCATTCCACAACACGACCCGGTACTGGCCTTTAATGAATTCCACTACAGCATAGGTTTGACTACGCGGAGCCGGGTTGGCGGTGAAGTGCAGAAAATCTTTATTGTGCGTTACTTCTTCCACTATCGAAACCGTTCCCTTTGGAATATCGCGGCGGCCCCGCAGATCTTTTTCATACATTTCTGTTCTATCGGCCATAAAATCCTTCAGCACTTCCTTGAACTTCTTTTTAGCGATCCTTTGGGAAGCGCTGTTAAGGTTGCGGTACACGCGGGAGAGGTATAAGAAGTAGGTAACGTTCTCTTTTTTATATTTTTCGGCCATATAATGCCAGAAAGCGTGACCGGCAAGCAGCGGCTTTTCGTAGGCAAAATGGTAAAAATTATTGTATTCGCCCGATAACAGGGCCAGTTTCAGTTCATTGTCATATTCCGGGCTCCATTCTTCAGCTACGTAATCAACATAGCCGTCAACCAGCCATTTGGGCAGGTCGAGCAGCGCCTGGTTGGTGGCAAATTCGCCCAGATCATCGCCAAACAGGATATTATCTACCAGTATTCTGGCTACGCCCTGACGTATTTGTTTGCGTAATTTGGAGTGATCGCCGTCGAAATAGAGCACCATTTTGTTATTCACCAGCTTGGTAATACCCCCTGTCGTTTGCCAGTCGAGGTTCAGCCCGATGTTCGACTGCCTTAATTCATCAAAATGGTTGTATATAACAATATTGGCGCGGCGTTGCAGGCCATATTCTACAAACTGTTCCAGTGCGGGCAATTCGCTTTCAGCCACCTGCGCAACATAGTTGGCAATGGTTTTACCATCTTCATAGAAATAAGTATTGAAATTGGTGGTTTGGTAATATTGCCACTTGAATTTACGGTACTGAACCCGGTTCTTTCCAAACTCTACAGTATTCACCTGGGCGAATAGTACGGTTGGCAACAACATGGCAAGTAACAAGGGAAAGGATAAAAATCTTTTTGTCTTTGGCTGAATCTGTTGAAATTGCATAGCCTGTCTTTAAATGTTTTTAAAGTTAAAGCAATCCATAATACCGCGAAAATCAATTATAATAAGGTACGAGTATGCTTACAGTGACATCATTTACATTTAGCCCGGTTCAGGAGAATACTTATGTGGTGTATAACGAGACGGGCGAATGCTGCATTGTCGATCCCGGCTGCTATTTCGGCAATGAACGTAACGAATTAAAAGAATTTATACAAACTTCCGGCCTAACGCCTAAATATTTGTTAAATACTCATTGCCATTTAGACCACGTATTCGGAAACAAATTCATCCATGATACCTGGGGGCTAACCCTTCACCTGCACGAAAAGGAAAAACCTTTACTGGAGCATGCTCCCACGTTTGGCTTATCGTGGGGACTTCCTTTTGACAACTATAAAGGCGACCTTATTCTTTTACGCGAAGGTGACACCATACCGTTGGGTAATGATGTGTTACAGGTATTATTTACTCCAGGCCATTCCCCGGGACATATTTGTTTTTATTGTCAGGCGCAACAGCTCGTTGTGAGCGGCGATGTGTTATTCCGCGAAAGCATCGGGCGTACCGACCTGCCTGGTGGAAATTTCGATACCCTCATTTCCAGCATCCGTAACCAGCTATTTGTTTTGCCCGATGATACCGTGGTTTTCCCCGGCCATGGCCCTCAAACTACTATCGGTTATGAAAAAATACATAACCCGTTTTTGAAAGGGTAGGGTAGAAGGTCATACATCAAACTGTTTACCGCTGGTTACCGGCTGGTAACGCCGGTTGTACTTTTGCCTGTTGATCGTACTATTCTACTCGGCTTTCAGCTTTGAGCCATTTGCCGGATAGAGAAATTTGCCCACAAATGGCAATCGCTCAAACTCTTTCTTTTCAACTTTCAGGATCAGTAAACTAAATAATCCTAAAAACAGCACTGCTGTACCATAATAAACATATGGATAGTAAGCCGCTTTATGATTTAGGTTACGCGCAAGGCCATATTCATGAAAAACATACAACAAAATGCAAATAACCAGGTAGGTCAGCAATTTCTTTTTCGGATATGGAACGGGATAATATTTCTGCCCCAATGCATAGCTGATCACCATCATGAATGCATAACAAATAAAAGTAGCCCAGGCCGAACCGGTATACCTGAACTTGGGTATAAGCACAATGTTTAATATCACCGTAATGATAGCGCCGGCAATGGTAATATAGGCGCCGGTCATATTGCGGTTCGTTAATTTGTACCAAACAGTTAAATTATAATAGATACCCAGGAATATGCTACCCATGGCAAGGATGGGAACGATATGAATACCCTCGGCATATGCTTTAAATTTTGAAGCGATCAGCCCCTGCCAAACATCAAGGAAGAGGGCAATGAAGAGGAACATAAAGCTACAGGCAATTACAAAAAACTTCATGACCCGTGCATATACCTTTTGCGCATCATCATTTTTGCTTTGACTAAAAAAGAAGGGTTCTGCCGCCAGCTTGAAGATTTGTATAAAAATGGTGATCAGCACGGCCAGTTTATAATTAGCTCCAAAAATGCCAAGATCTCTTTTGGCGTCAAGCGCTTCGCCTGGCACTACTTTTTGATAAACCAGGCGGCTAAGCATTTCGTTGATCATACCACCAAAACCAACAATGATCAAAGGATAGGTATACCTGATCACTTCTTTCCACAGTTGTTTGTCAAATACAAAACGAATGACGCTTATTTCTTTATAAAGGAATAATAAGGTGGCACAGCTGGCAACCAGGTTGGCAATGATAAAATAACCTACGCCAATATCAGGGTTATACAGGAATGCTAAAAAACTGTTTTCGTCCCTGTCGTGCGCTCCTTTTGCTACAAACAGAAAAAACAGCGTCAGGAGTATATTGAGTAAAGCGGAAGCGAGGTTTACAAATGCATATTTACGGGGACGTTCTTCGAGCCGTAATTTGGCAAAAGGAATAACGGCTAATGTATCAAAAAAGGTTATCCAGATCATCCAGGTTACAAATTCCGGGTGATCTCCTAACTCAACAAAATTGGTAACGGGGGTTTTAAAAGCAAATAATAAGACCGTGAAAAGAATGGTTGAGGATACAATAGAAATGTTTAGGGTATTGTATAAAACATTCTTGTCTTTTTGTTGGGCGAAGCGGAAATAACTTGTTTCCAGGCCGTAGGTAAAAAGAATATTCAGAAACGGTATTAGGGCATACACCTGGGTCAGATCACTCGTACTTACCGGGTCAAAAAGGCGAAAACCCAGCAGTGTTAATCCATAATTTAAAAAACGGCTCACAATCTTGGGTACCCCATACCACATTGTTTGCCCTGCTAATTTTTTAATACCGCTCAATGAAATTTATTTAAAATGTTTGACCAAAATTAAGGGTTCAATCATTATAACCTCTCAGCTATTGCCTGTTTATACCTGATATGGGACAGAAATAACAATATAAATATCTGTAATATCAGAGTTATATATATTGGTATTGATTATCAGGCATTCAGGGCCATTGCATGAACCGGTGGCAAAGGTATGCCAGCTTAATTATAGAAGCTTATGGAAAAATACAGGCTAAATCAGTGGAATGTTTCGGTTGCCTGGCCTGAAATAAGTAAATCAGGGTTGTTGGGTTACTGGATTCCTGCCAGTTGGCATCCTTGAGAGGGCCCGGCCGTACAAATTTGTTGATATGTTTTTTATGGGGTCACTATTGCTATCTTTACAGCTTCATTGTATATTTAAGCTTCAAAATCCGATCCCGATGAAAATATCTTTACCCATAATGGTCCTGGTGACCGTTATTTCCCTAAGTGCTCCTGTTTATTCGCAATCCGGCGAAACAAAGGTTGAATACCAGAAAACCGATAAAACGGCCGCCACCATCGAATTTCCTTACACTGCTGAAATAGTAGAAGACGCCATCAAAGAATATATGGGCAAAAAAGGTGGTAAAAGCGACCATGTCAAAAGTTTTGATGTTTATCGCAATGCCCGCCTGGCAGAAAATGACCCTGAAATTGTTGATGTGCATTTCAAGGTAGACCGGAAGGTCGTAAAAGAACGGGAAACTTCTGTGGTTTACATGCTCATTGGCCGTCCGGGTGAAAACGTTGGCGTACGCGCTACCGATGATCGTTTTAAGGTAAACGATGCCAAGGAACTGTTGAACACAATAGCTCCCTACATCGATGCCTATAACCTGGAGGTACAAATTAAAAAACAGGAAGAGGTAGTTAGGAAATCAGAAAAGAGATTACTGAACCTCAAAGATGATCAGTACGACCTGGATAAAAGATTAAAAACCCTGCAGGAAAAAATTGCCCAAAACAAGAATGACCAGTTGTTGCAAACCGAAGACCTGAACCGTCAGAAGGATGCATTGACTACTATTCAGAACAAAAAAGATATCAGCCAGGGGAAACAGGTAAGCAGACAGTAAAAAAGGCTGCAAGCTACAAGGCAAAAGCAAAGGCCCAAAGGCGAAAGTCAAAGGTCAGAAAATAGAAAGTTTCAAAAATTATAATAGTTAACGCGGGACACAACCAGGTTCCGCGTTTTTTATTGCTATCCCATTTACGGTTTCCTGTATTTAGCGCGTGGCTTGTAGCGTGCAGCTGTATTTCGCCCTAATTCGGTTGCGAAAACCGGCTCTCATTAATAAAAGTAGAGTCGGTCAGTGTTTTTAGAAATTCAAGCACGTAGAATTTTTCTGTATTGGTGAGCGGGATCTTGTTCTGTAATAATGGATCAAGCGTAGGACCGTTCTGTACGCCGCTGCTGTAATGATCGAGCACGCTGGTGATGGATGAAAAACGTCCATCGTGCTCATAGGGAAAAGTAATGGCTACATTACGCAGGCTGGGCACTTTAAATTTCAGGGAGTCTTCCCGTCTGTTTGTGATGCGCATTCTTCCGAAATCGTTTATAAACGGGTCAACCGGTAAACCGACATTACGAAAACTATGATCGGTAAATAAAGGCTCGGGATGGCAACCGGTACATTTCGATTGAAAAAGGGTGTAGCCTGTTTGCTCTGTTTGTGTAAAAACAGCCTTACTCTGTTTTACCTTATCGTATTTTGAATTGGCCGAAACCAGGGAGTTCACAAACTGGGTCATGGCCAGTAACATCCGCTGGCTGTTGATGGTTTCATCGCCAAATGCGGCAGTAAACATTTTTTTATACTGGTCGTCCTGCTGTAGTTTCCCAATGACGTTATTAATAGTCTCTGCCATTTCATTCGGCGCAGTCAGCGGGGCCAGCGGTTGTACTTCAATATTGGTAATGCCGCCATCCCAATGCATTTCTTTATTCCAGGCCATATTAAACAGGCCGGGCGCATTGCGTAATGTAAACTGGTTATCAAAACCATGACTAAGCGGGTGATCGAAAGTGGCAAATGCGGCAAATTGCTGGTGGCACGATGCGCAGGGGAAATTGCCGTCTTTTGACAGACGACCATCATAAAATAGTTTCCTGCCCAGTTCAAACCCTTCTTCTGTTAAGGGGTTGCCGGTAAAGGTGTATTGCGGGGCAGGAAATCCTGCTGGTGTTGAAAAGTTGAGCGGGTGTGGGCCGCTGTTACCATCGCCTGATTTTTTACAGGCATTTACCAGCAGGGATCCTAAAAAAAGCAATAAACAAATTCTTATTGTCCATCTTACAGCCACGGTTTATTCATTATACACTGAATCTACGGTAAACATTTTAGAATAATTTTCTGCAACCTGTTTTGCCAGCTCGCCCGGGGTAGCGACCACGGGGTTGTCGGCAATTTTTATATCCCACGGTTGATTGAACCAGTCATATGCATCACACGTAATAAACATTTGGCTTGTTGTGCCGGCTTTCAAGGATAAATTTTGCGCATAGGGGAACAATAATTTCACCTTCTTAATTACGCTATTAGTACTATCGAAACCGCCGATATGGTATTCAAATTTACCAGCCTGGGGCGATTTGGGTGAAGTGCCTTCCAGTTTCGCCATAATGTAACCGGTATTCCAGGTCCAGAACATGCCCAGTGCCGGGTCAAGCGCATCCGTTTGGGCGCCGCTTGCATTCCGCGCGCTATCTACTCCAATGGTAAATGAAATAAAGTTATATACGTAGGGTGAAACAGCTATTTTAATTTCAGTGGAAGCTGAGTCGGCAAAATCAACCAGGTAGTGTTTATCATTAGCCAGTTTGAACACTTTGCCGGAGTCGGTATTGATCATTTCTATATCATGGATATAGAACTTGAATGCGGTAGGGGTGAATTCTTCTTTGAAATAATTTTTATAAGCTTTTCCAAATTCCAGGGGAACGGAATCGTATAGAACTACGGGTTTGAATTTCAGGATCAGGTTGTGATCCTTCGTTGGTACTTCGTCGAACTTCAATTCTTTCTGACAGGAAAAAACTACTGTTACTAACAGCAATAGAATAAATAGTTTGGGCAAATTAACTCGGTGCAGTTGATGAGTCAGTTTCATAGCATTCGGTGTTACGCTTACAAATCGCCTGGTCGGATCTTTCGGCGGTTTTGTTTGTGTTGTGATTGTTTCTGTTTTGTTTCAAGCCGCTTTTGCCTGGCTGCTTTGGAAATTTTGGTGGCGATCCGTTTCTTTTCTTTGATCAATGCCTGCTCAATAAGGGCATTTATTTTTTTTACCACTTCTTCCTTATTCTGCAACTGGCTACGGTGAATCTGGCTTCTTACTTGCAAAAACCCTTCCGAATTTATTTTTGAAGCCAATTTCTTATGAACAGTGTCTTTTTGCTCATCGCTTAAAATCAACGAATTAGATATATGAAAATATCCTTCCACCATCGTCTCCACTTTATTTACGTTTTGACCCCCACTACCACCGGCACGGGCAGTTTTAAAATTCAATTCTCTTGAAACATCTATCTTCATAGTATAAAGATAAAACTAATTATATAGGTACTATGCGGGCGGTAATACAACGGGTAACACAGGCGAATGTTGTGATTAATAATTGTATACGGTCTAACATTTCAAAGGGTTTGCTCATTTTGGTAGGAATTGAAGATTCCGACACCACGGAAGATATTACCTGGTTGAGTAGTAAGATCGTTAACCTGCGCATATTTAACGATACAACCGGCGTTATGAATGAATCGGTCATAGATCAGGGTGGTGATATATTGGTGGTAAGCCAGTTCACGCTGCATGCTTCTACCAAAAAAGGGAACCGGCCATCGTATATCAGGGCATCCAAGCCCCCTGTTGCCGTTCCGTTATATGAACAATTCGTTCAGCAACTGCAAACCGACCTGGGCAAACCCATAGCCACCGGTGAATTCGGCGCCGATATGAAAGTGTCGCTGCTCAACGATGGACCCGTTACGATTGTGATCGATACGAAGAATAAGGAATAAAACAAATGTGACAATGGAAAACCATTTACCATTCTAATTATGGAAATTAAAGAAGCACAGCAACAGGTAGATCACTGGATCAAAACAGTGGGTGTTCGTTATTTCAGTGAACTAACCAATATGGCTATTCTCACCGAAGAAGTGGGAGAACTGGCGCGTATTATGGCCCGTAAGTATGGCGATCAGTCGTTCAAGGAAAGTGATAAGGGTAGAGACCTGGGCGATGAAATGGCCGATGTGTTATGGGTACTTATATGCCTGGCCAATCAAACTGGCGTTGACCTTACAGAAGCCCTGGCAAAGAATTTCGAGAAAAAGAATATCAGGGATGCCACCCGGCATAAAGAGAATGAAAAGTTGAAAGGGTGATTGGGTTCACAAATTAAAAGTTGATAAGTTGAAAGGCTGTATGTAACTCCAATATTTACGACCTTGTCAACTTGTTAACCTGTCAACTTATCACTTATATTTGCACCCTTATGGCAACAGATAATAATAGGTTCCAGGCAATTATTTCGCATTGCAAAGAGTATGGATTTATTTTTCAGTCCAGTGAAATTTATGATGGGCTCAGCGCGGTATATGACTATGGTCAATGGGGTAGTGAGCTCAAGAAAAATATCCGCGATTACTGGTGGAAGAGCATGACCCAGTTACAAGAGAACATTGTGGGAATCGATGCGGCCATTTTTATGCATCCTACAACCTGGAAAGCCAGCGGGCACGTTGATAATTTCAGCGACCCCATGATCGATAATAAAGACAGCAATAAGCGTTACCGTGTCGATCACCTGATTGAGGCGAAGGCAGATGAACTTGAAAAAGAGGGTAAAAAAGCGGATGCCGATACCCTGTTGGCAGAAATGGATAAGTTGCTGGCTGCCAATGATTATGATGGTTTAAAAAAGCTGATAGAAGATAATAAAATTAAATGTTCGGTAAGCAAAACCGGTAACTGGACCGACGTACGTCAGTTTAACCTGATGTTCAGCACCCAGCTGGGTAGTGTAGCGGAAGAAGCCAGCGAAATTTACCTGCGGCCCGAAACTGCCCAGGGTATTTTTGTGAACTTCCTGAACGTACAAAAAACCGGTCGCATGAAGATACCTTTTGGTATAGCCCAAACCGGAAAGGCATTTCGTAATGAAATTGTAGCCCGTCAGTTCATCTTCCGCATGCGCGAATTTGAGCAGATGGAAATGCAGTTCTTTATTCGTCCTGGTACACAAAAAGAGTGGTACGAACACTGGAAAGAGGAACGCATGAAATGGCACCTGAGCCTGGGTATTCCCAAAGAAAAATTCCGTTTTCACGATCACGTAAAACTGGCCCATTATGCCGATGCGGCCTGCGATATAGAATATGAATTCCCGATCGGGTTTAAAGAACTGGAAGGGATCCATTCCCGTACAGACTTCGACCTGCGCAATCACCAGGAGTATAGTAAAAAGAAAATGCAGTACTTTGATGCGGAGATCAATCAGAACTATATTCCATATGTAGTGGAAACTTCGGTGGGGCTCGATAGAACGATCATGATGGTTTTGAGTGAAGCTTATACAGAAGAGGACCTAAGCACTGCCGAAAAACAGGATAGCCGGGTTGTAATGAAGATCCCGCCAAAATTGGCGCCTATAAAGCTGGCTGTACTACCATTGGTAAAAAAGGATGGATTACCCGAAATAGCCCGGGAAATTATGGACAACTGTAAGTCCCATTTCCGTTGTTTTTATGAAGAAAAGGACACTATAGGAAAGCGTTATCGTCGTATGGACGCAATTGGTACACCATTCTGTATTACAATAGATAAACAAACCAAAGAGGACGGAACCGTAACCATCCGGCACCGTGATTCCATGCAACAGGATCGTATTCCTGCTACCCAGGTCAGGGAATTGGTTGAAAAATATATTGGTTAAAAGCGGTGTAGATATTGAATTAAATGATATGTTAGTATCGGAAAACTACTCTTTTAATTTATATTTATCCGAGTATTTTTGTAACACCTTAAAACCAGGGTGAATCAACATGGAGGCTAGCTTATGCTCTTAATTAAACTGTCTTTAGACATTTCAATGCTGGTTGGCATTATTACGATTGCTTTTGCTGCAGGCTTTTTAATGCGCGGTGCGCGGTTAAAGAAGCTTAAAGGAAGAGTAAGCGAATTGGAAAGAGAAATGATGGCCAGTCACGCAGAAATTCTTGAATTACAGCGAGATAGATTGATGCTGGAAGAAAAACTAAAAGGCTCATCTAACATTCCTGTAATCCCTATTAATGCAAAAGAAGAAAAAAAATCAGACAAGCTGCAGGATAAATCGATCAGTAAAAAATAATGATCCTGCGTTGTAACTACTTCTTCTTTTCCTTGTCCTGCGCTATTTTCCAAAATCCACTTAAGTATCCGGGTATATATCTGTTACGATCATCGGTCTCCATTCGATGATCGCGGTCATTTATTTGACATATGTAAGCGCCTTGTATGCCAAGAAATCTACACATTTTTAGGCTTATCCATATAATTCCTGGTGTATGGCTTTACGGTCGTACCCCAGCGCCTGTATGCGTTGTTTAGCCTCATCGATCATATTTTTCCAACCGCATAAATAGAAAGAGGCAGGCTTTATCAACCCAGGGTCAGTAGTGATGCCGGCAGGGTTGTTTGACCGGCATATTTCTTCATAAATAGCATGTACATAACCGGTACGGATCAAATGATCATGATTTTCGGCAACTTCCCTTGAATAGGTAGGGATATATTGAAAACTGGTTACTTTTTCCGACAGTTCCTGCAATTCTTTTCCGTACAGGTTATCGCCCACCTTTCTGCAACCGAAGATCAGGTAAATGTTCTGGTGGGTGATGTTATGATTTAAAATATGATGGGCCATTGATCTGAAAGGAGCTATGCCGGTGCCAGTACAAATAAAGAACAGGTCACGGTCAATGGGTTCAGGCAGGGTGAATTTACCCTGGGGACCCCGAAACGTTAGTTCATCCCCAACTTTCACTTCATTAAAAAGCCAGGTAGTACCTGCACCGCCTTCCAGCAATACAATTACCAGTTCAAAAACATTAGTGCCATCGGGCCACGAGGCAATGGAATAACTGCGCAACCGCTTGGCGGGTTTTTCATGAATGGGCAGGTCGAGCGAAACAAACTGCCCGGGTTCAAAATCAAAAGATTTAAGTTCTGGCACTTCTATCCAGTACCGCCTTGTATTATTGGTTTCATCTAGAATGCGAATAACTTTACCGGTTTGCCAGGGAAGTAACATGTGGTGAATTTTTTAATAACAGATTAATCTGGAGCGGGTAGGATTAAAATTTACTGCCTTAAGTTACTGGTTTTAACTGAGCCCCCCAACCCCCTGGAGGGTGAGAAACAAAGCAGCAAGTCACCTGGGGGCCCGAGGTGTTGGGCAGGCTTCAATTGGTGCTCTGCAACCCATTGCATTACCCTGCCCAACACCGCATGGTTGAAACTCCCCCTTTAGGAGGTTGGGGGGTACTGCCTTTTCCGTATCTTTGCGGCGCTGATATGAACTTGCAGGTGCTGCTCGACGGATATAAAAATAACCCCCGCCTTTTTCAACTGGCGGACAGGCTCACTATTTCCCAACCCCAACAAATTTTTTGTAAGAATCTTCATGGAAGTGCTCCGGCCTTTGTTGTCGGCACAATTTTCCAGCACGAGATCTGCAGCCAGCTCAACCATGTTATTGTTTGTGAAGATGCCGAAGCGGCCGCATACATGCACAATTCGCTGGAAAATTTAACCCATGCCCTGAATATATTTTTCTTTCCCACCTCTTTTAAGAACAGGAAGAATTTCCGGTTGCTCAATTCTTCGCACGTCATGTTGCGAACAGAAGCGCTTACCCGGTTTTCTTTACCCCCGGCCGCCAGTAACCGCGTAGGTGCGCTGATTACCTATCCCGAGGCCCTGTTTGAAAAAGTAGTGTTGCCTAAAACGCTGGCCGGTAATATTATTTATTTAAAATCGGGCGATACCCTTGATGTGGATGGCCTGTTGGCCAAGTTGGTAGAGTACGGTTTTTCAGGTACCGATTTTGTATACGAGCCCGGCCAGTTTGCCTTACGGGGCGGTATTCTCGATATTTATTCGTTTGGCAATGAAAAGCCGTACCGGATAGAATTATTTGGCAATGAAGTTGACTCCATACGAATTTTCGATCCTGAAACCCAGTTGAGTGAGCGAAAATTATTACAGGTAAGCATCATTCCCAACGTAGAAACCCAGTTTGATGATGACGATAAAATATCCCTGTTTGAATTTTTACCGGAGAATACCGTTTACTGGATACAGGACTGGGAACTTACCAAAGAAAGACTTTTAACCCAGGAAGAAGACCTGAAACTGTTCCTGGAACTGCCCCCACTCACGAATAAAGAGGCGGCAGATGAAGATGATAAAACTATTAAAGCAACGATAAAGGCCGATGAGTTTATTTCCGGTTCACTAAAAGCACAGCTGGCAAACCGGCATGTGGTAGAATTCGGCCATTCGTCAGGGTTTTTGGAGGACGAGGAACCTACTCGCCATGCACCATTCACCATTGACTTTAATACCAAAGATCAACCGGCGTTCAATCGCCAGTTCGACCTGCTTATAAGAGATCTGAAACAGTGGGAAGCAAAAAAGTTCAGCCTGTATTTATTTGCCGAAAACCCCAAGCAATTAGAACGGCTTAACAGCATTTTTGAAGACCTGAAAGCAGGTATACAATTTACGCCGGTTCCCACTTCTATACACGAAGGTTTTATTGACGAAGATCTGAAAGTGATCTGTTACACCGATCACCAGATATTTCAGCGTTATCATAAATACAAGGTAAAACAGGCCTATAATAAAAACAAGGCAATAACCCTGCGTACCCTGCGCGAACTGCAGCCCGGCGACTACGTTACCCATATAGATCATGGGGTAGGGGTGTACAGCGGCTTGCAAAAACTGGAATCAAACGGCAGGTTGCAGGAAGCGGTGCGTATTATATATAAAGACAGCGACATCCTGTATGTGAATATTAACTCACTGCATAAAATATCAAAGTATACCGGCAAGGAAGGAAGTATACCCAAAGTAAATAAGCTGGGTAGTGATGCCTGGAACAGGCTGAAAGAAAAAACAAAAACAAAGGTTAAGGAAATTGCCTTCGACCTCATTACCCTGTATGCCCAACGTAAGGCCCAGCAGGGCTTTTCGCATGCACCGGATAATTACATGCAAATTGAGCTGGAGGCATCTTTTATTTATGAAGACACCCCCGATCAAAGCAAGGCTTCAGCAGATGTAAAGAAAGATATGGAGTCGCCGTCGCCCATGGACAGGCTGGTATGCGGCGACGTAGGGTTCGGAAAAACGGAGATCGCCATAAGGGCCGCGTTCAAAAGTTGTTTGGATGGAAAACAGGCCGCCGTACTTGTGCCCACCACTATTTTGGCATTCCAGCATTTTAAAACATTCAGCGAGCGCCTGAAAGATTTTCCGGTAACCGTAGATTATGTGAACCGGTTTAAATCGGCCAAAGAGAAAAAAGAAACCTTAAAGAGGCTGGAAGAAGGTAAAATTGATATCATTATTGGAACCCATGCCCTGTTAGGCAAGGAAGTTAAATATAAAGACCTGGGTTTACTGGTCATTGACGAAGAACAGAAGTTCGGGGTAGCGCATAAGGAAAAGATCAAGACCCTGCGTACCAATGTAGATTGTTTAACCTTAACGGCAACGCCTATACCCCGTACGCTGCACTTTAGTCTTATGGGCGCCCGTGACCTGAGCATTATCAACACCCCGCCTCCGAACAGACAACCGATACAAACCGAAGTGCAGGTATTTAACCAGGACTTCATTAGGGATGCCATTTATTTTGAAACAGAACGGGGCGGACAGGTATTCTTCATTCATAACCGGGTACTGGGGCTGGCAGAAATGGCGGCGCTTATCCAGGGATTATGTCCCGACCTGAGTATTGGTTATGCACACGGCCAGTTGGAAGGACATGTGCTGGAAGAACGCATCCTTGACTTTATAGAAAAGAAATACGACGTTCTCATTTGTACCAATATTGTTGAAAGCGGGGTAGATATACCCAATGTAAATACCATTATCATCAACAATGCCCATCATTTTGGGTTAAGCGATTTGCACCAGTTGCGGGGCAGGGTAGGCCGCAGCAATAAAAAAGCATTCTGTTATTTGCTGGCCCCGCCGATGAGCACCTTGCCGGCCGATTCAAGAAAACGGTTGCAAACCCTGGAGCAGCACAGTGAGTTGGGCAGCGGTTTCCAGATAGCCATGCGTGACCTCGATATCAGGGGAGCAGGTAACCTGCTGGGTGGCGAGCAAAGCGGCTTTATGGCGGAGATAGGCTTTGAAATGTATCAGAAAGTATTGGAAGAAGCCATCAAGGAATTAAAACGTACCCAGTTCCGTAACCTGTTCAAGGAAGAAATAGCCAAACAGGAAGATTTTGTGCAGGATTGTACCATCGATACCGATCTGGAAATATTGATACCCGAGAGTTATGTAGTAAGTATCACCGAACGGTTAACGTTATATACCCGCCTCGATAATTGTGATAACGAAGAGGAGCTGCAGGCATTTGCTCTTGAATTGCAGGACCGCTTTGGACCTATTCCGCAGCAGGTAGAAGACCTTTTTGATACTGTACGCAGCCGCCGGCTGGCTGTAGAGCTGGGCTTTGAAAAAATGTTGCTGAAAGATGAAACGCTGAGATGTTATTTTATCAATAAGGCAGACTCACCCTATTTTGAATCGCCCATTTTTCATAATATACTCACTTATATACAAACGAAAACCAACAAGGCCCGGTTAAAACAGAACGGAAAATTATTTATGCTGATAATAGATGATGTATCCAGTATGCAGATAATGGTTCGTTTTCTTTCGCAGATGAAGGAATTTGTTTTAGCAGAGGAGGCTACGGCGTAAGCTTTTTAAGCATTTCTTTTCTCTTTACAACTGCTTCTCCATGATATAGTGTGGGATGGTAACCTCTTCAAATTCCTGACCGCAGACCCTGTAACCGAGTTTTTCGTAAAAACCTACGGCTGTTTTGCGGGCATGCATGGTTATTTTTTGAAAACCGCGATCGCGGGCAATGTTCTCGGCAAACTGCATCAGGGCCCGGCCAATGCCTTTTCCCTGCAGGTTATTCAATACAGCCATCTGGCGTAACCGAACCGAGCCGGGGTCGCCCTGGATCAGCATACAGCAGCCCAGCATCTTCTCTTCCTCAAAAGCGCCGATTAAAATTTCCTCTTTTTCTTTTTCCAGTTCATCGGGGGTAAATAGCAAACCAAGGGGTCTGCGTAAAATATCATTACGCAGCTGAACCATTTGCTGGTACTCGCGGGAACCATGATCTATTATTTTTAACGCCATTCCGACTAATTGGGTAGTGCGCTGCAATATAAGGATTTACCGTTTATCAGCCCCAATAAAGGATATTGAAAAATAAACAGGCTGTTAAAGCATAAAGTAGCAAATAACCCGTTTTAGGGGCCCTCCGGATAACAATCGGGGCTGCCGGGGGGCTGGGATAGTACTACAAAACCGGTAAACCACAAAATATTAACAAGATTAATTAAAAACCAGCCTTTTATTGTCGTTATCCCAAAATCTATATTTTTGCAGCCGTAACTAAACTTTACAAAAATGTCAGACATCGCAACAAGAGTAAAAAAGATCATTGTTGATAAGCTTGGTGTAGAAGAAGCAGAAGTTACCAATGAGGCTTCTTTCACCAATGATTTAGGTGCCGATTCTCTCGACACCGTGGAATTAATTATGGAATTTGAAAAGGAGTTCAATATTTCCATCCCTGATGAACAGGCCGAAACAATCACCACTGTTGGCCAGGCTGTGGCTTACTTAGAAGAACATGCTAAGTAATTTGAACTTTGTAGATCAGGTGCAATAAATTAAATCCGCTTTCGATAGCTGGGCGCATGCTGCGAAAGCGGATTTCTTACTTAAACTCCCTCTGGTAAGAGCTATGCAATTGAAACGCGTTGTTGTAACCGGTATTGGTGCTCTTACACCAATCGGTAATAATTTACAGGAATTTTGGAACGGACTCATCAATGGAGTATCCGGTGCCGATTTTATTACCCAGTTTGATGCCTCCAAATTCAAAACACGCTTTGCTTGCGAGTTAAAGAATTTCGACCCATTGAATTACCTGGACCGAAAGGAAGCCCGCAAAATCGACCGCTTTACCCAAACTGCCCTTATCTCAAGCGATCAGGCAGTGCTCGACGCTGGCATTAATAGAGATAATGTCAATGTTGACCGGGTAGGTGTGGTATTCGCCAGCGGTATTGGCGGGTTGATAACCTTCCAGGAAGAAGTGGTGAATTTCGCCAAAGGTGATGGAACACCCCGTTTCAATCCCTTCTTCATTCCTAAAATGATCCTGGATATTGCAGCTGGTCAAATCTCCATGCGGCACGGCTTTCGTGGCCCTAATTTTGCCGTAGTAAGCGCCTGTGCATCTTCTACCAACGCTATTATGGATGCGTTTAACCTCATTCGGCTTGGCAAAGCAGACATTATTGTCACTGGTGGCGCCGAAAGCGTTATCAGCGAAGCCGGCGTAGGAGGTTTTAATGCCATGAAAGCCCTGAGCGAACGCAACGACGATCCCAAAACAGCGAGCCGTCCGTACGATAAAGAACGTGATGGCTTTGTAATGGGTGAAGGTTCCGGCGTACTTATAGTAGAAGAATTAGAGCATGCGCTAAAGCGAGGTGCAAAAATTTATTGCGAAATTGCCGGTTGCGGCGCTACAGCCGATGCGCATCATATTACAGCTCCGCACCCTGAAGGACTGGGCGCCAAGATGGTTATGAATGTAGCTTTAGAAGACGCTGGTATGAAACCCGAGGATATTGATTATATTAATACCCACGGAACTTCAACACCGCTAGGCGATATCGCCGAAGTGAAAGCCATAACAGCTATTTTTGGTGAACAGGCCTATAATTTGAACATTAGTTCAACCAAGTCCATGACAGGGCACTGTCTCGGTGCTGCCGGTGTAGTAGAAGCGATTGCTTGTATCATGAGTGTGGTACATGACATCGTTCCGCCTACCATCAACCACTTCACCGATGACCCTGAATTGGATTCCCGTTTAAATTTCACCTTTGAAAAAGCCCAGCAGCGAACGGTACGAGCTGCATTAAGTAATACATTTGGGTTCGGAGGGCATAATGCCTGCGTGATCGTAAAGAAATATAAAGCGTAACTTCAAACGATTTATATTGATGAACGATTGAATTTGACGGCTTGTGCGGACTCCTGATCCTATTTATGATTTTTTGGCTTAATGAAAAATTTGTAGATTGACAATTGTGGGAATCCTGGACCGCTTTTTAGGCAAAGAAGAGAATCTTTCTTTTAAAAAGAATCTGCGCAATGTACTGGGTTTTACCCCGGGCAAGCTCGCATTATATAAGGCTGCCCTTACCCATAGGTCGGTAAGGGATAGTGCCGATGAAAATAATGAACGGCTTGAATACCTCGGCGACGCCATTCTCAGTGGTATTGTAGCCGATTTTCTTTTTAAAAAATACCCATACAAAGAAGAAGGCTTTCTTACAGAAATGCGCTCCAAAATGGTAAATCGTAACAAACTCAACGAGATTGCCATTAAAATGGGTTTGAAAAAGATCACCTTCTATAATAAGTTCGATAACTCGCTTAAGATGAGCCAGATCTTTGGCAATACGCTTGAAGCAGTGGTAGGGGCTATTTATCTCGACCGGGGTTTTAATAAAACCAAACAATGGGTGTTCGAATGCATTGTTATCCCCCATTTGTACATGGAAGACCTGGAACTTCTCGAGATCAACCATAAGAATAAATTATACGGCTGGGCCAATAAAAATGGTAAGAACCTGGAGTTTGAAACCCTTGATGAACGCATTGAAGGCGGCCGCCGCCTGTTTACCATCGGAGCCGTAGTAGATGGTGAATTACTGGCCGAAGGCAAAGCCTATAATAAAAAAGACGCCAGTCAGATAGCCGCCGCCATCGCTATCGATAAACTGGGTTTGAACAAAACCGAAATTCCCGAAGAAGAATAAAGTTCAATATTGAAGGGGAATTACTTCTTACGCCCGACTTTCTTCCCTTTGCTTTATAAATCTTCACTTCTTTCTTTTCCTTCCACATTCTACAAGTAATATTCGTTATTCAGTATTCTCCGTATTCATTAACATATTAGCTAATTATCACAGTATTCAGTTAGCATTTCCACTTATTGTACATTTTTTCCATGTATGGGAATAATTCCATGGGCTGGGAGGTAGTATCCAGGTAGGATAAAATATTTTTTTTGAGACTTTTTGAAAAAAGATATATGCATGATAGTCATTTATTTATAGCATCAATACCCCTATCAGGTCAGCCTCCCCGGCCCCTGATTTAGACTATGCCAAAAAAATCAGGTACGTAGATTGAAAATATCTAGGTACAAACTGTTTACCCCATGAAACTAATTTACCCTACAATTTTCGCCCTGTTGATGGCTACCAGCCTGATGGCAGGTTCTATTAAAGCGACCAAAGATCAAAACTGGAAAACGACCAACACCTGGAATTTAGGCCGCATACCCCAGAACGGCGATAGCATCATAATAGTTGATACGGCTACCGTAACGCTCGATGAAAACATTAATCTGGATAATGTAGTCCTGGTTATCTATGGTGTTCTGGACCTCGAAAACGGCAAATTAAAATTGAATGCAGCAAGCCGTATCATTATACATTACGGTGGAAAAATAACCGGTCTCAATAACAACGATCAGATACAGATCGGCAGCGACATTAAATTCAAAGGAACACAACTCGTTCAAACAGGCTATAGTTTTGCAGATAATTCAACAGGTTCCGGTTTCGTGGCCGCAGCAACACTCCCTGTAAACTTTCAATCATTTTATGTAACCCGCCAGGGCTCAAACATTCAGCTCAGCTGGAGTACCAGTGAAGAAGTGAACAACAACTATTATGCAGTTGAAAAAAGTACCGATGCCCGCATCTGGAAACAAGTGGCAGTAGTCATTGGCGCAGGTAGCTCTGAACTGGTTAACAAATACGGATATACCGATAAAAATATTACCGAAGCAGTTGTTTATTACCGCATACGCCAGGTAGATAGAAATGGAGGTGCCTTTTATTCTGCCATTCGCTCTTTACGTAACAATGAAACCAACCAGGTAACCAACATTTTTGCTTCATCATACAAGACAATTACCATCGACTTTAACAGCGATGTAAAAGATAACGTTTCTATACAATTGATAAACATGAGCGGACAGGTTATAGTGCATAAGGATTTTAATCAGGCTTTTTACCGGCTTATCTTAAATGCGATGAGCGCCGGCTCCGGTGTGTATGCAGTACGGGTTAGTGATAGTAAGGGTTGGAGCGAGGTTAAGAAAATAGCGTTGTAGGTTTTAATGGTCCTCATATTAGGTAAACAGTAATGGTTCCGCTGTGTCTACAGCGGAACTTTTTTTTAGCCGACTCGTCGATTTTTTTAACATAACCAGCGCAGTTACAATGCCTTCTGTCCTGAAACTGGCTATGGGTGTGGATTATTAGCTTTTCTTGCATTATATTCACCGTGTTAAGTCAGTATCTTTAAGAGAATTGCTTTGTCATGTCGGCATTTAACCCGGAACGTCATCTTACCAATGTAGACTACAAAATTGTGGCTGCTTTGGAAAAAATTTCTGAAGTGTTCAGGGTATTGCTATGGACAGAAGCCAAGGAGCATAAGCTGAGTCCTATACAAATGCAGCTGCTGATCTTTATCAAATACCATAACTCCGATAAGCAACGCCGCATTGCTTCCATGGCCCGGGAATTTAATCTTACCAAAGCCACTATCAGCGATTCAATAAAAGTGTTGGAACAGAAAGGGCTGATCAAAAGAACAGATGATGCTTTTGATTCACGCAGCTTTAATTTTTCGCTTACCGATCAGGGAACGAAACTCACCGGGATGATCGAGAACTTTACCCTGCCATTGGATGGGGCTATAGCTACTTTGAGCACTCAGCAAAAAGATCAGTTTTTAATGTCGGTGCTCGACCTCATATACCGGTTAAATCAAACTGGCATTATTTCCACGCAACGCATGTGTTACAGCTGTTTTTATTATCGGGGAGATATGCAGCAGAATCATTTTTGTAACCTTATGCAAAAGCCGCTGGCCATTGATGAACTGCGCATAGAATGCCCCGAACATGTGATGAAGGGGAAGGAAAAGGAAAGTTAATTAGTTGGTATACCCAACGAACCCAAGAACTGTGAACTAATGAACTAAGAACTATTTCCTTTCCATACACAGCTCAATGAGCACCCCATTGGTACTTTTCGGATGAAGAAAACAAACCAGTTTATTATCGGCGCCTGGCTTGGGTGTATCGTTCAGCAGAATAAAACCTTCACCGGTCAGCCTTTTCATTTCCGCTTCAATGTCCTGCACTTCAAAAGCAATATGATGTAACCCTTCGCCTTTTTTTTCAATGAACCGGGCAATCACCCCTTCGGCATGGCTGCTTTCCAGCAATTCTATTTTGGCATCGCCGGTTTTAAAAAAAGCGGTAGCCACCTGCTCGCTTTCTACCTGCTCGGTTTTGTAACAGGAGGTATTCAACAGCTTTTCAAACAGGGGTACCGATTGCGCCAATTCGCGTACGGCTATTCCAATGTGTTCAACTTTCAGCATATCAGGTGGTTAGTTATTGAGTTGGTAAGTTAATAAGTTTGTAGTTTGAAAGGGTTGAAAAGAACCATTTCAATTAATTTTGTGTTTACAAACAGCGGACGATATCTGTTTAAATATGCTAAAGCTACCAATATACCTCGATCATAATGCCACTACACCTTGCGACCCGGGTGTTATGGATGTGATGTTGCCTTATTTCACCAACCAATATGGAAATGCGGCCAGTAGAAGCCACTCTTTTGGCTGGCAGGCCGAAGAGGCAGTAGATTATGCCCGGGAACAGCTGGCCCGGCTTATTGGGGCAGAACCCAAAGAGATCATTTTTACCTCGGGCGCCACGGAAGGCGATAACCTGGCCATAAAAGGGGTGTTTGAAATGTATGCCGGAAAAGGAAATCATATTATTACCTGTGTTACCGAACACAAGGCGGTACTGGATACCTGCAAACATATTGAGAAGTTGGGCGGGGCGGTAACCTACCTGCCGGTCAATAAAGAAGGACTGATAGATCTGCAGCAACTGGAAGCAGCCATTACGCCCCGTACCATTTTGATCGCTATCATGTACGCCAATAATGAAACAGGTACCATACAGCCGGTAAAAGAGATAGGCGCTCTGGCTAAAAAACATGGGGTGCTGTTTTTTACCGATGCTACCCAGGCTGTAGGTAAAATACCTGTTGATGTAATAAAAGACGACATCGACCTGCTTACCTGCAGCGCTCATAAAATGTATGGACCCAAGGGGGTCGGCGCGCTGTACGTACGGCGAAAAAATCCCCGGGTTAAATTAACGGCTCAATTGGATGGCGGTGGTCATGAAAAAGGAATGCGCAGCGGTACCCTGAATGTACCCGGTATTGCGGGGTTTGGTAAAGCGGCCGACATTTGCCGCCTGCAAATGGAAACAGATGGGCAAAGGATGAGTCTTTTGCGCGATAAGCTGGAAAATGCGCTGTTGCAACTGGATGCTACTTATGTAAATGGCAGCCGGAGTCACCGCCTGCCCCATGTAGCCAATATATCGTTTAACTTTGTGAACGGGGACGGACTGATGATGGGTTTGAATAAAGAGATAGCGTTATCATCCGGAGCTGCCTGTACCAGCGCTTCTATGGAACCCAGTTATGTACTCAAAGCGCTGGGGGTAGAAGATGACCTGGCACACAGTTCTTTACGGTTTTCCATTGGCCGGTTCACTACCGAAGAAGAAATTGATTTTATTATAGGGAAAGTTACCGGTGTAGTGGAGCAATTGCGGGCAATCGCGATGCCTAAATAGTTGGTAGTCAGTATAATATTTCAACTTATAAGCGTGCATTCAACATGCCATGAAAATTGATTAATTTTAAACAAATTAAGCGTTTCCGCGTTATTATAGTGTTGATTAACTGACCGGAAGCAGTTTTATTTGTATTCATTAGCATATTAGCTAATTATCACATTATCAAATTAGTATTCATGGTTTTTGTAAGCGATAAAGCAAAAGAGAAAGTAAGCAAACTGATGGAAGAAGGCGGCCATGCCCCCGATGCCGGTTATTTTCTGCGGGTATCAGTGGTAGGCGGCGGATGTTCAGGGCTCAGCTATAAAATGGATTTTGACAACCAGTCGAAACCCGGCGACCAGGTGTTTGAAGATAATGGCGTTAAAGTTGTTACCGACCTGAAGAGTTTTTTATATCTCGTAAATACGACCCTCGAATTTTCGGAAGGGTTGAATGGCAAAGGATTCTATTTCAATAATCCCAATGCCAGCCGTACCTGTGCCTGTGGCGAAAGTTTTTCGGTATAAGTGATTGTGAAGCGAAAGCAGGTTGATAAACCGACCTGTTGCCTTCAACCAGACAAATTTTCAACTTCTTAAATAGATAGCCCCGCTTTTGATACGAGAGCGGGGCTTTTTCGTACCTGCTCAACTTCTCTGAACGTTATATAAGCATTCAATTAACTATTAGTAAACCATCAGTCAAAAGTGTTTCTTGTTAAGGGAACTTATAGGCTTGAGTGAAGGATGAGTGATGAACTGGATAACTTCAAAACAGGATTACACAAGATTCACTGATGGTTGAGTGAAGGTTGAGTAAAGCTTTAGTGATACCAGATGCTGGTACGCTTCAGGTATTGATCGGAGGTAAAGAAAAATAGTAGAAGAGGGAGTGGAAAATAGCCTGGGATTCGCTTTTTGCGGAATTGATTTTTGTTCCCTGGTGGAGAAAATCGATCTCTTTGAAGGGAGAAGTAATTAATAAGGGGTAGAAAATAACCTGAAATAACAGGCGTTTTTTAAATGGGGAAGACCCAGGGTTTATTCCCTAAAATAAAAATCCCCCGTTTTTATCGGGGGGACTTTTTATGCAGTAGGTTTCGGCTATTTTATGATTGAACGATAATAGACGGTAACCGGATGAACCTTTTCATGGGATAATTCTAAAGTGCTGACGCAATATAATAAAATTGCTGAATCCAGCGTCATTCACCGGCATCTTTTATTTCCGTATACTTATAATCACTTATTTTCGCGCCTATGTGGTCAGTATGTAAAAAAGAATTCCGGCAGTTTTTCAGCAGCCTGACCGGCTACATTGCCATCATCGTATTTTTATTATTAAATGGTCTGTTCCTGTTTGTTTTCCCCGATACCAATATCCTTGACTTCGGGTTCGCCACCCTTGAAAAATTTTTTGAGCTGGCTCCCTGGATATTGTTATTGCTGATCCCCGCTATTACCATGCGCAGTTTTGCCGACGAATTCAAAGGCGGCACGTTTGAAATATTACAAACCAAACCACTCAGCCGCTGGCAACTGGTTTCCGGTAAATATTTCGGATCCCTGGGCGTGGTGCTTATTGCATTGATTCCTACCGTAATATACGTCATCAGCGTACAGCAACTGGCCGCCACCGGCGGTGGAATTGATACGGGTGGAACCATTGGCTCCTACATCGGGCTGATTTTTCTGGCCGGGGTATTTGTGGCCATCGGTATTGCCTGCAGCAGTGTCACCAACAACGCGGTAGTAGCCTTTATTGCCGGTGCATTCCTTTGTTTTGTATTATACAGCGGGTTCAATGCCATTAGCCGGATACCAGCCCTGCAAGCCGGCGCTGATTTTTATATCGAAATGCTCGGCATCGATTTCCATTATCGCAGCGTAAGCAGGGGAGTGGTTGACAGCCGGGATATTATTTATTTTCTCAGCATCATCCTGTTCTTTCTAATATTTACCAATCGCAATTTGTTGAAACGATAATCCGGTAATACACCATGAACAAAATACTGACCTCAAAACTATGGTGGTTGTTTTTGCTGATCGTATTGCTGGGTATTAACTACCTGGCATCAGTAGCACATACCCGTATTGACCTTACTCAGGAAAAAAGATATACCTTATCACCTGCTACCAAAAAATTACTGAAAGGCTTACATGATAAAGTAAGTATTACCGTATTACTCACCGGCGATATGCCGGCGGGTTTTAAAAAATTATCCAACAGCACCCAGGAAATGCTGCAGGAGTTTAAAGAACTGGCTGGCAGCAATATTCAGTTCAAATTCGAAAAACCGGGCGAAGGACTGAGTGACACGGCCCGGGAAAAAATGCAATTGCATTTAGACAGCCTGGGACTGAAACCTACCAATATTAAAATAAAGGCGAAAGCCGGCGAGGCGCAGGAAGAACGGCTTGTTTATCCCGGCGTGCTGGTAAAATACGAAGACCGCGAAGTAGCCATTGATCTGCTGCAGGGCCAGGATATGACGGGCGGAGTGCAATCGCTGAATAACGCCGAGGCTTTGCTGGAATATAAAATGGCCCGTTCCATTCAAAAAATTACAGCCGATACGGTACCGGCCATCGGTTACCTGCTTGGCAATGGAGAACCGCAAACCTATAATGTGTTTGACCTGGTTGAGCACACGTTGCGGCAGGAATATCGTTTCGGTTGGGTGCCTATTGACAGTATGCCTGTTATTCCAACCGTATTTGATGCCCTCGTGATTGTAAAACCTACTGTACCGTTCACTGACAAGCAGAAATTAAAGATCGATCAGTATGTGATGCAGGGTGGAAAGGTAATCTGGCTGGTAGACAGGCTGTATGCTGAAATGGATAGCCTCATGCGTTCGCACAGTGATTTTGTAGCCTATGACCGCAACCTGAACCTCGACGATCAATTGTTTAAATACGGCGTTCGCATCAATGGCGACCTGTTGCAGGACCTGCAATGCGATAAAATACCGCTGGTGGTAGGCAATTATGGTAATCAGCCGCAGATGCAACTGGTGCCGTGGCCTTATTTTCCAACCTTATCTTCTTACACAGGTCATGCAATTACCAAAAACCTGGATAAAGTATTGTCGATATTTCCCAATTCCATTGATACGGTAAAAAATAATATCCGGAAAACGATCTTATTATCTACTTCAGAAAACGCACGCATTCTCCCTGCGCCGGCCATTGTAACGCTGAACAGTATCAAAACGGAAGATGACCTCAAGACCTTCAATCAGTCTTTTATCCCGGTAGCAGTTCTGCTGGAAGGGAGATTTTCTTCCCTGTACACCAACCGGTTGTCGACCGGCGCCCTGGATACCCTGGCGGGCTTGTATAAGCAACCTTTCCGCGCGGCTACGGAAAAAGAAAATAAAATGATTGTGATATCCGATGCGGATATTGTAGCCAATGTAGTAACTACCAATGAAGGGCCGCTACCTATGGGCTATAACCAGTTTACTAACAACCAGTACGCCAATAAAGAGTTTTTCCTGAACTGCATACAATACCTCACTGATTCTTCAGGCATACTTGAAACCCGGTCAAAAGATTTTGCGCTTCGCCTGCTGGATGTTAAAAAAACAGAAAATAACAGAAGCACCTGGCAACTGCTGAATATTGGCTTGCCGGTGGTTCTGGTGCTGATCTTTGGTTTTGTTTATCAGGCTGTTCGAAAAAGAAAGTACCAGGGGAGAGTTTAGCAAGCCCAACTATAAACTACAAACCATAAACCATAAACTAGCCTTATCTTTGCCGACCATTTAATATATACATGACAGCTGAGCAGATCACGTTTTTAACGTTTGGCAGTTTATTGATACTGGCATTGGCATTTGACCTGGGATTACTGAGTAAAAAAGGCTCTCATATTACTATAAAAAAAGCTGTATGGCAAACCGCCTTCTGGGTAACGCTGGCCATGCTCTTTTTTGGTTTTCTATGGATACAGAATGGCCATGACATTGCGCTTAAATATGTGAGCGCGTATTTAATGGAATGGTCATTGAGCATTGATAACATCTTCGTGTTTATTCTCATCTTCGCATTTTTTAAGGTTAAAGAAAAATTCTATGCACGCGTACTGTTGATAGGCATTTTAATGGCCATTATCTTCAGAATCGTATTTATTTCTATTGGAATTGGCCTGGTGGCGAAATTTCACTGGATATTATACATATTCGGCGGCATTTTAATATACACCGGAATATCCATGTTCAGAGCGAAACATGATGATGAGGCCGACCTGGAAAATAACCGGGTGTATAAGTTGCTGAAACGCGTATTGCCAATAACGAGCGATGATGGTGGTGGAAAATGGAAAATAATGGTGAATGGCAAAAAATTCTATACCAGTTTGTTTGTAGTGGTCATAATGCTGGCTACCACAGATATCGTATTTGCGCTGGACTCTATTCCGGCGGTATTTGCCATTTCACCCGAACCGCTGGTGGTATATACTTCCAACATTTTTGCTGTACTGGGCTTGCGTTCCCTGTTCTTTTTGTTGAAAGGGGCCGCCAATAAATTCGCCCATTTACAACAGGGTATTGCCATTGTATTGATATTTATAGGCTTGAAAATGCTTGTTGAATATTTTGATGTTCAAATACCAGTTTATATTTCCCTGCTGGTGATCGTTACCTGCATAGTTGCTTCTGTCCTTTATTCTATGAACGTTAGCAATCGCGCCATTGAAGAAAAAGCACCCGATGCAGGCATGGACCGGGAAATTCACTGATCAATGAAACCGGGTGAAATATTTTATTGACAATATTGCTTCCATTATAAAAGGGAGCTGGCTCGTACAGCACGATAATGCGTTGATTGAACAATTGCTTATTGATAGCCGCAAACTCATTTTCCCCCAAACCTCTTTATTCTTTGCCTTAAAAGGACCGCGCCGCGATGGGCATACTTTTATTACACAATTGTATGAAAAAGGTGTCCGCAATTTTGTGGTGAGTGATACGCTGGATACCACCAACCTCACCGGCGCCAATATATTGCAGGTTACCGATCCTTTGCAGGCCATGCAAAACCTGGTGGCCTGGCATCGAAAACAATTCAACCTTCCGGTGATAGGTATTACCGGCAGCAATGGCAAGACGATTATAAAAGAATGGTTGAATCAGTTGCTGGAAGAACAGTATACCATCATTAGAAGTCCGAAAAGTTATAACTCGCAAATTGGCGTACCGTTGAGTGTATGGCCACTCAACGAACAGCATGATTTGGCCATATTCGAGGCCGGTATTTCGCAACCCGGCGAAATGGGACAATTGCAAAAGATCATTCAACCTACCATTGGCATATTTACCAACATTGGAGAAGCGCACAGCGAAGGGTTTGTGAATGTGCGGCAAAAAGTGAATGAAAAGATGCAACTGTTCAAGCAAGTGCAGGCGCTCATTTATTGCCAGGACGATCCTGAAATAAACAGCGCCGTTGCTCCTTTATGGCAACAACGGCCTAACGATACACGCTTTGACATCATTAGCTGGAGTATGATGAGCGATGCCACGCTGCACATACGCCAGGTGGTAAAAGAAGGCTCAAAAACGACCATTACGGCCAGTTATCAGCAAGAAACCATCAGCATCGTTATTCCGTTCACGGATAAAGCTTCGGTAGAAAATGCCATTCATTGCTGGTGTGTGTTGTTGTATTTACAAATACCGCAGGACGTGATAGAACAAAAGATGCAACGGTTAGGTCCTGTAGCTATGCGGCTTGAACTGAAAAAAGGCATTAATAACTGTTCTATCATCAACGACAGTTACAGCGCCGATCTCAGTTCATTTACCATTGCCCTTGATTTTTTGAGCCAGCAACAGCAACACACCAGGCGCACTGTTATTCTTTCGGATTTTTTACAAAGCGGACGATCGGAAAAAGACCTGTATGCCGAAGTAGCCCGGTTGCTGCAACAACGCCAGGTGAGCCGGTTGATCGGTATCGGCGAACGCATATCGCATCACGCGCCTGTTTTTCAGGCAGCCGGTATTCCCGAACTGGCGTTCTATTTCTCAGTTGATGCTTTTATAAAAGAAATAAACCACCTGCCTTTTAAAGATGAAACCATTCTGTTAAAAGGCGCCCGCATATTTGAGTTGGAGCAGGTTGACCGCCTGTTGCAGCAAAAAGTACATCAAACGGTTTTGGAGATCGACCTTACCGCTGTTGCCCATAACCTGAAGCAGTTTCAACAATTATTACAACCTGCTACCCGCCTTATGGCAATGGTAAAGGCATTTTCGTATGGCAGCGGTAGTTATGAGATAGCGAATGCGCTGCAATTTCACCGGGTCGATTACCTGGCGGTGGCGTATGCTGATGAAGGAGTTGAATTGCGCAAGGCAGGCATCAATCTGCCCATCATGGTCATGAACCCCGATGAATCCACCTTCGATGTGCTGGTGCAATACAGTCTGGAACCAGACCTGTATGCTCCCGGTATTTTGTCATTATTTGAAGATTTTGTTAAAAAACAGGGCATGCAGCAATTCCCGGTACATATTGAACTGGAAACAGGGATGAACCGGTTGGGATTTTCCATGCGCGATATGCCTGTATTAATAAATGCATTACGCACCCCGTTTTTTAAAGTGCAAAGTGTTTTTACACACCTGGCATCTAGCGAAGATCCGCAGCATGATGCGTATACCGATCAGCAGGGCGCGCTGTACATGAAAATGGTGGAGCAATTGCAGGAAGCAATAACTTATCCGTTCATCAGGCATGTGGTGAATACGGCCGGCATCGTTCGCCATCCCAAATGGCACCTGGATATGGTTCGTTTGGGAATTGGTTTATATGGCGGCGACAGCAGCGGGGAGGGCGGACTTGAGCTGCGCGAGGTTTCTACCCTGAAATCGACCATTGCGCAAATAAAAGAGCTGAAAGAAGGTGAAACGGTGAGCTATGGCCGTAAAGGCGTGGTAACCAGGGATACACGTATTGCCACTGTGCGCATAGGTTATGCCGATGGCTACCCCCGCCGCCTGGGAAATGGCGCCGGAAAAATGATGGTGAACGGTCACCTGGCGCCGGTCATTGGAACCGTGTGCATGGATATGACCATGATTGATATTACCAATATTTCCCATGTTGCGGAAGGTGATGACGTAATTGTTTTTGGCAGCCAATTGCCGGTAAAACAGGTAGCCTATTGGGCCCAAACCATTCCGTATGAACTGCTTGCCGGCATCTCGCAACGGGTAAAAAGGGTGTATTTTGAGGAATAATGGCAAAATATGCAGCCTGCCGCTTATCAATACTTAGGTTTGGCACAACCTATATAAAAGGGAGAAAACCTTATCTTTGAAAACTAAATTTTTGCGTAGTGAAGATTAGAACAGTTGCCCTGGTAATACTAGGAATTATTATCGCCGATCAGGCTTTAAAAATATGGGTGAAAACCAGCATGAATTATGGTCAACAGATCTTTTTGCTGGGAAGGTCGTTAAGGCTTTATTTTATAGAAAATGAAGGAATGGCCTGGGGTTGGAAATTCGGTGGCGACTGGGGTAAACTGGCGCTGACCATCTTCCGGCTGATCGCTGTGATCTTTGGTGTGTATTATATCAAAAGCATTGTACAAAAGAAATATCACCGTGGTTTTATACTTTGTGTATCGATGATCTTTGCCGGTGCATTGGGGAACCTGATAGATAGTATGTTCTATGGAATGATATTTTCGCGCAGCGATGACGGGTTACCCCTGGCGCAAATGTTTCCTTCAGGTGGTGGCTATGCCGGGTTTTTACATGGTAAGGTTGTAGACATGATCTATGCACCCATCATTGAAAACAAGATATTACCCGCCTGGATCCCTTTCTGGGGCGGTGAGCGTTTCACCTTTTTCTCACCCATCTTTAATATCGCTGATGCCTCTATTTCAGTAGGCGTTATTGCCATCCTGATATTCCAGAAAAGATTTTTCAAAAAGAGTCCATTGGAAATGGAAGAAACACCCGTTGCACTTAAGACTGATGAGGATATAAAAGATACGGTGAAGGTGTACCCGGGGCAGTAAGAATATTAAATATTGAATAGAAAATATTGAATGTCGAAGTAGAAATGCTTCGACATTTTTGTTGGGTGGAAATAAAAACGGGGCAAGGATTGAGCCATGCCCCGCTTATTAAAGCTCAGTAATATTCCGGACGTTGAAGTGTCCGCCGGCTGGCGGAACGGACGTTTAATAGTAGCACAATTGTTGGTAACCACAAACCAGAAACTACAAACCACAAACTAGTTGATCTTCCCAACCATATCTTTCGGGTCAACCCATTCGTCGAATTGTTCCGGCGTAACATAACCCAGCTTCACGGCCATTTCTTTTAAGGTAGTACCTTCTTTATGGGCTTTCTGTGCAATCTCTGCCGCTTTGTAATAACCGATTTTGGTATTGAGAGAAGTTACCAGCATCAGGGAGTTGTCAACGTGCTTTTTAATGTTGGCTTCAATGGGCTCAACACCTATGGCACATTTATCATTAAAACTTACACAACCATCGCCAATTAACCGGGCGCTGTGCAGGAAGTTATAGATCATTACCGGTTTGAACACGTTCAGCTCAAAGTGGCCGCTGGCGCCGCCGATACTAATGGCCACATCATTACCCATTACCTGTGCGGCGATCATCGTCAATGCCTCACACTGGGTAGGGTTTACTTTACCAGGCATGATAGAAGAACCAGGTTCATTATCGGGAATAAATAATTCGCCGATACCACTGCGCGGACCTGAAGACAAAATACGGATGTCATTAGCTATTTTCATCAGGCTAACGGCAATTGTTTTTAAGGCGCCATGTGCTTCAACAATCGCATCGTGTGCAGCCAGGGCTTCAAATTTATTTTCGGCAGTAATAAAAGGCAAACCGGTTAAGGCTGCAATATGTTTGGCCACATTTTCCGAATAATTGGGCGGGGTATTGATACCAGTACCAACGGCAGTGCCGCCGAGCGCCAACTCGCTGAGGTGGGGTAAGGTATTTTTAATGGCACGCAAACCATGATCGAGTTGCGAAACATAGCCGCTGAACTCCTGGCCTACGGTAAGCGGCGTAGCATCCATAAAGTGCGTACGGCCGATCTTTACCACGTGCATGAATTGTTTGCTTTTTGCGGCCAGGGTATTGCGCAATTTTTCAATGCCGGGGATGGTGGTTTCGATCAGTATTTTATACGCCGCAATATGCATGGCGGTAGGGAAGGTATCGTTCGATGACTGCGACTTATTTACATCGTCATTGGGGTGAAGGAATTTTTCCTTATCGGTTAATTTTCCGCCTTTGATCGTATGACCACGGTAGGCCACCACCTCATTAACGTTCATGTTGCTTTGGGTGCCGGAACCGGTTTGCCATACTACCAGGGGGAACCAGGCATCCAGTTTTCCTTCCAGGATCTCATCACAAGCCTGGCCGATAACATCGCATTTTTCTTTGGGTAAAACGCCGGCCTCGAAATTGGTAATGGCCGCTGCTTTTTTCAGGTACGCAAACGCCTTAATGATCTCTTTCGGCATTTTATTGATATCCTGGGCAATTTTGAAATTGTCAATACTGCGCTGAGTTTGTGCGCCATATAGGGCATCGGCAGGCACCTGCACTTCTCCCATGGTATCTTTTTCGATCCGGAATTCCATATTGTAAAATTTGCGCAAAAATACACCGTTTCAGGTAGATGCGGATTACCTGATGATCAATTCGCTTTTCAGCACAATATTTTCGTATGGGGCCTCCAGGCGGGCGGCTTTTTTGTCGATCAGGCGGAACAACAGTTCGGTAGCGCTTACTCCCTGATCGTAAGGGAATTGTTCAACCGAAGCAAGCGGGGGATAGTCGACATACTGTGTAACAGGCACGTTGGCGTAGCTTACAAAACAGACATCTTTATTGATGATTAATTTTTTTTGCCGGGCGTAATGGATGGCGTCGAGGGTTACATAATCGTTGAAGGAAAGAATGGCGGTAGGTCTTTTCTTTAACTGCATTAAAAGGTCGAAAGCGGCTTTGGTTCCGTCTACCGACAGATCGGTGCTTACGATCAGCGCTTCGTCAACGGGCAGTTTATGCTTTTTGTGCGCTTCCATGTATCCGTCGAGCCGTTCGTTTTTCATATTCAGGGTAGGCGGGCCCTGCAGGTAGCCAATGCGTTTATGTCCTTTATTGATCAGCCATTCCACAGCTTCTACCGAGCTATCGTATAGGTTGCAGCTTACGGAGTGGATGTCTTTGGCATCGGGCACGCGATCGAAGAAGACCACGGGTATTTCATAATTCTTCATTTGTTCAAAATGCTCAATATGCGTGGTGCTGCTTGAAATGGAAGCAATGATACCATCAACGCGGTGGTTCTTCATCGTTTCTATCAGCTTTTGTTCGCGGGCGAGGTCATCGTGACTCTGACCGATCAACACAATATAATTATGATCGAGCGCTACATCTTCAATGCCATTGATGGCGGCGGAAAAGAATTCTTCCCGCAGGTTGGGCAGTACCAGACCAATGGTGAATGTTTTTCGCTGTTTGAAAAATATAGCGGTCTGGTTGGGTTCGTAGTTGAGTTCCGCAGCCAGTTTTTTCACCGCCATTTTAGTGCGAAGCCCGATGCTGGGATGATCGTGCAACGCACGGGATACCGTAGATGCGGAAATATTCAAACGGCGGGCTATTTCCTTGATGGTGGGGAGCTTCTTTTCCATGTTGTTTTATTGCGGCTGAACCGAAGATAAACAATGTACCCGGAGATAATTCAGGCAAACGGTTGCGGAAGAATGCAGCTACACGTTTCAAGCTGCAGGCTGCACGCAAAGCCCCAAGCCATTGAAAACGTATCACGGTTGTGCAAAGTTACTTCCCCTGAAAGTTGGGGTCTCTTTTTTCCAGGAAGGCGACCGTTCCTTCTTTCATATCGTTGGTGGCGAAGCATTCGCCAAAAAGGTTTACTTCTTCTATAAAGCCATCTTTCGTATGATTAAATACGGCATTGGCAGCCTTAATGCAGCGCCCCACCGCCAGCGGCGCCCTGGTATGTACAATTTCCAATATCGACCGGGCTTTGGTCAACAATTCTGCCTGGGGTACCACATAATTCACCAATCCATATTGAAGGGCCGTGGCAGCATCGATCACATTGGCGGTGATAAGCAGTTCAATGGCCCTGCCTTTACCGATCAATTGCGTTAAGCGCTGGGTGCCGCCATAACCGGGGATCAATCCCAGCTTCACTTCGGGCTGACCGAAACGGGCATTTTCTGAAGCTATGCGGAAATGACAGGCCATGGCCAACTCACAACCGCCGCCCAGGGCAAAACCATTCACCGCTGCAATAATGGGTTTGGGCGCATCTTCTATTTTCTGAAAAATATACTGGCCTTTGCGCGCCAGGTCCATGCCCTCCTGATGTTTCAGATCCTGGAATTCAGCGATATCAGCACCGGCAACAAAAGCTTTGGGGCCCGATCCTGTTATTATAGCCGATCTTATTTCATGATTGTTATAAACTTCATCAATGGCCATGTTTAGTTCATCGAATACGGTTTTGTTCAGCGCATTCAGTTTATCGGGCCGGTTGATGGTAATGAGCAGTATCCCATTTTCGAGCGATGTAGTTATGGCAGAATACATGTTACAGGTTTTTAATTCGGCTTAATTATTAATTGATACTATCCTTGTAGCACACCTGTTCAGTCGGTGTAATCGTGTTGTAAATCTAAACTAAATACTTAATTCGGCAGGCAGTTTTACAAGGGCTGTAGCAGGCAAAAGGCCGCCGTAGGAAGCGTTTTACCGGTGGGCCTTGCTATTGGGTAACAAACCGTATTTTTGGCCACTTAAATGTTGCTTGCATGAATCAAAAAGTAAACAGGCCGCTGCGGGTACTGGTAGCAAAAGTTGGATTGGATGGGCACGACCGGGGCGCCAAGGTTATAGCTACGGCTTTACGCGATGCGGGAATGGAAGTGATTTATACCGGACTGCGGCAAACGCCTGAAATGGTAGTGAATGCGGCTTTGCAGGAAGACGTGGACGCCATTGGTATTAGCATATTGTCTGGCGCACACATGACCGTTTTTCCTAAAGTAGTAGCCCTGATGAAAGAAAAAGGCATGGACGATGTGTTGTTGACCGGCGGTGGTATTATTCCCGAAGAAGATATGCAGCAATTAAATGCCCTGGGTGTAGGCAAACTTTTTGCGCCCGGGACGCCTACGGCGGAAATAGCTAATTATATAGGGGAGTGGGTGAGTAAGCATAGAAATTTCTAACTATAAACATAAAAGGAGGGCCGCCTTGTAGTAGACGGCCCTCCTTTTTATATAAGCAGGTAATACTTTAACCTTTCAGTTGCTCTAATACCAAGTTTATTCTGCCAATCGTTTCCTCCCTGCCAATAATCGTCGCAATATCAAACACGCCCGGACCAAACTTACCACCTACAAGCATTATGCGTAATGGCAATAATACTTCACCGGCTTTTATTTGTTTGGCAGTTGCCAGTTCTTTAAACCCATGTTCAAGATCGGCCGCATTCCAGTTGGTTTGCTGCTGCAGGTAATTAATAACATCGCCGAAGAATGCCTGCTTTGCCTCGTTCCATTTGGGTTTTATGGCAGCCAGATCCCATTGCGTGGGCGTTTGAAAAAAGAAACCCGCCTGCTCAGCAAAATCAGCGATCAGGGTGCAACGCTCTTTCACCAGGGCAATCACTTTTTCAAGCATCTCATTATTGGGAACAGCAATATTATGTTGCTCAAAAACAGGCCGCACATCCGCCATCAGGCTTTTGGCTTCGACCTTTTTGATCCATTCATGGTTGAACCATTTGGCCTTTTCAAAATCGAATTTGGCACCGCCTTTATGTACCCGGTCAATCGAGAACTTTTGTATCAGTTCATCCAGGGTAAATATTTCCTGGTCGGTACCATCGTTCCAGCCCAGCATGGCCAGCATATTAATAAAGGCTTCGGGTAAAAAGCCCAGCTCCCGAAATCCTTTGGTTAATTGATCTGTGCCTGGAACCGTCCAGTTCATGGCAAATACGGGGAAGCCGAGCCGATCGCCATCGCGTTTGGCGAGTTTACCATTGCCATCGGGTTTCAATATTAATGGTAAATGCGCCCATTGCGGCATATCTGCTTCCCAACCCAGGTATTTCCATAATAAAATGTGTACCGGCGAACTGGGTAACCATTCCTCCCCCCGGAAAGCATGTGTGATCTTCATCAGGTAATCATCAACCACCACTGCCAGGTGATACGTAGGCATACCATCGGCTTTCAATAACACTTTATCATCGACGAGGTCAGTTTGAAAACTAACTTCACCCCGGATCATATCGGTAAAGGTCACTGTTTCATTTTCCGGCATTCTGATGCGAATAACATGCGGTACCCCATCAGCCAGCATTCGCTCCGTTTCTTCAAACGTAAGCGCGCACGAGTTGCGCATTTGCATCCGCACTTTCTGATCGTATTGAGGAGAAGGATTTTCAGCAGTTTTAAACCGTTCCCGAAATGTTTCCAGTTCATCGGGCCGGTCGAATGCGTAATAGGCTTTTCCTTCCTGAACCAGGAATTCGGCATATTGCCTGTATAATTCTTTCCGTTCGCTTTGGCGGTAGGGGGCAAACGGGCCACCGGCCAGGGGACTTTCATCTGGTTGCAGTCCGCACCATTTTAAACATTCATAAATGTATTCTTCTGCGCCCGGCACATAACGGCTCTGGTCGGTATCTTCAATACGCAACACAAAATCGCCACCTTGCTGGCGGGCAAACAAATAATTGTATAGAACCGTTCTTACACCTCCTAAATGAAGGCCGCCTGTTGGACTGGGCGCAAACCGTACCCTTACTTTTTTTGTCATAGGGCGCAAAGATAATAAGGTTTGAGGGTATACAGCTTGCATCTTGCAGACGGAGCCAGTATCTTTATCCTATGCTAAAAAAGCTGTTTTTCCTGTGTTTTCTGTTCATATATAAAATAGTACCGGCCCAATTAACCTATCAGACCCTGTATGTGGATTATGATAGCGCCTGGACGTACAAAAACTTAAAAATTATTCCAATTCGCCCGAAAGGATGGGGCGCAGCAGGTCGCGTTGTACCCGGCGTAGTATCATTGAGCCAGGCCCTGGCCCAGGGGACCGTAGCAGTAAGTGAGCGCGGTTCTGCCGCTACGGAAAATGTTCACTGGCTGCGAATAAATAATAATGGACTGCAATCTGTTTTTATTGGGTCGGGAGAAGTTATCCTGGGCGGCCGCCAGGACCGGATGGTAACCAGGGATACCATACTGCCTCCTTCGAAGGCAGATCAATACATTCATGTGATGTGTGTGGAGGAAGGCCGATGGAGCGATAAAGAAAAAAAATTTCAGTATAATAATTACGCCGATCCCGCCTTACGCAAAGTATTGGACCAATCAAAAAACCAGGTGCTGGTTTGGAAAGAAGTTTTATCGCAACTGGATCGAAGCGGTACCAAATCACCTACGCTCGCATATGCGGCACATCGTAGTGATAAAAAGTTTGCGCCAGAACAGGATGCGTATATCCGTTACTTTAACGAAAAATTTAAAAATGCCGATAGTACAATTACCGGCTTTGTTTGCATGAGCGGCGATAAAGTGATTGGCTGTGATATATACGCAGGTAATAATTTATTTTATGGCGAATTGCAACCGCTGCTGCATGGTTATATTGAAGAAGCGATCACAACTGGCAGTACACCGGTGATCGGCAATGAAAAAATAAAACAATACCTCGATCCCATACTTACCAGTGAAGGCACGCAGGAAGCATATCTTAAAAAAAATGGCAAGATGTATAAATACCGGGAGAAAGTAGTTCACATAACCGGTTACGCACAGTAATTTCATTTATTTTTGTTGCTGAGGATAGGTAGCATGCTCTATTTTGTAAAAACACCCTGGTGGCTGAAAAAGCTTTATCCGCGTTGTGTTTGGGACATTCCGGTCAAAGAAAAAATATTGTATCTCACATTTGACGATGGTCCACACCCGGTAGTAACTCCATTTGTATTAGACCAGCTTCGGCAGTATAATGCTAAAGCCACTTTTTTTTGTATTGGGAAGAACGTTGCCGCACACCCTGATATTTATCGTACGATCCTGGATGAAGGACATCGGGTAGGTAATCATACTTTTAATCATTTGAACGGCTGGAAGGTAACCGACGAACTTTATTTAAAAAATTTACTTGCTGCAGGCAAATACATCGATTCCAATCTGTTTAGACCTCCATACGGAAAGATCACCCGCTTTCAGGTAAAACTATTAACCGGTATTCGAAATTCACCGGCTAACAGCAATTTCAGAATCATCATGTGGGATGTGCTAAGTGGTGATTTCGATGTTGCACTAACGGCTGAGACCTGTTCCGTTAACGTTATAAAGCATGCCCAACCGGGTTCCGTAATCGTTTTTCACGATAGTGAGAAAGCTTTCCCCCGCCTTAAAGAAGCATTGCCGAGAACATTGCAATATTTTAGTGAAAAAGGATATCGCTTTGAAGCAATAACTGGGTAGAAAGAGATTAAAATATGAGGGTAGAATAATGGGTATTTGCGACAGTATGTCCTAAAAAAAAGTTGGGCCTGGGTAGACACCCTGGCCCGTTTTTAATCCGTACCCTATGAAAACTGATTTAAAGGTAAAGACTTTTTTGATTAATACAAAGTAATTTCGTGAACCGAGCCATTTACTGTAAAAGTTGCCTTATTATCGCAGCTTCCTGATCCGTAGTCCAGCACTGCCACAGCGTCATTCCCTTTCTTCAGGTTAAGGGTCCCTTTGGCGATCCAGCGGCAGGTAAATCTTTTCGTGAGCGGAGAAGTAATGGCGGTTGACCATTGAAAGAACTTTCCGTCCTTTTGAACCGATCCGCCGGCCTGACCGGTCATGTTATATGCATCATCGAGCCCGATAAGAGGGGTAGACCCGCCTTCTATCTGGGTTACCGTTCTTTCACTACTCCAAAGCATATAATTCCCGTTCGACTGGCTCAGTTTGGCGTTGGTAATCTGCGTAGTATAACTTTTTTTATCTGTGGTACCGGTATTGGTTAGTTTATGAGTGCCTTCTACTTTAATGCCTTCTATATAATACCCATCGAAGGTGGTAGTAGCTGAGTTACCAGGTATAAAAAGGTGACCGGTATAAGTGACTATGATTTTGCCTTTGCGGGTTCTTCCATCGCGGCCGGTGCAGCCGCTGCTGAAATCTATGGTTATTTGTAACGGGAAGCGGGTGGAGCTTAACTGTTTGATAGTCACTGCATAACAGGTGGTAGAATCAACCCCTTCCACGCGGTTTGTATTGCCGGAACTAACATCCACCCGTCCAAAAACACCGGTTCCACCAATGCCCACTTCACTGCTTACACCCAGCACGTTATTGAAAACATCATCAAAAACCTCTTCAGCAGTAGCATCTGATTGAGCTGTAACCGTTGCAAACTCCTCCTTACCCTCAGTGCCAGAGGAGTTGTCATCCTGTTTTTTACAAGCAGAAAAAACAAGTGCGGTAACCATCACAGTTGCCAGTAACCCGTTAAGCAGCCTGGGTAAAGTTTTCATAAAACAAATTAAAGCTAAATAAGATAAACAAATTACGGGTTTATGACAGCAGCCTTTCTAAATAGTTTAAAAGAATCATAAAATTTTTGGGAATTTTGCGGCCGATATGAATATTCAATTAATTGATACTCATTGCCATTTATACGGGCAGGAGTTTGCCCAGGATATCAAGGAAGTGATTGAGCGGGCTGAAAATGAAGGGGTTCAGCAATTTTACCTGCCGGCTATTGATAGCGAAGTAATTGATGCTATGCTGCAACTGGAAAAAGATTTTCCCGGGAAATGTTTTGCCATGATGGGGCTGCATCCCTGTTCTGTAAAGGAAGATTATCAGCAGGAACTGGCCCTGGTTGGCGAATGGCTGGGGAAGCGGCCATTTAAAGCCGTTGGAGAGATTGGGCTGGATTACTACTGGGATAAAACTTTTGTAGAAGCGCAGCAGCAGGCTTTTCATCAGCAAATAGACTGGGCTTTACACTACCAGCTGCCGATCGTGATCCATTCGAGGGAATCCATGGCTGATAGTATCCGCATTGTGCAGGAGCATCAAAAAGGTGGTTTGCGGGGCATTTTTCATTGCTTTACCGGTACGCCGGAAGAGGCGCAACAAATTATTGACCTGGGTTTTTACCTGGGAATAGGGGGCGTGATAACGTACAAAAATACCCATTTACGGGAGGTGCTGAAAGCAGTTTCTATGGACCATATTGTGCTGGAAACGGATGCCCCCTACCTGACGCCGGTACCTTTCAGGGGAAAAAGGAATGAAAGCAGCTATTTAAAATATATTGTAGAAAAGGTGGCTGAGGTAAAAGAAATATCAGTTTCAGCCGCGGCGGCCATCACTTCAGCGAATGCAAAAAAAATATTCGGCGCCTAAGGGTGGAAACTGTAAATTTGCTGCCCTTTGAAAAAGGAGACTTGTCCGAGTGGTTGAAGGAGCACGCCTGGAAAGTGTGTATACGGGAAACCGTATCGAGGGTTCGAATCCCTCAGTCTCCGCAGAAAAGAAACACCTATTTTAAAAGCCCGCTACAACAGCGGGTTTTTGCTTTTTACAGCATCATGGCAGCCAATCTGCCCAGCTTTTTTAGTTTATGCTGTAATTCTTCGGACCACGGTAGGCCAATGCAAAGCCGCATACAGTTTTCAAATTGATGTTGTAGGGTAAACATCCTTCCTGGCGCAATGCTAATTTTGTTTTTCATAGCAATATCATATAGTTCTGTGGTATCGATTCTTTTATTGAGCTCAACCCATATGGCCAGTCCTCCCCGGGGCCTGCTTATTTTGGTTCCCTCAGGAAAATATTCGGCTATGGTATTCGTATAATTATGATAGTTGGCCTGTAAGGTCTGGCGCATTTTGCGAAGATGATTTTCATAGCGGCCATATTTCATGAAATTAGCGACTGCTTCGTGTGTGATGGTACAGGTGGAGATGGCATGAACTAATTTTAGTTTCATGATTTGTTCCTTATACCTGCCCGGAGCCACCCAGCCCACTCGATAGCCAGGCGCCAAAGTTTTGGAAACAGAACTGCACCATAATACGGTTCCATCTTTATCAAACGACTTGCAACATTTTGGACGTTGAGAGCCAAAGTATAGATCGCCATAGATGTCATCTTCTATAAGCGGAATGCGATGTTGTGATAAAAGTTCTACAACTTCCTTTTTATGCTCATCCGGCATACAACTGCCCAAAGGGGTATTAAAGTTTGGGACCAGCAGGCAGAGGTTGATCTTTGAGATTATTTTCTTTAAGGCTTCCAATTCAATACCCGTAGTTGGATGTGTAGGCAGTTCAAGTACTTTTAACCCCAAACTTACGGCCAGTTGCAAGGTGCCAGGATAGCACGGACTTTCCATCGCAATAGTATCACCTGGTTTTGCCAAAGCCATCATGCAAAAGGATAAAGCATTCATGCCTCCGGCGGTTGTTACCAGATCATTTTCATGAAGACTTCCTCCCCATGATAAAGAACGGGCGGCAATCATTCTGCGCAATGTTTCATTGCCCTGTAACTGTTCATATTCTGTACCACCATCTTTAAGTTCCCGGATCGCATGCATCATTTCCTTATTCAGTTTCGCTAAAGCCAATAATTTATCGGAAGGAACGCCAATGGAAAAAAGCGTAAGGTCGTTTTTGCCCATGTTGGCATAAACTTTTCTGATCAATTCCGCTGGTTCTTTACTGTTACTGGCCCGCGAAGGTTTGCTTACTTCAGGAAGCGGAAGACGTTGATAAGATAATTGGCTTACAAAATATCCGGACTGTGGTTTTGACTCGATGAGCGATTGAGCTTCCAGTTCCAGAAATACTTTTTTAGCCGTGTTCATACTAATACCATGTTCCTGACATAACATTCTTACTGAAGGCAGGCGATCGCCCGATTTTAAAACCTCATTTTTGATTAGCCTGGCAATTTTGTTTGATATCTCAACGTATAGAAAATCGTTCTTCATGAATTAAATATAACTGTGTCCATAAAAATACACAAAACTGTAGCTGTGCCCGTCCAATACCCTTGCCTATTTTTGCATAAAAATTATAAATAAGCATGTCAGACGTAATCATTAAAACTGGTAAAGAGCATATGGATGTTGCCATGGTACATCGGTTCTTAAGCGAAGATTCCTACTGGGCTAAAGACATTTCTTATGAGTTGGTAGAGCGTTCGCTGAGTAACTCTTTTTGCATTGGCGCCTTTGTTAATGGCGTGCAGGTGGGATTTGGAAGAGTGATCACCGATTATTATACGTTCGGATGGTTCGCTGATTTTTTTGTTTTGCCTGCGTACCGGGGAAAAGGTATTTCAAAAAAAATATTATCCCATATAATGGAGCAGCCCTGGTCTAAACGTTTAAGGAGGATGATGCTTAACACCAGTGATGCACATGGTTTGTATCGTCAATTTCAGTTTAAGGATCTTGCCCACCCTTCTTATATTCTGGAAATATATAATCCGAATGCTCATTTACAGTATAGCGGGGAATAGAATTTGTTCAGGCTTCAATCTTGCCAGTACGATTTATTAATTTTAACAGGCGGTTTGGTCTCTATATGTACGAAATTTCGTCATATGATATAGGCAAACAAACATTTTGATATGGAATCAGGAATGAAACACAAACCCTGAGCTTATGAATTTCACCCGGGATTATTAGGGGAAAAAGAAAATATTGGTGAATATTGCTTTTATGAAATTGTGAATGAATTTCAGCGTTTAAAAAGTCAGGGGTGACAAGATAAGGATTTTAAAAATTATTAATCACGCACAACCATGAAACAAATCATATTCCTCTCGACTCTCTTTGTTGCCATGAACTTTGCCTATGGTCAAAATGATGGCCCAAGGGAAATTACACCACAGGATTTACAAAAAATAAATGCGGATATAGAAAAACAAATTCCTGTCTTTAAAAAAAATATTGCAAAACGAGAATTAACGGCCGATGAGATTGAATTTTCATTAGACACATTCCGAATAAAACAATTGGTGTCTAAACAGATGGGCATTGACTATTCTACGATCGGTATGAATGCTATTGTTAATGAAATGACCGCTTCTTATGATAAATTAATGAATAAGTATTATAATAAACTTTTGAAAGTTCTTAAACCTGAGGACAAGCAAACTCTGGTTGTGGCACAAAGAGCCTGGATAGCTTTTCGTGATGCGGAAGCTAAACTTATAGGCGCCATGACCAAAGATGAATATTCGGGTGGAGGAACAATACAGTCTATGATTGCAACAGGTTCTTATTCCAACCTCGTGATTAAAAGAACGCTCGATGTTTTTAATTACTATGATGGAATTATTAAGGAGAAATAAGTCAAAACCCGTTCACTGACATGAAAAATTTAGTTACAGGTATCTTTAATTGCTTCCTTTTACTTGGTTGTTCAAATCCTACTTCAGCAATAAAAAATAATGAAACTGAAAAGACCAAGGTTGCGACAAGCGATAGCTCTGAAAAACTGGCCTTGCATTATCTTTTTGACAAAATAAAAAAGGTGCCAAATGCTCGTCTAGAGGAAAATAAAATAAAGATAGGCGACACATCTATTCAGGTAAAAATAAACGTTGAGTTTGAGGGCCAAAAAGAAGGGAAATGGATTTATGCGGCAAATATTTTTACATTTTATAAGGCAAATAAAGAGGAGCTAATAAATGTTGGTTCTATTGGAATAGGTTCAACTAAAGAGGAAGCTCTCAATGTATGTATACAGGAATGGGTTGCAATTTTTGGAATACCATTTACAAATATGCTTAATGATAAAGAAAGTATAAAGGTATCGAACTTGAAAGTATTTCCGGGACTTATGGGCACTCGTGGCAATCCTCCTGCAAAAACATGGTTGAAAGGATACGATGAAATGACAAATAAGATGATTTCAAAAATTCAACAGGAAATCAAAAGTAAACCGGGTAACCTGGTTTCAGTTGATATAAAATTAATGATTGGCAAAAGTGGAGTGACGGATGGTGAATGCCGTATTGACAATGAAGTGTCTCAAAATTTATTAAATGATTTAAAGCAACTGGACTGGCCACCGTCAGATGAAGAATTTATATTAAAGCAATTTTACTTGATTAGGAAGGGGAATGACTAAAGCTGTCAGCTACACAAATTCAAAAACTATATACAACTTTATCCCATGTTCAAATTTATCCCATGTTCAAAACCCTTAAAGACCTGGTTGAAATCGGAATAAGCCCGAAAACAAAAAAGTAGTATTATATGACTTTTAAGTAAAAGGATGTGGCTTCAGAAGCCGGGATGAATGCACCGACATTGACTACGGTCAAAAAAGGTTGGTAAATTTCCGCTAAATCTTTAAATTTGAATATGTCTTTTTCAGGAAGATACATATGGGCAAAATATGGTATCCCAGGCACTATAGGACTACCCATTAAATAGTTTAACCATTTATTATTGAATCTCATCAAAAATAAAAGATACCTTTGCCCGTTCTACCCTTAATAAAATTTGTGTCAGAGAATGTCTAAAGTTGTCTTCAATAATAAAAATGCCGTTTTTTTTCAGTCGTTAAAAACTCGTGTGGATGAATATTTTCAAAAAAATGACTTGAAAAAAACCGGTAATTGGAGGTTGCATCTGAAAACAATTATCCTGATCGGAGTTTCTGTTTCATTATATCTCGTTGCAATCTTGTTTGACCTACCGGTAATAACTACTATTTTAATTGGCAGCGGTTTGGGGATTTTATGTGCCTGCATCGGTTTTTGTGTAATGCATGATGCAAATCATGGCAGCTATTCTTCTAAAAAATGGGTGAATGATACCCTGTCATTAACATTAAATGCCCTGGGCGGAAATAGTTTTATCTGGAAGCATAAGCATAACATCATTCACCATACCTATCCCAATGTAGATGGATTAGATGATGATATTGCCAAAACGCCTTTTATAAGAATGTGCAGTTCCCAACAATGGGTGCCCATGCACAGGATACAGCATATTTATACTCCTTTCTTGTATGGCATCAGTTCTATGATCTGGATATTGTTTCAGGATTTTGAAAAATATTTCAAGCGGAAAATACATAACACCGAGCTGCAGAAAATGAAAACAGCTGATCATGTTATTTTCTGGATCAGTAAACTGTTGTATATCTTCTTTTATGTAGCGCTGCCGGTAATACTTACCGGCTGGGAACAAGGGCTGGTGTTTTTTGTAAGTTTGCACATCGGACAGGGCTTTACACTGGCTATTGTATTTCAACTGGCCCATGTGGTGGAAGAAACGGAGTTTGCCTTTGCTCCATTAAATGAAACTACGGTCATTGAAAATGAATGGGCCATACACCAATTAAAAACTACTTCTAATTTTTCGCCCAATAGCAAAGTGATTACCTGGTTTGCCGGTGGTTTGAATTACCAGGTTGAGCATCACCTGTTTCCCCGGATCAGCCATATTCATTATCCCGCAATGAGTAAAATAGTAAAAGAGACGTGCAAAGATTTTAATGTTCCTTATAATTGCATTCCAACATTGAATCGTGCAGTTATCTCCCACTTTCGTTTTATTAAATCATTAGGTAAAAAGCCGCTGGATCTACAACAAAACCAATTGGCCGGGTAAACTATCTCTTCCTTAACACAACATACAATAACCCAGGTATTATCAGCAAGGCTGTTAGCATTGTAAGCCAGTACCAGGTCTTATTCGATTGCCTGGCTGGTATTGTTACTTTTTGTAAATGACCGCTGTATACAAATCCGGCCCAATAATAGGGTAATTGCAGCATGGCGTTTTCATGATCGGCTTGCAGCCACTGTTCCCTGGCATTATGCAAAGCAAGGGCAATATTGGGTTGTTGGGCCAGTTGGTCATAAAAGAGTTGCATCAATGCAATGGCGGTTTTATCATTTACATTCCACAAACCGGATATAACACCCCCAGCACCCGCGGCAGTAAATCCACGGCTTATGCTATTGAGTCCTTCCCCTTCAAGCAGGGAGCCATCGGCTGTTTTACAGGCGCTGAGCACCACCAATACCGGTGAAAAATGTTTATACCGGAGATCAAATAAGTAAAAGGGTTTATCATACAGCTGAAGGTAGGGAAAAGAATCTGAAGCCGATGACACAGCATGCGTACTGATGTGCAGGATGCCGGTTGAACCGGGTATTTTATTGAATGCATCCCAGGTAGCAGACGCATTGGTATAATATTGGCCGGGTATCTTTTTGCTTAGGGCCTTATATTCCTCTTCTATCGACAGTTCAACCTGTTTTGCATGCTGCCCCTTTGAAACGAAAAAGCCGGTGAACGCTGCCGGTGCGTATTCGGCTGTTTGTTGTTCGTGCCAGGTAGTCAATGAATACGCCTGCGAGAAACCAGCCTGTTTAAAAAGATAGGGCCATTGCCGGAAATTGTTTTGATATGCGGGCGTAGTGAGCAATGCATCAAAGGGGAGATAGTTAAACATGCCATCTGGTATCAGCACATATTGCCGCTCCTTTTTCCATGATCTGTTTTTGAAAATGGCGTGATACATGTTGTAACATTCCGCATAAAAGATGCGTGGTTCGTTCATCATGGCCGAAGGGCCACTGGCAAACCAATGATGCATGAATTTGGATATGTCATTACGCAATGAAGGGTTTGCATCTATGAGCTGGACTGATTGAATACCTTTATTGTCCAGTTCTATAATAAAGCTGCTATCGTTGCCCGCTGCAAATTCAAGCATGGTGACCCCGGCCGGAATATGTTGAATAAAGTCATTCAACGTTTTTATGGTAAGCGTGTTCGTACTGTTTAAGGCGTTGAACGGCTGTTGGTTTATTTTTTTATTTAACAGGGAAAGATCATATTCTGCCTGTTGCAACAGGCTGCTTATATTTATTTTCTCTTTGGCATTCAGCATTTCATGCTGATAATACATGATGGCTTGTTGTAATTGCGTTGCCCGGCGCAATAAGGAATCTGCTGCCGGATTGACGCCGGACATTTTCATGCGTGAACGTCGTTCGTCCATTAACACCTGCGCCCGGGACATTTCTGTGATCAGGAGTAGTTTTTCTAAAAACTTTTTATCCGATGTGTTCGTCCATAATGTATAAGCCAGTTTTGTGGCGGCTTCAACCCGCGTACGGCCTTCTGTTATTTCCTTTAATTTCGATTCGGTATAAAAGAATTCTTTTCTGAGTTTTCCTGTTGCTGACAATGCGCTTATATAATGTTCCAGTGCCTCCTGTGATCGATGTATTTGAATGAGTGCAATGGCTTTTCCGCATAATGCATCTGCCAGGGCATTTTCGCTGTATAACAATGCTTCTGCGGGCACCGAACTAATGTCAGCCGGTTGCCAGGCAGGTATCAATAATAAAAGAGCTTTCTGGTAATAATCAAGCGCCCGGCTGTTATCGCCTGTTTTTATATTGATATCGCCCAACAGGACATTCAACTTTGCTTTTTCACGGTTCCTTGTTCCCGGATAATTATACTGGAATATACGTATTGCCTGTATTACATAAGCGGAAGCTTTGCTGTATTGTTGTTTTTGCATCGCAATCTTTGCTGCAGCCTGCAATGCGCCCGTATACCAATACAAGGCCGGTGTTTCATTTTTGTGCTGTTGTAATTTTTCCAGGGCTGTATGGCAAATTATTTCAGCTGAGTCGTATTTGTGTTGCGCAGATAATATGTCGGCCCTGGTGCTGAGTAATAAACCATACAACGCCGTTTTAGGTGAGGCATAGCGAATTCCATCCCCGCAATAGGTTGTGGCAGCGGCCAGGTCGTCCTGCGATCTGGCGCATATGGCCATATTGCTATAGATGGAAGCGATCAGGTTACTATTGTTTGCTTTATGTGCCAGTGACATTGTTTTGCGGTGAATGAACAATGCCGTAGTATAATCTGCCAAACGCGTATAATTATTACCCAGCGGTTTTAATACGGTTTCTATGATGTTGGCATCTGGTAATGGATAGGATTCATAAAACGCCAGTGCGGTTTCGTATGCATTTATAGATGCAAGAATATTCCCGGTTTGCAATTGATAATATCCCTGTACAGACAGCAGATCGAACCAGGCCAGCCGTTCATAATACGTTTTATAGGTTCGCCAGGCTTCCGTTTGTGAACGCATCAGAAAATCAATGCGTGCCACCGGGTTCTTCTCTACATACATCATACGTTCGTAGATCCAGTATTCCAGGTCGTCACGCTCGCGAAAATGAGTCAGTTTTTTTTGTAAAGCGGGTGGAAGGGAAAGGCTATCGGGCGATGCATATACTCCGCTGGCAGCAAGTACACAATAAAAAAGGATATGTATAACTACCTTGCTCAGGCAGCGGTGCATCGGGTTTGTATTTGGCTAAAGATACTTAATTAGCCGGGATTGAAACGGATGGCCCTCTTTTTTGAATAGAACAGTTCATTAAAATTTCCAGCTTGCATACAGCATTATATTTTGATACGATGGATTCAAATATTGCAAAAAGCGAACGCCTATAGCCGGTCCGGTCCTTACCCTGCCTAATTGGGCATCTGCAAAAAAGGCTCCCCGCACCGTAGTAAAAGATTCTTTTTGGTTTCCGGTTTCTCCTTCGAGTGTAAATGTTCCCGTGCCATTCGGGTCACTCACCAGGGCGCGTTCGTTGCTGTTGGTTTTGCGACTTATTTCCGCCGAAACCAGTGTGCCGATACCTGCAGAGACAAAGGATGCCAGGTTATAACGAAGCTGCAAGGGGACCGCCTCTATAGAGGCCACCTTTATCTTTTCATAATTATCCCGGTACCGTACTTTATACGAAGCGCCATTAATAATTGTGTCACCCCCTTGCCGGCGGATCACAAATCGTTCAAACGAACGATCTGCGCGTAGGAACAATTCCCACTGAAAGTATTTTTTGTAAGCAGCATATTCAGAAACAGTAAAACCCAATGAATATTGTTGCCTGGCTAACTCCGCAGGTACTTTACCAGGGGTTGAACCAAATGCCAGGATAATGCCTGGAGAGATCCCCTTTTTAAAACTACCTGTAGAGCGATTGGTGTAAATAGGTTCATTTTTATCAAATACAATGGCGGCGCTGCTTTGGAACGGCAGCTTGTGCATCTTTTTCCCAAAACGGATCCGATACTTAATATAGCCTTTTGTAGAATCCGGATCACTTACTCCATCCTGTTGGGTGCCGGGCAGGTAAATGTTGTTGAATATAAACTGGATGCTGTCTTTGGTTACAATGGTATCGATACAGCTTTGATTGCCGGTGGTCGTATGGCACCAGGCACACGCCGGTTTCATGCTCACCACTTCCAAAGAAGTTGTATTCAACAAACCGGGTACGGTAATGGTGATCGCTACTTTTTTGGCAGGGCCTTTTCCTGTATTCTGGAATTGTACTTTATAGGCATTCTCTTTATTTTTCCCGGTAAAGCGATAATTTAATTTTTTGTTCTTTAACATCATCCGGTTGGGGTCGTGCGATGCTACCACCTGCAATTCGAGATTGAATTTTTCCATGTCCATCGAAGGGTCATCCGGAATAAAAAGACCTGAAATGGTAACGACTGCATTGGTATCGCTGATCATCTCTGGCAGGGTATTGATGGTTACGAACATGAATTGTTCCTCGCCTTTCGGCACATTGTTTACTCTCCAGATGTTATGCTTACGGAAAAGATTCATTTCCTGTTTTACCTGTTGCATCATTTGCCGCCTGTCGATAACAGGTGCATTTGTTGACGATGCCACAGTAAACAGACTATTGTTCTTTAATGGATTTTCTTCTATGATGTCCGTATTGGGCATCCAGGCCATCATCGATTCAAGGGTGACCGGTTTTTCCTGGTGATAGCTGCGTGTTTCTGAAATGTCAAAACAATTTTGACTGAATTGCTTTTCGTTATATAACAACATAACAGATCCGCTTACAGCGGAGGCATTATTGCTTTTATTTCGATAACCGATCAATAACACCATATCTTCTCCCGGCTTTGGCATTTGATTCGATCTTATTTCGAGCGAACCGTCGCCGGTAAAAAATACGGGTGTTTTATTTTGAGCCACCATGGAACGGTTATTTACCCGAACGCGGCGGGGCCGGGTGTTAGGCTTTTTGCCATCGTCGTAATTATTCGTTGCATATAAACGCACGTCATAATCGCCGGTATCCTTATAGGTGTGTACAGGTTCTTTTTCAAAACTATAACCGCCATCTCCAAACTCCCAGAAGTAAGCATAAAATGAAGCGGGTGCACCGGCTATTTGCCGCAATGGGCGTAAGGTGGCGCCAAATTTCACCTGGTTGTTTTCAATCTGCGGTTCAATACCGGCAGCGGCGGTATCATTTATTTGCGCGTGTGCAGTACCTATCATACATAACAATAGAACCGGCCATAATAAGGGTTTGTATGATATCATTGTAGAACAATTTTATAAATGTAATTAATTGTACTTAAAAATCCCGGCCGGCAGGCGCCGACCGGGGTTTGTACGGATTAATTTTGAGACCCCGTTTTAGATAGTTGCAAGGAAAGCATCTACTTCGGCCTGTGTTGCTTTGTGAACCGGTGCGTCGATGTGCATGCCTGCGCCGATGGTGATAGACTGTGTGCCAAACTGAATGAACCCGTCGCTGTCTTTTCCAAGAATGATCAGGTCTGCCTGTAATCCTATGGGTAATGAGTTTTGATACGATTGAAATTTTTGTACGGTATAATCAAAAGGCAATGTAACCACCGTAGCAATATTTTTGAACACGAGCATCACCTGTAAGTCGCTTACCTGGTTATTATCCTGGAAAGCAGGTAATGCAGTAATGGTTGTTTTTGGATTGGGATCGCTGTAAAAACGGTCGCAGTTAACCCAGGTAAAAGACGGTAACGAAAATGTGTAGCTGTTAGGACCGTTGCCAAAAGGATAATAAGGAGCCGGATTCCAGGTATAAGGGCTTTGTGGCTGTTGGTTCCCACCGCTAGCACCGCCGCCTTGTTGTCTTTTATCCTGTACGAACAGGCCCATGTCTTTATTGTTCATTACTTTGGGGATCTCTACACGGGCGCCATCGTTTTGAAGGGCAGGGTTCAGGCGAAGGTCAACACCATCTTTCTGAGCCTTTACCAAAATTTCTCCACCCGATTCCAGCAACTGACCGTTTGATTCGGTCATTACACCGGAAAACAGCACATCTTTTTTGCTTAATACTTCTTTCAGGGTAACGGTTACATTACCGCTTACTGCATTGCCATTACCGTCAACAAATGCATTGGGTGTAAAAGTTACTTTGGTGCCTTTTTCGCCAACAATGCTAAAACCAGCGCCGGCATTACCCGTGAACGACTGTACTTTAATGGCATGCGAAGCCAGGAAATCATCTGCTTTTGCATAGTTAGGGGTGCTTTTATCTTTTTTGCAAGCTGTTACTGATACAATAGCTGTAGCCAATATAGCGGCTGATAATAAAGTAGATTTCATATTAAATAGTTTTTTTTGAGATGGCCTACTCTTTTTGGGGCTTTTCGGCTTCCGCCCTTCGTGGTTTCAGAAGTATATCAACCGGTGGGCTTTTTTGTTACCCCCCTTTTGAATAATTATTTTTTGAGGCATTGGCGGCCTCTGTGAACCTGGATTAATTATATATATTTGAAGGGTGCAACAGCCGTGTGGAGGTATGGTTGTCATTCACTTATAACCATTTTATATAGCTACCATTATTCATACCGATCAGCGTTACGTTACTGCCCTGTTACAAAATGAGGTTGTGATCGTTCGGGAGATCTATACGAAGTATGCGGGGAAGATCAGACATTATATCATTGCCAATAGTGGTAATGAAGATGATGCTGCCGATATTTTCCAGGAGGCTTTAATAGATATATATAACCAGGCAAAAAATAAGCAACTGCAACTTACCTGTCCGTTTGAACCCTACCTTTTATTGGTCTGCAAAAGGAAATGGTTAAATCTTTTAAAAAAAAGAGGGCGGGAACCGGTAACAAAAGATGTGGAAGATGTATCTATAGGAGAAGATGTGTTTGCACTGGCCGAGCAAATGAAGCATAATGATCAGCGGATGCAGGTGTTTCTGCAATGTTTTGAAAAACTGGGCGATACCTGCAGAGAGATCATTAAAAAATGCCTGGGTGGTGAAGACCAGGAATTAATTGCTGTACAATTAAAGGTTACCTATGGGTACCTGCGTAAAAAGAAAAGTGAATGTATGGCGGCTTTAACTAAAATGATTCATTTACAATTACCCGAATGAATAGATTATGGACACGTTCAACGACATAGCACGGTATGCAGAAGGGGAGATGACAGCTGATGAGCGGGCGGTTTTCGAAACCAATCTTGCTTCGGATGAATCGCTGCGAAAACAATTGGCGCTTTACCAGGAAGTGCATGTTTCCCTGCAGCAGCATTTCATTGCCGGGGACCAGCGCATTCCATTACAGGATACCATGCAATTATTGCGTGGCGAATTCTTTGGCGCTGCTTCGCAACCTGCCAAAGTAATTTCGTTTAAACGATACCTGCGCAGTGCTGTAGCGGTAGCTGCTATTTTGATTGCGGTAATAATTATCTGGCAGCCCTGGCAGCCAGGTTTATTTAAAGAATTTTCCGAAACCAGTATGGCCGCACCTGCTGAACGCGGTAGCTCTAATAATGATTTATTACAACAAGCCGTAGATGCTTTTAATAAGAAAGATTACGCCAGTGCTGCATCCCTACTACAACAGGTAAAACAGCAGGATACAGCCAATAGCTTTGTGAATTTTTATTATGGGGTCGCTTTATTACAAACCGATCGCCTTCCGGAGGCCAGGCTAATTTTTGACCAGTTGTATGCAGGGCAGTCCGCATTTAAATTTGAAGCGGCATTTTACCAGGCGTTGGGGTATTTAAAAGAAGATAATAAAGAGCTATGCAGAGAATGGTTGCAAAAGATCCCTGCAGATGCACCCAACTATATTAAAGCGCAGGAGCTATTAAATAAATTAGGCGCTTAACCACTTTGTCATATGCGGATAAGAAGGCGTGTTTAGCCGGTAGGCGTTTTTTTCATTTACAGTTAATCCGATCTTTTCAAGCATTGACAAACCAATATAATTTTTCAGGCGACAGCTATCTGTAATATAATCACGGCCGCCTCTGTAGCCCTGTTCGTGAAAAACAAAAAAAGGATCAATGAGTAAATGAATGCAGGCTGCATACGACCAGGCAATGGCCATGATCTCTTCTGATTCGCGGTTCTTTCTGGTAGGAATATTTCTTTCCGATAAACCCGGTCTGTCGATAGCAGGTACTACTGCAATGTGACCGGCCTCATGTAAAATATCACCGGGATGTTCCAATGCATCTTTATCGATGATGATCATGCCTTTGTTGATCAAAAGACCCGGTAAAAAACTTTTGGTACCAATCTTTCTGAATGTTGTCTCTATACCAATACTGTTTAAGAATTCAACACATCGTTCCAACAAAACCATTTCGTCAACGTCGCTATCCTGCATTAATATGGGTGGGTTTTAAAAACGGCAAACGGTGAATATACGATTACTTCTGCAATAGCGGCTTTCCCTGGCAAAAAGCAAATGGCCCGGTTTGAACATATCAAGCCGGGCCACGATGTATAATTTATTACAATGTAAAACAGATGGGTTAAACGAGTATACTTTCTTCCTGCACGGCTACTTCGCGTACCGCTTTTTTTACTGTTCTTGCTTTTCGCTTTTTTCTGCCCACCAGGTAAATAAGCAAACCGGTAATGGGTAAGCTAAATGCTACCATGGCGGCGATTAATGCAATGATCTGTGTTGGCCAGCCGTATAATCTGCCGGTATGAATAGGGTATACCATTCTACGCACCTTGCTTCCGGTTGATGAATTTTTAAATAGATTTTCTTTTAAGAGGCGGCCGGTCCCTTTTTCAAAATAAAGCACATCGATGATGTTATTCACAGAAGCCTCTCTGTTCATTTTGTTAACGGTAATAGCAAGGTTTTCCTTTTCAGGGAGTAACATGGTGATACGTCCTTTGTAGGGTAGCTTGTTATTGGCTTGTTGGTATATGGATTCGTAGTAACCTGCCTGTACAGGTTGTTTTATGATGTTTGCCGGGGCTTCATTTTTTTTCATGGGTTTGCCATCGAACATCAGGTAGATGGCATTATTAAACCAGGGGTACGCCCAGGTAAGACCAGTTAATGCTATGGCGAGTAATACGAGGTGTACATAAAATCCACCCACTGCATGCAGGTCCCAGTTCAACCGTTTCCAGTTCGAAGACCAGGCAATACGGCTGCGTTGTTTTAATATTTTCCAGCGTTTGGGCCACCATAAAACAAGGCCTGTAATGATCATGATCACGAAGATGAGGCAGGATGCACCGGTTATGGCTTTACCCACTTCATTCATGCATAAACGTCGATGCAGGTCAAGTACAACCCCAAAAAAGCTTTTGCTGATATTTTTGCCTTCAATCACTTTACCGGTATAGGGATCCACCGCTATATTCCAGGTTTGCGCTTTACCCTTTTTGGCCATGAACACCACCGAGCGATCGGGCGCCTGGGTTTCTGCATATATGCGGGTGATCTTTAGCGCGGGGTTAAACGCTGTAGCTGAATGCAACATACTGTCAACGGTTACCCGTCGTGCATTTTGCGGTACGGATACGAAATAAAAATTATGGTTTGCCCATTCATCCAGCTCATCTTCAAATACCAGCAGAATGCCGGTACCTGCAACAATCAGCACCACAAGGCCCGATGCCAGTCCCAACCATAAATGCAGTTTGCCAAAAATCTGTTTCAACGTCATTGCTTGTTGTTGTATATATAAAAAGAGTCCCGCCAATGGCGGGACTTCAAACTAATCAGAGCCTAACACCTGGATGTATTTGGTCTGCTACCAATGCATACAACCTGGTAAAGGTTTTTATTTTATAACCTGCATAGAAGTTCCATTAAAAGCTGTAAACAGCAAAAAAAATCGAACACTGTCTGCCGGGTATAAATAAAACCCTTATGTCAATCTAACTGAGTACACTCATGTAAAGAACTTGTTCCCAAAACCAACCGCGGCGATGGTTGCATTTCTACCGTTTGCGCAAGGAACTTGCGCAAAGTTCTTCCTGAAAAGGCAAAAAGGCCTTACGGGATCGGGAACAGTATTTACGCGATCAGGAAAGATTACCCCCCAACCCCCTGAAGGGGGAGTTGAACATTCCTTAGCTCATCGTTTAGCAAACAATTAGTAGTTATTCAGATTTATATTTTTGAACCAGGTACAAGCCTGCTAAAGTCAATAGCATGCCGGTAACTGTAAATATTCCAATGTGTTCATGCATCATTACGTTGGCAATAACAAACCCGGCAACCGGACAAAGGAACAGCCAGAAGGAAGCTTTTACCGCATTGTCTTTCAACAGGTACAACCACAACTGAACGCCTACGATAGATACGGGTATAGCCAACCATAAAACGGGGGCCAGCATTTTCAGGCCCCATATATTTTTAGTTTTGTCATATGTGGCGATGGCGATGGGTAGTAAAAATAATCCGCCTAACATGGTTTGCCAACCGTTAATGGTGAGTATATGCAGGTTTTCCCAATTCTGTCTTGAAAAATAAATAACACCGGCAGAGTAAATGACCATGCAAACCATGAGTAATGCGATGCCGCCGGGAGTAGCATGGCTGTTTTTAAACAGGGGCCATGCTGCCAGCAAAACGCCACTCATGCATAAAACCAGGCTGATAATGGTAATCGACCGTAAACGGTGTCCAAATATCAGCGTGGCCATAAGGCTTATGAGAACCGGATTGGTAGCAATGGCCAGTGAACCCAAACCGGCTGATACATGTTGCATGGCCAGCACATATAAACCCAAATACAGTGAAATGTTCAGCAAGCCATATATAGCCAGTTGTTTCCATTCGTTTTTTTGCGGAAGGCGCTTGCGTAAAATGCCATGTGCAATTAATAGCATTAATAAACCGGCAATAAAAAAGCGGATAATACAAATCACGAAAGGCTGGGCAACCTGTAAGCCAATTTTAGTAGCTACCGCAGCAGAAGGCCATAGTATTGAAAATCCTAATCCTGTTAAAAACCATAACCAGCCTGCCGATTTCCTGTTGTTTCCGGGATCTCCATTCTGCTTCAATGCTTGTCTTTTTTGGAGGCAAAAATAGTTCTAAGTTTTCACTCCTGAGCGAAGTGCTGTAGGCAGATGAGGTGCTAAAAAGAAACGGTGCCACGGTTTGGGACCGTGACACCGTTCAATATGGTAGTTCTGCCTTATTCTACAAATAGCTTATCAATTTTTGAACCGCTGTCAGTTACAATCGTAACAAAGTACATGCCTTTGCTCAATTGTTGAACCGGTAATTGGTTCTGAGTTCCTTTTGCAATGGTTGTTTTGATCAGCCGGCCCGTTGCATCGCGTACTTCAATGCGTTGGCAATTCACAGAAGTATTAATGTATACCACGCCTTTGCTAACCGGGTTAGGCAGCATGCTAATGGTGAAGTCATTATTTATGTTATTGATAGAACGTACCGGTGATAAAGAGAACTTCGCATCTTTATCTATTGTTTTGATGCGATAGTAATTGATACCGGTTGCAATTTGGTTATCAGTGAACTGGTATTTAGTTGCGATGGTCGTATTACCACTGGCGCCCAGTGTGCCAATAACAACATAATTGATCCCATCCGTACTCCTTTCAATAACGAAGTGATCGGTATTGGTTTCCTGTAAAGTGGTCCAGTGTAATAAGGCTGTTGTGTTATTTTTTGTAACTGTAAACAGGCCCAGTACCATAGGTAATGGTTGGTTTTGTCCAGTGCCACCATTGTTGATCCAGAATTCGGAGAAGTTGCTTACCTGGTATTCTGCATAATAGCCATTGTCGTATGGAATTACATCTACGTTTGATGGCGTAATATAAGTATGCGTACCGCTGATGTTATCGCTTAATGTGCCATTTTCTTCTGCCAATGCATTGCTGTATTGGGTAATGCCGGCAGCATAAGCATCAGAAATGTTGCTGCAGTTTCCACAACTTGTTGCATTTATCAGGTCATACATTTCTGTGTACAGGAAGTAATATCGAACGCTTACCGGACCGGATGGTGCATTGGAAGGTTGAATAACAATATTTCTGTCGAGATAATATTGATAGCCATCATTGCGTACCCCACCGGTATTAATGTATACTTTTACCTGGGTATTTCCCAGGCTTTGGCCATGAGGATTTATTGATACAACCCGGTTGCCACCTGAATTAAAATGTATCCAGTTATTACCGTTAACGGGTTGTGAGAGCCCGCTTGTTATATTAGCGCCACTGTAAATGGCAGCTTTATCAAATACGTGAATATCGTCAATACCCACTCCCTCATAGGTTACGCCGGGGTCGGCATACATAACAATTCTGAACCGTACGGCGCTGCCGTTAACCGGTACATCAAAGCTTGAAACCTGCCAACGGGGAACAGAGATCTTCCAGGCCTGGTACAGCGAATTATCGTACCAGTTGGTACCGCTGCTGCTTGTACCCAGTTTTGTCCAGTTGGTTCCGTCGGTGCTGTATTCAACCCAGTGAAAATCGCAGTTGCAATTGTCTTCTGTTCTGAAAATATGACTGAACGAAAGAACCGGTTGGGTTAAGCCGCTCAGATTAAAACAGGGTGAATACAAATATGATAATTCATTGTTATTATGGCTGCCTGTTAAATTGGTAACCCACGCTTTGGTACCATTTGCTGCTTTGTTGATGATAACGGCGGCAGGCGTACCCCATTGCCAGCTGCTATTAAGGCCCCCGGCATACCAGTTACCTGCATTGCTTTCAAAACTTTCGAGGTAAGGAAAACTGCTGATAAGCGGCGTGGTTTGAAAGGCGGCGCTTATTGTATCGTTCGCACGGTAGCTATCTGTTGCATAATGCACCCACGTTGACAATGTATATTGCTTGTAGGCCGACAGGTCGGCTTTTTGAGCAAACGTATAATTCAATACCTGTCCTGCTGCTATGCTTGAAATGCTTTCGGTGACTACAGTTCCATTATCAATCTGGTACGATACAGGAACATTGTTTAGTGTTGCCGTACTGTAATTTTTTACCTGTACTGTTACGTCTTCCGCACTGGAGAGCGCACATACATTATTTGTGGAAGGAGCTACCTGTTGTATCATGGTCATGTCATCTGTTGTGAGGGTAATGGTTACATCATCATATGTATAACCATCATCCATATTACCATCAATGACAACCGAGTTGGTAGACCGGTACCCTTGTTCTCCGAATTTTATCTGGAAACTGCTGCTTACAGTTTGAGCTGGTACCGCGGTGGCTAAAACTTCTGTTATATTGATTGGCGTAGCGGCCCTGTACACACCAAAATCTGAAGTGCTGTAGGGTAAAGTATATACAGGTAGCCACGGATCTGTTTCACTTCCGCGGATCCACACTTTATTGTTGCCGGCAGAAAAATCAATTCCCTGGTTTTGAAAATAGAATGTCAGCCATAGCTGGTGGGTAGCGTTGTAATTGCTCAGGTTGAAAGTGGTGATCAGGCTGTCGGTAGATATAATACCCAAATTCGATTTCTGGTCGAGGGTAATGGCCCGGTTTCCGGTTCTTGCTATACCTGTGTTAACAAAAGTACGGGCACGGCCATTGGTGCTACCGGCAAAGAAGTCGCAACGATCAAGTCCTTCGAAACCACGGGTCCCGGTGAAATAAGTTTGTTCAGTGGCGCTTTCAAATCCTTCAGTGTAGGGAGTAATTAAGTTGATCGGGTCATTTTGTAAATGCTTCACGATGGTTACCAGGGTATCATTGATGTGCAATGCGTCGCTTCCATAATCAACCCAGGCTTTTATGGTATAAGTGCCGGTTGCAGAGAAGTCGTAGGTTGCAATGAACGGATGCGTATAGGTGCTGTTGGCTGCAATGGTTTGTGTGGTGCTTTCAGTTACCGGGGTTCCGCCATTCACCTGGTATGTTATATTGAAAGTGCCTGATACTGCTGTTGTGCCTATATTTTTAATACGAACCTGCGGGGCCACGGCGCCTAATTGTGATGACGTATACATGCGGCCGGTAACGGGGGCTACCAGCAGATCCGGGGTTAAATCGTTATCGAAGTTAGGAGATGCGCATGCGCCGGCAGAAGGTATTATGCTTTGAGCAACGGACCGGCGACCAGGCGTTGTACCCAATACCGGGCGAACGGCCAGCCAGTAGGTGCTGTCTTTATTTAATCCCCCCAATAAATAACTGGTACTGGTAGTGCTGGCTACAACAGTCATATCACTTCCTTTCAACATCATAATATCGTAGCTGGTTGCTGACGGAATAGCTGCCCAGCTAAGGCTGGCATATCCGATACAGGCATTGGTAAGGGTAACAGCAGGTTGTGCCAGTATGGCGAAGGTGTAATCGCTCACATCGGTATAACCGGTGCCGTTACGGCTCACGCGTATCAGGGCCGTATTGGTTGGTGAAGCGGGAACCGCCCAGAAATAAGTACGGCTGGTAGATGGAACGAGGTTGCTGATGGTTGTCCAGTTACTGCCGTTATCCAATGAATATTCAATAGTAAAAGTATTGGTACTGTTGTCTGAAGCGCTCCAGCGAATGACCTCTGTTTCACCGGGTACCCAGGTTTCTTCCCCAAAGGGATATACAACATTTACAGCAGGGGCAATAATCTGGTATGCTACAACAAAATCCTGCGGACCTTGCGGAACACTGGTGCCGGAAACGGTAACCGTGAAGTTGCCGGCCGGCGGGTCATTAATAACCACCTGCTCAATATTATTACGGCTATCTATGCCTTCTATTGCTACATTGGCTACATTTCCATATGAAGGATCGAGCACTAACGGGTGATGAAGCGTATCGGGTGCGGTAACGGTAAGATCGAGGTTATTTACCAGGGTAGTAGCTGCATAAGGCGTAGCGGCAGGATCGTTCCAGTACAACATGATCTTGATACTGGAAGTACCGGCTGGTACGCCGTTTATATTGAACGTAGCGGTACCGCCATTGCCCATAGTGCCGGTGAAATAGGTATTATTTTCAAGTGCTTCCACCGCGTTACGGGCATTCAGGTTTCCAAAGCCAAATGTAAAGTCGGGTCCTGCAGGCGCAAGATCATCAGCGCCATTACAGGTTACTGCTTTAATTAAAGCGGATGTAGGGTTGGCGCCTCCATGTAGTTGGCGGTAGCGTTCGTACAATAAACCTAAAGTGCCTGCTACAGCCGGTGAGGCCATGCTGGTGCCATATTGAGTGGTATTTCCATTATTAGGCGCGGTGGAAACAATGGCCCAGCCGCCAGCAACAATTTCCGGTTTTAAACGGCCATCATCCACTGGGCCGCGGCTTGAGAAACTGGCTATGGTATAGGCTGCGTTGTCTACAGCGCCAACAGTTAATACATTTTTACCTGTTTGAAATCCCGATTTAACCGTAGCAAATGAAGTTGCATAGGGGGAGCAGGTTTGGCTGCCATCGTTACCCGATGCAAACAAATGCAATAGGGTGGGGTCGTTCCTCATTTGCGCATCTACGTAATTACTCAACACATCATAATCGCCCTGGCCGGCACAACCCAATGGTGCAGAGTGATAGGAGTTATTGGTAATTACCATATCATAGTCCGCTACATAGTACGATGAATTTACCAGGATGTCGCTGAAGTACTGGCCTATGATCGTGGCTTTTGGCGCCATTCCTTTATTTCTCGGATTTATTAAACCTGCACCAGCCATAGCGCCCATGGTAGCTGTAGCATGCGTGGATGCCGGAGTCGGGTTTCTGTTTATCAGCCTGCCCGAGAAATCCATATTGGTGCTGGCATCACCATCATCGCCTATACCCAGGGTAATATTGGCGCCCTGTAAATTACGACCGGCTGTTGCGCTGATGACATTGATGCTGTGCGCGCCGCGATTTTTGTAATTCAGGGCTACCGGTTTCATTTGCTGATTGCTTACATATGCAACAAATGGCAGAGTGGCTATTTTTTGAACCGCGGCGGCGGTCGCCTTTATAAAAATAACATGGGCCGGCTGAATTTTAGTTTCGGCAATTTGAGCACCGGCTTGTTGTAGTTCAGCCATGGCCGTGGCTTTATCTATGTTTCCGTAAAAACTTACGGCTATGAGTTTATCGGGGTCCTGCATGGATTCCCCTAACTGCTTCACCAGGGACGGCGCAATTTTAGTTTTTGCATCTAATGTATATACGCCAGCGATCGTATTCTTTTTAAACTGGCCTGGTGCAAGTTGTCCGGTTATTTCGGCTAAAAAAGTATTGTTGGGGATATAATCATACAATAAAATGCCTTCCCGCGCCATTGCCTGCCGCTCTGCAGCATCGGGTAATTTGTTGAACTGTATGAGGGTGTAATACTTGTTTTTAAAGCGGTATTCGAATAATGAGTCGGTTAAATGCAGGTTATCCCGAAGATTTTTTGTCTTCGAAAGCGTGCCGCTTTTTAATTGGACAGGGCGTACGATTTCCTGGGCAGCACCCTTCATTATCACAAAAAGTGAAAAAGCTACAAGTAAAGGATATTTCATCTACGGTTTTTTTAATAGGAAAGTGGTTACCAGGTTATTGGGTTAAATGGATTAAAAAAGATAGTTATAATAAACGGAAATCACAACATATTAGTATTATGATTGCGATTATATAATATCCTTTCAATCAATTTGTTATCGCTTAATTGGGGATAATGATTTTCCCGCTTTTCAATACATGCTTCTTTGTAGGATTAGCTTCATTGATTTAGCCCAGCCGCAGACTGGGTTTTGGAACCAGAAGCTGGATGCGTTGGGCGACTTCCTGGAGAAATGAGAAATTAAAAATTAAGAATAAGGAATGATGAAGTAAATATAAAGGCCAATTCAAGGATCAAAAAGCAAAACCCGGAACTGAACAGGCATGTTTCAATTCCGGGTTATTATTTAGTAAACAGAGAGACTACTCTGTTTTTCATTTCCTAGTGCTGATGGTGCTGGTGTTTTTCTGCTTCTTTAGAAAACTCTTCAACGGTTACCGGTGTTTCAATGGCATTCACCTTTGTTTCGGCCCATTCAAATACTTTCTCGGTTTGAATGCGATGGTAAGCATCTTCAACAAACTTGCGGTCTTTCATCATACGGGTGATGTACTCAGCGATCCAGGGTTGTTCTTCTTCCTGCATGTTCATACCCATATAACCGAATAACTGTTGTTTGGCAAAAGCCTCAATGTCTTCGTTCTTTACTTCGATACCATTTTCCTGAACCAGCTTATCTGTGATCAAAGTCCATTTAAGCTGATTGACAAACGTCGGGAATTCGTGTTCTACTTCTTCCTGTGATTTTGGTTGTTCGCCACCGGTTTGCATCCAGCGTTTCAGGAACGATTCAGGGAATTCGATCCTGGTATGGTCTACCAGTACGTGGTAAACTTCGTGTTGCAAATGATTTTTCGTTTGTTTATCCCAGTAGCCTTCAATTTCCGTTTTTATTTCATTCCGGAACTCAGCTTCGTTGGTGATCTCTTTTTTGGGATATACCGCTTTAAAGAATTCTTCATTTAACTCAGCTTTTTCAACGAAACCAACTTTGGTAATAGCCATGTTGAAGAATTTGGCGGCAGCGGCTTCGTCGTGTTTGTCGAGGCCGAGGTCGCTCAATATCCATTCTCTTTCTTTTTCGTTGAAGGCTTTGTTTAACTGGATATTTACTACATCGTCTTTTTTCTTACCGGTAAGGGTACCACGGAAAGATTCAGCGAAATATTTTACCAGGAATGAATTGTCCTTTTTTATACCACCTTCAACCTCGTTGCCATTGGCATCAGTTTCGGTAAATGTAACATTCAGTACATTGTCATCTTCTGTTACTGCATCGCGATCGGCCAGTTTGCCATGACGCACCTGTAAACGGCTTGCTTCTTCATTGATCAATTCCTCGGTTACCGTTACCTTATAGCGGGTCATTTTTTCTTTCGACAGGTCGGCAATATCAAATGCTGGTTTTAACCCTACTTCAAAATCAAATACATACTCTACGGGGTTATTCATGTCGATCTTAGGCGCTTCTTCCGTAGCCAGGGGTAAAGGCTGTGCGAAGATCTCCAGCTTTTCCGTAGCCATATAATTGCCCAGTTCTTTCTCCACTGCTTTTATTACTTCATCGGCAAATACAGACTGACCGTGCATTTTCTTGATCATGCCAGTGGGTACCATGCCCTTGCGGAAACCTGGTATATTGGCTTGTTTGCTATAATTTTTGAGTGCTTTTTCAAATGAAGGCAGATAATCTGCTCCGGCTACTTTTATAGTAATCTTTTCATTCAGCAATCCGATATTCTCTCTGGTTATTGTTGCCATAGCTCTTTTTTTTGAATTGGGTTGCAAAGGTAAGGCAAACAGGCAAATCGGTCAAAAGCAGTATAGGAGTATATTTTACCTTTATTCTTTGTCCTGCAATATCAGCAGAGGCACATGGGTTTCATAGGCCATGGCAGAGGTATGGTCCTTCGAAAATACCCTTTCAAGAAAGGAATGTTTATGGGCTACCATCACCAGCATTTCGCTCGATTGTTGCTGTAAATACCTGCTAATGCCATGATTTACAGATGGTTCCTCAATTGTCGCGTATTCGTGTTCAAGTCCTTCAAAAATAATTTCATTACTTCTTTTTCCGGTCAGTTCCTCTTCAGTTTCCCCGTCGTGCCCCTGCCGGATAAAAAGAATGTGTATTCTTGGCTGAACGGCCCGGGCTATTTCCAGCAAGGGATTAAATAGCTGGGAACTTGTTTTGTACGAAAAATCGCTGGCGTAGGTAATATGTTTAATAGGGGTGTAGGCGGCATCGTGTGGTATTACAAGTACCGGCGCTTTAACCTTACGGGCTACGTTGGTGGTGGTGCTTCCTATGATCTTATCCAGGCTGCCGGCTCCTTTCATTCCCATAACGATCAGGCCGGTTTCTTTTTCTTTGGTGATTGTTTTTATTTCATCAGAAGCGACGCCTATTCGAACCAGCCATTCTACTTCCAGCCCGTACTGGCCGTGCAACCGGTCAGCCTCTTTTTTAAGCTGGTCTTCGTTCTCTTTTTGCAGGTTATCTACAGTAACCATGGCATATGGTACCTCACTAATGGGGGTAGGCAACATATAAGCATGAAAAAGGAGGAGCCTGGTATGTAATAATTTAGCCAGTTCTGCCGCGTAATTTGTGGCATTTCGTGAAGCGGGTGAAAAATCAACCGGCACAAGAATGGTATTCATACAATAAATGATTAAGGCTGTATAAAGGTAACAAGTTTACCTATGTAACGTATGATAAATAGTTGTGCCACAAATGACTGTTGTCACCTCCCGGTAGTGCCAAAAACCTGATCCTCTTTACAAAACGAAACCCGCGCTAAGAACAAGCATATCCTGATGGTCTTTGACATGTATAGTCCTGTATGTAGTAGCACCCGTACTCGTATAAGGACTATGTGTGCGTACTACTGTTTTGCTATTTATTCGCGAAAAACCTAATGTGACCAGCATTTTGGTTGTTTTGAATGCCCTAAATGCCACGCCTGCGCCAATGCTTCGCATATCATCTCCTGAGATGTTGTAATTATGTGATCCCCCAGTACCTATTGTGTATTGTTCTTTAAAATGGACCTTATGCCATTGGGCGGTGATCACGGGAAAGGCTTTTTTCCTTTTAAAGTCTGTTATGGTAAGGTCTACGCCCAAAGGAGTAATCGGTCCGGCATTTTTTAAGTTAAAATAACCGGCACTAAAGCCCAACGCAGCATAACGTGTTTTGGCCCCCACTGCTCCGAAAATAGCTGGTGCCAGGCCATCTTCGATGAGCAGGTGGTCAGTGGTTTCCCCCATGGCTAAAAGTGTTGGGGACGCTTTTATATAAAGGTATTTTTTAATGAATGAGCCCTGCTTTGACTGGGCAAAAACCAGGTTACAGGCGCATAGGAATACGGGTAATAACAGCTTTTTCATACAATGTCGTAATTGGGATGTGTTTAAATGCGTCTGTTATTCCTTTTTTCTGAAGCTGTTGCTGGTATAAATATAACCCGGAGAATGCCGGCACCCCTATTAAAAAAAGATGCGCAACATGTATTTATCTGAAAGTAATGTATATAAAAAGTGGGTCACCGTTTGAAAGGTGACCCACTTTTTCGGTGCGCATGGAGGGACTCGAACCCCCAAACCTCGCGGCATCAGATCCTAAGTCTGACGTGTCTACCAATTTCACCACATGCGCTTATTAATTCTTAGTTATTTAGTTCTGAGTTCTTAGTAAGTTTCCATAATGAACTTATTAACTAAGAACTGGGAACCAAGAACTGAATTGGGGGTGCAAACATAGGCATTTTTACGTAAATTCGTTAACTATGGATTCTGTTGCCGTGATACCGAAATATAATTTGAATGAAGAGCAGGAAAAAAAGCTAATACTCCGTGAATACCGGGCTCTGTTACGTGTTTTAAAACCTAAATTAAAACCGGGTGATAAAGAATTACTTCGCCGTGCCTTTGAAATGGCGGCCGATGCGCACAAAACCATGCGCCGGAAAAGCGGCGAACCCTATATTCTTCACCCCCTCGCCGTAGCACGCATATGTACGGAAGAGATCGGGCTGGGCGTACGATCTACCATTTGTGCTCTGTTACACGATACCGTTGAAGATACGGATGTAACCCTGGAAGATATAGAGAGAGAATTTAAGACCGAAATAGCGCGCATTGTTGATGGTTTGACGAAAATCTCTAATATAATAGATGTCAATGCATCGGCCCAGGCGGAGAATTTTAAAAAGATATTGCTCACCCTTACCGATGACCCCCGGGTTATTTTGATAAAACTGGCCGACCGGCTGCATAATATGCGAACGCTCGACAGTATGAAGCGGGAAAAGCAGCTGAAAATATCTTCCGAAACCGTATATGTATACGCCCCTTTGTCGCACCGTATGGGTTTGTATACCATAAAGACCGAGCTGGAAGATCTGGCCATGAAATACCTGGAGCCGGAAGCCTACCGGGAAATTGCCCGCAAGCTGGCGGAAACAAAACGTGAACGGTCGAGGTATATCAATGAATTTATAAAACCAATTAGAGAAAAGCTCGATAAAACGGGGTATGAATTTGAAATATACGGCCGGCCAAAAAGCATACACTCCATTTGGAATAAGATGAAAAAGAAAGGGGTGGCTTTTGAGGAAGTATATGACCTGTTCGCCATCCGGGTTATATTAAATATTCCCCTGGAACAGGAAAAGGAAAGTTGCTGGAAGATATATTCGGTCATTACCGATGAGTACAGCCCTTCACCTGAACGCCTGCGCGACTGGCTGAGCAATCCTAAATCGAACGGCTACGAAGCTTTGCATACAACCGTAATGGGACCACAGGGGAAATGGGTGGAAGTGCAGGTGCGTACCCTCCGGATGAACGAGATCGCCGAAAAAGGATTGGCCGCTCACTGGAAATATAAAGAAGGCACAGCCGACGAAAGCCGCTTCGATAAATGGTTCCAGCAAATACGTGAGGTACTCAACACCCAGGACAGCGATTCCATCGATTTTTTACACGACTTTAAGACCAGTTTCCTGGCCGAAGAGATCTATGTATATACCCCAAAGGGCGATGTGAAAATGTTGCCTGTTGACAGTACAGCCCTTGATTTCGCTTTTGCCATTCACAGTGCGGTGGGGTCAAAATGTATTGGCGCCAAAATAAACCATAAGCTGGTGCCCATCAGCCATAAATTGCGCAGTGGCGACCAGATTGAGATCATTACGAGTGCCAAGCAAAAGCCCAATGAAGACTGGCTGAATATTGTGGTAACCGCCAAGGCAAAAAGTAAGATCAAAGACGCTTTAAAGGAAGAAAAAAGAAAAGTGGCTGATGAAGGCAAGTATGTGCTACAACGAAAAGTGGAAAATATGGGGGCTGCCTTTAACCAGCATAATGTAGATATATTAGCCTCTTTTTATAAATTACCGTCGCCGCTCGATCTGTATTACCAGATATCTATTAAAGCCATTGACCTGAAAGAGCTGAGCGAATTTCATGTACTTGGCGATAAACTGGAGCCACCCAAGCCCATAAGGCCCGAAATAAAACATGAACCTGTTCATGCTTTACCAAAAAAAGATGCAGAACTGATCATTTTTGGTGAAAGCAGTGATAAGATCGCTTACACGCTGGCTAATTGCTGTAAACCTATTCCTGGAGATGATGTGTTTGGGTTTGTGAGTACCGGAAAGGGATTAACCATACATCGCACGAATTGCCCCAATGCAACCCGCTTGCTCTCGAACTATGGACACCGGGTGGTAAAAACAAAATGGGCAAAAAATAAAGAAATATCATTCCTTACCGGTTTAAAGATCGTAGGGTTAGATGACGTGGGCGTTATTCATAAGATCACCAACCTTATTTCGGGTGAAATGAAGATTAATATCAATGCCATGACCATTGAAGCCCGGGAAGGACTATTTCATGGAAATGTCAGGGTGTATGTGCATGACAAAGAAGAGCTGGATGAACTGGTGAACCGGCTGAAGAAATTGCCTGGTATTGAAACCGTTGACCGGTACGATACGGAACAGGTGTAAAAGGAATGTGATAATCCGCTAAAGCGAGACAAGTTTGCTAATGTGCTAATAATCAGAACCCGATAATTTCAAATCACAAATAACAAAATCTGCCTGGGAGGCATATATTGAAGTTTTGGTTTTTATAATTTGGATTGTAGGATTTGGTTCTTGAGATTTGGGTTTCAAATCCTATTTTTGCCCCCGTTTGCTACAAATTATTCAAATTATTAATAATGGTTGATGTTTTATTAGGTCTTCAATGGGGCGATGAAGGCAAAGGTAAGATCGTTGATTATTTTGCTCCCGGTTATGATATAATTGCCCGCTTCCAGGGTGGTCCCAATGCAGGCCATACGTTATATGTAAACGATAAAAAGGTTGTTCTGCATCAAATTCCTTCCGGTATTTTTCATGAGAATACAATTAACTTAATAGGTAATGGGGTTGTACTTGACCCGGTTACTTTAAAAAGAGAATGCGAAACTGTAAAAGCGTTTGGCATTGATTACCGGAAAAATTTATTTATTTCAGAAAGAACACACCTGATTTTGCCAACGCACCGCGCATTGGACAAAGCTTCTGAACTATCTAAAGGAAATGACAAGATCGGTTCTACTTTAAAAGGTATTGGACCGGCTTATATGGATAAAACCGGCCGTAATGGTTTGCGGGTGGGTGATCTATTAGATAAAAGTTTTACAACACAATACATCCGTTTACGCCTGAAGCACCAGAAGTTGCTCGATAGTCTTAACTTTCATGAAGATATTTCTGCCTGGGAAGAAGAGTTCTTTGAAGCGCTTGAATTTATGAAAGAATTTAAGATCGTAAATGGCGAATATTTTATAAATGATAAGATCCGGGAAGGCAAAAAAGTTTTAGCCGAAGGAGCTCAGGGAAGTATGCTGGATGTTGACTTTGGTACTTTCCCGTTTGTAACTTCATCAAATACGATTTCGGCTGGTGTTTGTACCGGTTTAGGTGTTGCACCACAGAAGATCCGGGAAGTAATTGGTGTTACCAAAGCCTATTGCACCCGCGTAGGTAGCGGACCTTTCCCTACAGAATTACACGACGACACCGGTGAGGAGCTGCGCCGTATTGGTAATGAATTTGGCGCTACTACGGGTCGTCCCAGACGTTGTGGCTGGATTGACCTGGTAGCCTTGAATTTTGCCTGTATGGTAAACGGGGTAACAAAGCTGGTAATGACAAAAGCGGATGTATTAGACGCTTTTGAAGAGCTAAATGTATGTACCTCTTACATGATTGATGGTAAAAAGACAGACGCTATTCCTTTCCAGATGATGAAATTGTCAATTACCCCTGAATTGAAAAGTTTTAAGGGCTGGAAAACAGGAATTGATACCTTTAGGTCTGCCAGCCAGCTGCCCGCTGCCATGACAGAATATGTATCATTTATAAATTCATATTTAGGTGTGAATATTAATTATATTTCAAATGGTCCGGGACGTGAACAATTGATAGAAATTCAGTAGTTTTCACTTCCGTTTATTTGATTGAAAAATTATTTTAAAAAATTTGGCGAATTAAAAACTTCGCTGAAATTTTACACAACAATCTTACCAGACAATGGCAGCAAAATCTGACAAGGAAAAAAAGACCGGCGGAAGCTCTGCACCAAAGTCTTCTAAGGAAACTCCGAAAAAAGCCTCATCAAAACCTAAGAAAGAGGAAGATGAGGACGATGAAGACATGGAAGATGAAGAGTTAGACACGCCGAAGACCGCTAAAAAAGCAGGTAAATCCTCCTCTAAGAAATCTGATGAAGAGGAGGAGGATGATGACAGCGATGTGGATGACGAAGTAGATGAATGGGACAAACCGGAGGAAGATGAAGACTGGGACCCTGACTTTGAAGAATTTGATTTACCCAAATCAAAAGGAAAGAAAGTTAGTGGCGGTGGCAGTAGTGCCGGAACCGGCGCAAAAAAGGGCAAAGGTGACGACGACGACCTGGGTGTCGATGATGAGTTCAAAGACCTTGATCTCTTCAACGATCGTGGATTCGACGACGACGAGGAGGACTTTTAGTGGTTACTTCTATAACTGCTCACCCTGTTTCCACAGTGCGCAGACAATTCATATCATTTCCCGTCGCTGATTTTCAGCGAACCAAATTACAAATGTTGAGCTGGTGTAACCAGTTCAACATTTGTTGTTTTCTTGATAACCAGCATTATCATTTACCGCACCATAGTTTTGAATGTATGGCTGCAGCCGGATCTGTGCAAACGCTTGTAACCACGGCTGGTACTGCATTTGAACAGTTGCAGCAACTGTATGAGCAACATAAGGACTGGCTCTTTGGTCATTTAAGTTATGACCTTAAAAATGAAACAGAAGGATTGAGCAGTCGCAACACAGATCATATTGGTTTTCCTGACCTTTGTTTTTTTATCCCTGAAGTTATTCTGCAATTAAGCGAGCATGAGCTGTTGATCGGCGCTTTTGACGCCCGGCATGAAGCCATTTTTCATGAAATATGTGCTGTTGAACCAATCACTCCCTTTCATCAACAGCTACCCACATCTATCAATAGCCGCATAAGCAAGGAGGCATACATTCATACTGTTCAGCAATTGCAACAGCATATTCTGCGCGGCGATTGTTATGAAATAAATTTCTGCCAGGAATTTTTTGCTGAAGATGTAGCCATTGCCCCCCTGGCTGTGTATTGCTCGTTGAGCGATACCTCACCCAATCCTTTTGCCGCCTATTATAAGACCGGCCAGCAATATCTTTTATGTGCCAGTCCCGAACGCTATGTCAAGAAAGAGGGCGATCACATTTTTTCACAACCGATAAAAGGCACTTCGCAGCGCAATCTGCAGGATGCAGGAGAAGATGTAAAAAATAAAGAAGACCTCTACAGTAGCGCTAAAGACCGTTCAGAAAATGTAATGATAGTTGACCTGGTGCGCAATGACCTGTCGAAGATCTGTGAGGAAGCTACTGTGCAGGTAGAAGAGTTGTTTGGTATTTATAGTTTTCCGCAGGTGCATCAGATGGTCTCTACCGTTAGTGGGCGGTTGCGAAGTGATATTCATTTTATAGAAGCCATTAAGGCTACCTTCCCTATGGGGTCTATGACCGGCGCGCCCAAGAAAAGGGTTATGGAACTAATAGAACAATACGAGCAAACCCGGCGGGGTATTTTTTCCGGAGCCGTAGGCTATATTACACCGGAGGGGGACTTTGATTTTAATGTAGTGATCAGAAGCATCATGTACAATGCTGCGAATAAATATCTTTCCTTTCAGGCGGGCTCAGCCATTACCTTTTATAGTGATCCGGAAAAAGAATACGAGGAGTGTTTATTGAAAGCGGCGGCAATTAAAAAGGTGTTGGGTGGCTAACCTTTTGATCCTTCAACTTCGCTCTGGATCCTGTTCGGCCAAACCCTTCGACTGCGCTTAGGGCCTCCATCTTTCGACTCCGCTCAAGAAAAATGCCACCCTTGTGGATGGCATTCTGAATAATATTGATAGTTGAAAATTTGATTATTTCACCACGGTGGCGCCTGATAAAAGCATCTGCACCGACTCGTTGAGGATAATATATTTGTTGGCTACGAACAGGTCCATTTTATCGGCCGGCAATTTCATTTCATATGCGTTGTTATTGCTGGCCATGATGGCGTCAAAATCGGGATTATACCGGTTAAACTCTCCAGGCTCCATCATAATATTCTTTACAATAGCCGCTGAATAATATTTGCCCGATACTTCCATGCTTCTGGCATCGCTCAATTCGTTGGTCGTTAACCGGCGATTGATGAGGTAAGTGGCGGTAACACCCAATTGTTCGGTAACTTCTGCCTTGGTTAAGGTGGTTACGCTGCCCTGGCCTTCAAAAATATAATGGGTGCCAATGAATTTTTTAACGTGCATGCGGGTTTCAGCCGGCAAATTATTTTGAATCTTCCAGAAATTACGGCTGCCCTGGCTCTTTTTAATGGCGCTGTAAACATTGGCGGGCCCACCATTGTAGGCGGCAATCACCAGCAACCAGTCGTTGAATTCGCGATAAAGGTCACGCAGGTATTTGGCGGCCGCATGGGTGCTTTTGGTATAATTCTTACGTTCGTCAATATTGCGGTTCACCGTAAGGCCCAGTTCACGGGCGGTTACAGGCATTAATTGCCAGGGACCAACGGCGCCTGCCCATGAGGTGGCGGTTGATTTTAATTCTGATTCAATAACTGCCAAGTATTTTAATTCAGAGGGAAGACCGTATTTCTTCAGTACACCGTCCATCATATTAAAGTATGGCTTGGCCCAGCCCTTCATTTTACGAAGGTCTTCACCATTTTTCTCCATATAATCCTGCACAAACTGAATAGCGCGGGGATTTAAACGGATGCCATTGGCAGTATTGTAACCCAGTTCAAATGCGTGGGTTAAATCCTCTTCCTGGGGGTCAGCGGAGTCATTTACTACTTTACCAGGGAACTCAAATTGTTGTGAAAGTACAATCCTGTTCAGCTTTTTACCACTAGGGTTGATTGCTATTCCTTGGTCAGTACTGTATGCCATGCATAACCATCCCAGGCCTAAAATTCCCGAAAGAATAAAAAGTTTTCGTTTCATCATCGTTTTTTAAAAACTACTAATGATCGACCCGGCGGTATGGATTGAACGTATGTTTACACAGGATGAAACGGATGAAGCTTTCTTAGGATTATTTGGAGAAACAGTTCGAGAAGTATTGCCGGGGGTCGAAGGGGTTTAGGCTTTTCATTAGCCGGCGTGCCTGAACTGCTGCATCCACTGTTGGGATAGCTGGAGCAAATATAACTCGGAAAATTGGTTTGTCATAACTTGCAACCCATAAGGCATGCCATTACTGTGCCAAAAGAGCGGGATTGAGATGGTGGGAATACCGGTCAGGTTCGAAAAGACTGTAAAAATGTCAGCCAGGTACATGGAAATGGGGTCATCAGTCTTTTCCCCTATGGTAAAGGCGGTAGAGGGGGCAGTAGGTAATAAGATAGCGTCGAACTGGCTGAAGATCAGGTTAATCTTGTCAACCAGCAATTTACGAACCTGTTGTGCTTTAGTAAAATACGCATCGTAGTATCCCGCGCTTAATACGAAGGTTCCCAACATGATGCGTCTTTTTACTTCCCAGCCAAAACCTTCTGACCGGGTGGCACAATAAAAGTCTGTTAAAGAAATGTTTTTACTCACATTACGGTGTCCATACTTTACCCCATCGTACCGGGAGAGGTTTGAAGAGGCCTCCGCAGTGGTTAAAATATAGTAAGCAGGAACAATGAAATCGAGGTATTCAAAATCTACAGCCTCTACGGTATGACCTTCGGTCTGCAGTTTTTGGGTAAATACCAGAATCGATTCGCGGATCTCCTTGTCAAGCGCCGGACTTTCCAGGGCTTCTTTAAAATAGGCGATCCGGAGCGGTTTGGCGGGCAACGGGGTAAGCTGGCTGTAGGCATCTACCTTTTGCCGTGCGCCGGTACTGTCAAACTCATCGGGTCCTGCAATTACTTCCAGCACCAGGGCTACATCGGGAACGGTATTAGCAAAAATGCCTATCTGATCGAACGAAGAGGCATAGGCAATGAGCCCATGACGTGAAATGCGGCCATAAGTAGGTTTAAGACCCACAACGCCACAAAAGTCGGCCGGCTGGCGTACGGAACCGCCGGTATCGCTGCCCAGGCTTACCATACACAAATCGGCCTGAACGGCTACTGCTGAACCACCTGAAGAACCACCGGGTACCCGGGTTTCGTCGAGCGCATTCAGCACATTGCCATACGATGAATTTTCATTGGTAGACCCCATGGCAAATTCATCGCAATTGGTATGTCCTATAATAATGGCTTCTTCGGCCAGTAATCTTTCAACAGCGGTAGCACTAAAAACAGGATTGAATCCCTTGAGGATCTTTGAAGCGGCGGTAAGCGGGTGATCTTTATATGCAATAACATCTTTCAATGCTATTACAACACCATGCAGTTTGCCGGTGGGTTTACCTTCTTTACGGTTGGCATCGAGGGCAGCGGCCCGTTGCAGCGCTTCATCCGCATACGTTTGTACATACGCGTTCAGGTGCCTGCGTGCATCTATCTGCTGCAGGTAGTGTTGAACCGCTTCAACACAGGAAGCTGTGCCGGAAAGCAGGTTCTGGTGAAATTGCGCTATTGAGTGATACTTAAACAAAGATTGCTACCGGCTTTGAAAAGACAAATCGGTTACTAAATGTAGTATGTAAAGGTCAAAATTAGTGAGCAGAAGAAGAGGAAGCTGGTTTAGTTGTTTCCTTCTCATTAATGCCGTCTTCGATTTCCTTCTTCACATTGTTTTTAGCATCCTGAAATTCCCGGATACCACGGCCAATACCGCGCATGAACTCTGGGATTTTACGTCCGCCAAACAACACCAACACTGCCAACACAATCAGCAACCACTCACTACCACCAGGCATTGAGATGAGCAACAGGTTCTTGATACTAAGTAACATGGTAAACTTTTTAAATAGTTAGAAATACAAAAATACGCCCTTTTGTAAAGTAAAACGCATAATTGTATTGCAAATTACGTCAGTCTACCGGCAAAACATACCTTTTTGCCGATGCTTAACAAATACACGTAAAAAAGCGTCCCGGCTTAGCCGGGACGCTTTAAATAGTTTTATGTATCGGTGCTTAACGAGCCAGTGCCGCTTTAGCTGCTTTTGCTGTTTTAGCTGCAGCTACACTCATGCGCTTTTCTTTAATTCTCGCACTTTTACCGCTACGCTCACGCAGGTAGTAAAGTTTTGCACGACGAACACGACCGGTTTTATTCAACTCAATAGATTCAATATTGGGTGAAAATAAAGGGAATGTTCTTTCAACACCTATGCTGTCGGAGATTTTACGTACAGTAAAAGAGGCTGTATGGCCTGTTCCCTGACGTTTGATCACATCGCCACGGAAGCTCTGGATACGCTCTTTACCACCTTCAACAATTTTATAGTTCACAGTTATATTGTCACCCGCTTTAAACTTCGGGAACTCTTTTTTTTCTGTCAACTGCTCATGTATAAATTGAACTGCTGCATTCATGACATTCAAATTTTGGGGAGGCAAAGGTAGCGAAAATTTCCAATCAGTGATTTTTAATTTCCGAAACTGCCCATTTTTACTGATTTTTTTTCTATTTCGCTACGTTCACAGCCCGTTTTTCCCTGATCACGGTCACTTTGATTTGGCCGGGATAGGTCATTTCGGTCTGTATTTTCTGTGCAATATCAAAAGAAAGCTTGTCAGAATCGTTGTCGGTTACTTTATCAGCTTCCACAATTACCCGTAATTCGCGACCGGCCTGGATGGCATAAGCCTTTTCAACTCCCTGGTAACTCAGGGCCAGGTTTTCCAGTTCCTTGATACGCTGTAAATATTGTTGCATGATCTCCCGGCGGGCTCCAGGGCGGGCGCCACTAATGGAGTCACAGGCCTGAACAATGGGTGAGATCACATATTGCATTTCCATTTCATCGTGGTGGGCGCCGATAGCGTTCACTACGGCGGGGTTTTCACCATATTTTTCAGCCAGCTTGGCTCCCAACAGGGCGTGGCTCAATTCAGATTCCTCATCGGGCACTTTGCCAATATCGTGTAACAAGCCTGCCCGTTTGGCCAGTTTGGGATTCATGCCCAGTTCGGCTGCCATGATTCCGCACAGGTTGGCTACTTCGCGGCTGTGCATGAGCAGGTTTTGGCCGTATGAAGAACGGAAACGCATTTTACCTATTATACGAACCAGTTCTTTATGTAAACCGTGGATGCCTAACTCTATTACGGTACGTTCGCCTATTTCTATTACCTGTTCTTCGATCTGGCGGCGGGTTTTCTCTACTACTTCCTCAATACGGGCCGGGTGTATACGACCATCGGCTACTAGTCTTTGCAAGCTTAAACGGGCAATTTCACGACGCAGGGGGTCGAATGAAGATAGGATGATGGCTTCTGGCGTATCATCAACGATCAGGTCAACACCGGTAGCAGCTTCAATAGCCCTGATGTTACGGCCTTCGCGACCAATGATCTGGCCTTTTATTTCATCGCTTTCGAGGTTGAATACGGTGATGGAATTTTCGATTGCCTGTTCTGCCGCAGTACGTTGAATGGTTTGAATAATGATCTTGCGGGCTTCCTTATTGGCTTTTTGGCGGGCGTCATCTACAATTTCCTGCTGAAGGGCCAGGGCCTGGGCGTGAGCTTCCTGTTTCAGACTTTCAACCAGTTGTTTTTTAGCTTCTTCGGCAGTTAAACCGGCAATTTTTTCCAACCGGCGAATGTGTTCTTCCTGGTGTTTTTCGAGTTCGTTACGCTTCAGGTTCACTACTTCAATTTGCCGGTTCAGGTTATCTTTTATCGCCTCATTTTCCTTGACTTGTTTGTCCAACTGGTCTATTTTCTGGTTAATAGACTGTTCTTTTTGGCGGGTCCGGTTTTCGCTTTCACCCAACTTACGGTTACGATCCAGTACTTCTTTGTCATGCTCGGCTTTCAGGGACAGGAACTTTTCTTTTGCTTCGAGCTGTTTTTGTTGTTTAATGGTTTCGGCGTTCGTTTGCGCCTCGGCAATAATTTTACGGGCCTGACTTTCGGCCTCGTCTACTTTATGCTTAGTGTTTTTGGCAAATATGAATTTGCCCGCTACTATTCCTGCCAGTAGCGCCACTAATCCTATTATAGCGGTTAACATACTATTATCCATTGTGTTTTACATGTTTAAAGAATTCGCATTGTCTTTCCATCTCCAGGTGTCGCAAGTTTACTATAGTGGAGATGTGAATGTGCGAAAATACAAAAAAAGAGGCAGCAGAACTGCAAGCATTTTGAAGTCAGTTATTTGTAGATGGCGAAAACAGGGAATTTGAACTCCCGGCCCATAAAAGAGACGAGGAAAGGCCGCAAGGGGGAGTTGCCGGTTACCAGTTACTGGGGTTCCAGGTTCTTCAATCAATCCAGCAGTAACTTGTCCAGCAATTTCTCCATGGTCAGTAACTGCTCTCCGGTCTGGCTATCGATGAAGGTTTGGCTGCCGCCGGATTTTTGCTCGGTGGCATACCATAATACTACCATCGCCACATAGTCCTGCATATCCTTGCCGGCAAACATGGTTTTAAATTCAATGATCTTGTCATTGATCAACTTCAGGGTCTTGCGTACCACCTCTTCATCGGAAGGAGTAATACGAATACGATAGGTTCTGTCGCCTATCAAAACATTTATAGGAATTAATTCTTCCATGAGCTTGCAAGTTTGAAAAGCTTGTTCTAATTTTATCCACACACAATACACACAGGGATACTTACTACTTCTGGGCTACAAAGGATCGTTTTGGATGGTTAAACGCAAATTTTCGTATTCTATGATTACTCACCAAAACCAAACGATTAACATGTTCGCTAAACTTAGGTCGAACGTCTTCATTGACGCGCTGACACTGGAGTTGATTATGCCCATTCAATCCAGTCTTAAAGCCATTTTACGCGATGAAAGGGGTTACGAATGTAGCCGGCTCGAAACGAACATTCCACAAGGCGATAAAACCGTTACCTGGAAAGGCCTCAACGATCTGCCATATGGTGTTTACACCCTTGAACTTTCCCAGGGCGATGATGAAATGAAAATGCGCCTCGTAAAACGGGTTTAAATGAACTTATTCGCTTAATAAGGCAATACACCGGTCAATTTCCCGGATGTAACGGTTAATCCTTTTTTCAACATCCTTCTTTTCCGTGTCATTCAACTGGCCGGTAACGGTTTGCAATGCCGTCATTTTCATTTCAAGCTCGTCAATTCGAATTAGCCGGGCTTTTTCTTTATCACGCAACGCCACCACTTCCTTGCTCATTTGCTCGTGCTCCTTTTGCAACAGATGATAGCGATGTACCGCCTGGTGCAACTTTTCTGTGATGCGTTTCAATTGTTCCTGTAATCCCTCCATTGAACAAATTTTTGCCTGGTTCTGTCAACCCAACAGCCCGCGATCATTTTCTGATCTCTGCCTGTAATGTTGTTTCCAGGGCATTCATAATTTTATTCATCATACCGTCAATATCTTTATCTGTGGGCGTTTTTTCTTCGTCGAGGAAGGTAAAACTAACTGCGAGGGATTTTTTATCGGCCCCGAGCTTTTCACTTTCAAAAATATCGAACAGTTGTATTGACTGTAACTTGTCGAGTTTTACTTTTTTCACCGTGTTCTCAACATCTGCAAAGGGAAGGGATTTAGGTACTACCATTGCCAGGTCGCGGCGTACAGGGAGCTGGCGCGGAAGTTCTTTTGCTTTAATAGAGTTGGCGGAAATGTATTTCAATAAAAGTTCAAAGTCCAGATCGGCATAAAATACCGGTTGTTTTATATCAAAACGCTTCAATTCCTGTGGCTTCACCTGGCCCAGGTGGGCTATTACATCCTTATTAATAGTTACCTGTAACGCGTTCACCATATTGCCTCCATCTGGTATCGGAACGAATGAGGCTTTAGAAACGCCAGTTAATTGCAATATTCTTGCCACGATGCCTTTCAAATAAAAGATATCTGCTGTTGTTCCTTTCCCTTTCCAGGCATCTTCCTGTACCTGACCGGTAATATACAGGCATACATGTTCGTGTTCGCTGTACTTACCGGCACCAGATGTGCTGTAGGTTTTTCCGAACTCAAAAAAGCGCAGGTCGTTGTTTTTGCGGTTGAGGTTATGCGCTATCGCTTCCAGCCCGGTTTGCAGCATGGAGGGGCGCATAATATTGTGATCGGCGCTGAGGTTATTCAACAGTTTTACGGCTGTGCTTAGTTCGTTGTCATCAAAGTAAGCCGCATTGGTAATGGAGTTGGTAAAGATCTCATTGAAACCTGCACCAACCAGGTAATTGGCCGTTTTTTCGCGATAAATATGTTTGTCGCGGTCTGTTTCAACCGAAGGAGAGATCGTAATAGCGTTGGGGATCTCAATATTATCGAGTCCGTCAATGCGCATGATCTCTTCAACGATATCGGCTGGCAGGTGAATATCGGGTTTGCTGAAAGGGGCGGATACTGATATATCATCTGCACTTTCTTTAATAATAGCAAAACCCAGACTGGTCAGAATTTTTTTAACCGTAGTGGCTGCATAGTTTTTCCCGCTCAGCTTGCGCAGGAAGGAGTACTTCAATTGCACTTCCGACTGTTTGGCCGGGTTAGGAAATACATCTATCACTTCCGAAGCAATGTCGCCGCCGGCCAGTTCTTTAATAAGCAGGGCGGCGCGCTTCAACACATTTACTGTATTGCTGATGTCGATATTTTTTTCGAACCGGGTGGCTGCATCGGTACGCAAACCATGGCGGAAAGATGTTTTTCGTATATCCAGCGGGTTGAACCAGGCGCTTTCGAGAAAAATATTTTTAGTAGCATTGGTGACCCCGCTGTGTTGGCCGCCAAAAACACCGGCTATACACATGCCTTCGCTATTGCCATTACAGATCATGAGATCTTCAGCGCTGAGCTTTCTTTCTTTTTCGTCGAGGGTAACGAATGGCGTGCCTTCCGGCAGATTTTTTACCAGCACTTTTTTGCCAGCAATTCTGTCGGCATCAAATGCGTGCAGCGGCTGACCGGTTTCGTGCAGTATAAAGTTGGTAATGTCTACTATATTATTAATGGGCCGCTGACCAATGGCGCGCAGTTTATCCTGCAGCCATTGAGGGCTTTCTTTTACCGTTACATTGGCAATGCTTACACCGCTGTATCGGTGGCAGGCATTGGTATTTTCGATGGTTACCGATATGGGCAGGGTATTTTTTTCTACCTTGAAATCGCTGATCGGCGGAGCAACTACCGAAAGGTCCTTGCTATCGTGGTACGATAAATAAGCACATACATCCCGGGCCACACCGCGGTGACTCATGGCGTCCATGCGATTGGGGGTCAGGCCAATTTCATAGATCCAGTCAGTATAGGGTTTAAAATACTCCGCGGCTGGAATGCCCACTTTTACACCGGCTGGTAATACCAGTATGCCCGCATGGTCGTCACTGAGGCCAATTTCATCTTCGGCACAGATCATTCCATAACTTTCTACCCCACGGATCTTGGCTATTTTCATGGTAAGCGGGTCCCCTTTTTTGGGGTAAATGGTGGTGCCCACAGTAGCCACGACCACTTTTTGACCGGCAGCCACATTTGGGGCGCCGCAAACAATTTGCAGCGGATCGCCTGATCCTACATTTACCCTGGTAACGGTTAATTTATCGGCATTGGGATGTTTTTCTGCAGCCAGCACTTCGCCGATCACCAGCCCCTGTAATCCACCTTTCAGACTTTCATATTTCTCCAGGCTTTCAACTTCCAGTCCAACAGAGGTCAATAATTTACTAAGCCGTTCGGGATCAATGGTTACCGGCAAATAATCGTGGAGCCAGTTATAGGAAATAGTCATGAATCAGTATATAATTTTTTGTTTGAAGTCTAAGTTCAACGATGGCAGCAAAGATAGGGAGAAGGCAACGAGGCAACAAGAGAAGGCAATAAGGCGATCCCGACCAGTTGGGACATGAAGACAACGAAAAAATCAGCTGGTTACCAGTTACCCGTTACAGGTTCAGGAATTGGCAATTTGCCACAAAAATGCTTTGAAGTCGATTCGGCCGGTTAATTCTTACAAACGATAAAACAGAAGGGGGGAATTTCGGCGGCGCTTAAAATGCGATGGATTCTACCTGGGCGTTGTTCTATACGGGCAGAATTCAGCTTAACCACTTCCACGGCGTGTGAAAAGCTAATGGCATGTGCCGTAAGCAGATCGTAACAAAGCCGTTCGTAGTACAGCAGATGCTGGGCTTCCTTGCTATTTTCTTCAGGCATCATTACTTCATAATGCCGCAACTGGTATACACGCATGGTCGGTATTGAAATTAAAGAATCTAATTTACGGTTCTCCGGGTGAATTTAATATTCGAACATCATCTTTTTGTTTGAATAGTCAATGTTTGACGTTTTCTATGCCAGTTTTCCTGTATTATGTATACGCTAAATTTATGCCATTGGTTGAAAAAAAGGCTGGAAAGTGCACGGATGGCCTACTTACGAGGTAAGGGACCTCTGAAGTAACCGACAATAGGCAGTTACAGCTATCCCATATCAGGAAAATGCTGTATTGATAAGCGTTTTCACTAAGTAAACTTCGGAAAACCCTATTGCGACTGCATCTTATTTTCCCGCGCGTACCACCAAATAATCGGGGGATAATTCTTACGCACACCCTGTGTGAATTTCGTTTTCATATGGGTGCCAAACTTTTGTAAATTGTGTATATCTATTATTGCACTTGTGGATAAGTGGCCTATTTTCGTGGATTAATATGTGGATTGCTGTTATTAAATATAGAACTGCAATTTTATTTTCCGGGCAGGCGAGGGGTCTATATTCGCCGTCCTGACCTAATGAGGTAACATTGCGGTAACAGTGCAGTAATATTCACGTAACAAACCTTAGCCTTAATACAAACCCGAGTGTCATTGGTTGGCAGTATTAAATCGGAAGTTGCACCGCGCACCACAGCACTTCAGCACCTTGAGAGATCCTGTTTGTAAACTTTATCAAACCAATGGTTAAAATTTTTGTAGACCGTTAACGATGGAATTAACTAATCTGAACAACAAAGACCGAAAAGCACGTCGCCGTAGCTCTATTGACCTGAATACCATGGTATACGGCAAAGTGCCGCCCCAGGCGAAAGACATGGAGGAAGCGGTATTGGGTGCCCTTATGCTCGAAAAAAACGCCTTTGACGTAGCTGTGGAGATACTAAAACCCGAGTGCTTTTATGTAGACGCTCACCAGCGTATTTTCCGTTCCATGCTAAGTCTGCAGCAAAAAAGCCAACCAATAGATATCTTAACGGTAGTGGAAGAATTGCGCAGCAAAGAGGAACTGGAAATGGTGGGAGGGCCCTATTATGTAACGCGCTTAACGAATTCAGTTGTTTCTTCCGCCAACATAGAAGCGCACTCAAAGATCATTTTACAGAAGTTCATTCAACGCGAATTGATTCGCATCAGTGGTGAAATTATTGGTGACGCGTATGAAGACAGCGCCGATGTGTTTGACTTGCTCGATGAAGCCGAGGCAAAGCTGTTCGAGATCACCAATAACCACATGAAGAAGAACTACTACAGTATCGATACCGTACTGGTGCAAACCGTACAACGTATCGAAGACATGCGTCACAAAACCGAAGATATTACCGGGGTGCCGACCGGTTTCCCTTCACTCGATAAAGTGACCTATGGATGGCAGGGTTCAGATCTGATCATCCTGGCTGCCCGTCCTGCCGTGGGTAAAACGGCGTTTGCCCTTAACCTGGCGCGTAATGCCGCATTGAGTAGTACCCGGCCAACCCCCGTTGTGTTCTTCAGCCTTGAAATGAGCTCGGCGCAGCTGGTTACCCGTATCCTGAGTGCCGAAAGCGAGGTTTGGCTTGAGAAGATATCGCGTGGTAAGATGGAAGAGCATGAAATGAAACAGCTGTACGCCAAGGGTATTCAAAAACTGGCGCAGGCGCCCATTTTTATCGACGATACAGCAGCCCTGAACGTATTTGAGCTGCGTGCGAAATGCCGCCGCTTGAAGTCCAAACATAACATCGGCCTTATCATCATCGACTACTTACAGCTGATGAGCGGTACTGGTAACGGTAAGAACACCAACCGTGAGCAGGAGATCAGTACCATTTCACGTAACTTAAAAATGCTGGCGAAGGAATTGCAGGTTCCTATTATTGCACTGTCGCAGTTAAGTCGTGCGGTTGAAACCCGTAAAGACGGTAATAAAATGCCGCAGCTGAGTGACCTTCGTGAATCGGGAGCCATTGAGCAGGATGCCGACATGGTAATGTTCATTTACCGTCCCGAGTATTACGATATTACTTCCAATGAAATGGGAGAAAGCAATAAAGGGGAAACCCACGTGCGTATAGCCAAACACCGTAACGGTTCGCTGGAAACCATTAAATTGAGAGCTCAGCTGCATATTCAGAAATTTGTTGAAATGGAGGGCGATGATTTCAGTGGTTTGGGTTTGGGTGGCGGAAGCTGGAAGCCGGCCCCTACTGATGGTGGTGCTGGCGCAAGCGGTGGCGATGGCGCCAAACTGTATATACAAGCTGGCAGTAAAATGAACGATATGCCATATGGCGATGACGATGAAGCGCCATTTTAAAGAAATGAAGAATTAAAAAGTAAAATTCATATTCCCAATAGTTGAAATTTTTAAGGTTATTATTCTGAAAAAGCCTCTCCTCGGCTCAGCCGAGGGAGGCTTTTTGTTTTTGGTGATCATGGTATATAAAATGCATAGTAATATACCGGAGCATTGAACTAAATATTCTTTATTACTTTGCACGAAAGAACGAATAATGAATCTGCCGCTTTTTTATATTTCGGATATTATTGCCGCACAAAAGGAAATCGAGCTCGATGAAGATACCTCGAAGCATGTGGTGAATGTATTGCGTAAGAAAAAGGGCGATCAATTGCATCTTACCGATGGTAAAGGTTTTTTATTGTTGACCGTTATTGCCGACGATCATAAAAAGCGATGCCGCGTAACCGTATTGAATGAACAATTGATACCGCAAACCGGGCGCAAGACCAGCATCGCCATTTCATTGCTGAAAAATGCCAGCCGCTTTGAATGGTTTCTTGAAAAGGCTACCGAACTTGGCATTACCGAAATCATCCCCCTCATCTGTGACAGAACCGAGAAACAACATTTTCGGTACGAAAGGATGCAAAACATTCTGGTGAGCGCCATGCTGCAATCGCAACAGGCATGGCTGCCCGTTTTACACCAGCCAGTTGGGTTTGGACAAATGCTGAAGCAGGAAGATGTTATTGATAATACGCAAAAATTTATAGCCCATTGCATGCCTGGTTCAAAACAACCACTTGCCGCGCTGGTGAATGCATCCCTGCCTTCTCAGTTAATTTTAATAGGCCCCGAAGGTGATTTTACCAATGAAGAAGTATCCTTTGCTACCCAGCATTATTTCATCCCTGTTACATTGGGCGATACCCGCCTGCGCACAGAAACTGCTGGTATGGTAGCGGCTGTATTGTTGAAGCTGGGTGAGGAGCAATAAGCAAAAGACAATAGGTAAAAGGCCCAAGCCAACGGCATAAAACCGGTCAGTCATTGTATCGAAAGCGAACGTTTATATATCAGAACCACTTTCTCAAACAACTGGTAGTCATAGCTTTTGATATTTGGTATATTTTTCAGGGCCATATCTGCAGATGCCTTCATTATGATTACAAATTATTTTAAAACTGCCTGGAGAACTATTTTTCGCAACAAAGCATTTTCAGTGATCAATATCCTGGGACTGGCTTTAGGTTTAACCTGCAGCCTGCTCATTATGCTTTGGGTGAAGGATGAACGAGGGGTAGATGGCTTTCATGCCAATGGCAAACAATTATACCAGGTTTATGAACGGCAGTACAATGAAGGCAAAATAGATGCAGGCTATTTTACCCAGGGTTTGCTGGCTGATGAATTGAAAAGAGTAATACCGGAGGTACAATATGCCAGCAGCCTGGAAAGAAGTATGCCCAATACATTTGAGGTGAGCGATAAACTGGCCAAAATGGAAGGATCAAATGCCGGGCCTGACTTCTTTTCCATGTTTAGTTATCCCTTATTAAAGGGAACTCCGGCTTCCGCTTTAAACACACCAACTGATATTGCTATATCGCGCAACATGGCCGAGCGTTTCTTTGGCAGCGCAGAAAAAGCATTTGGGAAAACAATTCGTTTTGAAAACAGGGAAGACCTGGTTGTAACCGCTGTATTTGAAAATATACCTTCTTCTTCTTCCCAGCAATTCGATTTCTTAAGAAGTTGGTCTGCTTATGTAAAAGAAAACACCTGGGTAAACAATTGGGCCAATACCAGTCCATTGACATTTGTGCAATTGCGTACTGATGCCGATGTGGTAAAAACGGAAGCCAAGATCAAAGATTTTATTTACCGGTATATACACAAAAGCAACAGTGCGGTTCTTGAGTTGGGTTTACAACCTTACACCGAGCGATATCTTTATTCCACCTTCAAAAATGGGCGGCCCGACGGCGGCCGTATTGAATACGTAAAACTGTTCACGCTTATTGCTGTTTTTATTCTGCTGATCGCCTGTATCAATTTCATGAACCTGGCCACTGCCCGGTCGGCCAAACGGGCGAAAGAAGTGGGTGTTCGTAAAGTAATTGGCGCATTGCGTTGGTCGTTAGTCGTTCAATTTATAGGAGAAGCTATGCTGCTTACCTTATTTGCTGTTTCAATAGCTTTTGTACTCACTATAATGTTGTTGCCCGCCTTTAACAGCCTAACCGGGAAACAACTACTTATCCCTGTTCAGCAGCCGGTCTTTTGGACAGCTATATTGGGGTTAGTAATTATAACCGGTTTTGTCGCGGGCAGTTATCCGGCGCTTTTTCTTTCTTCACTTAAGCCTGTACGAATATTAAAAGGAAGTTTAAAGTTCAGTGCGAGTGCGTTGTTCTTTCGTAAGGGGTTGGTGGTATTTCAATTTTCCATTTCCATTATCATTATCCTGGGTATGATAGTGATTTACCGGCAATTGAATTTCATTCAGCATAAGAATCTGGGGTATGATCGTGAGAACCTGGTATATGTTCCTGTTGAAGGTGACCTCATCAAAAAATATACTTTGTTTAAAGAGGAAGTCAGCAGAATGCCTGCCATTGTAAATATTTCTCAAATGAGAGAATCACCCACTGTAATCGGGCATCGCCGTGGCGGTATAGATTGGGAAGGCAAAGATCCTAATCTGGAAGTATCTTTTGCTGATGCTGCCGTTGGATATGATTTTGTAAAAACGATGAACCTGCAGTTAATAGAAGGGCGTGATTTTTCTCCAGCCTTCAGAGCCGATTCAACTGCTTATCTTATTAATGAAACGGCGTTAGCCAGGATTGGTTATAAAGAACCAATTGGTAAACCGTTGAATTGGGGAGAACGCAGGGGAACTATTATCGGGGTGCTAAAAGATTTTCATTTCACGTCAATGCATGAAACTATTGAACCGCTGTTTATTCGATTGGATGAACGTCCGAAATGGGGAACCATACTGGTACGTACAAAAGCTGGTAAAACCCAGGATGCCATTGCCGGTTTGGAAAAGATCTGTAAAGCATTAAATCCAAAGGTCCCGTTTACTTTTCAATTCTCAGATCTCGAGTATGAAAAGCTGTACAAAAGCGAACAAACTGTAAGCCGTTTGTCGAATGTATTTGCGTTCCTGGCCATTTTCATTTCCTGCCTGGGGTTATTTGGTTTGGCTACTTTCTCTGCTGCACAACGTACCAAAGAAATAGGGGTTCGCAAAGTATTGGGCGCCTCTTCCAACAATATTGTGGTATTATTATCAACCAACTTTTTACAACCAGTTGCTATAGCCATGCTGATCGCCTTCCCCATAGCATGGTATGCCATGAACCAATGGCTGCAAAACTTTGCTTATCGCATTGATATAGCCTGGTGGATGTTTGCACTGGCCGGATTGCTGACTTTGATGATAGCCCTGGTAACGGTGAGTTTTCAAAGCATCAAAGCTGCCTTAACGAATCCTGCAGGTGCTCTGCGAAACGATTAAATGCTGTTCTGCTCTTCTTTTTTAACAATGGGTTCGTGCAATTGAACTGTTTTGCCTTTGGCTCTTTTGCGCATCCACATGTTGAGTATTTCAACACCAAAAGAAAAGGCCATGGCGAAATAAATATAGCCTTTGTCGATATGGCTTTTGTGAATGGGCTCCAGTCCTTCAAAGAACAGGCTGAAACCTACCATTAATAAAAATGCCAGGGCCAGCATTTTAAGAGTGGGATGCTTGTGTATGAAGTTGGCAATTTTATCAGAAAAGAAAAACATGATGATCATGGCAATGATCACAGCAGTGATCATGATGGGCACTAAACGCGCCAGGCCAACAGCGGTGATGATACTATCGAACGAAAAAACCATATCAATAATAACGATCTGGGCTATAACAGCACCAAAGGACGCTTTCTTTGGATTGCTCTCATACATGCCTTCATCACCTTCGAGTTTATGATGGATCTCTTTTACGGTTTTGTATAAAAGGAACAAACCACCGGCCAGCATGATCACATTACGCAGGTTAAAAGCGAAATGGCTACCCCGCCAGTTGAAACCAAATAATTCTTTATTGCCATTGATCACCAGCCAACCGATAACCATTAATAAGCAGATACGAACAGCAATACCGGCAACCATCCAGATGCGGCGGGCTTTCAGTTGCTGATTTTTATCTAAACGGCCCATTAAAATAGAAACGAAGATCACGTTATCTATACCCAGCACAATTTCCAGTACGGTCAGGGTTAATAAGCTGATAAAAGCATCTACAGTAAACAATTGTTCCATGATGATCTGTAATAAAATGATGGGCAAAAATAAGGTGGTAAAACCAATAGGCAATATGAATAAGCAATATGCAATGGTTATACCCTGTTTTGCACCGTACCTTGTTAGTAGGGAATGAAACTCAAATGTTTCAGTTTGTATTAAAGAAATTTACCGGATAACCGAAAGTAACCTGCGACTTGCCAATTGCTTATGACATTATAGCCCATTGCAAATGTTCTTTACGATAGCAGGGCCTTCGTATATAAAACCTGTCCAAACCTGTACCAGGGCTGCGCCGGCGGCGAGTTTTTCTTTGGCATCTGCTGCCGTAAAAATACCACCTGATGCAATAACCGGTATTTGTCCGTTGGTTTTTTGATGAATATACTTTACTATTTCAGTAGAACGGTTGCGCACCGGAGCGCCGCTTAATCCGCCGGCGCCAATAGTTTGCAGTTCCTGACCGGTGGTTTGCAACTGCTCACGGTTAATGGTCGTATTGGTCGCTACCAGTCCGTCTAATTTTATTTCCATGGCCAGGTCAATCACATCATCTATCTGCTGCCAGGTTAGATCGGGCGCTATTTTTAATAATAGCGGTTTCGGATTGCGTCCTGTTTCGGTACCGCTTTCCTGCTGGTTGATGGTTTGTAAATGCGATAAAATTTTGCGGAGCGAATCTTTTTCCTGCAATTCGCGCAATCCGGGCGTGTTGGGAGAACTTACGTTCACTACAAAATAATCAACGCAATCAAATAAGGCTCGGAAGCAGATCTCATAATCTTTCCAGGCATCTTCATTTGGGGTAGCTTTATTTTTACCGATGTTGCCGCCGATGATGAGGCGTGAATGGTGAATGGTGAATGGTAAATCAGCAGCACCGCTTGCAGCTTGCCGCTTGTAGCTTGCAGCTTGCTTTTCCCGCCATTCCTTCAATCGAAGGGCAACCACATTTACCCCTTCATTGTTAAAGCCCATCCGGTTAATGAGGGCTTTGTCTTTAGGCAAACGGAATAACCGGGGCTTATCATTCCCGGCCTGAGGTTTGGGCGTTACCGTACCAATTTCAACAAAACCAAAACCAAGGGCTTCCAGCTCGGTGAGGTACAGGGCATTTTTGTCAAATCCCGCGGCCAGTCCTACCGGATTCTTAAACCGGAGACCGAACAGTTCTTTTGATAATGAGCCATTGGATGGCACATATTGGTTTGAAATGGTTTTGCGGATGGCGCCCAGCGAGCAGCCCAGTTTCATCATGTTCATTGAAAAATGATGGACCGTTTCAGTGGGAAAACAAAACAACAGACGACGAAGTAAGTTATACATAATTCGGTGCGAAGATAATTAAAACCCCCTAACCCCCTAAAGGGGGATTGCTGTTTCTGTGTTACCGGTTATGGGCTTTTCCGGCTAAACCGGGCCAGTTACCGGGGCCGTTTTAGAGGCCGGGGGCGCATTTTGTATTGATCCTCCCAATTCTTACCTTTGGTATAGAAAGTTGCATAAACAACCATAATTATTTAAAACTTTATATATGGAGGCGTATATAGTAGCAGGTTACCGCACCGCGGTAGGAAAGGCCAAACGGGGTGGGTTCAGGTTTTACAGGCCCGATGACCTGGCCGTTGATGTGATCAAAGGATTGATGGCTTCAGTTCCGCAACTGGACCCCAAACGTGTGGATGATGTAATTGTAGGGAACGCGGTTCCGGAAGCAGAGCAGGGTTTGCAGGTGGGCAGGATCATAGCCGCAAGGGCATTGGGTTATGATACGCCCGGCGCTACCGTAAACCGGTATTGCGCATCGGGTTTGGAAACCATTGCTATTGCTACGGCGAAGATCCGCAGCGGCATGGCTGAATGTATTATCGCAGGTGGTACCGAAAGCATGAGCCTGGTACCCACTGCAGGTTGGAAAACCGTACCTGCCTATTCTATTGCGAAAGATGAACCGGATTATTACCTGAGCATGGGCTTAACAGCGGAAGCCGTAGCCAAAGAATACAATGTAAGTCGCGAAGACCAGGATGTGTTCTCCTATCAATCGCATATGAAAGCCATCAATGCCATTTCGAATGGCTATTTTAAAAACGGCATCTTACCCATCACCGTTGAGGAAGTATACCTGGATGAAAAAAGTAAAAAGAAAACCAGGAGCTATGTAGTTGATACCGACGAAGGTCCCCGGAAAGATACCAGCATTGATGTATTAAATAAACTGAAACCTGTATTTGCCGCCAGCGGTACGGTGACTGCCGGTAATTCATCGCAAACCAGTGATGGCGCCGCCTTTGTTATTGTAATGAGTGAAAGAATGGTGAATGAACTGGGCTTGAAACCAATCGCCCGCCTGGTAGCCTGTGCATCGGCGGGAGTAAACCCACGACTCATGGGTATTGGTCCGGTTGAAGCAGTGCCAAAAGCATTAAAACAAGCTTCAATGAATCTGGGCCAGATAGACCTGGTAGAGTTGAACGAAGCATTTGCATCACAGGCGCTAGCGGTTATCCGTACACTGGGAATGAACCCTGATATCGTAAACATAAACGGTGGCGCTATTGCCCTGGGACATCCGTTAGGTTGTACCGGTTGTAAGTTAACGATACAAATTACGCATGATATGAAGCGGTTGAACAAGAAGTATGGTATTGTTACGGCATGTGTGGGTGGTGGTCAGGGAATAGCAGGAATTATAGAAAATATTAATTAGTAAAAATAGTTGTTATATAGATAGCTGCTTATCATTGATAGGCAGCTTTTTTTATGCGCGTAATTGTACGAGACATAATGAAAATGTACGTCAATTATCCCCATTTCATCAAGTGGCAGCATTTTTGTTCAGTCACTGCCATAATTGGATTGTCATCATGTAGTCAAAGGCCGGCTATATGAAGCAATCCACCAAAATCAACCTTATGGATAGAAGAGAATTCTTCACGCTGAAAAGAAGAGCCAAGGCTACTTCTCCGAAGCCCTTTGCAGGCATGCGTCAAATTTATTCCGGATTAACACCTTACTCAGGTACCTGGACTGCAAAAGAAGTTTCACACTTATTAAAGCGCACCATGTTCGGTGCAAAAAAAGCAGACATTGATCATTTTCTTGGAATGACGCCTTCAGCGGCGGTTGATGAATTGTTGAACGTACCTACAGGTTTGCCTGCACCACCATTGAAAAATTACGACAATACCGACATTGATGCCACTGATGGCGATATTGCGGTAGCAGCAGGAAGTACCTGGGTGAACACCGTTTCAACAGATGGTGCTGCCAATGGCAAACGGGTGAATTCCCTGAAAGCCTGGTGGATTGGTACCATGATCAATCAGGACAGAAGCGTACGGGAGAAGATGACGCTGTTCTGGCATAACCATTTTTCAACCGAAACAGCCGAGTATGAGAGGGGTACTTATGCCTATCGTTATAATACCCTGTTACGGCAGAGCGCTGTTGGTAATTTTAAAACGCTGGTAAAGGATATGACGCTCAACGTTGCGATGTTGCGTTACCTCAACGGCTATCTGAATACCAACACTGCCCCTGACGAAAACTACGCCCGTGAGTTACAGGAGCTGTTTACGCTGGGAAAAGAAAACAATCCCAATTATACCGAAGATGATGTAAAAGCAGCTGCCCGGGTATTGACTGGCTGGCGTATAAAGGATAAAGCCGGTGAAGATGAATCGGTATACTTCAAACCAGAAGCGCATGATAAGAACAGCAAAACGTTCTCTTCATTTTTTGGTGGAACTGTAATCGCCGGCCGCAGCGATGCTACTGGCGGAGATGCAGAGCTGACCGATCTTATCAATATGATCTTCAGCAAATCTGTAGAAGTCTCTGAATTTATTGTAAAAAAGCTATACACATGGTTCGTTTATTACACTATTGAACCTGATACCCTCACCAACGTTATAAAACCACTGGCTGAACAATTCCGTAATGGCGGCTGGGAAATAAAACCCGTGCTGGCCACCCTGTTAAAGAGCGAACATTTCTTCGATCCGCTTAGCCAGGGTTGTTTGATCAAAGGCCCGCTTGAAATGATGGTCATGATGATGCGGGAGTTTGAAGTGGCATTTCCTGCCGACACTGATTATGCCAATCAATATAATATGTGGGATTATCTGCGTAACCAGGGCGTGATCATGCAGCAGAATATTGCTGATCCGCCCAGTGTTTCAGGATGGCCTGCCTATTATCAGGTGCCCATGTTCTATGAAATGTGGATCAACCATGATACCATGCCCAAGCGCGAACGGTTTATCGACCAATTGATCGGAACCGGGTATACCCGTAGTAATTTTAAGCTGATTATCGATCCGGTGGGTTTTACTCAAAAAAGTTTCCCTACAGCAGTGATCCTCGATCCGAATACGTTTATCGATGCAGTGTTGGATGTACTGTACCGTGTACCGCTATCCGCTGCGATGAAAGCAAGCATCAAAACACAAATATTGCTCCTGGGGCAGTATGATGATACGTACTGGACCAATGCCTGGTTTACGTATATAGGGGATCCCTCCAACATGGCAGGATATAGTACAGTGTTTAACCGCCTGCAACCATTCTACAAATATTTAATGAACCTCGCCGAGTACCAATTAGCTTAACATTCAAACCGATCTTATGAAGCGCAGAGACTTTTTTAAACAAACTATACCTGCATCTGTTACCCTGCCCGCCTTATTGAACGGCTTTTCTGTAAAAGCATTTACTGGTGCATCACCATTGGTACAAGCCCTGATGGGTGCCACCACCGATACCGATAAAGTATTGGTGATGATACAGCTGAATGGCGGTAACGATGGATTGAACATGGTAATACCCATTGAAACTTATAGAGATTATTATAATGCCCGTGCAAATATTGCGATCGGACAAAACAAGATCTTGCCGCTGAACGGCACATCGAAAACCGGATTGCACCCCAGTATGACGGGTTTGCAAACCCTGTATAATGAAAATAAACTGGCTATTATACAGGCCGTTGGTTATCCTTCGCCCAACTTCTCGCACTTCAGGGCAACGGATATCTGGATGAGCGCTTCCGATTCGAACCAGGTGCTTACTACCGGTTGGATCGGCCGGTACCTGAATATTGAATTTCCGAACTTTCCAAACGGATATCCTACAGCGCAAATGCCCGATCCACTGGCAATACAGATCGGTTCGGTAGCATCGCTGGCTTTGCAGGGACCTTCATTCCCTATGGGTATGACCATCAGCGACCCTACCAGTTTTTACGACTTTCTCGATAACGTGGGCGACCCGGTGCCTAATACGCCCTGGGGCAAGGAGCTGGCTTATATCAGAATGATCATGGGCCAAACTGAACAATATTCAAACGTTATCAGGGCCGCTGCCGCAAAAGTTACTTCACAGGGTTCTTACCCCAGCAATAATGACCTGGCGCAACAGTTACGTATTGTGGCCCGCCTGGTTAAAGGTGGCTTAAAGACCCGGGTATATATGGTTAGCACGGGTGGTTTCGATACGCACTCCAGCCAGGTAGAGGCGGCTGATACAACAACCGGGGGACATGCCAAACTGATGGCCCGCGTATCGGATGCTATCAAATGTTTTATGGACGACCTGAAAGGACTGGGTGTTGAAGAAAGAGTCGTTGGGTTTACGTTCTCAGAGTTCGGCCGTCGTATAAAATCAAACTCAAGTTTGGGTACCGATCACGGCGCTGCCGCACCGGTATTTGTATTTGGAAAAAATGTTCGGGGCGGTATTATCGGGACCAACCCTGCCATTCCAACCGGCGCAGGAGGAAACGATAACGTGCCTTATCAATATGATTTCAGAAGTATTTATGCTTCTATATTAAAGCAATGGTTCTGCGTAAATGACACCGACCTGCAAACCATCATGCTTAAGAATTTCCAGAATATTCCGTTATGTGTAAATGCGGCCTGCGGCGCTACCGGAGTAGATGATGTAATACGAGGCGATGGGGATCAATTGATCATTAACTATCCCAATCCGTTTGTTGAAAATACGTCCATTACTTTTAATACAAAAGGCGGACATACATTGGTGCAGGTGATAGATACGATGGGAAGAGTGATTAGGACACTTACTGACAAAGAATATACATCCGGTACCTATACTGTAACCTTCCAGGGGTATGGGCTGCCATTGGGTGTTTATTATGCCCGTTTTCAAAACGGAACCACCCAACAGGTACGATCCATGCTGAAGACACGATGACGTAGAAAATTTAATCCGTATAAGGGAAGCCCCTGCTTTTGCGGGGGCTTTATATATTGCGGGAAACCGTAACCGGCCAGGCTTGCTAAAACCTGCTAAACAATGTGGATTGATAATATTATGTTCATAGTGGGAGAGGCATTATTCAGGATATATAAAAAGGATTGGAACCGTTTTTGTTATCCTACTGTAAATAGTTTTAATTTGCCGTGGATCGGTACAATAACCATTAATCCTGAAAACTAGCCGATCCTAAAATTTGACTATGTTGAAGGTTTTTATAACAGATGACCATGAATTGTACCTTGAGGGCCTGGTGTTATTGTTAAACAAGCAACCTGGCATTGAGGTAATAGGTTCAGCATTTACAGGTGAAAGTTTGCTGAATCAGCTGCCGAATAATGAAATTGATATTCTGCTTCTGGATGTTCATTTGCCAGATATTGGTGAAGAAGAGCTGCTTCAAAAGATCCGCGAAATTCAGCCGTCGCTAAAAATACTTTACCTTACTATCATGCGCGGAACGCGCTATATTCATAAGCTGCTGAAATACGAAATACAGGGCTACCTGTTGAAAAATACAAACATTACCGAGCTCACCAAAGCATTGCAAACAGTAGCGGAAGGCAGTAAGTATTTTAGTAAGGAGATCAATATCCTGGATACCAACCAGGACTTCAGAAATACAGTTACTATTGAAGATAAAAAGGTAGATGAAATTTTATCAAAACGGGAAATAGAGGTCCTTACCCTTATCTGCAAAGAGTATAGTAATTCAGAAATTGCCAAAAAACTTTTCTTGAGCGTAAGCACGGTAGAAACCCACCGCAAGAACCTCATCGCCAAACTGGGCGTAAACAATACCGTAGGGTTGGTTAAGTTTGCTTTGAAAAATAAGCTGATCGAATAATGCCTGTACACATATTCTGCTATTAATCAGTGTAAATCTGACTCTTATAAGCGTTTTACCTGCTGCAAGCCTGTTGTAGTTACAATAAAAAACCAGGCTTGATAAGAATACTCCTGTATTTCTATATAATAAGCCGTTTTTTAAAGCGTTAAGGTTTTTCCTTAAACCCAACCCTATGGCCAATAAATTTTACGGTATCCTCAGTGTCATCATTTTCTTTTGTTTATCGAAGAGTTGTATTACAGATTATACCCACCGGTACGACAATGACGGGACGTTGAAAACCTTTGAAAAGATGGTTGCAGAGAATTCATATGTAACAGGCAGGTTTGATTCAACCTATCACGAAAGGGTTTATAAATCAAAAAAAACGGGTTCTGTAAGAAGAACTGAATATGACCTCACCTACCGTTATTCATTGGAAGGCGAGACCTATTCTGGCAAACATACTTTCCAGGACATACGTCCAACCGAAGTAGACGTTAGAGTATACTATCTTAGTGATAACCCTTCCTTCAGTTGTCTTAACCCGCAGGAAAGATTAAGTGCAGGCAAAGAAAAAAGAGAATCAAAATCAGATCTGTACTGGGGAATTGCATTCGGTATTTTCTGCTTTCTCAGTTTGATGGGATTCATTAGTGAGCTAAAGGGAAAAAAGCAGATCAGGGAAACAAAGGCAAACGAACCGGCCAATGATTTTATGGGTTACTAAATGTTGATATTTTTTGTGGAATGGGGGATGTACTTGACATAATAAGTAAAAACCCTTAATTTGGTAGTACAATTTGTCGATACCGTTGAAATACTATCTGCTTTTAGGGGCTTTGATTACTTGCGTATGTACGTTTGCACAGGTTGATACAACTCAATTGAAAAACCTGTACGACCGTTGTCTCGATTTCTCTGAAGACAAGATAGATTCCATTCATTATTACGCCGATTACATTTCCAAAGAAGCCGATCATCTTCAATACAACAAGGGCAGTGTGTTATCGCTCCGCCTAAAAGGCATATATGAAGACCTGAGCAATAATTACGAAAAAGCCATAGAATATTATTTGCAATCGCTGCAAGCAGCGCGTTTGATTCGCGCGCCGGAATATGAAATGGCAGCATTAAGCGATCTGGCCATAGCTTATTTCGCCATCAGGGAGCCTGAAAAGGCAAAGGAATTCTATTTGCAATGTGCCCGAATGTCGGAACACGATGGAAAGGTGCCCTCTCTTATAAACACCTATAATAACCTGGCGGTTATATACACGCAGTTGAAACAATACGATAGCTCGCATTTTTTATTGGCAAAGGCTGTACAACTGGGTAAATCATTAGAACGGCAGGGGCGAATTAGTTTGTCGAATACCTACAACAACATCGGCAATTTATATTTCAAGGAAAAGAAGTATGATGAAGCCCTTCCGTATTTCAGGCAAAACCTAATTAAACATACCGGGGAAAATGATTTGAATGGAATATGGGTAGCCAGGTTGAACCTGGCCGATGTGTATATAGAAAAGCGGCAGTTTGATTCTGCTGCTATGTATGCACAAAGCGCAATGGATATGGCCCAACGGTTAGAATCAAAAAGCAAGGAAGCAGATAGCTATTCCATACTGGCCAAGCTGGCCGAATACCGGGGTAACTACAGCAAAGCGTATCAGTATATAAAAAAGTGGTATTCGTTGGATACGGCTATCCTGCATAGCGATACCTATAAGAGCATTGCCGCCCTGCAGGAACGTTTTCATGCCAGTGAACGGGAAGCAGAAAATAAATTGTTGCAGGAAAAGGTGGAGAAAGAAACCCTCCGTACACGAGAGCTTACCCTGGTATCGGTTGCACTGGCTATCATCGGGATATTAATTGCCATTGGCTTTGTCATTAAGCGGAATGCTCACCGGCGATTGCAGACGACGAACGACCTGATCGTACAACAAAATGAAAAATTGTCCGAATTAAATTATGAGAAGAATTCACTCATCAGTATAGTATCGCATGATTTGAACACGCCTTTTGCTACGATACAAATATGGGGACAGGTATTACAAAACGATGCAAACCGATTAACGGAAGAACAGCAAAAAGCCATGAGCCGTATTGTGCAGGCCGGCCTGTACGGCGAACGGTTGATAAGGCAAATACTGGATGTAGAGCGGGAAGATATTGGTAATCATAAAATGCAGTTGGAAAGGTTTGACCTGAAGGCTTTCACGGAAGAAGTGATTGATAACTTTAAACCGATAGCTGCCAAAAAGAATATCAGCCTGCATACAGACTTTACTGGTAAGAAGCTGTTTGTTTTAAGCGACAGGTTCCTGATCAGCCGTATTTGTGAGAACCTGCTGTCGAACGCGATTAAATATACGTCGCCCGGTAAAAATGTATGGATGAGCATCAGCGATGAGCAGGATAGTATCAGTATAAAGATCCGCGATGAAGGAGTGGGTATTGATAAGGAAGAACTGCCCTATTTGTTTTCGAAATACAGTAAGATATCTTCGCTGCCTACAGATGGAGAATCTTCTAACGGCCTGGGCCTGTCTATTGTAAAAAGGATCGTGGAAGAGATAAACGGCCGGATCATCTGTGAAAGCGAACCTGGTAAAGGCTCGGTGTTTACGGTGCTGCTGAAAAAATAACCCAACAAAATAATATTTCAATTTTGTCGTTTAAAGAAGTTACTTACTAACCCATGAACATAACATTAAAGCCGGAAGAAGTTCCGGCTTTAGTTTTGAACCAGGTTCTTTCACCACAATCCCGCAATCTAAAACCTTCTGCATATGGAACTGTCCATTACCACACCGGCTTTACTGTTCCCGGCTATTTCATTGCTGATGCTGGCTTATACCAACCGGTTCCTGGCAATGGCTTCGCTAATACGGTCGTTACATGAAAAATACCAGACAAACCCTGATCAGAAACATATTGTTGAACAGATCCGCAACCTGCGTCAACGCATCCGCCTCATTCGATCCATGCAGGCTTTCGGGGTGGTGAGTTTTATATTTTGTGTAGTTTGTATGTTCTGCATCTTTAAAACCTGGAACGCGGCTGCCTATATTATTTTCGCCCTGAGCATTGTAGCTTTTGTTGTGTCCCTGATCCTGTCTTTGCTGGAGATCTTCCTTAGCACCCGGGCCCTCGAAGTGGCCCTGAGTGATATGGAAGAATTAACCCGTTCGAACCTGTTCGATATGCTAAGACCGAAAGACGAAAAGCATGAGTAGTGTAGTTTATATTACTTTTTGGGTTTGTTTGACATAAAGAAAACCAGTGTACCGCCATTCATAATGTCTTCATGGCTGATCGCCGGTTGTTCCAGCTGTTTGCCATTGAGTAGCACCTTCTGCACATACACATTTTTATCGCTTTGGTTATTGGCTTCAACAGTGAATGTTTTTCCGTTTTCGAGTCGGATGACTGCTTTGTTGATCGCCGGGCTTCCTAACTGGTACATGGCCGACCCAGGCGCTACCGGATAAAAGCCAAGGGTAGAAAAAAGATACCAGGCACTCATTTGACCACAATCGTCATTACCCCCTAAGCCATCAGGCGCCGGTTTATATTGATTTTTAAGGATCATTCTTACCCGCTGCTGCGTTTTCCAGGGCTGACCGGCAAAGTTGTACAAATAGGCCACATGGTGGGCCGGTTCGTTGCCATGAACGTAATTACCAATAATCCCATCGCGCGTAATATCTTCTGTTTCGGCAAAATATTTATCGGGCAGGTACATGGTGAACAAGGAGTCGAGTTTGGCGCTGAATTTCTTTTTACCACCCATCAGTGTAATAAGGCCCTCGGGGTCCTGGGGTACAAAAAAGCTGTAATTCCAGGTGTTGCCTTCTATGAATCCCTGTCCGTGCGTGCTCAGGGGATCGAACCCATCCTTAAAACTACCATCTTCTTTACGGGCACGCATAAAACCTACTGTAGCATCATACACGTTTTTATAATTGACCGACCGGTTTATAAATAAATCATACAGCTCGGAACGACCTAGCTGTCGGGCAGCCCGCGCAATACACCAGTCATCATAAGCATATTCGAGTGTGGTGGACGCAGAGGTGCCCAGCTTTTCATCGGGGATATAACCTTTCTCCATATAGCTGCCAATGCCTTCATAGCTTTTATTAAATGCCGTAGTTACACAGGCTTCCAATGCATGGGCAGCATCGAATGACTTATTGCCTTTGATAATAGCGTCTGCAATTACTGATACGCTGTGATAACCGCTCATACACCAGTTGTCGTTGCCGTAATGGCTCCAAATGGGCAGCATTTTTAACGTGCTTTGATCGTAATGCGCCAGCATGCTGTTGATCATATCGCCGTTACGGGCCGGTTGTATGAGGTTGAAGAACGGATGCAGCGCCCTGTATGTATCCCACAATGAAAAAGTGGTGTAGTTGGTGAAATTACCGGCTGTATGAATATTCTGATCGAGTCCTTTATATTTATAGTCTACATCCATAAACACAGTGGGTCCCAGAAAAGCATGGTACATGGCCGTATAGAAATTTTGCTTCTCCCCTTCGGAGGCATCTATGGTGATCTTGCTTAGTTCTGTATTCCAGGCGGCCTGTGCTGCTGCTTTTGTTTGCTCAAAATCCCAATGGGGTATCTCGGTTTTCAGGTTTAGCAAAGCGCCTTCAGTGCTAACCGGGGACAGCGCCATTTTGATCTTTATTTTTTCGCCAGCTTCCGCATTAAAGTTGAAGTACATACGCAATTGCTTACCGGCCAGGTCGGGGAAGTTCTTTGACTGATCGAATTTGCGCCAGAAGCCACGGTATACCTGTTTTTTGCTGAAGTCTTTACAGCCATATTCCTTAAAGGGCTTTGAAAAGGTCATAGCAAAATAAACCGTGCGGGTACGTGCCCAGCCGTTGGTTTGACGATAACCTGTAACCAGGGTGTCATTTTCAACCCGGATAAAGGTCCAAACGTTTTTGTCGTCGTAATTATAAATGCCATGCATCAGGTCAAGAATGATATGCGCATCGCTTTTCTGTGGAAAGGTGTATTGATGAAATCCTACCCGGGTAGAGGCGGTTAATTCTGCGGTGATATTATCATCGTCTAATTGTACTTTGTAATAACCGGCTTCGGCTTTTTCATTGGCATGCGAATAAGCCGACCTGAAACCGCTTTTTGTGTCTGTTGCGGTGCCAGGATTCAATTGCAGGGGACCGGTTGTGGGCATAATTAAGAAGTCGCCCAGGTCGCTGTGACCGGTGCCGCTGAAATGGGTATGACTGAACCCTACAATGGTTTTATCGTCGTACTGGTAACCCGCACAATATTTATATACATCCGGGTTGTATTTCCCATTCATTTCATAGGGAATGGTGTCGGTATCGGGGCTTAGCTGCACCATGCCAAACGGTACAGTAGCGCCCGGGAACGTATGTCCCATGCGTTGCGTGCCGATCAGCGGATTTACATATTGAACTGCATTTTTTTGTTGAGCAAATACGGATAAGGGCGACATCCATAACAGCAGGAAGCGTTTTTTCATCAATTTTATATTTCTTTTTTTAATAGAATGGGTGATTACAAATCTAATGCTAAACTGTTCTAGCATCAAAGTAGAACTACTGATTCGGCTCCTGCGATTTCGTATATGGCTAGGGTGAAGGGCGTTCGCTAAAGGGGATTAGCCGCCTGTAAAAAGAGATCGCCATAGACAGCGTCTATGGCGATGGTTATATTTTCCGGGTAAATGAACGTTAACGGGTATTATGGCTGTGCCTCATTGCTTTCATAGTACGATCCGGTTTCATAATCGAATTTCTTTCCCTGGGTGCTTTTATAATTGGGATCGTAACGCACAAAGAAATACAGGTATATCACCCGGCTCACGCGCATAAGCCAGGGTTGTAAAAAGATCAATAAACCAATGTTGGAACCTAACCACCAGAAGAACCGGTTGTCTTTTGTAGACATGCCTATCAATATAAACCAGGCAAAAAAGTAAGTAAGCGATAAAGCTACTGATAATGCATAGCTAACATACCCTGTACCATACCAGAAGCCCACTTCCAGTTCATATCGCTGACCACACTCTTCGCATTGAGTAGGCATATCAAATACTTTTTTCAGGTTCCAGGGATTGCTGCTATTGAACATTCGTCCCCTGCGGCAACGGGGACATTTCATGGTTAAAATGCTCCACAGGAAATTGGGTTTTGAAGAGGCGGGCATGATGCGCTAAATTGATGAGCCGCAAAAATACGAAAATAGCCGCAGGGGTATAAAAAATGGCCACCGGGAACCGGTAGCCATTTACAAAAAATGTCTTATATTCTCCCCGCCAGCCCTCCCCAGATGTCGGGATCGGGGGAGGCCGGGATTACGATGCTCCCACCAGCGTTTTCTTACGTTCTCCAATCTGCTGACGCCACATAGCATAATACAATCCTTTTTCTTCAAGCAGGCTTTCATGGCTGCCTGTTTCAACGATATCGCCTTTTTCCAGCACATAAATGCGGTCGGCATGCATAATGGTCGACAACCGGTGGGCGATCAGGATCGAGATCTGATTACGTTGTGAAGAGATCTCTTTTATCGTATTGGTAATTTCTTCTTCGGTCAATGAATCAAGCGACGAAGTGGCTTCATCAAATATCAATAACCGGGGCTTGCGTAACAAAGCGCGGGCAATGGACAACCGTTGTTTTTCACCACCCGATAGCTTAAGACCACCTTCGCCGATCATGGTATCCAATCCTTTTTCGGCACGCGTCAGCAAATTGATACAGGCCGCTTTTTTCAGCGCATCCATCAGGTCTTCATCGGTTGCTGCAGTATTTACAAAAAGAAGGTTTTCCTTGATAGTACCAGAGAACAATTGCGTGTCCTGGGTAACAAAACCGATCTGGTTGCGCAGGTCTTCAAAATTGATGTCGGTTTCATCGATGCCGTTATATAAAATTTTACCTTCCTGCGGACGATACAAGCCAACGAGCAGCTTCATTAAGGTTGATTTACCGGAGCCGGAAGGACCAACAAATGCAATGGTTTCACCAGTCTTTACCGAAAAGTCAATATCATCAATGGCACGTTGCTGGGCTGTCTGGTGTTTAAAAACAACGGACTGGAAAGCGAGCGTTTGAATATCGCCGAGGTGTTTGGGATGTTCGGGCTGACGTTCAGGCGCTTTTGTCATCAGGTTATGGAAATTATTCAACGATGCTTCCGCTTCACGATAGGAAACAATAACATTACTGATTTCCTGAAGTGGTCCGAAAACAAAGAACGAGAAGATCTGCATGGTTACCAGTTGACCGAAATCCATTTTATCCTGGAAGATCAAATACATTAATATGAAAAAGATCACCTGGCGCAAAGTGTTTACAAACGTTCCCTGTACAAAGTTGATACTGCGAACGCGTTTTACTTTGGTCAACTCAAGCCCCAGGATCTTATACGTATTCTTATTAAGCCTGCTTACTTCCTGGGTAGTGAGGCCCAGACTTTTTACCAGTTCAATATTGCGCAACGATTCTGTGGTGGCGCCGGCCAGCGCCGTCGTTTGTGATACAATGTTCTTTTGAATGCTTTTTACTTTTTTACTAAGCAGGTTGGTGATCATCGTAAGCAGAAAAATACCAACACAATAGGCAATGGCAATATACCCGCTGATCCATATGGAGGCATAGGCCATAACAAAAATTACGCTTACCAGCACCCCAAACATGATATTGATAAAATAAGTCATGAACTTCTCGGTATCTGCCCGCACTTTGGTGAGTACGCTCAGGGTTTCACCGCTGCGCTGGTCTTCAAACTCCTGATAGGGCAGGCGCATCGCATGCTTCAATCCATCGGTAAATACTTTAGCGCCAAATTTTTGAATGATCACATTTAAGAAATAGTCCTGAAAATTCTTCGCGATCCTGCTCACCATGGCCACGCCAATAGAAGCTAATAGCAGCCACAATACCCCGTAATAGGGAGTGGTAGCTGTAAAGAACTCCGAGCCGGGTCTTTTATCTTTTGGCGTAGTTAAATAAGTCCCTGCAAGCCGTACAAGCTTGCCTAAAATAATAGGATCGCATAAAGAAAAGCCGGTATTAATAGCCGCCAGAAAAAGCGTTAATACCACCAGCCATTTATAAGGTTTGAGATACGTCAATAAAATCTTCATAAGTGCATTTAACAGTTAAGTGTCATGAATGTTTTTCAGAGGGAGGCAAATACCCTACAATTTAGAGAAAACTACCATAATGACCTTGCTGACAGGGAAGAGTGCAGGGAAAACCGGGAAAAGTGCAATAGGGGAAGAAGAAATTGGGAATCAGGAACCAGGAATTGGTAAGGGGGAGGTAAGGAGTTGAAGGTATGAAAACCAGCTTTTCATTGCCAGCTTTTACTTCCGGATTTTATAACACATTTATTTATAATAAGTTCGATGCATATGCAAACAGAATTTGCGCACACAAAATGGGTTTCAAAAACCGGGAAGGGGTGTTTGCACACGCAAAAAAGGAGTTTACAAACGGAAATAGTACGTTTCTGGGCGTAGGTGAGTGTGTACGCACGGAAATGGTATGCTTCTGAACGTAAGGGAGTGTATTCAAACGGAAATGGTACGTTTCTGAGCGTAAGTGAGTGTATACAAACGGGAATGATACGTTTCTGAACGTGAGTGGGCATTTACAAACGAAAATGATACGTTTCTGAGCGTAAGTGAGTGCATACAAACGGAAATGGTACCTTTCTGGGCGTAAGTGAGTGTATACAAACGCAAAT
>CBIHPP010000005.1:0-516175 GCA_966212235.1 uncultured Niastella sp. | reverse complement strand
ATACAAACGGAAATGGTACCTTTCTGGGCGTAAGTGAGTGTATACAAACGCAAATGATACGTTTCTGAGCGTAAGTGAGTGTATACAAACGGAAATGGTACCTTTCTGGGCGTAAGTGAGTGTATACAAACGCAAATGGGTGTTTATAAACGCAAAAATGCCTTTTAACTATAAACTGGGGGCATTTCAGGCCTGCGTATCCCGCTGGCCAAAATAAAAGTACAATGGCAGGAATATAAAAAGTACCAGTCCATACTGGGTTTCAAAAACCGATTCATTAAAAGTGTATGCGAGTAGCAATAGCACCAGGGCAGTGAGCACCCTGCTTTTTTGTTTAACAGCGCAGCGGATCATTTCAAAACAGATAACCATAAAACAAAATAAACCAATGATCCCCGTTTGTAATAATGCCTCCAGAAACTGATTATGTGTATTGTAACCTAAATAACCATGTTTGGGGTCTCCCGGTATGCCGGTAAACATATGGGTAGATACATATTTTTGATCAAGCAACCGCTGCGCACCAGCCGGGGTTACTCCAAAGATCCAGGCTTTATTTTCCTGCAAGATCTCTTTTACAAAACGCCATTGCAGCAAGCGAAATTGAACCCCGTTAAAATAATCACCCGGACCAAAAGATGGTTGTTGTACGATACCAACGTTTCCATGCATAATATCGCTAAAACGGCGGCTGACAGGATTTTGTGTAAACAGAATAATACTGCTGAACAGTAGGCAGGTTACGATCACTGCGGTAATCGCCCATCGTATAGTAAATCTTTTTTGGAATAAGATGAACAGGTAATAAACCAGGTAGCCTGCCAAAACGATGATGACCAGTTTGGATGATAATAAAAGAATACCACCTGTAAGATATGCTGTGAGCAAAAAATGAATGCCTCTGTTAACCAAAAACCGTCCCTGGGTAGCCAAATGCAACAGGTATATTACGCCGGCAAAAATGAGGATCGAAAACTGTACGGCATGATGCCCCAGGTCGCTCACCAGTTGATGATAAAAAAATACAGTTACAGGGGCATGATGAAAATAATAGTTGATAAATGCAGTAACCAGGCACCAGGTCAGCATAACAGACAGCATATATATAAAGGCTATCATTAAGGGATGAAATCTGGATTTATTGATATAGCTGCAACTATAAAAACAAAGGGGAATAAATAGTAAAGCACTTTTAACCTGAACATGTTTCCAGCTTTCGATAAAATTACTGGTATGTGCAAGGGGAATTAGTTGCAGCAAAAAGAACAGGCTACATGCAGCCAGGTACCTGTTTTGTATGCTGGGATTAAACCAGGAGCCGGTGTCTATTTTATTTTTAAAGAAACCTGTTATCAGAATTAACCCGATCGCTATGCTGGTGATGGCCCTGAATGCACCGGCTACACTTACCAGAAAACCCAGGTAAAACAGGTAAAGCAGGCTGTTGATCAGGTTGTTTTTTTCAGTCATGCATTTTCCGCTTTATATACAAATAAAACGCAATGCCGCTGCCCAGGAATAATCCACCGGCTAAACCCATTATCAATTGTTTAAATAATTGCGGGTAGGTTGGTTTGGAAGGGGTATAAAAGTTTTGTAACACATGTACTGCCGATGCAAAAGAAAGGCTTTCTTCATAGTTGAGTTTCTTTTCCTGTAAGTTGGCTATCTGGCCGCTGATATCAGAAGCACTTACTATGAACCGGCCGCCATTGTTGTTTTGTTGCAGACTGGTTTCCACGATGGTTTGCAAATTGACCAGGTGCTTAATTTCCTGATCCACCGTTTGTATCATTGATCGCAGTATGTTTTTCCGGGAAACCAGCTTGTCTTTTATATATTCACTATTGTCGAGTGCATGTTCCATTCCTTTTTGCAAAGGCTGTAAAAAGGCTGTATCGGTTACCAGCACGGTAAGCGTAAAGGCGGTGTAATTATTCGGCGAGAAGGATTTTTGTAATTCTTCTGTTTTAATGGATTTTACTTTTTCAAACAGGTTTGCATCTACCTGGAACTGCTTTGCCAATACCGGCCACTCTCTCTTCTTTAGCAAGTCTGACCAGTTTTCGATCAATGCAATTTGTTCAGGGTCGCTTAACATGGTTGGCTGCAATACCATGGAAGAAGAATACAGGTTGGGCGTTTTCCAGAACCGGAATGCCCCAAGCAGGGTTCCTATCAAAGCAACTACGAGCAATAGTTTGCCGTAATGGCTGAAAAAAAGAAAGGCGTTCTTGAAAATAGCCGCCACGTCCAGTTCATCTGTTGGGTGTTGTACCAGTTTAACCTGTTTCATTACCAGCGATTACGGAAAATTAAAGGTGATGGTTGCGTTAATTGTTATAATTTGACATCTACTATTTTCAGAACCAAACAATATGGAAAGCACCAGCAGACGCAACCGGATATTTTCGAATTTTATGGCGTTGGGTATTTTACAGGGAACCAATTTTTTGCTGCCGGTACTGGTGATGCCTTTCGTTATAAAAAAAATAGGAGCGGATGGTTACGGTGTTGTTGCAGTTGCCCAGGTTATTATGCTGATTTTTTGTACTGTTACCGATTATGGGTTTAATTTAACCGCTACCCGCGCCCTTGCCTTGCAAAGGGATAAGGTTTCCGAAAATGCCAGGTTGTTTTTTACGGTACTGGCTGCCAAAATGGTTATCTGTATCGCATTATTTGGCGTGTTGATGATGCTTATTACCCTGGTGCCTTTTTTTAAACCTCATTTTCAGTTGTACCTGTTTGGGTTTACTTATGTAATCGGGCAATCGTTGCTGGTGAGCTGGTTTTTCCAGGGAATGGAAAAAATGAAGTACATAACCATTTATACGCTGCTGGCGCGCTTGCTGTTTGTTGCATTGGTTTTTATTTTCATCAGGAACAGGTCAGATAACCGGTTCTTTATTTTGTTTATGGGCGTGGGAAGTGTGGTTGCAGGTGTGCTAAGCATTATTAAAGCCATCCGGCAATTTGAGTTACCGGTGGTGCGTCCCTTGTGGAGCGATATAATACATGAGTTGAAAGAAGGCTGGACAGTTATGCTTTCCAATATTTCAATAAACACTTTTTTGAGTATCAATGTGTTCATATTGCGGTTATTTACCAACGACCTGGTAGCAGGCTATTACAGCGTTGCCGAAAAAATAATCCTGGCTACCCGGCAAATACCGGTTATGTTCTCCCAGGTAATTTATCCCCCGTTGTGCCAGTTGGTGCAAAAAGGAGAGGGGGCTACACGCAGCTTTTTCAGATCGGTGTATGTGCCTTTTCTACTGTTGGTACTGCTGGCATGCACCTTGTTGTTTGGTTTTTCTTCTTTTATCATCTCGCTTTTTTTAGGCCATGAAAGTGGGAATGCGGTTTTTCTGCTTCGGTTGTTTTGCCTGGGGCCCGTTATCGTTTGTTTACATATTCCGGCCAGTCAGTTATTGATGGCGTTTAACCAAAAGAAAAATTACCTGCGCGTATTAACGGCGGGAGCTATCATCAATGTAATTTGTAATCTGCTGCTGGTTCAACTATGGGGCCCTGTTGGCACTGCCACCAGTCTTTTACTGACCGAATTATTTATTACAGTTGGCTTTAACCGCGAACTTTATAAAAATAAACTGGCCGGTTTTCTCAGCGCCAGAGCACTTTAATATTCATTTGAAAGGCATGCGAATTAATAAATACTTTCCGGCTGCTTTTATCTACTTTTTTATTAATTCACTCGGGTTGCCATTTGGATTAACCTTTACCGCGATTTTAAGTCCGCTCCTGTATATATGGGTGATTGCTACCCGCAAACAGGAGGTGCTGTGGCCTTTTCTGCTGGTTGTTACGCCCATAGTGCTGATTCACCTGAGCATAGGTGTTGATGCAAAAAGTTATTTTATCTCCCTGTTAAGTATGACCCTGGTGTATATTTTCTGCCAGGCGGTTTATACTTTCTTAATAAAATGCCATCATCCTGAAGGAATTTTCAATCTACTGCTGATCATAAATTTTATTTTTTGCCTGATTGCGATACCGCTGTTCTTTACACCGTATGATCACATCCTGTGGATGAAACAATTTCTGACAACCGGTGTGAGTGATTTCAGGCGATTGAGTTTGCTGACTTATGAACCATCTTATTATGCCTTGTTGTTTACGCCTTTGTTTTTCTACTTCCTGCTACAGTTAGTTCTTTTCAGGAACACGATCAATAGCTGGTTGTTACTGGTGATGTTATTGCTGCCACTGGTGTTGTCCTTTTCGCTAGGGGTTATAAGCGCTATCATAATAGCATTGGTAGTAACATTCGCTGTTCATTTCAAAACGTTCATTCGCAACAAGCGGGTCATGAACCTGATGGGTTTTGGATTACTGGCTGTGGTGATTGCCCTGTTTATCAGTTTGGTTTTCTTTCCCGACAATATCATTTTTGTAAGGATCGCCAATGTAATTTCCGGTAAGGACCCTTCGGGCAAGGGTAGAACATTTGAAGCTTTTTGGCTGGCCGATCAACTGCTGGCAAAAAAAAGTTATTGGTGGGGCATTGGTCCGGGCCAGATTAAAATACTTGGGTTTGACCTGATCCGTGATTATTATAGGTATGGATATGATACCACACGGGTTGCTATTCCCAATGCCGCTGCTGAAACGCTTGCCATCTTTGGGTGGTTCGGGTTTGTAGTGCGGATACTGACCGAATGCTTCTTTTTTGTATATACGCGGGTATGGCGCAATTATTACCGGCTGCTATTATTCACCTTTGTTTTGATTTACCAGTTTACGGGTAGCTTTATTACCAATGTGGCCGAATATGTTATCTGGATCATGGCGTTTGCGCCGGTATTTGGAGAATACGATAGCGTGAGACGTGAAACGGCAAACGTGAAAAAAATCACAAGTACCTAATCATAGAACCAGGAACCGGTAGCCCATAACTCAAAACTGGTAACCCGGATCCTACGACCTGGAGCCCTCCACTTTAATAGAAGGGTTGTTTTTTAAAGTGCGGCTCATTTTTTCCAGTACGCAACGTTGTATAAAATCTTCATACTTTTTTATCACATTTTCCCAGCTGAACTGTTCCTTTATTTTTTGAAGGTTATTATTTATCATCACCATTTCCCGGCCGTTGCGGTGGGTGTTTTCAATGATTTCCCTTACTTCATTCGGTGAAGAAAAATAATAGGCATCCTGTTGCAAAACGGCGCGGTTAAACAGATTGTCATGGGCCACAACCAGTGAGCGGCTGGCCATAGCTTCCAACAGCGAAGGGTTGGTGCCTCCCACACTATGGCCATGAAAATACAGGTTCGAGTAAATTTTAAGGGAATGTATTTTTTGCGGATGATTATAAATGCCCCCGGTGAACAATATCCGTTCATCATTTTTGAATTTCTGTACCAGGTGACGACCGGTTTTATTGTCAACAGAACCTACTACCAGGAATTTCTTACTGCTATTGCTGGCATGAAAACCATCCAGTATCATTTCGATATTGTTTTCAGCAGCCATGCGCGCCATGAGTATAAAATAGTCATGCTTTTTTACCCCATACTCCTGTAACAGCTGTTCATCCTCGTTGTCATGTATTTCTGCGCCATAAGGTATATGCTCACTGGCAATGGCATATTTGCTTTTCAGGTAAGATTGAATAACAACCGAGTCGGCAATATAATAGTGGCTGAACCGTACCGCCAGTTTCTCGGCCAGTAACAAAAATTTTTGAACCGGCTTTGAATACTTGGTCCGCTTCCATTCCAGTCCATCCATGTTAAAGATCAGGGTGCTTTGGTCGGGATAGAACCAGCCCCAGGCCGAACTGCTGGTAAAACCCAGCATCAGGATCACATCAAAATTCCTTCGCCTGGCATCGATGATGCAATTAAAGTCGTATATGAATTGCCCAAAGCTGCCCAATTGGTATTCGGGATCGTAACAATGAATAAGCTGAACATTATTCCAGGTGTTGTTATGATAAGGGTGGTTGTGAGAATTATATACGAAAACCTCATGCCCTTTTGCTACCAGTCCGGTTGACAGGTATTCGGCAAATTGTTCAAATCCTCCGTAATGGTTGGGTATGCCCCTGGTACCTAATATGCCTATTCGTAATGTCATTGTTGTAATACTTGTTTATAAGCCGCTGCAGTTTGCCAGGCCGCATGTTGCCAGGTGTATTGAGCTAATATTTTTTGTCTGAGTGTATTGGTCAGGGGCGCCGAAGCTGCTTTTTCTATTGCTGCTAAAATACTTTGAGGCGATGCGGGATCGCAATAGGCCGCTTCGTTCTCGAAATATTCGCGGGTATATCCTTTTTCGGTGATCACTACCCGGCAACCCATCACCGCAGCTTCCAGTGTTGACAGGCCGCAGGTTTCGAACCAGCTGGGTAATATATGTATGCCGGCCTGCTGGTACCAGGCTGTCAATGCTTCCTGTGGCAGCTGCTGTATAAAGGAAACATTGGCTGCTGCCTGCTTGCGGCATTCGTAATAATAAGCCAATTGGTTAGGGGCCGGATTGCCAATGATCACCAACCGGTATTTTGTATTATTCAGCGCTTTTATAAGGTTTAACTGGTTCTTGATGCCTTCAATTCTTGCCACACAAAGTACCAGCAATGGATCTTTTGGCTGGTGGCTATTCCAGGAAAACAAAGCCGGGTCAATGCCATTCGGCACAAGGGTATAACCTGGCAGGGGTGTACCAAATTGAGCCAGTTGTTCGTATTCCAGGGTTGAATTCGGCAATATCAAAACTGCCTGTTGTAATATTTTTTTAATACTCTGTTTATGCCCTTTCCATACATAGGAGGTGGACATTAAAACGTCATTTCCCTGCAACCAGCGGGCAATTGTTTTTACGTATTCTATACTGTTTTTGGGTAGAAAACGGAACAGGGACCCCGCAATACCTTTTCGGTATAATTGATCGTATTCATAATAATTGACCAGGTTGGGCGATACCACGTATGGCTTTTGTGATCTATTAATATGGCACACGATATCGGCTGGCCGTACAATATTGAAAAAGTGTAACAGGTCGTATTGTTCGTAATGAACCTGTTGATCGGTTAATTTAATATCCACCTCAATTCCCAGCTGCTTTAATTGCCGGGCTGTATTGATAAGCTGAAAGGTGTCTCCGCCTTTAACCGAATATAAAGTTGACCTGGTGATGAACGCTATTTTCATGAAACCCTTTCTTACCTTATTATTCGTAGCAAAATGCGGGAAAGTTGCCTTCCGCCACTTTTATTTTAGCGGCGGCTACAGGCAACATACGTGTAATGAATTCGTTAATTGCGGGTATTATATTCCTGTAAGTAACCCGGTAAATGTATTTTTGCCCGTAAAGAAGGTATCATATGCGTTCCCTGTTTTTGATGGATGATCAGGCTGGTTTATTGACGGTAAAAGATAAGATACTATATGTCCTTGTGGTCATGTTCCTTATTTCCTTTTACCCTGATCATATGGCCGTTGTGAATAATATAGTGATTGGTCTTATTAGCATTTACAGCGTTTTTTTCTATAATTCTTTCCGTGAAAAATATGATCTGTTGCGCCGGCGAAAGGAGATTATCGGGATGGTGCTTTTTTATCTGCTGCATGTTGTAAGCATGTTTTTATCAAAGGACCGGGCCGAGGGTTTTTCCTGGGTTGTTATCCGTTTGCCATTGCTGGCGTTCCCTGTGATCTTTGGATTGTTGTACATAAAGCAGGCCCTTAAAGAACGCATATTGTATGCTTATGCGGTTATTACAACCATCACCATGTTGATTTGTACAGTATGGGCTGTGTTTCAGAGTATTTCAAAAAACGATGTCACCCTGCTGTATAACGATAATATTACCATCCTCACCGATAAACAATCGATCTATATAGCCTTACTGGTTAACCTGGCTGTTTACAGTTTTGGTTACCTGCTATGGATCCGGTCACAGGTGATATCAAAGAAAGGACTGGTATATGTGGGCCTGTTTGTTTTACTGATAGTAAATTTTTTACTGGCCAGCCGTATTTCCATTATAATGTTATACGGCAGCATTATTTGTGTGGCTTTCTGGTGGGCTATTCAAAAGAAAAAATATCTGTCCCTGGGTTTAATTGTGGTTGGCATGGCAGCGGCCGGCTTTTTGCTGGTTAATTTCTTTCCAAAAACAGTGAACCGTTTTCGCGAACTGAAATATACCAGTTATAAATACACCGATAAGGGTGTGGAAGCCCATTTTAATATGAATACCAGCGATTATCAGTGGAATGGCGCCAATATCAGGCTGGCTGTATGGAGCTGTGGGTGGGACCTGGCAAAGCAACATCCGGTTTTTGGTGTGCAGTTAGGCGACAAGGTTGCCGGCATAATGGAAGTATATAAGGCCAAACATTTTGATTTTGCTTATAACAGCCGCCGCAACCTGCACAATAATTACCTGGATATTCTGGTTGCTTTTGGCTTTGTGGGATTGCTGTTGTTCGTATGGAGTTTTTTGTTTGAACCTTTGCGCCATTGCATTCTTACGAAAGATTTTTTCGGAATACTGGTGATTGCAGCATTTATGCTCTCCTTCATCCCAGAAACCTATTTCGACCGCAGTATGGGCAATACGACGTTCGCCTTCTTTATCGCTTTTATTGTCAGCTACAGGAAGCCTGTAGCCAAAGTGGCTTAATGGTTGTCATCAATATACATCTGGATGGCCTTATTGGTATCTCCAAAGTAAACCAGGCTGCCGTTTTTCATAAAGGCTGTACGGTTGCAATATTTTTGAACCACATCCATGCCATGGCTTACCAGGATCACGGTTTTACCTTCTATCCAGCTTGATTCAAATACTTTGATGGCCTTTTCCTGGAACTTCATATCGCCTACGGCAAAAATTTCATCGAGGAACATAATGTCGGCGCCTGCATTTACGGCAATGGAAAATCCCAGCCTGGCAACCATTCCTGAAGAAAAATATTTGATCTTGGTATCTATGAATTCGCGCAGTTCGGCAAAGTCTACGATCTGGTCGAAGATGGCGTCAATTTCTTTGATCTTCAATCCCAGTACGGAAGCTGATACGTAAATGTTTTCGCGGGCAGTAAGCTGGTGGCTCATACCTACGCCCAGGTTCATAAGCAGGGTAGTGCCGAAAATATTAATTTCACCGGTATCGCAGGGGAATACGCCGGCCAGCAACCGGATAAGGGTTGATTTGCCGCAACCATTTCGTCCCAAGATGCCAATACATTCTCCTTTATAAATTTCAAAGTCCATTGGTTTAATGGCCTCTACTTTTTTTGTACGGGGAGGGTTAAACAGGTTGAACAACCGGTGTTTAACGGTATTGTGGCTATCTTCAGAAATGTGAAATGTTTTACTGATTCCTTTTGCCTGTATTGCCAGCGCCTTTGTCATGATTATAGTTTTTCAGCAGCTTTTGATCCTAATTTGTTTAACAGGAACGTCCCGAATATCAATAATATAATGGCGTACCCGAAATCAAATAAGAATAATTTAAAATCGGGGCTGGTACCCTGCATGGTTATTTTACGGGCGTTGATAATAATACCCGCTAAAGGATTAAGGTAGTCGAACATGGGTAAAGCTGTTTTAAATCTATCAACGTTATAAAGTATAGGAGATAAAAAGAACAGGACCTGTGTAAATACCTGCCAAACCTGGGTAATATCTTTTGCAATTACGTAAATGTTAGATATAATAAGTGAGGTGGCCAGTGATAATATGTACAAATTCACGAACAGCGGCAATATCCATAACGTTTGAAAGTTACTGTGTGCTGTTCCTTTCTCCATAAAATTGAAGAATATCAGGAACATGATGAAATTGAAGAAGAAGCCGATGGAGTTGCTTAACAGCGTGGAAACATAAATTTCCAGCTTGTTCATGTTGCTGTACTCGTACAAATATTTTTTTGTATTAAGTATCTGTACGGTGCCGGTGGTTGATTCAAGAAAAAAGTTCCAAATGATAAGGCCGATGAACAGGTAAGAAGCAAACGACGGAATGTCTTGCTTCATGATCAATTGAAATACTACATAATAAATAGCAATATCCATTAAAGGCTTTATCAGCGCCCAAAACAACCCGAGCTTATTCTCATAGTATCTTAATTTAAACTCGATCTTGGCCAGCAACCATAGTCGCTCGGACTTATTTGATCGCCTAAACCAGTCCGTTAAAATTGCTATGATCATTAAGTATTTATTTTTTTAAGCTAAGTGCTATTTTTTTTAACGTTTTATTCTTCTTAATAAATGCTTTTGCTTTCCTATACAACCAGCTGTTGTTTTCAGTATTGGAATTTACCATAACTGCAAATGTTGGGTTATCAAAAAGAAAACCAGGTCCATTCGCATTCAATAAATTATTTATTTGGGTTGCAAAGGTAGCATAATATGAGGTATGTTTTTCGGCTATATATTTATATGAATACAGTAGCTTTTCCCTCGTAATTTTCCTGATCATGGAATCGCCCCGTACCCGGTACTGAAAGAGAAATTCGGGCAAGGCAATACCATTATATCCCTTTGATAATAAATGTACTACACTTTCATAATCTTCCAGCCCATAATCTACTTTTTTATCATTTTGGCCGGCCTCCAGAAAGGCTGCTTTCTTGTACACCAAACCGCTGCTGTTAACGGGGTTATGTACCAGCGTATACGGAGGCTGGGGGGTATATGTTGCCCATTTCCGGTTGGTATCGCCAAAATATTGCACAAAACTTCCCGCAAAAAATACATTCTTATACTGCTTTAACACCCGCAACGCTTTTTCATAATAGTCAGGTGTGATCATATCATCGGCATCCAGAAAAGCAAGCCAGTCGCCTGTTGCCTGTAAAGCGCCGAAGTTGCGGGTATCTGCCAACCCTTCGTTTGGTTTATTGAATATTTTTATCCCGTTGGTTTGTTCCAATTGCTGTAAAATAGCGAGGCTTTCCGGATCGGTGCTTCCATCGTTGATGATCAGGATCTCAATATGGGGATACGTGGAAGCTTTTATCGATTGCACACAGGCTGTTATATATTTTCCCATGTTATAATAGGGAATAACAACACTCAATAAATTACCATTGCCGGTAACCGGTTTATATTCGTTCTGGTATAAAAAGGGATAGGTTGTAGCTGTTTGCCTGGTTTGAATAATATCGGTTAGCAATGACAGTTTTTGCTTGCTTATTAAAGCAGGATCATACATGTCAGCCGCTTTTTCTTTAGCAGCATTGCCAATAGCAGCTAATTTTTCATCGGATAGCGACAAAATGATTTGTAGCTTTTCTTCAAAATCGCCTGCAATTGTGTGATCAAACAGGAATCCGTTTACGCCATGGTCTATCATTTCACGTTGCCCGCCCTGTACCGATGCCAGTACCACTTTGCCCAATGCCATGGATTCTATTACTACATAGGGTAAATTATCTACAATACTTGGCACAACGATCACATGCGCACTATGTAACTCTTTTTCAATAGCCGATGGTTTTATTTTCCCATGCAAAAGCAACTGTCCGTTGTTGATATATTTCCCATATTTATTATTGGCAAGCTGGCCCATCGTCAATTGCTCAGGATGATAAACGATATCGGTACCCCCAATTATATGCAACGGATGTTTAAACCCGTTTTCCCACATCGTTTTAAAATAAGATAATAATTCAAAACTTCCTTTTTGAGGCGAAAGCTTGCCGTAATAAACGATCTTATTGCGTTCAATAGAATGAGCCGTATTGTGTGGCGGTACAATATATGGATTGCGTATGACTACCTTGTTGCTGGCAGAAATATCAACATAAGGTTGTATGGCATCCAAAATAAATTGGGTAGGGGCTATCAACCAATCAGCCATTTTAATAGCCTCTTTTTCCATTTCGCAGGTATGGAAATCGGGAAACCTGTATACGGGTACCCGGTTATACTCCAGGTATAAAAAAGCAGGGGAGTGCAGGGTAATTACTACCGGAATGTCTTTTACTTCCGGATATAAAAGGTGTTTGAACTGCAGCAGGTAATATGAAATACCCAGGTAATCCTGTGCTTCAATGATATCAGGTTTTCCTTCAATGTGTATGATGTGTTGCACAATAAGGGCAAATTCATAACTGAGCCGGGCTGCATACCCTAAATATTCAGCAGATTTACTGCGATTGGTATTGAAATGGATGATCCGGTTGCGTTCGGGAGTATTTGTTATTTTATAATCCGGAACGCTGTCATCGGGTACAAATGTGGTGATTTGTACATTCAGATCAACTAACATGCAAGCTGTATGGTAACAGTAGGTGCTGATGCCACCACCGTGAAAGGGAGGATATTCTGTCGTTAAAAGCCAGTAATTCAACGCTTATTATTTGATTAGCCGCAATGTAATAAAATATGTAATATAATAGCCGGCTTATCTGCGCTGCCCCAACTAGTTGGGGCTACCCCGGAAACCGGAAACTGGTTCGCAATTTCTTCAATATTCTTCTAATAAAATGTTATTTAGGCAACTGGGTTCATTACCATTTCTTTTTGAAGTCGCCTCTTGAAAAGAATTTTTCGATCAGGCAGTACAGATAAATGAAAAAATACCGGCTGCCCATTTCCCTGATCTTGAGTTTGGACTCGCCTGCTTTCCGGTTACGCCATGAGTTAGGAATAGCCGTATAAGTGTAATTCCTGACTATGGATTTTAATGCCAGTTCAAGGGTTAAGTTAAAATGGGGTGATAAAAATGGTTTTAATCCATTTATGGTTTCTTTCTTATATAACTTGAATGCATTGGTAAGATCATTGTACCTCAGTCCCAGGCTCCAGCTTATGAGGTTATTCACCAACCTGTTTAAAAAACGTTTGGGTTGGGGATAGTCATACACCTTGCCGCCTTTAACCCACCGGTTCCCAAAAACACAGTCGTAATTGTGAGCGCGCATGGTAAAATAAAACTTAACCAGGTCGGCCGGGTCGTCGCTTAAGTCGGCCATCATAATAGCTACGCAATCGCCGGTAAACTTTTCTAACCCATACCTGGTAGCATAACCAAAACCGTTGGCCCCCGGGTTTGTATAAAATATAAGTGTTGGAATGGAAGCTTTTAATGTTTCCAGTACCTGTAATGTATTGTCTTTTGAGCTATCATTGATCACCACTATTTCGTGGTCAATATTTTCTTTTACCAAAGTTTGGTACAGCAAAGTGATTGTTTCGCCAATACTTCCTTCTTCATTATAAGCCGGGATCACTACAGATAATTTCATGCAGAAAACTGTATTTTATGTTGATCTTACATTTAATAGAACCAGGATAAGTAAGAGACTTATATTCTTTTCCGCATTTCTTCAAACATTTGCGTTAAGATGTCCTGTAAATTATATTTCCACGTCCAGGAAGGATAATGTTTTTTGAATTTGCTCATATCACTGATGTACCAGATGTGATCGCCAATCCGGTTGGATTCACTATACGTATAATTCATTTTATTGCTTGTAATGGCTTCACATAGTTGAATGCCTTCGATCATTGAACAGTTACTGAACCGGCCGCCGCCTGCATTATAAACTTCTCCCTGTTTAGGGTTTTGATAGAATTGCCAGAAACAATTTACCAGGTCCCTGCCATCAATATTGTCCCTTACCTGCTTGCCTTTATAGCCAAATATAGTATATGGTTTTTTGGTAATGGCACATTTCATCAGGTAAGCCAGAAAACCATGCAATTGGGCGCCGCTATGCCTGGGACCGGTAAGGCAACCTCCCCTGAAAACGCCCACATTCATTTGAAAGTATCTTCCATACTCCTGGGCCATTATATCGGCTGCCGCTTTTGAAGCGCCAAAGACCGAATGTTTGGTATGGTCTAATGACATTTGCTCATCAATACCATTGTTGAAGTAGGGATGCGTTTCATCTAATTCCCATCTTGTTTCTTTTTCTACAAGCGGCAGAAAATTGGGATTGTCACCATATACTTTGTTGGTAGAAGTGAAGATAAATACAGCCTTCGGGCAATATTGCCGGGTAGCTTCCAGCATATTGAGGGTCCCTGTGGCATTTACATGAAAATCAGTAAGGGGTTCTTTGGCAGCCCAATCGTGGCTGGGTTGTGCCGCAGTATGTACTATAAGTTCAATGGCGCTATTGTATTCTTTAAATACCTGCTCTATGGCTGCATAGTCCCTGACATCGGTTTTATAATGTTTATAGTTGGGAACGGTTTCCTGTAAACGGTTTTTATTCCATTCTGTTGATCCGTCTTCTCCAAAGAAATACGCACGCATGTTATTGTCAATGCCCACTACGGTATCAAATTTAGAAGAGAAAAAATCTACGGCTTCACTTCCGATCAAACCCGCAGAACCGGTAATAATAACAACACTCATTAGTATATTGTGATTTTTAATTAACTGAGAATTGGCTTTAATTGTTGTTCATTGGTTTTGATCCACCCGAAAATATCTTCCATGATCTCATCTACTTTTATTTGTGGCGACCAACCAGTACAACCGGTTATTTTGCTGTTAATTCCGATCCTCTTCGCTTCAGGTTATCAAAACATATGATATGATAACCTGGGTATTTTTCTTTTAACAGCACCGCCAGGTTAGACCCAACAAAGCCAGCGCCGCCTGTAATAAGAATGGTTGACATGTTCGTATAGCTTTTCTGATCAGTCCTTATATTTTTTTGCCTTATCGCTAAACAACGATTTGAATGAGCGCTTGCCCATAAAAACTTTTAAAATATGACCCACGCGTTTATACCATAGCGGGAGCACTTCGTATTCATTGTTATAATAGTTTTGAAGGGCGGTGGCCTGTGATGCAGACCGCAGGATCTGGTTATGAGCTACCTGGTTGTTGATCTCCTGTTGGGCCGATTGGCAAAGCTGTTCCAATTGCTGCACCTGTTTAAGCAGCTGGCGGTTTTCTTGCTGAAATATAAAAAGGCTGGCATGTGCCTGTTCGAAAAGCGTTTCTTCTGTTGCAAGCGCCTTATCGGTCACTGGTATAGCTGACGGTTGTTCTACTCTTATAAATAACGGCTCGGTCATCATGGTAGTAGATGATAACCAACCCCTGTACACTTCTTTTATTAGTGGCAGATTGTTCGTTGAAGATATGGTTGACAGGGTAGAAGCCAGGGTGACCTGAATGGCTGCAAAGCCTTGTGCCCTGGCAGTTTCCTGCAATTGTTCAACGCCTGCCGTAATCACGGCCCCGTTTTCGCCACCCACTATGATCTGTGGGATCCCATTTGGTTTATGATAATTACTAAAGAATAAGAAAGCAATAATATCCATGGCCTGCTCATGGGTTAATGTATTATATAGATGTACCAGCAGGCAAAAAGGACTATCCGTAACATATTTTTCTGTCAGCTGAAAAAGGTGCGTGCCATTTTTTTTATCGGATATATCAATGTCAAGTACAATGATTGTATTCTCCCCAACCTTTACTACTTGTTGAAGTATCCCCGGCGATATGATATAATAAATGTCGTGCAACATTAAACCCCCTTAATTTGGTATCCTTTATTGGTTACTATCCAGCACAAAAGACGTTCCCAGGCATGGGTAATGGTGGGGCCGTCGATATCGGTAATATTTCCTTGTTCCAGTTCGCTGCGGATCTGGAGCGGAGGATGCTGTGTAAAAAACGCTTCGAACAAAGAAGCCCTTACCCAGAACATAGTACCTGCCACAAATTGCAGGTCAGGCGGCTGAATGTGATATTTGCTTTTTAAGGATTGTATAAGCGAAGAATCGATATAGGCATTGCTCTTTTGTTCATTATCTGCCTCATTCCTGATGGCATTTTTTGAGGCTATAATACCCGTTTGAGCATTAGTGCTAAAATGTTCCATTATTTGTTGCTGATAGGCTGATTCAGCTATGCGAAAAAGGTCTTTTTTCCATTTGCCACTGTGACTGTGATAAGGGCTGTGCTTATCATGCAGTAATAGTATATATTCGCTTTGGATACCCAATTTTAAATAAGCATCCATGAGGATTAATTTCCCCCCGATATCTTTTCCTTTATTGGTAGACTCCCGTTTGTGCAGTTGCTCCAGGCCAGAGCTGGGTGCCTGGTCGAATTGGTTGAAAGCGGATGATTTTTGTGAGATCCTGTACCAGGAATCAGCTACCCCATTATAAAATAAATGAAAGGGCCCGGTGAGCTCACGGGTAAAAAAGGTCATCCATTTGGCGTCATTACCATAATAGTTGTGAAAGAATACCGATATTATAGGTGTTTTACCCAACGATGTACAGGTTTTGTTGAAACGGGGTGAAAGTAGTGATTTTTTAGAATTTTTCCGGTCTATCGGGTTATTCGCTGTCTTAATGGCCGGTTTGGTCTTTTGACAGGAGGAAGTGCCTTAAAAAAAGTGGGGAAACTATAACTTAAAAGCACCATACTTTAAAATGCAAATGATGGCTTGTACTCCATCTTTCCAATTTATTTTTTTCCCTTCGGCATATGTCTACCGTAATAGGAAATGCCTACTTCATATAGTTTAATGTTGGGAACCCGTGAAATTTTGGCGGTAACTTCGGGTTCAAATCCAAATCGTTTTTTTTAAGTGTTATATTTTGGATCAGCTGGGTTTTGAAGAGCTTATAACATGTTTCCATATCTGTTAAATTAAGATTGGTAAACATATTGGATAACATGGTAAGGAACTTATTGCCGATACTATGCCAGAAAAATATTATCCTGTGCGGAGAACCTCCCATGAACCGGCTGCCAACAGGGAATTCAGGGTGTTTTACCGTGTATTCCATAATAGCACTTTCTGTGTCATCAGATGAGCAGTCGTTAACTATTATAACTTCTTTTTCAATTCCGTTAATCAGTTGGGCCTGGTCCAATCAAAAATATGTGATTCTAATTCATCATAAAGGACAGTTACGTCTTTACTGTTTTTAACCGATTCAAGCACGTATGTGCGTTGACTATAGTATACAAAAAAATAATTTGTTGAACGCTTATTGCCCAAATCTGCACACTTATCGATTTCAAATGAATCGTGCAACGAATTGGTGTTAATTTTATTTTAACAGTGCGTTAACTAATTATTGGCGGTTAATTTATCCTGAACGCATTTTACAAGGTGGGTTTACCGATCAATGTTCCGTGACCGTAAATAGTCGCTTGTAATATCGGTAACCGTATTACTAAAATAAAGAATGCGCGCATTGAGGGTGTCAAGTGTTTTGGTGGAATCGAATTTATAAGTAGGATCTATGAAGACCACCTCTTTATTTTTATTTTGATAGAACTTAAAAAATAATCCGCCCTCTAAAGCCCAGGTAACAGCTACTTCGCGGCCCTCATCTTTTTGTTTTTCCCAGATATATAATTTGGAAGGTTGGGGCTGTATAACCCCGTTATCAATTGCCTGCTTAAAAGACCTGGCGATCCTGCTTGCGCCGCTGAAGTAAATATCTCTATATCCATTTTTCAGGTAGGAAAAATTAACCCATAAAAAAACCAGTACAAACAGTGACAAAGCCCAGTTCATGGTAGCGGTATTTTTAACCCGTATCCTGCTTATTGCCAACCCGATCATTAAAATAAGAACGCTGAAAGAGGCCTGTAACCATCTTTGCTCCAGGCGAATGGTAATAACAGCAGGAATTAAGCATAAAAAGAATAAAACGCCTAGCGTAAGAAAAACAGTAAAAAAAGCAATCTCCTCTTTTTGTTTTAGCGCAAAAGCTTTCCGTACCCTGCCTGCATATAATACCAATATCGTTACAAAACTGCCAAGTAATAAGAATACTAATATCTTATCAAATACGGGCAACCCCGTGAATTTAACGCCTGTAAACAAGACTGGTCCGTAATTAATCTGGCATATGGATAAAAGTCCTTCTGTTAGAAAGGTAAATATGGAAGAAAAAGACAGGGAAATATTCACCCCTCCTGTACCTGCCAGGAAAGGTATTGTGTAAACGTATTTTTTTAAGGCGATATTTAAAACAAAGGAGGCAATTCCTATAAGGCTAAAGATCGCTTTTTGTTTTATAGAAAAAGATCGCAGGCCAGGGTACAACAGGATCAATAATATCATGAATGGAATGAACACGATGTATCTCTCGTGCGTGTACATGCCCAGGTTAGCGAATACAAAAGCCCAGATTATATCTCTTTGCTTTTGGAAAACCGCCTTGTCCTGCAGCAACAATATCCTTGTCATAAAAAATAACGACGCCAGGAAAAAAGTCATTGCCAGGCCTTCCAAAGCACCCCCGTTTAATAATTGCGTGATATTAAAGAATGCAAATCGGGAAAGACCGATCAGCAGGCTTAATAATAATGACAGGAAAGGTGATCTTAAAAATAAATTCACCAGCATCGCAAACAATAAGGTATTCAGCGACTGTATCCCAATATTGAACAGGAAATAACCACTGGTATGCTTATTAAAAACCTCTATTAATACATGCGAAACAAAGCCGTGTACAGGACGGTATTTGCCGTAAAGAGTCGGCATATTCAGTTCTTCCGAAAGGCTGCTGAGCCCTTCGTGGGTGATATACATGTGCAGATCATCGCCATAGATCACATCCGTTTTCCACCTTAAGAAATAAATAAAAATGATGATGGGTACAGCCGCCACACCCAATATCAGCAGTGACCGCTGTTGTTTTGGTTGTAGCTGACCAGGTTTAAAGAATGTCATTACTTTAAATATCTATTTTCAAGCTAACAAACGGGAACGATAATACTCTTTGGTCAGGGGATGCATCTATAGTTTCAGACTGGATGTTTATTTTTTTAAACTTTTTAGTTTTATCCAAAACAAACAAATAATAAAATGTATCCCCTTTTCTTGTTGTAAGAATGGACTCGAATGCCAGATTGTTTATATCTGACAATGATAATTTGGGTGTAACAGATTTACAGATAGGGGGCATGTACGTATTCAATTGAACAATGATACTGTCCTTATTCTCAATAACCTCATTAAGTTCAATGGAGGCATTGCCATTTGTCCATCTGATGCCATTTTCCGCGTCATAAAAGCCGGTTATTGCAAGTTTTGATAAATTTTCCTGGTTGATCTGTATCACTTCATTACTGTCGGCAGAAGAAGCTATAACTCTTTCTGCCAGTAAATTTTCCGTTTTGATCAATTTTCCCATATCATCAAAGACCCACTTTTGATCATACCTGACCATATTGGAATCAGCGGGAGCAATAAACTGTACCAGGTCGGTCCTTTTGTTATTGGAAGATGATGGATTAAAATTTATAATATCAAAAGTTGCATATTTCGCATTGGGAAATACTCTTAGCGATTCAGGAAAAGCAAATGGATGAAAAGGAAATTTTATTCCCTGTATAAGTATTTTTTGGGGTTGGGGAGATGGCACAAGCGTTTTAATTAACTGGCCCAGATCTTTTAACAGATTGCGTTGCGTGTCTTCCTGGATCAGCACCCATTGGTTATCACCATCCTTGTATTTGCTTATGTTCAGCAGCGGGCTGATCAAACATAATATAGCAATAGCAATGGCTGCCTTTTTTAAATTAGGGAGAAACCATACCATGGGCAGCAATAGTAATGGCAAATAAAATAAATACGCTCCGTTAAATGAATAGCCTTTGTAGTGATGGTTGGGTAAAATGGCATTGGGTAACCAGGACACGGCTGCTGCCAGTATACACCCTGCAAATACCAACGTTATTTCATATTTATTGTTTAATCGTGCTTTAATAAGCAAGTATCCTAATAGTATTATTATAATAATATTGGCGATGTTAAGGGCTTCACGCGCATACCTGAACCATTCCTGGAATATTACCAGGGGGCTTAAGCTGATGTGATAGGCTGATTGGGCCGACGCATTTGGATCAATAAATGCGGATTTTAATAAGATATTTACTGCAACTGCAATGATCAGCGATATGGTAACTATTGTAAAAGGCAGCATTGATTGTAAAAGACTGGTTTTCCTGTAATAGATAAACCATAATGCTGTGAACAATAACATAGCCAATCCATAAGTTTCTTTGCTTAAAAATGCCAGCAAGCAGAAACAAAACAATAAGGCATTGCTTACTATAACAGATCTGGCGTACGTTGAATAATAGCAATGCGCGCCAAGCAGTAAAAATAAAAATGATAATTGGGCCCCTGCATCCTGTGTGGAAAATATATAAAAGTATGATTGTGAAAATAACAAGAAACAGTACAGTATGAAAGATACTATCAATTGCCAGTTAACAGGTATTTTAAAAATGCGTTTTATCAATAGGGTAGTTAACGCGCAATTTGAGCAAATAACTAATATCGTGCTGGCAATACTGCCTTTTATGCCAAAATATCCGCTTAATTTCAAATAGATCATAAGCACCGGGCGGGGCCACGCAAGCAATCCCTTAAAGCTGGCTATTGGTTCATTTGAGTTAGCGAATGCCGCAGGAACATAAAAATCTGAATGTTGAGGATAAAATGGGCTATAGTAGCCGGGAAAAACAAATTTTAAAACAATGGCATGAATAATAATGGCAAGAAAAGTAAAGAAGAAAAAAGCGATGGTATTATTGCCTGTGAATGTTTTTTTGCTTGGCCACGACAAGGCTGCATTTTGAATATAATTTTTTGCATTGGCAGTTAGTGTTTTTAAAGATCCGGCAACTGACAATTTATTTCCCAGTTCAATAAAACGCTTTTCAACTACATACCACGACAAAATACCGAGACCAATACTTATAATGGCTGCTAAAAACTGGTTTCCATGCACGCCCATGGATGGAAATAAAGCATGTATGCATTGCTGAACCATAAACCCGTATACATAAACTCCATAAGAAGCATCGAATGGAAGGCTTAGGCGTTTTATAACAAAGTCGAGCGATGCAATAAAAATAGCTGTATAAAAAAAAGCTATATAAAAGATGAACTGGTATGCTACCGTGTGTTTAGAAACCACCACGAATAGCCACACTAAAATAACGCGGGAAATATTAATTAAAATGTAGCTTTTATTATTGGCAAATAAAGCCCCTATAGCAAAACATGCAGGTAATAAGGTGGAATCGGGGTTCTGGGAAAAGAAAGGGGGTAAATGGGTGGGGGCTACAAATGATACCACTACTATCGCACCAAAAAAGATATTCGCAACGATCTTATTTTTTAATAATCCCAGTCCATAAAAAATAGCCAGGTAAATATAACATAGTGCTTCATAAGGTAATGTCCACAAAGAGCCATTGAGCCCATAATTACTTTCGGTGAAAACACCAGGTAATCTCCATTGTAGATCTAAAAGGAAAAAGTTGCCTGTAAGATATTTCCAGGTTGCCGAATCAGAAAAATAGGTCCCCAGCGGGAGTTGTGTAAAGAGCGGTCCGATAATAAAAATAGCTGCCAATAAGCAGATAAGTAAGCCTGGAAAAATACGAAATATGCGTTTGAGGATAAAAACAAACGGATCGGGTTTAGATATAATACTATTCGTTACTAATAAACCACTTAAAAAGAAAAAGAATTTAACTGCCAGCGAACCTGAATAATCAAAATGAAGTATGCTTGAAATTCCATCCTGTAGCGGAGGCTGAGGAGCCAGTGCATAGGCATGCCCTATAATTACACCAAGCGCCGCCACCAATCTTAGAACATCAAAATTGCTGGCGCCTCTTTTTAGTATTTCACTTAGATATTTTCCAGGATTCATCTGTTTGTATTTTAGTTCTGGTTTCAATAAGGCGGGAGGATAGTGTTTTGGAGTGAGACAATTAACTCGGCTAAAGATCTTTACTTTATAGCTTTAATTAATATCGATTGACTTAGAAATTTTAATGGGGTCTTTTCTGCTATATTTCCAATTACAATTGATGGGCCTACCAGCCATTTAGGAATTCCGGGTAACAGGAAATCTTTATATGTGACCTGGATATTTGTATATTTTGCGTTTTGCAATTTTTCGCTGATAAAGGATTTGGAAAAAGCCAATTCATCCGGTTCCAGCCGGGCCCATTTTCGAAGTGTTTTGTTCTTAAAAATGGCTGCTACATAGGGATTATAAATATTAGGCTCCATGAATATTATCTTGCCTTGTTCTGTTAGTATTTTCTTAAAGGCTATCAGCGCATCGTCGAGGTGATAATACAGATGATGTAATATGCCATTCCCTATAATATAGTCGAATTTATCATTAACATTATCAGCAGCTTTATTAAAATCAAGGGTGTCGTATAACAGATTGGGAAGTATATATTTTTCCTTTGCGTGCTCTATAAAGGGCTTACATAGATCTGTTCCCGTAACGTGCATCTGTGTTTTGCTGGCAATATAGTAAGATACATAACCTGTACCGCAACCAATTTCCAGCACTTTTTTACCAGGCGACACGCTCATTTCATCAATCATCCAATCTGCACGTCTTTCCATTCTTTTTAGAAGGGCATAGGTTTCTTTAAACCCCTGATTATAGCCTCTGTCATCAACGACAGAAGTTTGATTTTTAAGCATCTCGTTGTGATTTGATTATTTGTCGTCTGATAAACTTGGGTCTCTTTTTTACTTCTTCTAATATTTTAGCCTGGTATTCACCCAGAATAGATATTGCCAGCATATTCAACCCGCCGAAAAATAATATTAGTACAATAATGGTTGTAATACCATGCGGTACCGGAGAGCCGGTGAAGTATAAAATAACCTGGATAATGATCGCTAAAAACGAAACAATGGTAAGCGCCCAGCCTAAATACGTTAAAAGCTCTAAAGGAACATAGCTGAACGAGAAGATGGCTTTTCGGGCCCACCCTATATTTTTTCTCCAGTTGTTGGTAGTAACGCCAAACATTCTTTCGGGCCTAACGTAGGGCACACCTGCTTGCTTAAATCCTACCCAGGCTCTTAAGCCTCTTAAAAACTGGTCGGTTTCGGGAAGTTTTATTAATTCGTTTACTACTTTTCTGTCCATCATGGAGAAGTCACCGGCATCCAAAGGCATAGGTATATACGCCATGTTTCTGAAGACCCGGTAAAATACTTTGTATAATCGTACCAGTAGCTTATTGCCTTCTCTTCTTACTCGTTGCCCATATACTACATCAAAGTCTTCCTGCCATTTTTTGTAAAAGTCTTCTATTAGTTCCGGGGGATCCTGGAGGTCGCCGTCAAGCAAAACGATGGCATCGCCGGTTGATATTTCCATGCCGCTCATAAAAGCGCTTTGTGATCCGAAATTCCGGGAGTGCTCAATGCCAATTACATGTTTGTCTTTCTGAACGAGGCCCTGTAATACTTCTGAAGTATTGTCGGGGCTGCAATCATTAACGAAAATGATTTCATAATCAACATTGATCTTATAAAAGGTTTTAACCAGCCTTTCGTACATGATTGGCATTGCCTGTGCATCTTTGTAACAGGCGATTATGGCTGTTATCTTATGCTTGACCTGGTCCTGGTAAAGTTTTTTGGCATACAGCGGTTTTGAATATTCTTTCTGCCATTGGTATGTTTTAATTAATCCCTCTTTCAGTTCTGTAGTTGCTTCCCAGTTCAATACCTTTTTAGCAAACCCCGCATTGCCATACCATTCTTTCAAGTCCCATTTTCTGTTGGCAAAATCACCCCAAACAGGTTCTTCCGGGATACCAAAAATTTCCCCGGCAACTTTTGCCACATCCCTGATGGTGGTTTTTTTATTAGAGGCAATATTAATGGATTGGCCGCCAATAACACCAAAATCGGCATTGGCCGACAGCAGGGTAGCGTAAATGGCATCGTCGATGTATACAAAATCCCTTGAGATATCGGGCTGTACAAGTGGCGGATATTCTTTCTTAATGCCTTTTTCAATGATCTGGGGGATCAGTCGATCTGGCTCTTCGTATTCTCCATAAATAGAGTAATAGCGTAAATTAACAATGGGGAATTGTAAAATGGTGCCGTAATATTTTATCATATTGGCGGCAGCAACTTTTGTAACAGCATAATGGCTGTTAGGCATCGGTTCTGCATTTTCAAGGGGCTCCTTACAGTTCAACCCATACTCTGAAGAGCTACCTGCATGCACAAAGGCTTTTATATTGTATGCAGAGGATACTTCGAGTAAATTAAGTAATCCTAATATATTGGTTTGATAAGTTTGTTTTACGTCGTTTTGTTTGGAATAGGCGCCATAAGCAGCCAGATCAAAAATAGTTTTGAACCGGTGTTGATTAAAAAGCCTGTTTAAACTATGGAGATCCGTAATATCTGCATGTATAATTCTATCTGCTTTTAAATCATCGATTCGCCAGGGGATGAATGGCTCTTTAGATGTAATAGCATACACATCGTCTCTATGTTGTAATATTTGTCTGAATAGATTACTCCCGATGAACCCGCCTGCCCCAAATATTACAATAGGGCCTTCCAGTTTTTGAACTTCGGATTTTATTTTATTAAACAGCATGCGTAAAACTTAAAAATTCTGCAATTTTATTTTCCAGGGTTTTGCCAGCGAGGTTATTTTCTTCCTGGTGCCATTGTTGCGATCCATACCTGCCACTAGGGTAGCCCGAAGCAAAAAGCGTATTATACTGGATGGGGGTTTTCAATTTTTTTAATAACAGGCTTGCCAGTGTTTCATGTAACCCACATTGACCCTGATGTTCTTCCAGGGTAATTACATTTTTTACCCTGGCGATCCTGTTCAAAAGTTCCTCCGGAAGGTTATACACCGGAAACTGGCTAAGTATCCAGATCTCCAGCTCATTCAGCAAATAACCGGGGAGCTTAAACAGGTTGTCGGTGACGGTTCCGGTGCTGATAACAATTGCCTTGGGCGAACCTTCGTCTGCCTGTTTTATTTTTCTCCACTGGGAAAATGCAGGAATATGCTCTTGTGTGGAAGCTAAATTCAACCTTAAATAATTCGGAGATGGATCAGTGGTCATTTCTGCCAATGAAGCATATACATCCTGTTTTGTAAATGGAACAAAAACTTTCATATTGGGCAGCAGGCGCATAGATCCAATGTCTTCAATATTGTGGTGCGTGCCGCCCATGATACCGTAACCGTATCCACCACCGTTGGCAACTACCTTTACCGGTAAATTATGTAAGCAAACGTCATTTCTGAGCTGCTCATAAGGCCTTAATGTAATAAACGGGGAAATGCTGTAAACAATGGGAATAAAACCTTCATAGGCTAAAGAAGCGGCCATCGTTACCATATTTTGTTCTGCAACGCCGGCATTTATAAACCGGTCGCCTAAAAAGTCTTTAACACCTTCCAGCGCCATAAAGCCAAGGTCGCCGGTAAGAAAGACGATCTTATCATTTGCTTTTGATACTTGTATTACTGCTTCTGCAAATTCTTTTCTCATCTTATTGGGTTGTAAGTTTAAGGTAGTCCTCTTCGGTTAATGGCAAATAATGGCAGTCTACCGTATCCTCTAATTTCAGATCCTTCCCTTTAATTGTTTTACAAATGATAGCAGTGGGCTTTTGCTGGCTTAATGCCGAAGTAGCGCTTTGCAAAGATTCGAAATTATGGCCATCGGCCATAACTACGTTGAATCCAAAGCTCTCCAGTTTTTTATCCAGCGGTTCCAGTTTCATCGTGTCTTCTGTTCTGCCAAACCCCTGTATGTAATTTCTGTCAATGAACCAGACTACATTGTTTAAATTATGATGCGCCATAAACAGCGCCGCTTCCCAGGTACTGCCTTCGTTTAGCTCACCATCGGAAGTGATACAATATATTTTTTTGTTATTCTTTTTTAATTTATTCGCAAGACCTAAGCCGGCGGCAATGGATAATCCATGTCCTAAACTGCCTGTTGCAAATGGAATTCCCTTGATTTTGTTTACCGGCGGGTGAGCCGATAAGTGAGTCCCGTTCTTATAGAATGTTTCTATTTCCGCCGCTGAAATGGTACCATCCTCTGCCAAAATGCTGTATAATAAGGCGGCTGCGTGCCCTTTTGATAAAATAAGCTCATCGGTAGCTGTCATAAGGTCAAACTTTATGAATACCGCCATTTCAAGACAGGATAATGAACACCCAACATGGCCTGCGTTGGCTTGTTTATACATCTTGATTAATCTGTCTCTTACGTTATTTCTTTTCTCGCTTAACATTATATGTATGTTGTAAAAAACTAAATTTTAGATTAAGGTATCACGATTTCTTTGGATTGCCTGCCGGCTAATTCTCAGATCACGAAAAAATATTTAAAAAAAGCTGCCTGGTCCTTTCTTCTGATAAATATTTGTTTGCGTAGTCAACCCCTTTTTTACTCTGGCTTACCAACATAGCGTTATTGTTATACAAGTCAATGACGGCGTTTGCAAAGTCATCCGGCCTATTATATCCCTGGGTTACTTCGTCGATGTTTTCCATGCCTTCGATCCCAATACTTGTAGTTACAAATGGAACGGCATGGTGTAAAGCTTCGATTGTTTTTCCTTTAACCCCGGCACCATATCTTAATGGGATAACAACCACTTTACTATGGTCATATAATTTTTGCAGTTCTTCTTCTGTTACATAGCCCAGCACCTGTTTGTTGGGGGATGCCAGGTTCTTTATTGTCTCCGGAGGATTTGAACCGACAATAAGAAGCTTTATATCGGGTATCGTTTGTTGAATTAAAGGGAGTACTTGGTTGGCAAACCAGATTACACCATCCTCATTGGGTTCATGGGAGAATCCGCCAACAAACAATAGATTGTTCCGGTCGGAGAAATCGGGAATGGGATCGTTAAAGCGTGTATAATAATAGGCGGGCAGGATGTGAATCCTGTCACTTTGGGTATCTCTTTCGAGTATATTTTTTTCATCAATGCTCAATGTTAGCGCTATATCCGATTTTTTAACTAATTCAGTTTCTATTTTTTTCCATTTCTCTGATGATTTAAGCAACTGAGGATCTTTTTCAATTTCATATTGCCTGAGCTCCCGTAAATAATGTAAATCATGCCCAAAGTATACAATTTTTGAATTAGTGATAGAGCGAATTGCATCAATATACTTTGTGGCTATATGTGGGCGATGAACAAAAAAGAAATCAATATACTTTTCATTATCCGCAATCCATGATTTCCAGTTATCCCTGTACCATGGTCCATAGAGTACTTCAATGCCCATCTGCTGTAGCACAGTGGTATAAGGCTCATGCTTGTAAAAGTTGTCGCCTATAAATTTAACATTGTAGCCAAGTTTCACCAGCAAGCTCAGCATCCTGAATGTTAATCTTGAACCTGCATCTTTATCAAAATGGGGTACATAATGATCTATAATAACAATTGTTTTCTTGTTATAGGAATTGTCCCGCGCCCAGAATACGTTAATGGCATTGTCGGGTTTATTTATTAAAACGTTGCTCCATTTTTCATAGAACTTGGATTTATTCAATTGCTGGTAAGACTTGATATTTGTTAACCCGGTATTTTCATTATGGTCAGATCCATGGGAAAAACCTTCATAATGTACAACAACCGACAATGGCTGATAAACGACCTTCATGTTTAAATTCCTGATCGCAAAGGCAAGGTCAGTATCTTCATAATAGGCCGGCACATACCGTTCATCAAAACCGCCCAGTTTTTCCCAGCATGATTTTCTGACCAAAATACTGGCGCCGGAAATGTAATCCACTTCTTTTACGTAATTGTATTCAGGGCTTTCTGGATTTTGTTTGTGCCCAAAGTTCCATCCTGAGGCGTCATTCCATATAATGCCACCCGCTTCCTGTAAAAGGCCGTTGGGATATACCAGTTTGGATCCTGCAAGACCAATGTTCGGATCTTTATCCATTAAGTCAACCAAAGAAGTTAACCAGCCGTCAGTTACCCTGGTGTCGTTATTTAGAAAATGAATGTATTCGCCCTGGGCAAATGAAACGGCGTGATTGCAGTTCTTTAAAAAACCCAGGTTTTCTTTATTCCGGACTACAATTATATTTTTTATATAGTCTTTGATATTTGCTGATTCATCTGTAGAATTGTCATCCGCAAAAATGATTTCATAGCTGACCCCCATTGTGTGGTTGAAGATTGAATGAAGGCAACTATAATTCATGCTCCAGCCATTGTAAGCAGGGATTATGATGGACACTTTGGGTTGTTCATAAACCGGGAATTCTATAGTATCAAAGGAGGTTATTTCTTCTACTTCAATTTGCTTGGGGGGCGTAAAATCAGAAATTATGAAATCATCGCTTTTTTTGTTCCTGATCTTATTGACCAGCTTTTTTAAATTCTTATATCTTTTTGAATTTTCGGGCAGCAGCTTTCCTTTTAACCGGTAATATATGGCTAGCAATCTCCAGCCATCCGAAGAGAAGATTTCTGAAAGCCTTCCATTAAGTTGATCAACCTGTTGTTGCTTTGTGGCGAGTTTGTAGTTTTGTTCTGCTATAATAGTTTCTTTGTCGGTTAAAGCGGCGGAAAGCTGATTGTTCTTTTTTTCCTGTTGTTGAATAACTTGTTCCAGTTGCTGGATAGCCTGTTGTAATAGTTCTTTTCCCTGTAATGATTGTTCATTTCCCTGTAATGATTGTTCATTCCCCTGCAACAATTGTTCTTTTTCCTGCAATAACTGGGATTCCTGTTTCTGCAGGAAATAGATATAGTCGATCAACTGCATAAAATCCTTATCTACCTGCAAAATGACGGAAGACAGGCGATTGCTGTCAGGTACTTCTTTATTGCTGGCGATACTGATCAGGTATTTTCGATTCACATTCTTGGTATCCCGTTCCCAGTCATATACCCGCAGTTCTTTTATGTTTTTTAAATCAGTACCGGATATTGTACTTACAATTTCATACCCCTGCTCAAAGTGATATGCGTAATTAAAATGACCTTTCAAAAATTCATGGAACTCCTCTTTTTGAAATTCTTTTTCGTGAAATTCATTGTGATGCTCGTACCTGGCTGAATAATTGACTGTATTCGGCGTGGAGATAATAAGTATGCCGTCTGGTTTTAAAACTCTTTTGACCTCAGCCATAAAAACTTGCTGTATGGTGGCATCAACATGTTCAATGGTTTCAAAAGAGATGACCACATCTACCGTATTATCGGCAAGCGGAATGCGGTCAGCAGAACCTTTTTTAAAATCGAGCTTATTGTTTGTAGGACCATAGTGCTCTATTGCCCAATTTATACAGGCTTCGTCAATGTCTACTCCATATACTTTTTGTGCATATTTTCCTATCAAAGCAGCGCCATATCCTTCCCCACAGGCAATGTCCAGAACAGATTTATTTTGAATAAATGGTATAATGGCATGATAGCGATGCAAATGCTCAAAGCCTATTTCATCGTTGATTAGTTCTTTGGATGGGATAAATCTTTCCCCCGTAAATTGCAGCATACGAAATTTATTTGTAGCAGTTAATCCAGGATAGAATGCTACTTATGGTTTTGGGTTTGTGAGAGGTATACTAATAGTTAAAAGCCTTCAATTTTTAATTTGACGAAATATTCGTGCCAGCAATCGTATTGATAGGGATATGAGCTATGCCCTGATAAAGGCTTGCCCGGCTTTGGTTAAATTGGTACATTAGGAATGTGATTAAGGTAATTGGTAAATAATGTTTTATAAGGGCTTCGATTTATTTGAGGAAGAAACGTATTTCTATTTTTGTTTTTTGCCTGCCAGCTTTTGTCTCAAAACTCCCAGCAAACTCCTTTTTTCATAAGTCCTTTTATACCAATCAATATCATTCTGCAACCGGCTGATATCGCCCAATAATTTATTGATCAATTGCCTGTTACCTTCAGCCGTTTGCTGAAATTCGCGGGTATTGGCTTCAAACATACTGATAGCAGTATCTTTCTGCTGCAATACTTTCTTTAATTCTTCTATTTCTGTAGCCTGCTCTTTTATGGTTTCTTTTTTCTCGGCCAGCTCATTGTCTATATAAGTTCTTATCTGATCGAGACCCTGCCTGATCAAATCATGGCTAATGACCCCGTTGAGTTGCTTCTCCATGGTGAATACGTTTAATTAAGCATTTACAAGGGCCGGCTTTAAATAGCTATCATTTTCAATATGATTTCCTCCGTATAAATGCCTGTACCGGGTAAAGGTATGATTTACATTAAATGATTCTTTACCGTGCATGGCAGAATATTCTCCCATAATATTGAGCATACTACCATTGTTAAAATATTGCAACAATTTGACAATTGCTTCTGCGTGATGTTTAAACAGGTCGCCGTTTAAACAAGATTTCACGAGGTCGCGGTTTCCTACGCTATCTGTGAGTAGAACCGGTTTTCGAAGCGCCAGCGCTTCCAGTACCGCATATGGCAAGCCTTCGAAGTTGGCAGTTGACATATACACGTTGGCTGAGGAAATTAAGCGGGCGACTTCCTCTCCTGGCAGCCAGCCGGTAACAGTTATATTAGAAGAAGTTAATAGGTCTCTTTCTGGTCCGTCGCCTATCCAAATAAACTCAAATTGTTGAAACTCTTCAAAATAGCGGGCGATATTGTTAAATAAGGTGGGGTTTTTTTGATTGATAATGCGTCCGCTGGTTACAATACAGAACTTTTTGTTGGCAGGTTGCAGTTCGGAGCCCTTAACCCGGTCGAAAGTAATACCATTGTTGATGGTAATCGCGCGAATGCCTACATTTTCATATTCTGCCTGTTCAGAAGGGGAGCAGCAAACAACCTGACCGCCAAAGCCGTAGCCCACGCGTTCCAGTTGTCTGTACAAATAATTAGAGAATTTACTGGTGCCAACAAGGAATGGGGCCCCATTTGGAGTATATATTACATTATTGATTCCCAATAGTTTACATGCCATTCTTCCTAAAAAGCCACTTTTTGAGGAATGTAGGTGAACGGCATCGATCTGATGTTGTTTCTTCAGTCGTTTTAAAATGCGGTATAATTCAAGAAAAGCAGCAAAATCTTTATTAAGAGAAATGCTCCGTTGGGCTGAATGCCAGCGCACAAAACGGGCATTGGTTCTGGCGAATTGTTTTCTAACATCAGTAAAACTTGTTACATGTGCTCTTTCGCCATGAACAATAATATGCTCGTCATCAGACAGGTTTTCAACCAATGATTTTACAAAGACTACGATCCCTCCCGCAAAAGCCTCCGCCACATGTACAATTTTCATAATAAATGGATTTAATGGTAACAGCAAAAAAAAGCAATTGTTCCAGGGGTTTATATAATATAAATCCCTATTTTATTCATATGGCATTCATTTTTAAATATTTATACTCCGTACAGCGATTTTTTAATCGAAAAAATGATGCTGTATGGAATAATTAATAGCAACCTCAACTTTAAAACTCCCAAATAACGTAAAACCCTATTTTTTCCGTATTCTTTCACCACTTTAATACGGCTGTTGAGCTGTTTTTTTCTGGAACTCAACGAAATACCTTTGTTATTAATTTCGCAGGTAACCAGATATTCCGGAATAATGGCACATTCGCCTTTCATCATGAGCTGGTAAAAGAAGCCATAATCTTCAGCATCGGGATATGTATCTGGATAAAGTTCATTATCCTTCATGGCATCAAATCGCCACATGACCGTAGGGTGGATGAAAATATTCCGAAAATGCATACCCCTTTTTATCTTTTTATGTCGGGTTGGGGTAATATACCTATAGGCGACATTGCTTGAATGATCTTTAAATATGCACCAGCTGCCAACCAGGTTAATTTCAGGATGCTTCTTTAAAAAGGCTACCTGGTGATAAAAACGCTCGGGCGTGCAGGTATCCCCACAATCGAGCCGGGCGATAAAATGTGCATTATTCTGCTTCAGGATCCACTGTAAGCCGGTGTTTAGGGCAATTGTAATGCCCTTATTACAAGGCAATTGAATAATTTCAATGGCAATATCCCTGGAAATTTGCCTGTATAGCTCATCAAGGGTAACAGGCTCACTGCTACCATCATCAACAATCACCACTGTATACTTATCTGCATCATATTGTACACTCTGTAACGAATGAAGCAGCCCTGGTAGGTTATTGTAGAAGGGTATTAACAGGTAAAAATCAATTTTTTGGGGATAAGATTTCATTTTCTAATTAAGGGTTAACCGAAATCTAACCTTCAATTGACAGTGGTTTTTAATAATAGTGCAAATGTAAAAGCATTTTTAAACATTTATGTACTAATGGAGTGCAAAAATGCCTTAAAACGTTGCTTGTATGAAAGTATAATGTTTAATAAAGTGTGTGATTTTAGCAATAACTGTGCAGTTTTGGCAAATAAGCGTGCAGATTTAAGGGATTATCGTGTGAGCTGCTGTTTCAAATAAAAATGTGAAAATATTTTTAAACCTTTTTTGGTGCAACCTTTCTTAAGTTTGCATTGTCAAGGGAGTGATTTTATTGATTATTAAACATCTGTTTTAACATTTAATTATTAGGGGTTTAGATGATTTTGGTGTTTTAGATGTTAAAACTATAGTTAAAGCAATACCGAGGTACTAATACGGCATTAATTTCGTTAACAAAGTCCTTGAAGAAACCATAATACCTGTGCTATGATCGAGCAATCTGAAAATTTAGTTTATAAAAGAATAAAGTTTTTTACTGAGCATCCCCCTTCTCTTAGGTTATATTTAGAACGTAAGCAGGGATATTTCATTGCAAAACGTTGTTTTGATATCCTAACATCACTGATGGTCATTGTATTGGTATTATCATGGTTACTGCCCATCCTGATGATCCTTATAAAGCTCGATTCAAAAGGACCTATTTTCTTCAAGCAAAAACGTGTTGGATTTTTAGGCCGGGTATTCTGGTGCTATAAGCTGCGTACAATGTACATTAACCTGGAAGCGGATAGTCGCCAGGCAAGTGAGAACGATCCACGGATTACCCGCATAGGTAAATTTTTACGGGTTACCGGTCTGGATGAGTTTCCTCAATTTATAAATGTTTTACTGGGCCAGATGAGTATTGTAGGCCCACGTCCGCATATGTATGCCGACTGCAATAAATTCGCGAATGCTATTAATGGATATAAATTCAGAAATCTGGTAAAGCCAGGTATTACCGGTTTAGCTCAGATCAAAGGCTATCGCGGTCCTACCAAAGATTTCGAAAGCATTTTCCACCGCTACCAGTTTGATGCTTTTTATGTACGCAATGCGAACTTTTGGTTAGATATACGCATCGTACGTAAAACCGGCGCTCAGATCATTGGAGAGGTAGTTTCCAGGATCTTCAAAAGTAAAAGCCAGAAAAACATGTCTGCCGAAGAGTGGAATACACCCTCGCTTAAAACGATACAGAACTAGCCATAAAGTTCTAACTGCTTGCCTTTATTTTTCTCTTGCCATATATTAATTGCTTTCAACCTTTTTGGTTATCCTCCCCAGCTTTCTCTATCCAGGTTTCTATACGTAATTGCTTCCGCTATATGTTCGGGTAAAATGCACTCGTTGGCTGCCAGGTCGGCAATGGTGCGGCTTACTTTTAAAATGCGATTGTAGGCCCGGGCCGATAAATTCAATTTGTTCATTGCCGTTTTTAGCAAGGTTTGCCCGGTAGTATTGAGCACACATACTTCCTTCAATTGCTTACTGTTTATTTGTGCATTGCAATAGATACCGGGATTGTTTTTATATCGCTCGGTTTGAATGTCGCGTGCCTGTATAACTCTTGTGCGAATAGCCGCAGATGGCTCGCCGTTCTTTTGCGTATTCAGATCATTAAATGCAACGGGTGTTACTTCAACATGTAGGTCTATGCGATCGAGTAAAGGCCCTGATATTTTATTCAGGTATTTATGAACAGCGCCCGGCGCACACGAGCACTCTTTTTCGGGATGGTTGTAAAAGCCGCAGGGGCATAGATGCGTTGCCTTTTTCCCGATTGACACGAACAATCCCCAAACCACTGGGAGTTAAGTATTTAGATAATCCGGTAACCCTGGGTGAGAAACTACGCAATCGGCGCCTGGAACTTCACCTGTTGCAAAAGGATGTTGCCGAACGATTAGGGGTAACTGAGGAATCTATTACCAATTGGGAGGTTAACCGGCATGAACCGCAGACCCACCTGTATCCAAAAGTCATTGCATTTTTAGGATATTTTCCTTTTGACACTGATGAGACAACATTGGGTGGGAAGATAAAAAAGTATCGGTTCCTGCAAGGACTATCCCAAAAGCAGATGGGCAAGATCATTGGAGTAGATGGTGGAACTGTTTGCGATTGGGAAAATAACAAAACGAGGCCATGGCGAAGGATAGTAGAAAAGTTGGAAATGATGTTTAAGTCGGTAGAATAGGGAGAAACATAAAAAGGAATATATAAAGCCCTGGTGTTGAGCCTGGGCTTTTTTGCTGGATATATTAAACATCGAAAACAATGGATGATGCACAAAATTGGTATGGTTGAAATGTAGTATTCGCATCATCCGTTGTTTTTGATGCGCCAACAGTGTTACTGCAGCTCGGCTTTATTCTATCGGCCATCACTGGCGGCAGGCATGTACGGCTGCTGATAATTCTTACTACATAATTCGGGTGTAACTTGTGTCGATAATACATGACATTTCAAATCATCATAGAGTACCACAGGAAATTAATCCGGCTTACCGTCGAACAGCTTTATATTAATGATCGTAGTGAGCGGTACCGGATAATTGCTCGAAATGGTGAGATTGTTATGGAGTCAAACCGGCCTATTTTCAGGGGCAAAGGGCTAAAGCATCGAGTGCCAAACTGTAAATTGATTGAAGGAAAAAACCCGGGCACGCATACCATTGAGTTAATTACCCAGGCTATTCAGAAGCATGTTGAAGCAAACACGGATAAGTAAAATAGTGTAATACCAGGGGAAGGTATCATTTCTCTTCATCAAACAGCCCTGAAATATCTATTGTGTTCATGTATGGCTCCAAAGGGTCAGTTGATAGAAAACTGCGATATCGTCTATTGAAGTTGTGAGAATACACTTCGACGTAAAATGAATCTATTTGATATAAGGTGACTGAGTACTCACCTTCTTTTCGGTTACTAAGTTCCACACCATGTTCTTTCAGAGCTTCAGTTTGCTCCAATTCATTTAAGGCATTGAATTCATATAACGTCATAGGCTAAAGTACGTCAAAACTTAAATAATATAAGGAGGAAGGCTAATACGAGAAATAGGAAAACGAGTGCCATTTTAGTAATTCGGCCAATCTTAATAAGAAATGGGCCTAATCTGATCTCTAAATCTTCACCTGGTTTATCGTTATCCTGGGGAGTTTGTATTTGATTTGAACTGGGCATAGTATGTCTTTTTTATTGTCTCCGTCTACTATGTCCCGCTAAAGCGGTTCAAAGGTATTTATCCTTTCATGAGAAAAAAAAATTGTTAACCCAAAAGGAACACGGTACCTTATGAGTAAGGTACTGCGATATTAAATTGAATTGTAATTCATTGAATAATAATACAATGGTTTTTAGGATTGACCATGATCAATTTATATTTCTTATACTTTTTCTTTGACAGTAATGGGAAGTTTACTTAGGGGAATAGTACATTAACTATGTAAGAAATGAAATTCAATGTGCCAATAAGAGGAAAATTTTCACTAAGGCGTATACGAAGGCCAATACCAACAACAACTCACAAAATTTCAATACTCTTTTTACTATCTCAATTGTGTGAGGATTGGGATTCTTAATATGTATAAGAAACCATAGAAATCTGATAATGACTTCGCTTTGTGAATTATCATTAAGATTGTCAGGGATTTTTTGTTCTGGAGTGTCTGAAACTTGGAGATTTGTTTTGGGCATAATATGACTTTTTATTGTCTTCCTATTCTATGCCCGCGCGAGGCGGTCTAAATATAGAAGTTTTTTTTACTCTGACACAAATATGAAAATCGAAAATGCGAAAGCTTTTGATTATTAATGAATTATTTTATAAATTTTTGCCTTAATAAGACCTTTGCCTGACTGTCCATTAAATATCGCTCTCTTTGCAATTTCTTAAAATCTTAATAATCAATACCTATTCCGTGATTTATACACGTAAACCATCTTAAAAATGCTCTGACATTCTTCGGGTAGTTTATCCATTTCTTGAGATATGACATTCAATTAATTGGAAACTTTGATAGCAAGCAGTGATTCATAAATGTTTGATTATTAATTAAAAAATAAGAAATTAGAACTATTGTTTCGGGCACTGATATAGAGGAATGTCTTGATATTGATAGTGTATCGGATACAATGTCTTTTACCCCCGTTTATCACCAATGAGTCTGGAAGCGAAATAATAAAGCTCATCAACAAACTTATGAAAGTTGCTATATCCTATCGCTGAGGGTTGTACTGCTGGCCTTGCCGCGCCCCGTTGCGCCCGCCCCGCCCACTGCAGTGTGCGGGAGCGCGAAGCGCGGGCACACTGCTAACCGCCGTGACGTCCTTGGTTATAGAGCCGTAGCGAAGCGGAGGCTATGCTAATTAAATAAAGGTGGGCGGGGCAGCGCAGGGGCGCATAAGCATCGCCCAGCAATGGAAAACTCACTATCATTCCTTCATTATAGTTTTCCATTGCCAGGCGATGCGCTAAATATTGGAAGCGGGTAGACTGTGTAAGGCTTCGCCCTTAGCCGACGGAATGAGCGCCAGCGAAATGAGTAAGTCTTAGGGTGAAGCTTGGAGCAGGCTACAGGAGCTTCCCGAAGGCGGATCATCGAACTATACAAAAAGCGTGACAAGCAGTACGGAGTGGAATTTCCAGTGGAGCCCGCGGAGGTGGAAATTCCATCTCCGGCAACGCAAAAGTGCGCAATGTGATTTTAATGTCTTTGCGCACTTTTCGTTGTGCTGGCGCGCCTTTTTGTGTTCGATGATCCGCCGAGACCTTTATAACCTGCGTTTGGCTTTATTGTGTCGTTCAATGGTATCTGCTGGTGTTGGGCTTTGTATTGAAGCTTGGGTGCGTGGGTGCTTTGCGGTTGGAAAGGTGAAGCAAGAGTAAGTGTTGCAGTGCGCGACGCAACTGTTGCACAACAGTGTTCCAAATGCTGATTAAATAAAATTGTATTTAATCCGTAATCAGTTCCCTTTTATTAAAAATGCCGGGAAGAACTTTATACCTCCCGGCCACTTCTCTTTTTGAAGGTCATGTCAAAAAGGAAATTGAGGATTAAAAGCCTCAAAAAAATTTTGAAACTGGTGATTAAAATTCTTTGGTTGATACTTTAAGCTATTGAGTGTTAATCACCCCCGAAAGCTGCTCAAATGGGCAGCTTTGCTCTTGTAAGTCCTATTGCTTACCGTTTTGCACTCAGCGGGCTTCTTAACCTGCATGGCTTTGATCTGCCGTCCAATGGTATGTACTGGTGCTGGGCTTTGCACTGCAGCCTGGGGCTGTGCTGTTATAGAAAATCCAATAGAAATTCAAATGTTGTTTCAAGTACAGGATAACTAAAACTTCAATTAGCCTATAACGCGTATGTTTTAAGCAAAAGCCGGAAAGCGTACGCTTTCCGGCCGTTGTTTCAAAATTGAAAGATGTGCTTAGTTCACTATATCAATTCAATTGATTTACGTCAAGTACTGAGCTTCTGAAATATCAAGGACGCTTCTTTCATATTAACCTCCCTGAAATTTATTAAATTAGTAGTGGGTACATCGTATAACCTATGTATTCATTAACTACTAATTTTATTTCTATCCATCTTAGTACTTAACATAGGTATACTAATACGGGCCAACACCTTTTCTACAGCAAATCTGTGTCAACAGGTAATTCTTTCATCTCAAAAGTTTCAAAATTGAAAGATGCTAAGTGTTGGCCAAAAGTCAACAAAATGTTGAAACTGGTGATTAAAATTCTTTGGCTCATACTCTGTTTGAAGCTAATGATTACTTATCACCCGAAAAAGCTGCCCAAATGGGCAGTTTTTTCCTTTAACTAAGTTTCCTTCATAATTGGTTTTATGCGTATGATGGGTCATCGATTGATTGCGGTCAATAACCGCATAATTCGCTTGCCGGACAGAAACTTTCGGCGTACCTTATAGAATAGTTAACCATAATATAGTTAACCGTTCATTAATTGAGGGGAAAAAAGCCATCGCTGCCAAACGGTGGCTTTTTCATTGCCCGACTGTTTCTTTCGACTAGTATTTATAATTGCGAAGGGAGAGCTAGGCGGGGCAGTGTGCGACGCAACGGAAGATAGGCAGCGTTCCAACAGACGGCCAAAGCAAATGCATTTGTAAGACCTTTCTTTTTATAATGGCTTCTTGCAGTTTTTTATACTTTATTTCCGGCCAGTGCGGAATAATTTTTTTAGCAAAAGTTTGAAACGTCGTATTTTACGAATGCCTGCTGCCTCCATCTTCCATTTCAAAAAAACTGCTTGGTTAGGGAAAAATCTGATCGATTTATTGCTAACCGCCAAATCAAGACGATGGATTATCCGAAATGCGTGTTTGTCATTGATGACGATGACTTATTAATCTTCAAGCTGGCCCTTGATGCGCTCGAGCAGCCTATAGAATTGATGCATGCTCAAGACGGCGAAACCGCCCTCCAACGGCTTGCAGAGGAACGCCTGGCCCTGCCTGACCTGATCTTTTTGGATTGGAAGCTACCGAAACTCTCCAGCAACCAGGTGTTGACAGCAATTCGGAAGATGCCTCGGTATGTCACCGTTCCGATCATCATCTATTCGACTGCATCTGCAATACTTGATAAAGAAACGCTGCGAAAGCAGGGCGCTTCGTCCTTCCTCTCAAAACCTGCATCTCTTGCTGATCTGAAAGAGGAATTGCGAACCCTGATTTTACACATCGGCGAAGGGCAATAGCTTTTATCCGCTGCTCCGTGCAACATGGGAAATTGTTAAGGAGCGGAAAACATTTACGGAAATTGGCAAAATGCAGTAGTTTGGCCGTGTCCTCTTCTTAACCTGGGCCCATTCATTTATATACGAACGATTATTACAAATAATGAGGTATCCAAAACGCGTGCTTTTGATTGACGATGACGAAGACGACTGCTTCATATTTAATTCCGCTGTCATTGACTTTGATTGCGGAATCGAATTTTTCTATGAATGTGACAGCGAACGGGCCCTCAGGTGTCTTACTGACGGTCTATTCCCCGTTCCCGATCTGCTTTTGCTGGACTGGAACATGCCGAGGGTAACCGGCAGTCAATTCTTGCAGGCCATCAGGAGCATTCCCCTGTTCGCTGCCGTCCCCATCATCATTTATACCACCTCGACTGCACAACGTGATCGGGAAGAAGCGGTGCGATTGGGAGCTTCTTATTTCGTCTCCAAACCCTCAACCCATCAGGAGCTTCAAAAGTTATTGCAGCATATATTTTCAATACAGTGGAAATAGCTTCCGGTTTTTTTGCTTTATTTTCAGGCTTTCATCTCTACACTTTTCAGCGCATGGCGGTCAAAATGGCGATAGCGCTCTTGAAAACATTCATATTCCTTTGCAAGCGTGCCTTATCAAACGGCGGCTTTAATAAAGGAAATGTTCGGCGGGGGTGCCTGCTGTTTCTCCACGAGGTTCGACAGCGCAGCATGCAATTCCGCAAAGGGCGCCCTTTTGGAAACCAACCCCGCTACTCCGATTTTCTTGAGATTATCGGCATAGTCATCGCTATTGAGCATGGAGACGAAAAGGATCTTGATCTCCGGCCACTCCCGTTTCATGCGGATAGCCGTTTCAAGGCTGCCCATGCACAGCCTGTTGATGCCGATCAGGCATATGTTGGGGGCCGAATGCCTCTTCATTTTGGCAATGCATTCATTGCCGCTTTCCGCTTCCATAACGACGTCATATCCCAATGAAGCAAGCCTGCAGCTTAGCGTTTTGCGGGTCAGCGCATGGCCATCCACTATCGCAAGGGTTCCGGATATCATTTCGCTCATAGTCTAGGATTGTGTTTTAGAAAAACGAGGGGCGTACCCCGCGGTTCCAAATAACAACACGAGAAAAGCAGGCGTGACACAGAAAAAACGAAGGACGCTTCATAAATTGAACACTTCCCTATGTTTCCCGTACGCAGTTCCCCTTACGACAGGCTACGCTTCCATCAACGGGAACGTTTTTTGCGCTCCAACGCCAGAACCGGCACTTTTAAGCCATTTCTTTCCATGCTCATGGCGCAAGTCCCCGATAATCCCTCGCCGCTTTCTCCACCATGTCCTTCGTGATCGGCTTTTCCAGGCAATACATCACCTGGGCATAGCCGCGTGCGCGCGCCGCGTCTTCTGCAAGCACCACGCTGCTTAACATGACGACTTTTGCGCTTTTGCACCCGTCAACCGCTTGCAGGCAATCTAAAAATTCGAATCCGTCCATATGGGGCATGCGGATATCCAGAAAAATGAGATCAGGGCATCCCGTTTGACGAATCAGTTCGCAGGCGGCCCGGCCGTCTCCGGCCACGGCTATTTCTTTCGCCGCCTCGAGCTTTTCCAGGAGCGTCCGAGAAAAGAAATTAGTGGCTTCGTCGTCGTCAATGATGAGGATTTTATCGAATGGTCGCATACGGCTGTCGAGGAGGTTATTTCTTGGTTCAGTGTTCGGATTTGGATTCCTCTTGCTCTTTCATGGATAGAACATCGCCGATCTCCTTCATGGAGGCGCGAATATCTTCCAGCTCGCGGATGGAAGCTCCGCCTTCCAGCGCTTGAACGAATTTTTTCGCTTCGGAGAGCATGAGGGCACGTAATGTTTGGGCCGAAAGGGCTTGGAAGGTCGGATTCATACTAATCAGAACTTGAAAATGTTTAAGATGCGCTAATCGTGCAAAGATAGGGAGACGAGGGTGCTGCCCGAAATAATCCGCCTTTCAGCGTACATTATAGTTATAGTTAACCGTTCATTAATTGAGGATAAAAAGCCATCGCTTCCAAACGGTGGCTTTTTCAATGGCCGGCTGATGCATTCCCTTGTGTTTTCGGAAGATGAACAAAGAACCAGGCGGTGCAGTGTGCGACGCAACGGAAGAAGATTAGGGCGCCAGGTGTTGGGATCAAAAATTATATTTAAGCAATGCGAACTTCATCATCAGATTTGAGTATCTAATGTTCTTATTCATAGCCAAACTACATATAATACAACCACTCTAAACTTTTATGGATCAGCATGAAGTCACGCCAATACACGTTTTTATTCTCTTGTAAGCTGCCATCTTGATACCATGAACATAACTCTAAATGGTTATCGAGATAATATTCTCTAACATCTGTACTTTTAGGTTCCTTTGAATCCGAAAAATAAAGCGACTTAGGAGTATAATCGTTATTCTTTTTAATCATGTAAAAAACACGTCCGTTATTGAGATAATAGCTAACCTCAGAGTTACCAGTTTGGCCTAATAAGGTTTGTTTTACTAGGACATATTTACCATATTTAGAGTAATTAGTCTGTTCTCCATTCACAATATCCGTTGAAGTTTTTTTGTAGCTTGAGATATTATCTTCAATACTTTTTGCTTGTTTTTTTACAGCGTCTAAATCTAAGTTTTTACAATCTTTAATAACTGCAGCAAATGCTTTTCCTTCAATTATATAATAGTAGTAATAACCGGCCCCTATAATTACTAAAACACTTATTATAATTCCTAATTTTTTCTTAATAGACATATAATTCGGCAACAAGTTGTAATACTAAACATATTACTGATTTAGTAACTCATTGTCAAGCCTGTATGGCTTTGCTTTGTCGTCCAGTGATATGTACTAGTGCTGGGCTTTGAACTATAGCTTGGTGCCCTTGGTAATGTGCGGTGGCGGGCTTGAGTATTGCGTCTTTGATACAAGAAGGTAAGTATGGCTTATACAATTTACCTATAACCGTTAGCAACAATTCCCTTTTCTCATATTAAATTACATAGATAAAATCAAGGGTGTTTTAACCCATTTTTTACGATTAGTATTAACAGTGAACTTCTTTTTTACAATAAGAGAGCCATTTAATGCCAAAAAGCTGGGCAATTTCTTAAATAATTAATAACCTTGTAAATCACCCCAAATTGCCAAATGAATGATAGAGTTTAATGGACTTCAAATTCTTCCCCAAGAAAACGATTACTGGTTTGTTAGAACAGATGGAGGTAAGTACTTCGATACATTTTTAGAAAATGGTTTTATTGCCATCGGGTGGAATCCAGTTACCCTGGATGATCTTAATAATAAGACAATTTTGGAAGTGAAAAAAAAGATTGCAAGAGCCGAAAAATTCGATTTGGATAACAGATATCAGGCTACAGAAGCAACGAAAATCTATAATAAGATTTTACATTTCCGAGACCTTAGAAAGAATAATGTAATAGTTATGCCGAGCGAGGGATCTGCGTCCTTTTCATTCGGTGTGGTTAGTACAGAAAAAACTTATGAAGTAGAGACAGAGGTCAATAACTGTAAGTATTATAAACGCAGGAGGGTTAAATGGGTGAAAACCGTGACCTTTTCGGAATTGGACAATATTTTCTATCGGATCAGAAGGCCACAACACGCATTAAGCAACATAAATGAATATTCGAGCCACATTGATAGTGTGATGTATGATGTATTCAAAAAAGACGATTATAGTCATTTTGTTGTAAGGGTCAAATTGGACAGCAGTATACATCTTAATACACTTGCTACTACACTACAGGCTATTTACCAACTAATGAGCTTGGTTAACCGCGAGTTTAATTTAAATGAGGATATTGAGGATAGTTCAATAAAAATCACGCTACAGTCCCCTGGCTTTTTCAATTTGAAGCAAAAGGGAATTGCATTAGTTCTGGTTGCGATGCTTCTTGGATCAACAGGTTGCGATGTAAAAGGAAATTTGGATGAGCCCAACAAGGAAAAGGCCAAAACATTTTCTGAGGATTACGGGGATGAGTTGGAAGCTCTTAGAAATAAATTGGATTCAATGGACGTTAAATTGTAACACTGAACCAAATGGACAATTTTCTTCCAAGTACGGACAATTTTTTTAAGTACCTTTTAACAATTGGGCTTGCACTGATCATATTTGTTATTGTTTATCCTGCGCAACAACAAAAGGAAATAGATATTGAGATCAATGGTTATCAAAAGGATACAGCAATTCTAAAATATAAAATAGGCAGATTAAAGAAGGATATTGCAGAATTTGCTTTGAATAAGAGTACAACTCAGCAAATATTAGATAGCCTGAAAGAAGCCGAAAGTCATCAAACTGCTACAGAGCGTATTCAGACTGAGTTACTTCGCGGAAAGATTAGAGATGAATTTGAAGGAAGGAGAGATCGTTATGCGAGATTGACCGATTCCCTTTCAATAATGAATATTACGATAGAGGCTGAAAGAAAAAAAATTCATAAACTGGAAGGATATTTTTCCCTTTTCAAGACTTACAAGATTGTGTTTTTGATTGCTGGCGTTTTTATAGCAATATTTGGTTTATTATATTGGTCAGCTGCCGTTTATCGCGATGAAAAGAAAAAGGACGAAGACTTAGCCAATACTCACGTGTCAGCGTATGTCAAACATTCTGGTTGGTTGAAGAGAATGATGAATAAGAAACTTGTTCTATTGTTAGTAGCGTTACTTTTTTTCCTGGCAATTTGGTTTATAATATGGTGTTCCAGTTATGATTAATAGTTCTTGGCGCCTTAGATTACCTTCTTGTTCTAATGAATCACCAACATAAGATTCAATACATTCTTTAAGTGAGCTAATTTTTATTTACTATTTTCCTTCATTATCCTAATGTTTTACTTTTATATGTACCCTCAAGAATTTGCCTTGAAAGATCATCTTCAAGTTTTATATTTGGATTGATTCTTAATATTTCCTGCATAATGGCTTTGAGAGTTTCAGGATTATAGTGCCCATATGATAGAAGATATCTTACATAAATACCCTTTGGCTCTTTATAATCAAATCCAAGGTAATTAGTATATATAGTTTTTTTCTGTTTAACTGAAACAAAATCCATAATATTGGCTGAAGTGGCCCTATCAAGGCGGTTAGTTATAGTACTACCACTAAATTCAGTACGTTCATATAGAATAGACCAGAGGTCCATTATTCCTAACTTGACCGCCCACATGATTAAAATAAATAACCAAAATTGTTTATCCGCCAATGTGGTTAATATTTTAAAGTCATGCATAAAGAGTAACAAAAATACTGACATTACTATTGCCCAAGGTAACGTGCTTTTAAATACTATTTTTTTATCAACTCTAAATATTTTATCAGGTGAAATTTTTTGTGTTTTCATGTTTTATCTTGCTTTTTTCTTAGCAAACCCAGAACTAATAATACTAAGCGGTGATTCTACTACCCATCCAACTTTGCTTAAGCCGTATTGCTGAACTGTATATGCACCTATACCAGATACTTTACCCGCAAGACTAGCTGCCCATGTACCAAAACTTGATCCAAGCATTGCACCACCGAGTTTCATTGGATTTATATTATGATCACCAGTCGATATTTGTGTGGCAATATTTGTAAGACCAGCGATAGCTGTACTTGTTTTAACACCTGCATTAGAAGGGGTTAATGATCCACCAAGATAGCTTGCTCCAACAATCTTCGCATAATCACCTGGTGACGTCTGCTTGCCTTGCATTTTATCTTCCATAACCTGGCCACCAACATTGAATGCAGTGTTTATTGTTCCTCTAGCTATGGCTTGAGGATTAAATAATGCCTTGGCAGCAGTATTCGCTATACTAGCGGCATATGGGGCTGCAAGATATGTGGCTAGTGGTGCTGCTCCTACCATTGCAGGCACATATGGATGATCCATTGCTGTTTGCCAACCATTACCCATGTATTGGGTTGCTTCTCCAACTTCTCCCGCAAAACTTGACCAGGATTGTTTGCCCGCTAAGAGTTCTCCATACCATTTTCCTGTTGGATCACTTAATGTGATTGGATTGTTCCGTGCGTAGCTATAACTGTTTAATTGCTGTGGATCATTCAAGAATTTTTCTGGATTCCAGAATATTGGGTCTTGTGAAATAAACCTCCCTTGTGTTCCATTATAGTATCTCGCATTCAAATAATCCAATCCAGTATCAGCGTCATAAATCTGTCCCACATATTGTCGTTGCCCAGTATATGCGCCACTTGAAATTCTCTGATTACCGAATGGGTAGTAATCAAGGAGTTCTACTTGTGCTCCGGTAGAATCTGAAACCACATTTGTTGAACCGAGATAATCTGTGTGATCGTAGTATGGTGTGACTGTTGAGCTAACTGTTTCAATCGTAGCTACTAGACGATCAGCGGCATAGATTTGTTTAGTCTTCTTGGTGCCGTTAGTGTTGTAGAAATCATTTGGATAGACAGTGGTTGTCGTGCCGTTTGATGATGAGGCACGTTCTCCGGATTGATCGTAGGTATAGGTTGAAGTAACAGAACTAACTACCGCTTGGGTAAGCTGATCTTTATAGTTCCAGGTGTTAGTGAGTGTGCCGTTGGCAGTGAGATTGCCGGACGCATCATAGGTATTTGTTACGCTATTGATTGATGTGGCTGCATGAGGGTTGGCATAGCTTGTTCCAGCATACGTATACGATCCAACTGGTCCTGACGTGATATTTCCAATGGCATCGTAGGTGTAGGTATGTGTATAGGTACTCTGGCCGGATGCCACAGATGTAATTGTTGCAGATGTCATACGATGGAGATCATCATAAACATAATCTGCAATCTTTGAACTGCTAGTACTGGAAGCATCGACGATTCTCGTAATATTGCCTACATTGTCATACGCATAGGTCAAATTTTGTAATCCAGCGGAAGCACCTCCCACCACTGTAAATGTTCCGTTTCCGGTGAAGGTGAATATGGTATTTGCACCAGAGGTTGTTGTTGTGTATGTGCCAGTAGCAGTACAGGTTCCGAAATCAGCAGTGACATACGAAATAATCACAACACCCTTACCTCCAGGGCCTCCTGCTCCATTGTTGTTGTCGCCTGAACCGCCACCGCCTCCACCACCAGTATTTGCTGTTCCAGCAGAACCAGCTCCAGGATAGTTAGCTCCATTTCCACCACCTCCTGAACCTCCCAATCCTCTTCCTCCAGCTCCAGATGATGATCCACCTCCGCCACCGGCATACGTTACCGAAGTTCCGGTAATAGAATTTGCTGTTCCTGCTCCCCCTGCGCCTCCAGTGGTAGAATTACCAGCGACATTTCCACCGGCTGCACTCGCACCACCTCCACCTGCACCAGCATTGGTCGTTCCTCCTTGTGTGGCAGTTCCTCCATTGCTACCTTGGCTTCCTGTTCCGCCAGTACCCGAAGTGGATTTGATTGATGCACCACCACCTGATGCGCCATTCGCTCCGTTGACATTGTTTCGTGAACCTCCGCCTCCGCCACCGATAGCAGTAATGGTGTCAAAGATAGAGTCACCTCCATTTGAACCTTTATTAGAACTATTCGTTGATCCTACTCCGCCAGCACCAACTGTAACAGAATAGGTCCCTGTTGTTACCGAATGAGCAGTCTCATATTGATATCCTCCGGCGCCACCGCCAGCACCATTGTAGGCATCATTGTCATTCCCTCCGCCTCCTCCACCTCCACCACCCACTGCTAATACTTTCATCGCTGTACCGCCACCGGTCGTGCCATTAGAAGTAAAGCGACCGGTTAAACGATACAACTTCGTTGCATCATAGGTATTTGTAGTAGTTAAGCCATTTGGATATGCTTGAGTGGTGATTTGATCCATCGGGCTATAATCAAAATTCGAGATTACATCGGTGAATGATCCGCCACTTTCTTTCCGTTCAATCTGATTAAGAAGTCCGGCTGTGTTGAAGGTATAGCGTACCTGGGCGCTGTCTGGGTACGTGATGGTAAGTTTGTTGCCCTGGCGATCATAGGTATATGACGTGGTGTAGGCAACAGTATTGATCGTCTTTGCTTCGCTGGCAGTGTTGCCATTTGAGTCATAGGTATATGAAGTATCTGCACCAGAGGCCATTGCGATAGAACACAATTTTTCAATTCCGTTTGTACAACCGCCATAGGTATAGCTGATTTCGGTGCCAGATGCGCCGGTATAGTTTTCAGTGAGAACCTGGTTAATATCATTGTAGGTATAGGTGGTGGTCAGACTGCGAGGATTTACAGTCTGGGTAAGATTGCCGGCATCATCGTAGGTGTATGTCCAGGAACCGAAAGTACTGTCGCCTGAGGCGTGTAAATCTTCAGCAGTCAATCTGCGGCCAAGACCATCGTAGGTGAAATTTCTCAAATTACTTAAAGCATCAGTAATTTTCGTGAGCTTGCCATTGAGGTTCCATTCATAGTTTGTGGTGTAGGTCGAAGCACCATTTACTTCATCAACTTTAATGAGATTATTGTAAGCATCGTTATAATACTTCTTCACTTTGCTATTTTTGTCAGTCACGGTTGTCTTCCAATCATCATAGGCATATGAGGTTGTGCCGGTTGCATCGACGATTGTAAGCACTCGCTGAAGCGGATCATATGTTTTTGCGACATAGAGAGACGTTGTTGTCGTTGCAGAGGTCTTGGAAGAACCGCTGTTGTTATACGGAAGTGATTGTTTTTGGATCAAGCCGACAGTGTTATACACTGTGTCCTTTACGTTGTAATTACTTTCAGCTTCTTTTCGTTCCTGGATTAATCGTCCGAGACCATCAAAGTATTGATATGTCTCAACTGCTATTGAGCTATCAAGATTATCAGTCCGATGAACACTCACCGAACCAGAGGTATCGGTATAGGCATAGGCAGTTTTTGTAACCGGCGAATATGGCGAGGCAAAATCTGGAATCTTTTCAGTAAGTACGCGATCTAATCCATCATAGACGGTTTGATAGACGAAGCTATTTTGATCGGTAGTTTGCTTTGGCTTACCAAGAGAATAATCGTACACATACTGGACCGATTGACTCAGTGGGTCTGTCACTGTTGTTGGATAGAGGTTGTATGAATCGTAACTGTATGAGGTGACTTTGCCGCGAGGATCAGTTTGGGTGGCTACCGTTCCATAGGTTGAGTTATATGATTTCTGACTATTGATGTAGGTGCTGCCAGTTACCCATTGCTCAACTTTTGTTTGATTCCCTTTTGTAACTGAACCATATGATTGGGTGTCGTAGTAGTATTTGTTTTCTTTGACTTTTACCGATGAAGCATTTGTGACTGTTTCATTATATGGCACAGTCACTAATGTTGTTGTGTTGGTTGCATACGTGTAGGTGGTGATACGCTTGTCAGAACCGGTATCAGTAAATGATCCGTCGGTGCTTCCGGTCACCTCTCCCCATTCTGTTTTTGTCAGCAAGCTTCCATCTGCATCATCGTATGCGTATTCAGTCGTAGTGTCCTTGTGTCCGCTATTCCCATCATAGTTAAGTACGGTTTGGTGGATATTCTTTACAAAATCATGATCGGTGCCGATTGAGTATCTGTCAATCTGATTGACTGTAAGGCGGTATAAGTTAGTGCTGTTGTCATATTCTTCAACCCGATATGGGATGCCAATTTTCGCTACATGGTCGCTGTATTCGCCAAGTGACGTGTTAGTGCTATTCCCCTGGTGGTAGTAGGTCTTTCTCACATTCCCTGCTGTATCTGTTTCTTTTACAGAATTGAAGCCGGCGAATTTGCGATCAAGATAGGTGCTGTAGTAATAGCTGCCTCCTTCATATTCATAAGTATATGTCTGTGCAGTTCCTAATCCATCATTGGTCGTAGTTTGCGCCACAACATCAAGACTCATCGGTAATGTTGGATTAAGGAGCGTTGAACCACTCTTAAAGAGAGGAGTTGCTTTGTAGGTTATTTCCGTATTCCCTCCTTGCGAATAGGTGATTTTATTGAGCAGGTTTGATTGTGTGCTTGTATTGTTTAAATACACATAATTGGCTGGCGCAGCTCCATCGCCTTTCACAAGGTCAGCAAGATTGTCTCCGTTTATATCGATGAGTCGCAAGCCTATGTCTTGTCCTGTACTGCTGACGAATGTTTCCGTACTTGACCCGTTACCGCTACCAAATGCTTTAGTTGGGAATGACCAGGTGGTGCTGGCGCTGCCCCAACCGGAGCCAGTGTGGAGATGAATTTCTGGCCCCGTCGCATTACATCCTCCATTGACTAATTCATTGTGACAGAGAATATCATTTAACCCATCGCCGTTGATATCGCCCATTCTCATACCATAATCATTAAGATTAGGTGAATTAATCACTGGCATCGGCAAATTCCAAGAGGAAGTGTATGTCCAACCAGAGCCGGTGTTCAAATAGACATAATTAGATGATAGATTTCCATCGCCCTTCACAAGGTCAGCAAGATTGTCGCCGTTCACATCAATGAGTCGTAGACCTGTATCTTGTCCTGAACTACCGACGAATGTTTCTGTATCAGCTTCATTTGGATTGTGGTAATAGGCTTTAGTCGGGAATGACCAGGTGGTGCTGGCGCTACCCCAACCGGAGCCAGTGTTGAGACGGATCTGTCCATTACTCAAACCACATCCTCCATTAACAATGTCACTGTGACAGAGAATATCATTTAACCCATCGCCGTTGATATCGCCCATTCGCATACCGTAATCAGCCTGTGGACCATTAGCCACAGGCATTGGCAGATTCCACGAGGAAGTATATGTCCAACCAGAGCCGGTGTTCAAATACGTATAATTAGATGACAGATTTCCATCTCCCCTCACAAGGTCAGCAAGATTGTCGCCGTTCACATCAATGAGTCGTAGACCTGTGTCTTGTCCTGAACTGTTTACGAATGCTTCCCTATTTGATCCGCCTGATGCTTTGACTGGGAATAACCAGGTACTGCTGACATTGGTCCAACCGGAACCGGTATTGAAAAAGATAGTTGGTGACCCCAGGGCACATTCTCCGCTCGTTTTTTCATTGTGACAGAGAATATCATTTAACCCATCGCCGTTGATATCGCCCATTCGCATACCATAATCTGTGAGACCATTCGCATTAAACACTGGAAGTGGCAAGTTATATGAGGAAGTATATGTCCAGTTTGGTGTAGAAGTTTTATAATCAAAATTTATAGCCGGAAGTGTTGTAGTGGTACTGGAATCATCTTGGCCTGCTTCAACTATTGTATCTAACAATGAGCCAGTTCCATTGTCTGCTGTAGTGTAACTCAGCGTATATTTTCGTGCCCAGGTATTATTAACTTCAGTTCTAATTTCACTGATGCGGTAATTGGATACCACGGAAAAGGCCGTGTCATAAAAGGCAGGAGCACTGCTTCTGCTTGCTCGATCGAAGTTAACTTCTAAGACGCCGGCGGTGCTGCCATTACCAGTGTAGACGACCTGGGAGGGATATATTTGTCCGGCATCTTTGTAGTATGTATAGGAAACGTAGTTATCATTCGCATCTCGTACTTCCTCAAGCATCCATTTAAATATCTGTGAGCTGTCTCCTGTATTATCCTGTCTTGCTTGGGCGTTTGCTCCAAACGTATACGCAGTTCCGTTCTTGTCGGTCACCTTCCAGCCATTGGTAAGCTTTGTGTATTTGAGAAAATCACCTTTTTCGACTTTAGCTGCATAGTTTGATGAACCAAGAGATACGAGTTCACCAGAAAGGGATGAAGAATAATAATTTTCAGTATACAGCTTATCTGTTCCATCTTTATTTTCTCTTTCGATGTATGGAATATTGATTGACCAGCCAGCACCAACAACAGAATCATTCCTGGCGTCTGCACTGTTATATAGTAAATCAATAGCAGGAGTTGTTGCGTTGTTCCGACCAGGAGGAATGCTTATCGCATATTTGTAAACTAGCGCACCCGTTGTTTCGTCAATAAATGAGGTTACGGCTCGTGAGGATGACGAGAGTGTCGGAGAGCCTGGAGCTTCAATACCGTTTAACATTGCTGCCTGTGGTGTTACATCTGGATCGTCACCCTTATCCTTGTCTTTTTCCTTTTTATCATTAGCCTCAGTATCTGTTTCTGGCAACTGAGTGTTATCTATAGGAGCAGAAAGATCCTGCTGATTCTCTGTAGAGGACGATTCTTGAATGACAGGCTGTGCAGCAGGCTCACCCTCTGTAGAAATCACTGACTCCGAAGAAGGTGGTGGTGTTGCTTCTTCTGCAAGAACTGAGGTTAAAGGAGTAATCAGAAACAAAAAAGACAAGAAAACTGCGATGAGCTTCTTGCCTACAAAACCGGAACGACTAGATGTATGGTTGTTCATGAATATTAAACTGATGTAATAATGCTGTTAATCATAGCATAAAAACTTCTCTAAAAGGAAGTTTTATTAACAAACAGTCTAAATCGAACATAAAAAAGTTACAGCCCGTACTTATATAGTACGTTTTCAGATAGTCAAAAAAAGGATTTTGGTGTTACTTTGAAAATGGATAAACATTATCTCACTGTTAAGACTCTTATTGAAAGCAAAGAGATCCAAGATTTTGGATCAATCTTTAAGCATATACCATATACGGTTGTTGCTCGTGATTGTGGGATTACTGTGGAAAGGTTAAAGGATTGGATTGCCAATCCAGAGAAAATGCAGGTAGGGTTAGTGCTTACGTTATCAGAAATGCTAGAGTATGATTTTATTTCGTTGTCGAATATGCTAATTAAAAGCAGCGCAGTACTGCAATCAATGCTAAAAGAATCGCCGAAAAGAAAATAATACTATAAAGAGTACTTGCATTGAAGCAAGACACTCGTTACTAGTTTTATAACCCACCATATCTGCAGCAATTACTGCACTCCAAAATCAAACGCCTTGTAAACTGGATGTTGGCCTCCATAGGCTGAAGCACTTCCGGCGGACTAAAAGCAGTATTCGCCTTCAGCTTTTAGCTAAAAAAATTAGTCTTATATATTACACATTATTTTTTATTACTCAAAAAAATGAGAATATTTTTTGAATAATATAAGTAATAACACTTACTATTTACTAAGTGTTTTCTTGTTATTGATAAGTGTATATGCTTACGTTTTAGGATAAATTATTTTTTATCGTTGGTTTGGAATGGGGGAAATATTGTACCTTTATATATTCCCGCGTTATCCAAAAGCTTACGATTATTCGTTAGTGATTTCCGCACATGAGTAAGTACCAGGTTAGGAGAAGTGTGCCTATGTGAGTTTGCGTTACTACAATTTATAACTGAGTCCTGAAGTTCTTATATATCTATAAGGTATTAGCGCATACGTGTGCACATGGCGCATTATGATTCTCGTTGAATGATATGCATAATGCAAATTGTGGCAGCCAGCCACGGGTATTTTATGCGCTCTACTACAAAGAAAAAGACGGGAGCTTAACGCTGCCCGTCTATCCACGAAAGCACGTGGTCATTCATTATTGTAGTTGTTGTGGCTGGCTTCAGGTTCATCAGTGATGAGCCCCCACACCGCCCTTTTCAAGGCCTGATTCGTTTGCAGCGATCAGGCCTTTTCTATTTTTACATGTTCCTACGAAATATAAAGAACAAGATAAAAAACGATTGAAAATCGTACACCAAAACCAGTCTACGGAATAAAACTTTTGCACTAACTCATACAAAACAGAGGGAGTCTTTCACAGCGTATTTAATCAAGCGTATTTTTGGTTGGGTACATTGCCTTTAGAGGGCATGAGATAAGAACGAAATTTGTCTAACAAAATTATAATATTTATTATATAAATAGCAAGTTATGACAAAAAAATGACAAAATTCTCAATTGATTGTCAATGCTTTATATAAAAAAATCAAATAATATTCCACATTCTACACATATTTTCTTACAATAAGTGCAAAAATTACACTTAATGTAACTAAAGCTAGAAAAGTTTTTCAAGAGATATTTTAGTAGGAAAAAGTTGTACAGAAAAACAGTTGGTTAGAATTGCTGGCCTCACAAAGATGCATTATTTCATAATTCAACAATCATGACTAAAATCAAGATGTTTTGCTTTTGATACATAGAAACGCTTAGTTTTTAAGGTGTACTTGAGACGTATCTTTCAACTCAAAAACTTTGAAGTCCGCTGCTGCATCATTACACCGAAGCCAAACACTTAGTAAACTGGCTGCTGGTTTCCATAGACTGAAGCACTGCCCCGAAATCCTTTGTTATGGAAGTTTGGGTACAAGTATCTCAACTGAAAACAGTGCTTGAATCTGTTCTCTCTTCCAAACTTGGGGGCGGTACCATCCATAATAAAATTGCAACATTACTTTTTCTTTCTCTTTATGCGGCATTAGTTTGCACAGTAACCCTTTGTTATCTTGGTTGAAAACAAGATAGTCAAGTCCGTAATTGATAAGGTGAGGGTTGGATAATTTCTTTACTCCAATCCAGTCCCCTTTCATATACACCCGACTACATCTGTCATCGAGCACCGGGATATATCCATGTATTAGGCCAGTATGTTTAAATCGTATAGTTTCGACCAGGAGCCCCGGTTGCCCATCAACCAAATGAACGCTCCCTGATTTCTTTTCTAAGAAGAAGACTTCGGCTTTCAGATGAGAGGCAAACGGTATCCATACCAGTACCGAAGGTTGTGCCTTGTGGGAAACGCCACAACGCACAACCTTTTTCTTCGTCAGTTTCTTTTCCATCAGTTACGTGCTTTGATAATCAATATAGTGGTGGTACTACTCGCACGCCAAAATCAAACACCTTGTATACCGCCTGGTGGCTTCCATAGGTCCAAGCACTGCAGCCGGCGAACATAAAGCATGTATTCACCTTTCTTCAATGCTTCAGAAAATATGATTTTATACATTCCTTACTGGAACTTCTGCAACATACCTATGCAGGTTAATACGCGCCTCCAATATGCAAAGAATCAGTACTGTTGGTAGCGGTAATAATTTTTGTAACATTTGAGCCATCAACATTGCAGGAATATATGCCGTCGGCGGTTTGTCCGTGCCCGTCAATACTCGCAGAAAAAAAGAGCTTTTTACCATCTGGCGACATTCGTGCACCATAGACAAAATCAATTATCAGCCCAGCTGGCAATACATAATTAACCTTTGTTTTATTAGTTCCATCATAATTGGCAATCCATATTTCGCTTCCGTTGCCGTGTTTTGAGAGATACACAATCTTATTGAGTTGCGTTGAGTTTGTTTGTGCTACGGCAACTTTGCTGCAACTAACCTCAAAAACAAGAACCGCCAGGGCAAAAGAAAGCAAGGCGATGGAGCCGAGGAATAACTTTTTTCTCATCATTATTGATTTTTTCAAATATAAGAGGGAAAAATATTCGTAGTACTAAAAACGAACGTATACCTGACTACGAAAAATGGTTGTTTTAATGCTTTTTCAAAAAGTGGAATCCAGTACTGATGCGGGTTGACGGCCGTCAATAAATTGCTTTTTTCCGCTTAATGTGTAAAAATAATGGTTCGTATGCCCATCTACGAAAAAACTGAACAACCAAACATGAGAAATGCTATTGCCTACTACCGCGTTTCCACTAACAAACAAGGAGAAAGCAAGCTTGGCTTGGAGGCGCAGCAGGATGCTGTGAACCGCTATGCCAGTGCCAATAATGTACAGGTATTGCAAGAATTTACCGAAGTGGAGAGCGGAAAAAAGCATACAAATCGCCCTCTCTTACTACAGGCCCTGAATTATTGCACCAGTCACAAAACAATATTGATTATTGCAAAACTGGACAGGCTTGCTAGAAATGTTTACTTTATTGCATCCCTCATAGAAAGAAAAGTTGCATTTATTGTTACAGATCGCCCGAATGCAACAAAAATCCAATTACTCATGGAAGCCGTGTTTACTGAATATGAACGCGACATGGGAAGTATCAGGACACGTGAAGCATTGCAGGTTGCTAAAAAGAAAGGGGTCGTATTGGGGAAGCATGGTAAAGTATTGGCTGCAAAAAATAAGGAGGCGGCTGATGGGTTTGCAATTGAACTACAACCGATGATTGAAAAATACCGAAAGAGAGGCATTACAAGTGTACGGGCAATAGAGAAGGAATTAAATAGACGTAAGGTGCCAACATTTCATAACTGTGGTCGATGGCACACTAAGAGTGTGCATAATTTATTAGTACGGATTAAGAATACCGCACCGAACTATGTAATTTCTGGAGGATGATAATTTAATCAAACAAGCTTGGATTTTTATTTTCAGCTTGATGATGAAAAGCTTTAAATGTACATTCCTCAACCTTGACCCGTTCCCTGCCGTATCGTTTCCGTGAATACTCAATTATGCTTTCTTTTAACGAGCATGTTGCGATATATGGTGGCAACGTTGTTGCGCTAAATGGTTGTGATGTTGTTCCGTCAATTAAGAGCTTAATATAGATTGAATACCGTGGAAGTCTAACCAGGTCCTCACTGCTGAAAACTGGCAAAAATTCCTGTTCCAGGATCGCAGCATCTGAGGCTCCAATACGAAAAGCAATAAGGGTTCCCACATTCCCCAAAATTGCTTTCCTTATCTTCTCATGAAGCTGGTCAATATATTGGTGAGTTAGGAAAAGCGTTAATCCGTATTTGCGGGATTCTGAAAGGATATCAGCAAAGGATAAGGTAAGAAAGGAGTGCATCTCATCAATGTATAAATGGAAAGGATCTCGTTCATTGATCGGTAATTGTACCCTACTCAATGAGGCCGTTTGAAATTGAGTAACCAATAACGTTCCTATCAATTGTGTGCCGTCTTCTCCCAATGCACCCTTTGAAAGATTGGCAATAAATATTTTCTTCTGGTTCATTATGTCAGCAATTGAAAAAGAAGAAACTTGCTGGCTAACAATATTCCGGATCAGCGGATGTGTCTGAAATAACCCCACTTTATTAACGATTGGTGAAATTGCCTCTGCCTTAAGCTGTGGCGGCATTGGATAAAATTCCTTATACCAAAAGTTTAGTAGTTTAATGTCAGAAACGTATTCGAGTACTTTGTTTCTGAATTCACTATTTGTAAGGAGTGGCTGTATATCTAATAAACTGGAATCTGGATAATGTAATAGAGTCAAAAGTGAGTTTCTAAGGATGTGCTCAAGCCGTGGCCCCCAGGAGTCTGCCCAGGATTTCTTTAATGCGCCAACTAAACTTGAGGCAACCAGGTGCCGATTATTTTCCTGAACATTGAATAATGGATTAAAGGCTATTGGATATTCAAAATCGCATCCGTTGAAATAAACTACATCTTTGATTCTTTCTTTTGGTATATAGTCCAAAATACTTTCGGCAATATCGCCGTGTGGATCAATGATGCCAACACCGCTTCCATTTTGAATATCGGAAATAGCCATATTCAATAGCAACGTACTTTTGCCGGAACCTGTTTTGCCTAAGCAATAAATATGTCCACTGCGATCTTTCTGTTTAATGCCGAATTTAGTTCTAGTGCTTTGGTAATTTGTCATTCCAATGTATGTCACCTTCTCATTCTCATTCTTCTCCATGCCTCTATTTTATCCATAGAGCTTTGGGAAAAATAGTCAGCACTATCTGACTAGAAGGTCATATGACTACAAGGAGATAAACTGCTGGGTTACCCAAGGTTGAAGATTTTGCCAAACTATGTAAAGTGACTTCTTTGTAAGTCTCTTTATGATTGGGCTAGAAGAATTTAAAAAATCATTAGGAAGCCTAAAGGATCAATTGTCCGAAGAGGAAATTCTAAAACTTAGGGAAAATCAGGATAAAATGGCTGAGATCCTTTTTAATTCTTGGTTGGATAAAATTAATGGAAATAAAGTGTAATCAAAATATTATGGATTATCAAGAAGTGGAAGAGGCTGTTGGATACATAAGGGTAAGCTCTAGTAAGCAGTTTCAACAAGGCGAAAGTATCTTGGATCAGAAGAATATCTGTATTAATGTTGCAAAGGCAAAAAATCTAAGACTTTTACCAGCCAACGAACCTTTTATGGATGTATTCTCTGGAAGAAAACAAGACCGACCTGGATATAATAAGCTAATAGAATTTGTTAAAAAGAACCGTAAAATTAAATACTGTATAATCAGGTGTATTGATAGATTCACCCGCAGTGGAACGCTTGCATACGAGACTATGAAAAACGAGCTCGAGAGTCTGGGGGTTCAGCTTATCGATAGTTATGGGGTAATACAACCATCAAAAAATACACTAGAACATTTAGGAGTCGAATATGATTGGAGCAGAGTTCGCCCCAGTGAAATCACAGAACTTGTAATGGCTCAAAATGGAAAGAATGAAGTGAACCAGATTCTTACGCGTACAATTGGGGCAGAAATTGCTTTAGTGCGAGACGGTTATCATATTGGGCCTCCCAGAGAAGGATATATAAATGCAAAAAAACTTTTTGATGGAAAAAGAAAACCTATTCAAGTGGCAGACCCAGAACGTGCACACTTTTTTATTAAAATGTTTGAATTGCGAGCTTCAGGCGTTTTTACCGATCAAGAAATTGTAGATCAAATAAATGCTATGGGTTATCAATCTCAGAAAAGGAATAAATGGTCAATAACTAAGGAAGATATTGTTGGGTCAACTGGAGGACTAAAGCTCAATGTTAAACACTTTCAACACATAATCGCAAATCCCATCTACTGTGCTGTAAATAAAGGTAAGTGGCTCTCTAAGCCTATTAAAACACGCTATGAGGGGCTTGTAAGTATTTCCACATATAATAAAGCAAATAAGGGAACTAACTTTATAGAAGAGCATCGGGATGGAAGTATTACTATCCACAAAAACTACAACCCTCACAGCCAAAAAAGGATAAAGGATAATCCCTTATTTCCATTTAAGTCGGTTGTATTATGTCCTGCTTGTGGAAAGCCATTTTTGGGCAGTGTGTCAAAAGGAAAATCTGGCGCTGGCTTCCCTGCTTATCATTGTTCACGCGGACATAAGCAGTACGGGGTAAATAAAAAAGATTTTGAAAAAACAATTGCCCACTTCGTCAATAATTTAAAATACCAAAAAGGATTCTTTGAAAGTTTTGAAGCAACGCTCTTAAATAAATATAGAGAAAAAGAAAAAGAACTTGGTGAATTTTCACTAAAAGCGAATAGTAATGTGATTAATCTTGAAACAGAGAAATTGCAAAAAATTAATGCATATACGAGTACTCAAAGTATTGTCATAAAAGCAGAACTTGAAAAACAAATCGATGAGTTGCAAAAACAGATAGTTGAAGCTCAAGATCAACGCAATAAACTTGAAGTCAAAGAGAACGATATTCATGAGTTTGTTAAATATGCAAAATATTTAATGGAACACCACGAAGAAATGCTTATAGAACAAAAGAATCTTACTACTTTGAGAGCTCTTTTCGGACTAGTATTTGATACGTTGCCATCTTATGTAGAAATGATTGATGGAACACCAAAACTATCTTTAGGCTACAAGCTATCTGGGAGCTTTACAGAGCATAAAACCTTCATGGCGGGCTGTGAAAACCTGGAATGGAACACTATTGAAAGTATGATTCTTAAATGGAACAGTGTTTTTCGAGGTTTTAATTTTGTTAGTTAAACTACCCTTACTCTACCATATAACTCTAAATATTACAGCTGATGATACTATGGCTTACATTGAGTTGCTATCCTGGGTGTTATTATTTTTTTCATATCCGATGACTATACCCTTGAGATGGCGAAGAATGATCTTTGGGAGAATTCTTCTAACTAAAAAAAATCCAGAAGATTACTCTTCTGGATTCATAGTGTCTTCCTTATTATTTTTTCTAAATTAAATCTTTACCTGACTTTTTACGGAATAAGTTGTTTTGGAACAGTCAGCAGATTGGGAGCAACCTAAATATCTTTCCTGCCCAGGTAGAATTGTGTATTCAACCGTACGGACACGATTAGGCGATGTATAGGTAGTAATTTCAATAACTACTTTATATGCACTGGCTGTTGAATTATAAAGGTAATGTTTGCTTCCAGTTCCTGGTGTTCCACATCCGCAGGCATTCTCTAGTCCTGATTTCGAACTTATATAAACCAGACCGGTTGAAGTAGCTGGCGGTGGAGGAGTTGGGCCTGCTTCTAGAAACCTAGTGTTTACTTGTATTATTTTATCTGGTGACCGAAAATCTTCAAGCGAACAATTTACGAGGCTTAGTTCCCATTTGCGTAATCCATTATCGCGGATTCTCATAATAACATCACCGTGACAGGCATTAGGTTTGCCATCCCTACAGTGAGTAAAGTGAAATGAATTAGTGGCAGTAATATATTGAACTGTTACCCGCCAGTGTTCACCTGCGTCACTTTGATAATCAAGAAAATCTTCATAATGAGTATTGCCAATTCCGCCACCGGGCAGTAATTGGGAATGCCTAAATCTGATTTGAGGATTAGGTTCGTCGGGAACAAAAGATTTAACAACATCTGCCCGCCAGGTAGTTCCACCCCAATGGACATAAATAATGCTATTGCTCTGAGCGAATGATTTTGAGGTTGAAAAAAATAAAATCGTGCACAAGGTCACGAGAAGAAAAATAAAGAACTTGCCTTTCATTTTTTAAAGTTTTAGGTTGTTTTTACAACTTTTTAAAAATATATTTCTACTTCAGAATAACATTTATATATCTAATGTCAACTGGTTACGTTTATACTTAACCGCTTGCGGAATTCTCTTCCTGTTTCTTCGCCTCATGCCAACCTATTATGGGAAAGTTACATTTTCTATACCTCCTAAAAAACGGTGTTTTCACTGTTTTTCAAGAGGTATTTCCTAACGAATTTCGAATACAAAGCAGAGTAAAAAAGATAGACGGAGGTTATGGCAGAAATGGTACTTTGTGAACCGCCCAGGAAGTAAGATCGAACAATCCACATGGTCACAATTTCCCCCTTTGATGAAAATAACTATGTATTGCAAGATATTTTTTGGGAAGAAGTTAAGAAAGAGATTATACAGTTGGTAGAAATAACAAAAAACTGAATAAAAAAGCCTTTGGGTTTATCCCTTACGGCCTTTTAATACATGTCCTCTTCGCTTGGCAGGTTAGCTTACGAACTATTAACTGGAAAGAAGTATTTCCCTATCCAAAACTTGCTCTTGCAGAAACAAATTATTTGTTATCATTAGCAGAGATAAAAAGTTAGCTAAACGATCTCCCAAGCTTGATCTACGGGGTTAAAATCAGGACGTGATTGCCAATCTCCTTGGCAAATTGATCCATGCTTACATGTACTGTAAACAACAGAACCAGCTTTCTGCAACGCTCGAATAACTGTCCTGCGAGGGTGCTTGGTAGTACCAGGAGATGAAATATAAGCAACTTGAGGAGCAAAATGATTAATGATTTGAGTATCAAGATTTCTCCTACTGCCATGATGTGGAACATCTAACCATGTCAGGTTTGAAATATCTCTCACTGTCATTGCATCACGGAGTGCTCTTTTACCTGCATCACCTGTAAAAAGAAACTTTTTTCCATAACCCTCGATCAATATAATAATACTGCTGTTATTTACAGGTTTAGTGTCAATACTTGGATCATCAAGAACTGAAGAGTTAGGCTGAGCATTAACAAGGTTATTTACTATATCAGAGCTAAACCAGTCTCGCACCACATCTTCATTGAGCCAGATATCCCTGAAAAGATTCTCGCTTGGTCCTAATATATAAACACTCCATCCTCCCCAGACGAATCTTGCCTGAGGATTAGCGAATGTGATCTGATGATGTCTGGTTCCTTGGTAGGCTGCTTGCTCTTTCAACTCGTCAATCCTTTCAAAAGCAGACTTAAATACTAATACTTCCTCTGGGGTAAGATTATCCCTTGCTCGTTGAAGCAAAGTGGATTCAGGAAGAACATCTCGGGGATCATTCAAAAATAGATCGTGAACATTACAGTGCTCAAGCAAAGTAATTAAGCCTCCAATATGGTCAGTATCAGGATGCGTACAAATGACTAAGTTAATCTGGTTGTTGTGGTATTTTTGAACGTGAGAAATGAGTACGTCTGATCGCTCCATTGTACCACCATCAATAATAAGGGAGTATTTCTGTTCCAAACCGTTATCGAGTTCCACTACATAGGAATCTCCTTTTCCGACATCCAACATATCAATGGTGATCTTACTCATGATTTTGAAGATTAATTTTGATTCTTCGGGTAATGTAACCTGTTTGCTTTCGATAAGCAAAGAGGAATAGGAACATCAAAAAGAGGAGTAGAAGATAGGTTTCATACCCTTGAAACCAAGGAAATTCCATTTTAAGTAGATCATACAACATAAGGAATATGACGCTCACGCACACTGAAATTAAGGTGCGATACACGTTATTAACCTCAGACAAGATATCAAGTCCATGATCCTTTTTTAGAGCGATGATAAAATCAGAGTAGCTTGCTAACTTAACAAAAGAGAAAAGCTTTAGAATTGGTTCAATGATTAGAGAGCCGATTCTACTCATAACCAAGCCAATGAAATAATAAAGAAAAATACCAATGACTATGTCCTTTTGGATAAAAGAATGAGTCGTAAGGGCTGCAGACAATACCACAAAAAGTACTCCAGAAAAGAGGTAGTTAAATAGATTATATGATGATATTTTTCCAAGGAGATCTTGCATATTAATATTTCTATCTTTTGGTTGATTAACATTATATCACATACAACCTTTATTCAATTCCAGGGTGCCCTTACCTAAATTCGACATTTTCAATGCCCTCGTAATGCCTTATTTATAAGTTATCCCCATGATTTCCCTAGAGAGGCACATTTTCCTTTCTATTTTTCTTTTATCTAGAATTGCTATTATAAAAATCATGGAACTTAAACGTCGAAAATTTCCAAATCATCTTCGGAAGTTTAGAAAACAAATGGGGTTAACCCAATTAGAAGTTGCAGCGTTATTGAAATTAGCATCGTCGAAACATATCATCTTGTGGGAGAAAGGTAAGTCCCATCCTGGTATGTGTAACTTTTTTAAGCTATGCATTATCTACAATGTTCACGCATATGAACTGTATCCAGAATGTTATCACGAATTGAGAGAAGAACTTTTGACCATGACTGAAAATTTATTATTACAAAGAGTTTTCCTAAATAATGAAGCCGGAATACAATGATACCAGGTTCCCCACCAGAGTTTTGGAATTAGCTATCAAGCCACAATTTAAAAAAGCAAAAAAGTAGGATATAAAAACGATCGAACGATAACGAGAAAATACAAAAACGATCGAACGGTTCTTTGAAACCATTATTAATAACACGCTATCCACAGCGTTTATTCACATGACACCAGAACAAAAACATTTTGCATATAAAATAGCAACATCCCTCAATGATCTGCACTCACTTGCATTACATGAAAGTTATGTACGCAAATTTCCACAAGAGTTTTTGGAAGAGATTTTAATTAAAGTACTTGCACGAACTGACGTTGCCAACAAGGGTGCCTATTACAATAAAATTGTGCAACAAAATGCTCGGAAATTCGATCGGAATTAGTATTGGAACACGAAGCATTGGCATCGCGGTATTCGAGAAAAGACGCTTAGAAGAATGGCAAATAAAATCCTTTAAAGAGAAAATGAGTACAGGAAAACTGTGGATGATTTCAGACTCAGTTTTGAAACTGATGCAGGATTATGGATGTACGGAAGTTGTTTTTAAGACTCCTAATAAATGCCAAACCTATACAAATGTTGCGTTGTTAAAAAAGCACCTTATCAAAACGCTCACAGAATATAATTATTCCGTTTATTTCTATTCGATCTCTGAAATTAAAACTGCGTTAGGGGTTTCAATCAAGAACAAAAAAAAGTTATTGGAATGGAGTGTGCGTACGTATAAGAATCTGGAAAAAGCTTACGAAAAAGAGCAGGAAATTAAGAACTGCTATTATATAAAACTCTTTGAAGCGGTTGCAGTACTTCATGTACATATCCACAGAATGTGACTAGATGGCCACATTTTCCTCCCTTATTTTATTCTTCGTTGACACCTATGCTTAGTAGTAAACATTCCTTCACAATTTAAAACATACCTGCATGAGTACACAACCGCAATCTGCATTACGCGATGTGCATACGATTGTAACGCTTCAATTCATTAAACAATTAGAGAAAGGCTTCATTCCTTGGCATGTCGCCTGGAAAGAACACCCACAAACAATTAACGGGTATCCAATGGATCATATTAATGTCTGGCTCCTGGCTTACTTACCCTATTCTCGAAATGTGTTTCTTACCCCACGGCAAATGAACCGATTTAAGGTTAAGAAAAAACGAGGAGAGAAGGGGCACACAACCATAGGCATACGGCATAGTACCAATAGACCTACATTTTATTGCTCAGAAGTATATAACGCCGAGCAGATAGAAGGTATGGATGATGATATCTTGCCTTTGGAAATACTAGTACGCAATCCTCAAGAAAAGTGTACAAAGCTTGTCGTTCAGATGCCGAAACTGCCTCGCATAATCTCGCAAGGGTCTGAGGTCTATTACAATCTCAAAGAAGATGTCATTTATCTTCCCCCACCTGAATCCTTCGACACTGGCCTGCACTATCACAGTGCTCTCTTTTATGGCCTGGCCCACTGTTCCGGTCATGCAAAGCGAAGGAATCGGGATACTTGTATTCACCGAAATAGCAATGATCCCAATACGTTTTCTCTCGAAGACCTGGTAGTTGAAATGGCGGCTTCATATCTGTGTTCTATCTCTGGCATCGAACCCTGGTATCTGACTCAATTCCATGATGATAGCAAAGAGTGGTTGCGAAGATTGCAAACGGACTCCAGCCTTGTCATAACTGCTGCCATGTATGCCCAGGAAGCAGTCAATTTCATCCTCAATCGTTCAGCCCTGGCTAACCCTATTCAAACTGGTGTCTTTACACCTGCAGGCAAACAGTAACCAATTTTTCACCTAATACAGTTTTGTTATGAATGACAAGAAAGTATCTGCGCCGAAGGATATATTTAGCGCCATCAATTCTCATTTTACCGAGCAACTTGCCCGTGGCATCATTCCGTGGCACACATTCTTTAAAGAGCTACCGAAGGATCTCGACGGCCAACCTTTTTGTGGAATTAATATATGGCTTTTAGCGAACTCGAACTATTCCCGCAATGTGTACCTTTCAAAACCGCATATGACCATGCATAAAGCCATGATAAAGAAAGGTGAACGGGGGCATATCGTAGTTGCTTCAAAGGAGGAAAAAGAGAAACGGTCAGTCAGATTCGAGAAGGTTTATAATGTTGACCAGGTATACGATATCACGGAGGAAATGCTTCCACCACTAGAAAAAGAGAAAAGGGTAGTAAAACGCTGTGCTGATATTTATAACAAAATGCCGAAGCATCCGAATGATATAGAGTATGGGTCTCCTTTATTCTACAGTGTGAATAAAGATACAATCTACCTTCCTCAGTATAAAACATTTGAGAGTGACGGGCAGTACTACAGTGCCTTCTTTTGCGCCCTGGTTCAATCAACAGGACATCCTAAACGATTGAACAGAGAAACGTGTGAACATCGTAATCCCGATGATCCCAAGCTCTATTCCTGTGAGGAATTAATCGCTGAAATGGGCTGTTCCCTGCTTTGCTCATATGCCGGTATTCAACCTTGGTACTTAACCACACATCACGCAGGTGCCCAAGGGTGGCTCCAAAAAATGCTCAATGATCCTACTCTTGTTTCTATGGCTGCCATGCGCGCTGATGAGGCTGTTGATTACATTTTGAATGTCTCCCGGACCTAAATATCTAATTGAGCGAGATTATATTTTGTAAGACTTCAATCACCCATCACATTACTCACCTACAAAATCTTTAGTAATGACTACAGCAATTACTCCTGTAAAGCAGGACGTGTATACTATTGTTACCAATCACGTTATTGCACTTTTGGAAAAAGATATCATCCCCTGGCATACCTCGTGTGCCAAATCTGGTATCCCCCTAAACCTCATCAGCGGTGAACCGTATACCGGCCTCAATGTCTGGCTCCTGGCATCGCTTAACTATTCGCGCAATTTCTTTCTGACAGGCAAACAGATTAAATCAATCGGGGCTTTAATCAAGAAAGGAGAGAAGGGGCATTTAGTGACATATCGGACACCGGACAATCGTCTGCGATTTTACAAAGTGTTTAATATCGCCCAGTGCAGGGACATTCCGACAGAGTTGATTATAGAGACAGAGGAAACATGGGACCCAATTAAAACATCTAGCTATCTAGCTGCGGCAATGCCAAAGCAACCTAGAGTACATTGGGGAGGTTCATCAGTTTTCTACCGATATGAGACTGATACTATCGAGATGCCGGATAACGAGTTTTTCACTAACGATGAAACCTATTACAGCAATCTCTTTTATGCCTTAGTACTTTCAACCGGACATGAACAACGACTGGATCGCACAGCGTTACTAAAGGCTATGCGACCTGGAACACCAAAGATGGGGACTAGTGAAGAATTACTGGCCGAAATGGGATCATCCTATTTGTGCAGTTATGTCGGTATTGCTCCGGTGCATCTACTATGGGATCGGTTTGCTGTCGAAGGATGGTTGTTTAAGCTTAGGACTGATAGCCGGTTTCTGATTGAGGCAAGTATCAAGGCAGAAGAAGCAGTAAACTTTATTCTCAACATCGTGCCGTCGGGTACTCAGATGAGTTTAGAAGATATCGAAGATGAGGAATAGTCAATTATTTTTTAAAGCCTGATTCATTTCAGGCTTTTTTGTTTGCAAAACCGCTCTGGCTGAATATGCACCAGGCTTTATAATTTAGTTTCGCCATTTACCGTCATGAGGAAATTTGAATAGAGAGTGATAGGGCAAATAGAAAGATGAACTATTAGTCAAGGAATGAAATATCATATAATTTTCAGTTACATATTGTTTCCAATAAAGGATTAAATTTTATTAATGTAAGCTTAAAATTATTTTGTTAATAACTATAACTATGTGTAAATATATGACTTAGCTCAATATTTACATTTATTGATGTATTCACTAGAAAAATCTATTTTAGCAAATGTTGTACCTTTATAAAAGTAAACAAGGCTAACCATTAGCCACAAAATTTGACTTTATAACACAAAGACTTTACAATGTGTATTAAATACACGTTATTAAAAATAAAACCAAGGAGGGTAATATTTTAAACCTCCTTGGCAAAAAATCATTAATTAATGGTGCCTACAAAAAGATAAGGCAACAATAATTGCAAAATGCAGCAGTAATTCAATTCTGTCGTGAGACAGAAGTACTACTGTTAACAGGTGGATTTCCAATTCTGGCCCACCAGAATTGTGTTTGGATGAACTTGACATAGATTTCCTCCCTGCCTGTTATAATTAAAAGTCCTGGCCTGTCCGCCGGGACTTTTTTATTACAGGCAAATTTTAATTGTTAATAAATATTTTAAAATAGGAAGGGGTTTGGGTTGTAGTGAGGTAGTTTTTATGGGGGATCTCTGTAGAAGTAGCATTTACACTTACTAAGATATACAAAAAATATAACTCTATTAAAAAATAAATAAAGTTCTTGTAACTTATAAGTTAAGAATATTTTTTATTACCTTTATCAAGTTACATTTTGTATGTTTATGCGTTATATATATTATAACACCTATTTCTCTTTTTATTCAATAATATTCTATAACTTACTGTACTACGTCTAATGCCACTTATTCTGCCAACAATCCGTACACATCCAGCCGTAAACATCCAAGCATCTATGATTCCCACAGTTAGTCTGGTATCCATTTTATTACAATGAATTATATGGGGTAGTAACCTGGGAAATTTTCCGAGTGCAATTGCTGTATTCGCGAAAGAACATTAATTCATTTTAAAATTATTACGCTATGCCTTACGACATAATCACTGAAATTCCTGAAGACAAAAAATCTAAACGTCAAACTTTAAAAATGTACAAAAGGATGCTTTTAGCAAAAAAAATAAAATTGAAGCTTAAAGCAGATAAAATTAACATAACGACATTCGCTTTAGAACTTGACAGAAAACCTTCAGAAATCTCGAAATGGTTAAGTGGTAATCATAATTTTACCATTGATACGTTACTTGAAATTGAAGATCAATTAAAAATAAATTTGCTCAACATTGATCTTCCTTTTAAGGATGTAATAAACGGATCGTCGGGTAAAGAAATGTCTTTTATGGATGAAACACAAGAGAGTGATAATAATTCTGAATTCCCGATAATCTAAATCTATTTAAACATTACGACTTACACTATTTCTTCTTTATTTACTGAGTTATGATAACACAAAATTATTTTGATGAATGCATTAAGATTAGTGATGAGCTACATGATACTTTTAAAATTCAAGAAATTGATATAGAGAAAAAAAATTTTAACATACCCCTCAATGTGAGTATATCTAAATCAAGCATTAGTGATTTAGAAGTTATATTCAAAATCGATACTAAAGTTCTTTTGGGTAATCCAATTAACTCGATTTACAAAATCATACAGGTTGTATTAAAAGCGAAAAAAATCGGATATTTAGCTGATTTTCGAATAACATATTCTTTCGAAATAGTTAAAAACTTAGATTTTGTTTCTGAAAATAATGATGATTATTTAATTCTCCCCATTGCTAATGAATTCCTAGATAATATTGTTATAGCAACTACAAGAGGAATAATGAGTTCAGAATTGAGAGGTACTTTTCTTGGAAATTATATTTTACCCATAACCAAACCTGAGAAAAAACAAACTAATTTTAAAATTGCATAGAAATAGACATTGATGAAGTAAAGAGAATATTTCTGATCAATAATAAAACATAAGCAAAAAGCCCTGGTTTAACACCTGGGCTTTGTCATTTAAGTTTTATATTCTTACACAATTGTTGCCAGTATCGGATCCAGCTTTTCCATTGTCTTACATAACGGCTTTTATTATTCCGCTCGTAATGATTGACCGTGGCTGATATCTGTTAGCTTCCCAGTTCGATACATACTCTTTCGGTACCTCCACTATTTGGGAGAGCTTCAGTTGCAGCCGCCGTTTGCGGAGTTCATCGCCCAGGAAGGTGTGATTTGGAAATATCCTGCGGGTGATTTGATCGCGAATTAGTGTCATTGTTTCCCTGTTTATTTCTCGTCTTTCTCCAGTGCATTTGCGGAATAATGTGTTTGATATCGAAGGGTGGCTATACTAGTTGCGGACAAATACCAGCTTACTCATTTATACAAGCATCCAGGCAAAAGAAGCCAGTAAACTTTATCCTCAATATAGTGCCGTCTGGCACGCAGATGAGCTTAGACGAAATTGATGACGGTCAAGAGGGATAAACGCAGGCAATATAGTTTGTGATGTTATTGTAAATTATTAAAACAAAACAAGCCCGTATATATATACGGGCTTTATATTTTTTCTTAAATACACCTGCATGCCTAATTTAATTATGAACATCAACCAATGTGGTATTGCTAGTATCATTTCCATGTAATACTTTTGTAGTTCAACCTTCCTCTTGAGAAATTATTCCGCCCTTTTTAGTATTCAACATTCAATGTTTTCCTAAGTATTGAAACATACAAAATGTAAAGGGAAAATTTTGACAGTCCAGTTTTAGTAACACCTGATTTGTAAAAAGCTTAAGGATAAATCCACCGTAGTAAGAATAAGGGATCAACTGTTTGATGACAGTATACCTAAGTTGCGTTAAGTCGAAGTTTGACTTAACAAGCAGGCTATAGTGTTATGTGTACTAAGTGTTCAGCTTATTATTTCAATTAATTAGTCGCTATGAGATAAAAATGGCCCACACAGGTTCGTACCCTGGTGAGCCATATATTGCGGTAAACCTACTTTGACAAAAGTTACCGCTTGAGGCCATGCTATTACATAATAGGATGGCTGTCAATGCGTTATATTTTTTTCAATTTAGCCAGTTTCCGCAAGCAATTTGTGTGAACTGGCTATTTTTTATAATCACGTAAACAAACAAGTATGGTACCAAAAAGAAAAGGTAGATACTTCCCAAGAAGTAATCTACCTATTTAGAAAAATACCTGTTTTCGCAAACAAGTACGTTTCAGCGCAATACAAATGTATGAAAGCGAAAACAGGTATTAAAACCCAATTTTTAAAAACTTAAAATTCGCTTTTATGGTAACAAGCAATTTTTTTCTGAATGTGTTAAACGATACACATATCAGCTTTCAGCTTCATAACCCTGATGACTCTCAATCTTCAGGTATCCCTTTTGCAGAAAAACAAAGATGCGATGCCGAGAGAACAATTCAAACCATCTTCTTTCGCTCCAAAGATCGACGACGATATGTCGCCGTTATTACTTCCTCAAATAAGGAATTGGACCTACCGTACATTACTCAATTATCTGGGTGTGACGAAATTTTACCAGCAGAAGAACTACATAATATAGCCGGTTGCAAGAATGGCATGTGTCCATTTCAAATACCTCGCTTCTTTAAAATTATGATAGATGAGTGCCTTATTAAGTTCTCAACTATTTTAATTGAGTCCAGTTCAATGGGCGTGATTGAAGTAAAACCTTTTGACTTTCTCTATCTGGTTCAAGGTCAGTTGGCTCATTTAACTGAATGGTAGCAACGGTTCAGACTCTTTCCCTCTCGTATACGTCCCCTGGTAAACAGTTTACTCTGTACCCTTCTTTTTTATAACTTAAAAAAACGTATACATATGTATATCATCTTCTTCATAGCTGACATTTTCGGCAACTTATTTTTAAACATCATCGGTGTATTCGTCTATGTATTCTTGGTTTTATTTATTATTCATATCGTCCAAAAAATCAGAAGCATCGTGCCAGAGGCGAAAAGCAACGGGTGCCATAGTTTTGATTTCCAATTTTCATCACAGCAATTTTATACCGTCCTCGAAGAAAAAATAAAACAGCGGGAAATGCCATCTATTACTATATCGAGAGTGACGCATAATGAAGGAGGGCTTTTTTCTAGTGAGCGGATATATTTGCGGGTCTCACGTGGACACCTTATTTATGATGTGTGTGCCGCACCGTATGGGAATGGATTTTTCGTTTCCTCTTGGCAAGGAGAAACGTTGCATTTGCGGAGGCGGATAATTGCCGCTATTCCCCGCTATGGCAAGAACTTGGAAAAAGCATTTTACTCAAAGACTTATTTTGAGGCTGATACAGAAGCCATGTTTCATGGTGGGGTACAGGATTGTTTGCAAAGTGCAATAGAAGGGATAACAGCAGCCCATGCCATACGGCCAATCTCTGAGGTGGATAAAAGGGCGCATGATCTCTCAATGAAGCAATAACAGCAAGAATAATAATGAATCAAGTTTCGGAGCAATTAACTTATGATTTATATGAATGGTTACAGAGGGGCCAGGGGTGGTTTGTGTATGATTTACCTGTTGATTTAGAGCCACCCTTTGTCCCTTTTTTCCATTCTACTGTCAGGCAATCAGTTCCCGATGATGGCAGACCGCCTTCAATAATAGGCAGTATTGCAAGCTCTATCAAAAACCTTTTCACCCCAAAGGAGATACCTACCATTGAGGCTACCGAGGATGAGATACTTCCGGTAGCATATACTTTCGACCATAGTGATATTCCCTTGCGAACCATCGGGGTAACGTTGCCAAGAGACTATAAAGTACGAGCATCAGAGGCAGAACAACTGCTTTTTATGTTTTCGATGTGCAGATATCCAATCAGTTTTGAAATCGAGGCAACTGAGAATAAAATACGGATACTTTTTGTTTGCCGGGAACCCGATCGAATACACGTTGCCGGTCAATTGAAAGCATACTTTTCAGGCTGTGTGGTGGATGAACAGGCGCGTTCAGCCTGGGATAGTGAAGGTGGAGAAGGAACATTTTTGGGCATTGCAGACTTGTGCCTTTCACAAGAGTTTACGCGTCCGCTCAAAATGACTGAAAGTTTTGAGCTTGATCCATTTATTGGTTTGTTGAGCATATTGGAACACCTTGGCGAGAATGAACTTGCAACAATACAGGTACTTTTTAGCAAAACTAGTTGTCCCTGGTCCGAAAGCATTTTACGATCTGTAACCGATGAGAAGGGCCGATCATTCTTTCTTAACGCTCCTGAAATGCCAATCCTGGCAAAAGAAAAGATATCCAGTCCTTTATATAGTGTTGTTATTCGGGTTATCGGTCAAAGCACTAGCATAGAGCAGGCACTAGCCATCGCCTATCACGTAGCCCAGTCAGTTATTACTGCTACTGCATCGAGCCATAACAGCCTTACCATTCTCCAAAATGATGTCTACCCGTTTGAAGATCGTGCTTCCGATTTTGTTAATCGTGAATCACACCGGTTAGGGATGTTGCTCAATAGTAAGGAATTGCTGACGTTGGTGCATTTACCTGGTGCTGCTGTTTCTTCTCCAAAACTTGAGCGCGACATACGAAAAACCAAAGCAGTTCCGGCGATTGCCTTGAACCATCAATTAGTCCTGGGCGTCAATCAGCATCAAGGAATACAAAAAGGGGTCACGTTAAGCACAGCACAACGGGTACGGCATACGCATATCATTGGGGCCACCGGTGTAGGTAAGTCAACTGTTATTTTGACTGCAGCCGTCCAAGATATTCTTAATGGCAATGGCCTTTTAGTCCTCGATCCTCATGGAGATACGATTGAAAACATACTGCCCTACATTCCTGAACAAAGAGCGAAAGATGTTCTTTTAATTGATCCTGCTGATTCCGACTTCCCTATTGGATTTAATATTTTGTCAGCTCACAATGAAATAGAAAAAGAGATCCTTTCTTCTGATTTAGTGGCTGCATTTAAACGGCAATCAACGAGCTGGGGCGATCAGATGAATAGTGTTCTTGCCAATGCAATCTTAGCGTTTGTTGAAAGCACCGAAGGTGGCACCCTGGTTGAGTTACGGCGATTCTTGGTTGAAAAGAGTTTTCGGGATGCATTTCTTGCAACCGTAACCGACCCCAGCATTGTCTATTACTGGCAGAAAGAATACCCCTTACTGAAAAGCAGCTCTATTGGGTCCATCCTTACAAGGCTGGATAGCTTTCTCCGTCCGAAACTCATTCGCAACATGGTAGCCCAGCGCAAGAGTATCGATTTTCAGCATCTCATGGATGCTAAAAAGATTATCCTGGTAAAGCTATCCCATGGAATGATGGGAGCGGAAAACTCATATTTGTTAGGCACATTCATTGTCTCAAAAATATATCAGGCTGCCATGGCGCGGCAAGCCCAGGCAAAGGAAGAACGAACTCCTTTTTTCGTGTATGTCGATGAATTTCAAAACTACGCTACCGAATCCATGTGCCACATTTTGGAGGGCACCAGAAAGTACGGTCTGTCATTGACCTTAGCGCACCAGGGCATGCGCCAATTGGAAAACAATAGTGAACTTGCAAGCTCAATCATCGCCAATGCCGGTACCCGTATTTGCTTTCGATTAGGAGAAACCGATGCGAAAAAGTTCGCAGACGGCTTCTCATATTTTGATGCCCAGGATTTGCAAAATCTGTCTATTGGCGAGGCCATCGGCAGAATTGAAAAATCAGAGAATGATTTTTCCCTAACAACTTTTCAACTACCTACATCAGAAGTTCCGAAAGAGGTAAAGGATCAGGTTATCGCGTTCTCCCGCGCCACGTACGGCACTCCGAAGCATATTGTTGAGCAAGCCATAGCTGAAAGTATGCAGGTGACTGAACAACCAACCGAACCGGCACCAAAACCACCTGTAATCAAAAGGCCCAAAGAGGAAGATCAACCACCAATACCTGTAGAACCATCTCAACCCGTAAAACCGAGGGTCGAAAAGCCAATCCCATCTTTTATACAACCTCTCCAGACCCAGATACAAGAAATAGCCCAAACACCGGACACAGAGAAATTGTTCCAAGCGCATGAAGAGCGGCTTCATGTCGCTTTGCAGAATCGTATACAGTTAATGGCAGAGCAACGGGGTTTCAAGACGACCCTGGAAGCACCGACTTATACCCGTGCAGGATTTGTTGATGTGTGCCTGGAAAAAAATAATAAAAGAATCGCTATTGAGATTTCCGTCACTACATCAGCCGCTTGGGAAATGAAGAACATAAAAAAATGCTTGGCCGAGGGGTATGATACCGTAATTGCCTGTTCACCCAATGCTAAAACACTTGAAAATATCCGCGCTCATATTGTTGCCCTGCCAGAAACAGATAGAGCCAAACTATTAGTGTTTAACCCAGACGCCCTCTTTGAATATTTAGATACCCTGGTGCAAGCAGAGGCACCAACAGAACAGACTATGAAGGGCTGGAAGGTGAAAGTGGAGTATAAAAAGGTATCAGACGAGGAAGCGAAGAATAAAAGCACCGCGATCAAGCGAGTGTTAGCGAGCACACCCAAAAAGAAGAAAAAAGGCACCTAAAATGTGTCTTTTTAGGCATAATCCCCTGTCTTATAATCCTCATCACAGCCTGGAATACTTTATACAAAAGCACATTTAAAACTGCAAAGCCGCTACTCCGCTTTGCCATTTCTTACACTAAAACAAAAACATATGGAGGTTAAAAAATCTGTCGGTATCTGGGTCAGAGTATCCACGGATATGCAAGGAGATTCCCCACAGCATCACCTCAAACGTGCCGAATACTACGTGCAGGCAAAAGAAGGTTGGGAAATACGGAAAGTGTACCAACTTGAAGACGTCAGTGGCAAAACTCTCGCGGAAATTCCTGAGTGGAAACAGATGCTATCCGACATCAAAAAAGGCGTCATAACCGGCCTTATTTTCTCAAAACTTGCCCGCGTTGCAAGGAACACCAGGGAATTATTAGACCTGGCGGAATATTTTCGAGAACATAATGCCGATTTGATTTCTTTGGAGGAATCATTAGACACCAGTACTCCTTCAGGACGTTTGTTTTATACCTTCTGGGCTGCCATGGGCCAATGGGAGCGGGAGGAAATAGCTTCCAGGGTTGCCGCAAGTGTACCGATCAGGGCTAAGTTGGGTAAATCAACCGGCGGGGCAGCTGCATTCGGTTACAGATGGGAAAGCAACAAATTGGTACTCGATGAAAAAGAGGCTCCCGTCAGAAAATTGATGTATGAGATATTTAATAACTGCAAACGGAAAAAAGCTACTGCGGCACAACTGAATAAGTTAGGATACCGAACCAGGAATGGCGGACTGTTTACTGACACCACTATTGACCGGCTCATCAGAGATCCGTCGGCAAAAGGGACACGGCGATCGAACTATACAAAAAGCAGGGGTAAGAAAAAGCATTGGGATTATAAACAAACAAGTGATTGGATTTTAGTGCCTTGTCCCCCAATTGTGTCAGAAGATGTCTGGACTGAAGCGAATGACTACCTGAATGCCCAGCAAAAGAAACGGCGTAAGCTTGGGCCGCTGACTAATTATCTAATGACGGGTTTTGTCGAATGCACCTGTGGCAAGAAGATGTATGTCTTCCATGAAACGAGGACACCCTATTTTGCCTGCAGAAGTTGTAACCATCGGATTGGTGTAGCTGAGCTTGACGAAATTTATCACGCCCACCTTAAAATTTTTCTGTTTTCTGACGAAGACATTTCAAAAAGCCAAATTGAGGCTCAAACATTTCTTGATGAAAAAATCTCTCTTTTTGAAATCTCTAAAATTGAAACTGAAAAATTGGAAGAACAAATGAATGAGTTAGTCAAAATGCGGACTCAAAAAGAATTATCATCAGATGATTTTACCCTGCATTACCAACCAATTAGAAACCGATACGGAAACCTCAAAGAGACCCTTCTTGAGCTTGAGAGTGATATTGATGTGCTGAAAGTTCAATTGGCGTCGGCTGATGTTGTGATCCGGGAGGCAAAGGATTTGTTTACTAGGTGGAATGTATTAGCTTTTGAGCAAAAGCGAACTATCGTGGAACTGATTACAGATCAGATAGTTATAGACAAACACGAACTAACCATTGCATTAGCCAAACTACCCACCCACCACCCATTATCTTCTTCAAATTCAAAAGCTGGAAATAAGCAACGCAACTTCATGGATTCATAGATGAGATCAACATGAAACTGGCGGGAAAATCAATGGCCACTTTGGCCCGGCTTATGGTTACCCGCCGTTCTTCCATGGGTTGCCGCATTACTTCCAGTACACTGCGTTTGAATTCGGGTAATTCATCAAGGAACAGAACACCGTTATGTGCCAAAGAAATTTCGCCGGGCTGGGGTATACCACCCCCACCTACCAGCGCTACATCACTGATGGTATGATGGGGCGAGCGAAAGGGTCGCCTGGCAATCAGCGTGGCATGAGCCGGCAGTTTGCCTGCTACAGAATGTATCTTGGTGGTTTCAAGCGCTTCCTTCAAAGTCAAAGGGGGCAGAATCGTTGGCAATCGTTTAGCCAGCATGGTTTTACCGGCGCCAGGCGGACCAATGAGGATGGCATTATGGCCGCCGGCTGCTGCAATCTCCAGCGCCCGTTTAATATTTTCCTGTCCTTTCACTTCACTGAAATCAAACTCAAATTCTTCCTGGGCCTGAAAAAACTCATCACGGGTATTAATGACTACCGGTTGTAAACTCTGAGGGTCATTCATAAAATGAATGAGATCGGTAAGGTGTTCAATGCCATATACCGGTAACGTATTTACCATGCCTGCCTCGCGGCAATTTTGTTTGGGAACGATCAATCCTTTAAAGCCTTCTTTACGGGCAGTAATGGCTATAGGCAATGCCCCTTTTATGGGATGAATCGTTCCATCCAGGTTAAGTTCACCCATGATCATATAATCCTTTAACCTGTCCGGATCGTTTAACTGATTATTTGCTGCAATAATGCCAATAGCAATGGCCAGGTCAAAGGAAGAACCGCTTTTCTTGATATCAGCAGGCGCTAAATTGATGACCAGTTTGGTGCGCGGCATCTGGTAGCCGATGGTCTTTATGGCGCTTTCTACCCGTTGTAAACTTTCTTTCACGGCATTATCAGGCAACCCTACAATATAATAGTGAACGTTGCCCGGCATTACATTTACCTCTACCGTTATGGTAATGGCTTCCACTCCATATACGGCACTTCCATACGTTTTGACAAGCATGCATAAAGTTTATGGTTATCCCCGCGCATACGCGGTATGGAAAGATAATGAAAAATAATTATCTGACTGGCTGCTGAAAAGATACCTTTTCGTACAGGAAATGCGTATGTATTACCCTGAAGTAGACGGTTAATGCACTTCTTTTACGCTTCCTTCAAACAGCAGATTAACTTTGGGATCAAACGTAAACAAGGAAGGTTTATCCATATCGGTAAGAGAAAAACGGGTTTCCCGGCCTGTGACTGTAATACCTGTTATATAATTTCCGTCAATCTGTAATTCAATCGGGAATTTAAATGATGTTTCCTGTTGTTGTATAACAGTTATATCTACCGCTTTTTTAGCGGGATTATATTTCCAGGTTATTTCCAGTTTGGGGTGGCCTGCTGTAAACAGCCATTGTTGAAAAAACTTTTTCAGGTCCTGGCCTGAAATTTCTTCCATTACTTTACAAAGGTCATTCGTTACTGCATTTTTGCCGGCATAGCGATTGTAATAGGTTTGAATACCTTTCCAGAAAATGGAATCGCCCAACTGGCGGCGTAACATATGTAACACCCAGCCTCCTTTTTGGTAGGAGTTGGCATTCAACAGTTCCATATAATTGGTAACGGATGAGTCAACTACCGGTCGCATTTTCTTTTTGGCAAATTCAATGACAATTTGCCTGTTCTTTAAAAGCATTTGCCTGGCAGTATCGATGCCATATTTATGTTCGAAATATAAAATGGTCATATAGGTGGCAAAGCCCTCACTTAACCACAGGTGGCTCCAGTCGGCTTCGGTAGCCATATCGCCGAACCACTGATGGGCTATTTCATGGGCCAGTAACGATTCGCTTTTGCGTTTACCGGTGATAGAAGATTCATCGGAATAAAAAATGGCGCTGGCGTTTTCCATGCCGCCAAATATGGTCGTTGATTCAACATTGGCCAGTTTTTTAAAGGCATACGGACCAACATTTTTTATGAAATAAGGGAGAATGTCAACGGCGAGGGCATAGTCGTAAAAGCCCTTTTCTTTATCTTCAGGGTATACCCAGCTCGATACCGGAATTCCATTTACCGTCCCAGCTTCCTGTATGGCAAAATTTGCCACGCCAATGACCATTATTTTAGTGCTGAGCGGGGTGGTTTCCGTATAATGGGTGCGGCGCTGCTGGTTGTTTATGGTTGAATCTTCGATTTTAATACCGTTTGAAATTACCTGGTAATGGGCCGGTGCGGTTACTATAAAATCAAGCGATGCTTTATCGGCCGGATGGTCAACACAGGGTAACCAGTTGCGCCCCCGGTTTGGCCAGTTGTCGGCAAAGAAAACCCGGTGGCCATATTTGTTTTTGGAAAAGATCAATCCATCAGCAGGAATACCTTCGTAAATAATTTCTATGTTTTTATGCTCGCCTCGATTAATACTGGTGTCAAATTCAATGGTAAGCAGGTCGTTGGTATGCGTGTAAACCAGCGGCTTTCTGTTATCTGTGACCTGCAATACGGTCATTCCCTTAGAGGAATTGCTTTTTGAAATAAGGTCGAGCGTAATGGTTTTGGTATCTTTTATAAACAATACATCGATTGCCGCTTTCCCTTTTATTACATCGTTTGAATCGGTAAGATGTATGGAGAACTCATAATTTTGTACATCGATGAGGGCGCCGGGTTTTTGGGCGGTTATCATGGCGGCCCAATGAACAGTAACTACGAACAGCAATATCTTTTTCATGCAGGCTGGTTTGCTGTTATGAAGATATTGTATTCTCTGGTATTACGGTGCTCACATGGTTGAGCCGCTGGCGATTCGTTACAACTTCTCCAGCATATCCACTACCTTTTCCCGTTTCAGGATCAGGTAGCCGAGGCGATCGTTGCTGACCCCTTCGCGCAACTGGTAGCTGAATTCGAGTTGATCGTCTTTGACCGTCGTTTCAAAATAGCGGAATGAAATATTGGGATATTGTTTCAACTCCTCACCGATCTCATACAGGTGGGTTGATAATATGAATAGGGAGCTTTCTATTTTTATCAAACCTTTAATAACTACCGAGGAGCATTTCATAGCATCCTGTACATTGGTGCCTTTAAACAATTCATCAATTAGCACCAGCCACTTGCGCCCATCGTTAATTTTTGTGATGGTATTTTTTATCCGCTGCACTTCATTGAAAAAATAGCTTTCTCCCTTTATTATATTATCCACAACATTAATATTACTCAATAGCCCGTCAAAAAGGGTTAATCGCATAGCCTGGGCCGGTACGCCCATCCCTAAATGGGCCAGGAATACGGTGCTGCCAACGGCTTTAATGAAAGTGCTTTTGCCGGCCATGTTGGCCCCGGTTAAAAACAGGAAATTATTATCGTGGCTTAAACGTACATCATACGGGGTAGGGGTAGGCAACAGAATGTGATATAATTGGCGGGCATCAATAATTGGTTGTTCCTGATCGATGAACTCAGGGAATGCAAGTCCCAGTTTTTTCACGGCTACGGCCATGGAATACCAGGCATCGAGCCGGCCGTATATACCAATAAGCTCCAACACGGGTGTTTTGAATCGATCCCGGATGAAACGGCCATAATGCAAGGTATCTTTCAGGCTGAATACGTTGCCACGTTCATGTTGCCTCAGTTCAATCAGCACCGGTTTATTAATAAGGTCGGCTGCTCGGCGAAGAAAAGTACGTATCATTAAAGGCGCCTGGTCGTTATCCAGCAACTGCACCAACTGATGCATGCCCTTTAAAAAATCTGAAAAATGCGAAATGGAATAACGTACCAGGGAGAAGTCGGGCGCATTGAAAATTTTATAGGTAAACGCCTGAACAATATTCGCATCGGGTATGGCCGCTACATTGCTATCGTAGAACTTTTCGATAACCATCAATGTTCCATTGCTGATTTCGTTAGGCCATTGATCAATATTGGCGAGTATCGATTTGATTATCTGCTGGGTATCCTGTATAGGCCGCAGATCGCTGAAAGGATTACTGAAATACTTTAATAACCAGTCCCGGCCCTGTGAAGTACGGGTAAAGCAAAGCCGGTGAAAAATAGAAAATTCTTCCTCATGCTGAAAAACTGACAGGTCGTTATAGGTGGTATTGTCTAGTTCCATGAATGCCTCTTCTATTGTTTTCGTAAGTTACCGATTAAATGACAATCGTTCTCCCTTATAAGATTCATTCCACTGTCCATTTCCATAAACCAGATTACCATTTATAAATGTGTGAGTAATAGCCGCGGGAAAAGTAAATTGCTCCAGCGGGCTCCAGCCGCATTTATATAAAATATTTTCTTTTGTAGCAGTAGTGGCTCCATTCATATTAACAATAACCATATCTGCCTTGTATCCTTCCCTGATATAACCTCTGTCGGCAACCTGGTAACACGTGGCTACGGCATGGCTCATTTTTTCTACCACTTTTTCCAGTGAGATGCGGCCTTCTTTTACATAATGCAGCATGAGCAGCAGGCTGTGTTGTACCAGGGGTAATCCTGCGTGGGATTTTTCATAACTCCCTTCCCCCATAGCAGGGAGGGTAAGAAGACCAGCCTCATTTCTTATAACACCTTTTTCTTCCAACGTATGCGGCGCATGGTCCGTGGCAATTACATCCAGTCTGTCATCGAGCAGCGCCTGCCACAGGGCCTCGCGGTTATGGGGCGCTTTTATAGCAGGATTACATTTTATAAGATTACCGAGCTGTTCATAATCGTTGCTGGTAAAATGCAGGTGATGCACACACACTTCAGCCGTAATGTTTTTTTGTTCCAGCGATTTCATGTTGGAGAATAACGCCAATTCTTTTTCTGTGCTGATGTGCAGTATGTGCAGCCGGGTGTTGTATTTCTGGGCAAATTGAATGGCTGCCAGCGAGCTTTCAAAGCAGCCATGTTCATCGCGTATCCGTGGATGGTCGGCGGGTTCCAGTACCCCTTTTTCTTTTTTTAATCTTTCAAAATTGGCTTTAATGATCTTTTCATCTTCACAATGGGTGGCTATAAGTACTTCGCTTTCCTGGAATATTTTATCGAGCGTTAGATAATTATCAACCAGCAAGCCGCCGGTTGAAGAACCCATGAATATCTTGATGCCGCAAATATCTTTTTTACGTTTATTTGTTTTCAGGGCTTCATCCGCATTCTCATTGGATGTACCCATATAAAACGAGTAATTTGCCAATGAACTGTTGGCCGCGATGGCATATTTTTGTTCCAGCAGGTCATGTGTAAATACCGGTGGCATGGTATTGGGCATTTCCATAAACGAGGTAACGCCACCGGCTACAGCCGCTTTCGATTCGGTATAAATAGTAGCTTTGTGTGTAAGACCGGGTTCCCGAAAATGAACCTGGTCGTCAATAGCGCCGGGTAATAAATGCAGACCCTCGCCGTTTATTTCATTAACTAATATATCTGGTTGAATGCTACGACCTATCTTTTCAATGCGGCCGTTTTTAATAAGTACGTCCTGTACGGCCGTAACCCCTTCGTTCACGACCATTATATTTTTTATCAGGTAATTTTGCATATCTTGAAAAAATAATATTTTTAATTACTGGCCATGCAATATATTATAAAAACTATTGTCCCTTTATTGTTTTTATTATTTCCGTTTACATTGTTTGCACAGTCGACCTATTTGCCACAAGGTACCAAACACCAGGCCTTTCTGAACCGCCTTGAAATATTGCTGCAAAGAAATCATGATTTGAACCTGGCGACCGCAAAACCGCTTAGCCGTAAAATAACCGTACGCGTTGCAGAACAGGCCGATTCCATACAAAAAGCTACCGGCAATTTATTGTCGAAGGTGGATGAATATAATTTGCATAGTTTACTAATGAATAATTCGGAATGGGTGACCGGTAGCGATACCAGCGATTTTTATAGTAAGAAAAGTCTATGGAATACTTTTTATAAAACAAAGGCCAATTTGCTGGAAGTGAATGTAAAGGATTTTTTCTTCGTTGTTAACCCGGTATTTCAGCAACAACTATCCTTTGAAAGCAATAACACAGATGAACGGGTATTTTTAAATACCAAAGGAGTTGCCGTACGCGGGCTTATTTCAAAAAAGATCGGTTTTTCAGCATATATAACCGACAACCAGGAGCGGGGACCGCTTTTTGTACAGGATAGAATAATTCAGTTTAATGCAGTACCTGGCAACGGTTTTTATAAAGCGTTTAAGAAGACTGCTACTGACTATATCGATGCCCGCGGTTCTATCAATTTCACCGCCGTCAAATACCTGGATTTTCAATTTGGCTATGATAAGAATTTTATTGGTAACGGATACCGCAGTTTGTTCCTGAGCGATTATAGCAATAGCTACCTGTTTTTAAAGATCAATACCCGCATATGGAAGTTCAACTACCTGAACCTGTTTACCGAGTTGACACCACAAACTATTGACATTAATGCCGGGAATAAGCTGCTCGATAAAAAGTATACCTCCATGCACCATTTAAGTATGGACGTTACACCCTGGTTAAATGTTGGTCTTTTTGAAGCAGTGGTATTTGGCCGTAAGAATGATTTTGATTTCACCTACCTGAACCCTGTGATCTTCCTGCGTTTGGCCGAACAGCAAAACGGTAGCGCCGATAATGCCTTTGTTGGGATTGATGTAAAAGCTAACGTAGCGAAACGCCTGCAATTATATGGTCAGGTGATGTTTGATGAGTTCGTGCTGAAAGAAGTACGTAGCGGTAATGGCTGGTGGGCGAATAAGTTCGGGTTACAAATGGGCGGTAAATATATCAATGCCTTTAGTGTAAAAAATCTTGACCTGCAGGGTGAGATCAATATGGTACGGCCTTTTACTTATTCCCATACCGATAGCATAGCAAACTATACACATTATAACCAACCCTTGGCACATCCATTGGGGGCTAATTTTATAGAAGCCATTGGGATCATAAAGTATCAACCTCATCCTAAATGGACAACCTCGGCCCGTTTGATCGTATGGAAACAGGGAACTGATACTGCCAATAGTAATTTTGGTACAGACGTATTCAGAGTAAATACCACCCGGCCGGCAGGTGATTATGGTTATTCGCTGCCCAGCGGCCCACGTGCAACCGGAATAAATGCTCAATTGCTGGTGTCATATGAAGTAAAGGAAAACCTGTTCCTGGAAGCTTCGGCCCTTATTCGGAACTACAAGTCGGGGGTTGATGAAATAGCCAATAGAAATTCTACTATAATTACTGCCGGTATACGAATGAATATGTTCAGGCGGGAATATGATTATTGAGGCGGAACGCTTAACGCGAAAAAACAACTTTAAATAAAAAGGCAGGCGGCATAAATACCACCTGCTTTTTTTCATCGGTGATACACCGACCGGGTTTATAGGGTATCACCATTGGAACCACTTTTTTAGAACACCTGTTACAAATCAGAACTCCTGGTACAGAAAAAATGTAAACCTGTTTATGTTGCCTTTTCCTTTTTTGACTACTTTGTTTTATTACGGGTGCTAAACTACTGTTCAAATGGACACGGTAGCGCCGTTTGTATGTGAATGACCCGATTTTGTATGTGAATGTGCGTTTGTGTGGGGGGAGCAGAGGAAATATTGAATGTAGAAGTGAAAAGCAGTTTGCTGCAAGCGAAGCATCGCAATGTAAGCCGGTAAGCAGGAGTTTATATTATCTGAAATCAAAATGTTTTAAAAATTCTTCCTTGTAATTCCTTCCAATCGGCAGGTGCTGCTGGTTAATTTCTACTTCCTGTTCGTTAAATGAGAGAATCGCATTGATGTTAACGGCATAGGAGCGATGTATGCGGACCAGCGCTTTGTAATTGATCTTATCAAGCAACTGGTTAAGCGATAAGCGGATCAGAAATTTTTTCTCTGGCGTAATAATAGAGGTGTAATTATTATCAGCTTCAATATACAACAGATCACTGAGTTTTAATTTTACGAAGGCATAATTGCTCTTCACAAAAATGTGATCGTTCATGCGCAGGATCATTTCCCGCTCAGGTGAGGTTGTATTCCGGTTGATATCCTTGTCAAGGGAGATTATTTTGCCGGTTGGCTGCTGTTCGTTGGAAACGGCAAAGTTGTTCACCGCCAGATCAATAGCAATACGTACATTGGTAAGGCTATAAGGCTTTGATAAAAATGCTGCCGGATGTGTTTGTTTTATTCGATCGATGGTTGCTGCATCTGTGAAAGCTGTCAGGTAAATGATAGGGACCGCTTTTTGTTTTAGTATTTCAGTCGCCGTTTCAATGCCGTCTTTTTCGCCAATAATGTTTACATCCATCAAAATAATATCTACCTCATTGTCATTGAACAATTGTTGAGCTTCTTCGGCGTTATCGGCAATTCCGGCGATATTATAACCATCCTGTTCCAAACCATTGGCCAGGTCAAGCGCTACAATGCTTTCGTCTTCTACTATTAATATGTTTACTTTTTCTGCAGCCATAACTTTTATCAAATTATCACATTATTTATGCCGCCTGTTTCGGTATGGTGATCGTAAATTGCGTTCCCTCATTTACAACCAGGGTTTGCTGCGCCCGAAGCTGTTTGCACAAGGCTGCGATCAACTGTTTACCAAACGAATTTTTCTTTTGTTTCCAATGCTGTTCATCAATACCAATACCATTGTCTTTTATTAAGCAAACCAGTTTTGTATCTTCTTCGGAAAGCGTGATGTGCAATGCAGGGCGGTTACTATTACTATATGCGTATTTCAGGGCGTTGGTTACAATTTCATTGATGATGAGTCCAATAGGTAATGCCTTGTCAATATCAAGCATTTCTTTTTCTACGGTAATGTAGAGGTCAAAATCATCGCGGTTAAACCCGTACGACGATACCAGTGATTCGGCCAGATCGGTCAGGTATTCTTTCATATTAACCGCCGTCAATGATTCCGTTTTGTACAGGCGCTGATGAATAAAGCTCATCGCCTGTACCCGTTGCTGGCTTTCTTTTAAAACCAGCACGGCTCCCTCGTCCTGCACTTTATAGGTTTGCAAACTTAACAGACTGCTTACGATCTGCAGGTTGTTCTTTACCCGGTGATGCAGTTCTTTCATCATTATTTCCAGCTTCTTCGACTGGTTGGTAATTTGCTGCCGTTGTTTTTTTATGCGATGGTATAACCAAAGCAGGCAGGCAGTAAGCAATGCAAAGATCACAAGTGCCGAAACCAGCATAATGATCTGTTTGTTTTTTGCAATACTTTCTACATTGAGGCGACGTATTTCCAATTCCTTTTTTCCTGATTCATATTTTGTTTGCAGGTCAATGACCTCGTTGGTTTTCACTACATTGTTCAATGAGTCATCGAGCACATCGGCCTGTTTATAATAATAAAGGGCCGAGTCGAAACGGCCCGCGGCGGCAAAAGAATTGTACATGGAGTTATACGCATTACGGATCCTTTCAGGACGATCCAGTAACCGGGCTGTTTCAAGCATTTTCCGGGCATATGCGAGTGCCGAACCTGGTTGATGTAATTTTGTATAGGCAAGCGATATATTTCCGTAATTATAAGACAGGCTCAACAGGTTGTGATTTTGTACATTCAGGGCTTCAGCTTTAAACAAATAGTCAAGGGCTTTTTTATAATCTTTCCAGTACTCGTTATATACCTGGCTGATGTTGTTATATAGCTTACTGAGGCTTTTCTGCGCTTTTCCAGATCGTTCAATCAATGCAACGGCATTGGTATAGGCAATAAAGGCGGTATCATAATAATTTTTGTAAATCTTTGTTTTGCCCTTATCCCTGTACAATATACCGCACTCGTTCAAACTTTCTACCATGCCCGCTGTATCGTGAACGCTGCTGAACAGGCTGTATGCATGTTTGCTGTATTCAATACCTTTATGGATATACTCCAGCGTTAAAGTTGAACCGACCATATCTTTATATACCTGTGCAATTTCCAGGTAATTATCGGCGGCCGCACCCAGGGCATGCTGCTCTTCATGTATTTGTATTCCGTGCAGTAATTTATTTACTGCAGTTGTATAATCGCCTTGTAATCTGTAAAACGCCGCCTGGTGTGTTTCTGCTTCTGCCTCGCCGGAATGATACGATAGTCGTTTGGCCAGTTGAACGGCCAGGGAAGAATAATAGTTAATGGAATCTTTACTGGTTTGGTAATAGGTAGAAGCAAGACTATTGAGCAGTTTTACCTTGTTGGTATCATCAGGTTGTGAAGAAAGCCGTTTTTTGAGGCTATCCTGCTTCATCAGGCGATCCTGCGCAGAGACACTTGATAAACTACAAAGCAATAGCAAGCCAACTACAGTTAGGTATGTTCTGGTACTAATCAGGCAGAAAGGGTTTATGCGCAAATGTAACAGAAAAGCAGAAGGATATGTGTATAATTTATAATCTGTTGTATTAAATATTGTTTAAAAGTAAAGTGGCCTGCTTTTCATTAACAACCGTGCCAAACGGTAATGCAGGGGTGCTTGTATAAAGGGGTTAAAACCGTTCACTGACTGTCATATGACGAATATCAATAAATTAAAAATTATATGTATAAAAATAAGTGTTTATATTTAGCCCCGTATTTTTGGCCTTTAAACAGGGAATAAGCCCCCTGAATTTGCGCTTAATGATCAGATCCGATAATTATGAAACAACCTCTACTCTTTTTACTATTCTGCATTGGTTTAATTACCGCGAAGGCACAATCGCCCGGTATTATTGTGCGGCCGGCCGCAGGAAATGGTGTCACTCCACTTAATCCGAACGGTGATGGATTTTCCTGTACTCCTCCTGCCACCGGTTTTGTGACCAGTGATATTTCGGAAAGTGAAATACCATACAAAATTGTTCCGCCCGTTTTTCTGGAACCTACCTCTGACCTTATGCGTGGGCCTGCTGAATTATACAGTGACCTGGTACGCCAGGTAGACGGCAGCGGGTTTTATGTGTATAGCGATGGAACCAACCTGTTGTTTCGCTTGCGGGTAGGTAGCATAATGAGTGGTTCAAAAGGATATAGTATATTGATTGATACCGATGGTAAAATGGGCAACACCGGCGCAAATGCAGATCCCGATTACCAGGCTGCTACTACCGGTGTAAACGGTAATCCGGGTTTTGAACTGGAAGTAGTACTTGAAACCAATTTTCGGGTGGCTGCATATAATGTAGCCGGAACCAGCTCGCCTGCATTGATCAATAGTTATAGCATCAATACCAATTCCCAGATATCTGTGGCGTTATCAACTGTTTCTTCAACGCCTGATTACTTTTATGATTTTTATGTACCCATAAGTGCATTAGGCATTACCCCCGCTACGTCTTTACGAATGACGGCTACTACGGTGATGGCGCCTGCACCTGCCATTGGCGGACCCAAGTCGGATATTTATGGTGTAAATGATGCTAATTATAAAGATCCCACGAAAGCCTGGGAAGATGTTATTAATAACACGCCTCCTTTTACTACCACAAATGTTGCCAGTGGTGGCAGTGGGGTGGGTGCAACCTGTACAGCGGCTCCTACTTTAACCAGTCCGGTACAGGCTGGTAGCGGTATTACCATTACCGGTAGCTGGACGGCCCTGGATGTTACCAAACCGTTGTCGGCTACGATCACTTTATATAAAAACGGAGTGTCAGTGGGAACCATTACAGTTACTTCAGGTAATACCTGGAACATTACAGGTATCACTGTTGCCAATGGTGATGTGTTGTATGCCAAAGCGCAGGCTGCCGGTGAATCTATGTGCTTACAATCGAACAGTGTGCAGGTAGTGAGTTGTTCACCGGCTAATACAACCACCACTACCGGGTTGGCTTTTACCTGTATTAGCCGTAAAGGGATAGCCGGAACCCGTCCTGCAAACGCCGCAGTAAGATTATATACAGTAACAACTACCGGTTTTACTTTACTGGCCGATGATAACTCAACTACTTATCTAATCACCTATCCTACCAGTACAACCTGGGGGTATGATGGCGCAAGCGCTGGTGGGGCTGACCCTTGCAGCAGCACAACAAACGATATGCCTAATAATACGAGTTATGCATTAACAGGCCAGGAGACAAGCAAGTGTGAATCAGGTCCTGTATTCGAGTGCCTGAACGTGACGCCGGCCAGTACACCCACTATTACACAAACCAATTTATATAGTAGTTCTACAGTCGTTTCAGGAAATGTGGCCAGTGGCAGTGGTGCTACCATACGCCTGTATATAAATGGAAAATTGCAAACAACCGCTACAGCCGATGGTTCGGGAAATTACACATTCAGTAGCCTGGTATTATCCCAGGGTGATGTAGTGAATGTGTTTGCTCACGCAAGCGGCGGTTGTGTGAGTGCAGTGGCTACCCGTACTGTAACCTGTTTTACAACGCCGCCGGTGATAACTACCGATAACAATGGCAACCTGTCAACAGGTTCAACAACCATTGCCGGTAATTCGGGCGAATCAACCGGTACCGTCGTAACCGTTTTGGAAAATGGGGTAAGCATTGGCACCACTCCCGTGCAATCGAATGGTACCTGGAGCATTACCTATACACCCATAGTTACCAGAAACTATACGGCTACCCAACAGAATGGAACTTGTGCGGCCAGCGCTGCCTCAACAGGGGCCATCGCATTGGCTGCAACAACCGTATGTCCAACTATCACCGGATCCTATATTGCCAGCGCTACCTCAGTAACCGGTACGCTGCCCAGCGCTTTTAGCGGCACCATACGTTTATATCTTGACGGTACAAGCATTGGATCTACTACAGTATCCAGTGCTACTACCTGGACGATATCCGGATTAAATGCAACCTACCTCAATACATTATACGCAGGTGGCGTATTAACAGTGACCTCGCAGGCAACCGGCGCTTCTGAAAAAACCAATTGCGCTTCCAGTGTTACTTTGGGATGTGCAACGCCAACAACACCGGTTATCTCACCTACTTCATCATCCATTCAAACCGGACAAACAGTTACCTATTCTGTTACCACTACCCAATCAGGTATCATTTACCTGGTAACCGACGCCAGTGCCAGCACTACCAACTATGCGGTTTCCAAATGGGGAACCGGTAGTGGTTTGTCATTACCTACCTATACCTTTAATTCGGTTGGTACATACAATGTTTTGGTTCAGGCTGTTTCTTTATCCGGGCCTTCCTGTTTGTCAACTGCGGCGGCTTCTATTATAGTGAGCGCCCCTTTACCGGTTACGCTTACTTATTTTACCGGGCGTACTGTAGATGGATTGTCGCGGCTTGGCTGGGAAACGGTGATGGAAGACCAGGTTGATCGTTTTGCTATTGAACGTAGCGACGATGGCCGTCAGTTTACCGAAATTGGTACTATTAAAGCAACCGGCAACAGTAATTCGAGCATCAAATATGCGTATACTGATAACAATGTGGTGAGTAATTATGCCTGGTACCGTTTACGCACCGTTGATATAGATGGTAAATCGCGCTACAGCAATGTGATCCGTATTACTAATTCAACCCGCACTATCAGTGTTTTGTCGGTAACGCCTAATCCGTTTGAAAGCGCCATGCGCGTTCAGATATATTCCGATAAGGTAGTGCCAGTAGCATTACGCATGATGGATATTACCGGCCGTGAAATGTATAGAACCAAAGTGATACTTTCTTCCGGCAACAATACGATTTCATTAAACCCTTCAACCGGGTTGGCGAAAGGCGTATACGTGCTTCAACTGATCGCCGGTAATGAAGTGGTATGGACACAGCGCGTTCAGAAGGTGAAATAAAATATTGAATGCTGAATAAAAGGTCTGAAAAAGGCGAGGAGGCTGTATCATTGATGCAGCCTCCTCGTTTTTTCGTTAATAAAGTTGGTTATTTATTTGGTATGGGGGTTATGTCTATTGTAGAATAATCGGATTCAGATCCACTGGCGGCCTCATGAGGGTCATTCAAAAAACAATCACAATCGCAATTCTTTGGTTTCAACGCATCCGCTTTTTTTAATTCTTTTATGGCGGTTCTTAGCTCCGCTGCATTTCTGGTGTCATTAATTGTAAAGGTTACATCGCTGAGTTGCAGGGCTGCCATCTGTTGCTGAAATGCCTCTTTAGTGATAGTTGTTAACTGCAGATCAAGCGCCTGCTTTTCCTGTGTAATAAATTCTTTCTTCGCAAAAATGATCTGGTCCTCATATTCACCCATGGCTAATATAAAAGCCTTTGCATTTTGAGGCAGAGGAATCGTTCCATCAGTCGCATCAAAACCGTACGTGTCTGCCTGGTTTTTTAACGGCCCCCCAGGCTCCATCAATTTTATAGAAGGGATTATTAAGTAAATACTGAACCGTTCTTTATACTGCCCCTGTATGCGCACCATGAGCTCACTTTGTTTGAAGCCAGTATTCTTTACCAGCAGCAAATCTAAATTATACCACCCAAATGATTCAATGGTGAACTGGTAATACAAAGATTGATTGGAAGTTGGTGAAACCGTTTCAGGGAATGTTATTGCCGGGCCGGTTGTATCAGGTAAAGGGGGAAATGTTGCCGGGTTTGTGTTAACCGGAAAATTCCGAACATCCTCCAATAAATCGTTACTATCTTTTTCCAGCCTTGATTTTATTTCTTTCCATTTGGAGACTAACTCATTATACAGCATACAACTATCATGACATTTCAAAATGCCATTGTCGGGCACCGGTAAATTCCGGCGGTCTGATTCATTTTCTATATAAGCATACAAATTATCAAGCTCGGTATTTGTTAACTCAGGAAAAGCAGTCATCATTGCTCCCCCAAACTGATTTTTTAAGCAACGATAATAACCTTCATGTGCCATTACATCCGCCGGGTTACGGGTAAAGGTATAGGGGTGAGATATGCCGCTCCCTTCACCCCCGTATGGACGAAATCTTTTCATCACATGCGCCAGATCGGGGCCTGTTCCATCTTTGCCTATAGCATGGCACGTTACACAACTATTCTGGAACAATACCTTTCCTTTATCAAGCGCGGTAAGCTGTGGGTTTTCGGGTAGCGGTTTCGGATTGATCCAGTTGATGGTGCTATCGTCCTGGGCCTCGCCTTTGAATAACTGCATGTTCTTTTCAATGAAAGGCGTGGGCGTTGCGATCGAGATCTTCTGCGTGATTCTCACGGTATTTTCACCTACGGCATTTATATAGATCATGCCGCCGCTGCTTAACGGCTGGCCATTGCTTTGCGTGGTTAATCCGGCTTTTATAATATCCTGCATGCTGTAAGCTTCCTTCACTTCCAGTTGCACTGTATTGCCATTGGCTGAAAGCGCCCCCTTGGGAATGCGAATAAGCGCGCCGTTCTTTGTGATTAACGTCGTGTCTTTTGAAATATCGATGCTGAATAATTGCGTGGGTAATTTGCCGGTACTGAGTAATGAATTGATTGTTTTACCGCGTTGGTTACAGGCATAAACAATGATTACCAGGAGGCCAATAATGAGCAGGGGTTTTCTCATATAAACGGGTTATGTGATAACTAAGATAGCAGAGAACGGGTAATTGCATAAAACGTAAACAACAATTATTGAAATACGTAATGTTTCAATGTACCGTTCTAAAACATATCTGATCACATTCCCTTTCGCCTTTGTTGCGTTAGCCTTCAAATATAAGCGAGAAAACGATCATCCGGGAGTTAAGCTTGTCAATGGCGCTTGAATACTTAAGGTTCACGTCGCGTGAGTGAACATTGGAGATCCCGTTGCTGACCTTGATCTCTGGTGATAAAATAAATACGGGGAAATAAAAGTTGAACCCGATGCCGCCTTCCACCCCGAAATCATATTTTTTCAACTTTACCAGGTCTTCGGCCTTACGGGCGGTAGAATTGGAAGCCAGGTCATATTCGAACTTGGCGCCACCGAACATGTATACCCTGAAATTGCCGATGCGATCACTGCGGAATTTAATATGCACGGGCAAACCAAGCAAAATACTTTCAACCCGTTTGGTCATGATGGCTGTTTCGTTCTTGCTGGCGTCGGGATATTTTATATGGTAGGTGAGATTCTTATAGGCAAATAATAACTGTGGAAATATAGCGCGTACCTCAAACCGGGGCGACAGGCGTAGGGTGTGCATGCCCGCCAAACCAAATCCGCCGGTATTTTCCGGTTCCACCACCATAACGCTATCGTTTTGTAAAAACGCCTGGTGTTGGCTTACCTGGAACCGGGCACTATTGTAAATAAGTCCGATACCCAGATAATATTTTTTACTATCGTGGTCAGGAAGATTTAACTGATCTCTTAATTGAGCGCTCACCTGTTGAGAGGCCATCAAAAGCATTAACCCTGCTGCCCATCCTGTTAACTGGCCTTTTTTCTGCCGCAATAAATTGTACATATTCCTAAACTCAGCCGTTTTAGTGTGGTATGTGTAAACCCAACTTGTTGTAAAATATGTAAAAATGTTTCGCCTTCGGGAAATGCTTTAACTGATTGATTTAAATACTTATACGCGTCTTTGTTTTTCGACACCCATCGCCCCGCACGCGGTGCAATGATATTCATGTAGAAATTATACAAAGTTTTGAATCCCGTTTTACGGGGTTTCGAAAATTCCAGAATAACTACTTTACCGCCAGGCTTTAATACACGGAACATTTCAGACAGTCCCTTTTCGAGATTTTCGAAATTCCGCACACCAAAGGCCACGGTAATGGCATCAAACGTTTCATTAGGAAAGTTTATTGCCTCGCTATCGCCCTTTAACAATTCTATTTGCTTACTAAGCAGCAATTTATCAATCTTCTGACGCCCCAAATTGAGCATTCCTTCCGAAATATCTATGCCAATAATTTTCTCTGGATGCAGGTATTTCCATGTCATAATGGCCACATCGGCCGTGCCGGTGGCCACATCCAACACCTTACGGGGTTGAATTTCTTTCAGTTCGCTGATAGCCCGTTTACGCCACGATACATCAATACCCCCCGATAAAAAGCGATTGAGGAAGTCGTATCTGAAGGCAATTTGGTCAAACATGGCCGCCACCTGCTCTTTTTTGGTCTGGTCCGACTCATTGAATGGCACTATATTATCGTGTGAATACTTCGACATGGGCGGCAAAGTTAACTGTTTCTGTTTGTTGTTTATAGTTTGTTGTTTGTGGTTGGCTGCCTGATATTCGGGAAGCTCGAATGAGATCGGGAATTATAAAAAGGAAGAACTACAAACCACAAACCTCAAACCACAAACTAGTTTTATCTTGCAGCATGATCATTCAATCAGCCACCTACGTCATCAGCAGTCCTGATTATACCAAATGTCCAAAGCCCGACCGGCCCGAATACGCCTTTATTGGCCGCAGTAATGTGGGCAAGTCATCGGTAATCAATATGCTTGTTGATAATCATAAACTGGCAAAAACATCTGGATCGCCCGGAAAAACCCAGCTGATCAATCATTTTGATATAAAAAGCCTGGCCGAGACCCGGGCTGCTGCCAACACGCAAAAAAAGGACAACCAGGCTGATGCGTGGTACCTGGTAGATCTGCCGGGTTATGGATTTGCCAAGGTGTCACAATCGCAACGCAGGAATTGGGAGCAAATGATTGAAAATTATCTGCGCAAACGTGAAACCTTGGTGAATGTATTTGTATTGATCGATAGCCGCCACAGCCCGCAAAAAAATGATCTTGATTTCCTGAACCAGTTAGGTAAATGGGAGATACCGTTTAGCCTGGTGTTTACAAAAGCCGATAAAGAAACCCAAAAGGAAGTAAGTAAGAATGTGAAGGCATTTTTAGACGCTATGCGAGCAACCTGGCAGTTTCTGCCGCGGCATTTTGTAACAAGCGCCATAAAGAAAATGGGCCGGGATAAGATGCTGCAGTTTATTGAGGAATGTAATGCGGAATTTAAAGAAGCAGGGAAGGAAGAAAATTAAGTTCTTTAGTTCTTAGTTCAATAGTTTTTAGTTCATCAAGAGGCGACAATGCCCTGAGTTGTGGTAGGCTCACAACTAAACATTAAAAAACCCTCCGTTTACAGCGTGAGGGTTATTAGTTTACGACCTTGTTGGCACAGCTGCTACTGGCGAAAGCTTCTGGTTTGGCTTTAAAGGCAAAGCCCATTCCCAGAATGTAGCCCATGGCTTCCTTAAGGGCATCATTGCTTTTGAAGTGCGGATTGGTATTAATATCCGCATGTACTTCCATGTCAACATTGTACGAAGTGAACAAGTGACAAAGGTCGTAAGCAATCTCAATGCTTTTAGCCACTTCTACCAGCATTCTTTCTTTGATACTGTACTGTTTTTTTGTTTTTTCATTGTGGATGAACATAAATCCCCCATGTCCTTCACGCAGGAAAACAATCACAGTAGCAAATTCTGTTTCAACTCCCTTTACCTGAGAATCGGTACCAATGCAAACCTTAAGGTGATATCCCTTAGCGGTTTCGCGTTTGATAGCGTTTTCAACGGCATCGATAATCGGTAGATCAATCGGGTCCCCATTAAATTTTCTCCATAACATCATAGTGAAACGGGTTTTTCGAATTTAACGAAAAACCCGTTGTTCACCAAATCATATGAGTATTATTGTTTTATTAATTTCCAGGTATTTGTTCCCTGAACGCCTTGTATCCTAAGGAGTACCAGGCCTTTTTGAGCCGTTGTTATATCAATGTTATTTGTTCCGGAAATCATTTTTCCGCGTTGTAAAAGACGGCCTGTTCCATCCAATACCTGGTAGTTGCAATCTTTATCGGTATTAACTATAATTGAATTAGTTACCATGGTATTCATTACTCTTACCGTAGCATTTTCGTCACCACGATCACGTAGGGTAATGATGTTGGAATAATACGATTTTTCATCAGCCGTTGTAATTACGCGGATGCGATAGAATGGTGCATTATCTGTTAACGGTTTCCATGAGAATGTTTTTGTGCCTTCGCTTACCTGGGCCAGGGCTTCAAAATGAACACCGTCTTTTGAGTTCTGAATTTCAATACTTTTAACGTTTTCATCTGCTTCATACATCCAGTTCAGTGTATGAGTGCCTGCATTACTCTTGCCCGATAAAGTCAACTGGTGTATAGGTAATATGCTTATGGGCGAAGCTGCCAGGGAATAATACCCAAGGCTTGCATTATCGGCCAGGTTTGTATTGCCAATTCCTTCTACTACTACATAATAGGTGCCGGCGTTCAGATTGCTGTCGAGTCCGGCTTCCACTACGTTGTCAGGATTATAATTTGCAATAGTATCTCCCTTGTTGTTGAGCAGGCTTAATTTAATGTCCAGGTTGGCTCCTGCATAGTTATATTGTCCTACAGTTCCTACGTTTTGTGGTATAGCGCTCAGGTGTACGTAGGTTGACGATGAAAGAGTGAATTTGAAAACGTCTTTATCAGCACCGCTATTAATTAAGCCGGTAGTCGCAAAGCCGGTGGAAGTAAACCCTACGGAAGTAGCTGTTGTGTGCATATTCCCGATATCATCGCTGCGGTATCCAAAGTTATTTGTTGCACCTGAAATAATGGACAGGTCATCCTGATAATAATTGCATGCGTAGGTGTTGGTTCCATAGTGCCAGGTGGTAAGGTTTCTATAATAGCCAACACCCATAATTGGCGCCCAGCTGGTTTCACCTAAACCGTTTCCGGGATTATATTCTGTTTTTGCGCAGGAAGTGGTATACGCGCTTTGGTGTTGTAAACCCAGCGTATGGCCGGCTTCGTGCGAAATGGCTTCTGCTACATATTTTGGATTATTGTTTAACAAACCGCTGAATACCCAGCATGGTGTATTATCGCCCCAGGCAAAAGAGCCTACGAAAGCAATACCACCGGCACTGCCGTACCATTGGTAAGTAGGAGTAACGATAACCCGCATGCGTTGTGTGGCAGGCGCTGCTTTATACACTGTTGAATCGGTAGTAATGTTAAGGTTAAAAATGCGGTAGTCTTCTGCCACCCGGTTGAACATTTGGGTTATAGCATCAACCGAAAAGCCTGAGGGCTGGGCATCAATGGCGCCGCTCCAGTTCCAGGAGGTGCCGGTCACGTATTGTCCGTCGAAGTCCAGGAAGATGGTGGCCCTGGCCGAAGGAAAACTATTTAGCAGGGGAACCTGCGCTGTTGCTCCAATTGCAACAGATAGTCCAAGAAGGACGGATAGAATGGTTTTCATTGGATCAGATGGTGGATTTGGAGGTTAAATTAAATAGTGGTCACAAGGTTTCAAAAGGTTATACGATCAAAATGGTTATTCAACCATGAAATGCGCTTTCGGTTTCTTTACCCAGAAATAACGACTGTTTTCTTCCGTTAGCACCAACACTTCGTCTGTCTTTGGGTTTATTATTCTGCCTATCAGTTTTTGTGTGTTGTCGGTTGCTGTAATAACCGATACGGTACAAAAAGCACCGGGCATATTGGTTGAACGGATGTTCATGCTTACCGCGCCGGAAGCCTGTTGTGTTTTATCTACAAGTTCACCAGCAAATTCATAATTGCCAAGCGACATAGCTACATGATCAGATATACGGGTAGAAGAAAGCTTTTTCAGCGCCGGAAGGTTACATTCCAGCTTTTCGGGAAGTTGTGCAATGGTTGAAGCCTTGTTTAAGGCAGGCTTCTGGGTAATAGGTTGTTGTTGGGCAGATATTGATTGGAATGCAAAAATGCACGCCGCTAAGAGCCCTAAAGCATTTAGGTTTTTCATAATGTACGGATTTTAATGAACGGTTCGGATTATGTTGGTTTGGGTCTTAGGGAATACTAAATCTACTATTCTATCGATTCAATACGAAGATAAAACGCAAATGATATGCTGTTATTTTACAACAGGGGAATAAACAAAAATTATGAGTGTTAAATATGAGTCCTACTAAGGGTATTTACTATCACTATTTAGTACTGACCCGTGCTTAACATCACTAATGTGCAGGCTTCCAATGGCTGAATGCCATTGCTTTTGGCAAGATCGTATAACTCAATATTTTCTGCACCTGGATTAAATATAATGCGTTTGGGACGCAGAGATAGTATATAATCGTAGTATTCTTTCTGATGCAGGGGGTTTAAATATAATGTAACGGTATCAACTGTTTCGAGGGGCTTTTTTTCGGTGGTAATATCAACATCCAGTACCCGGCCTGTTTTACGCCCGATAGCTGCTACCGGGTGCTGATGCTTGCGTAAACTGTTTATTGCCAGAAAGCTATAGCGCGACGGATTTTCCGAGGCGCCCAATACCAATGTTTTTTTATTACCTGGTTCCATATGCTATACAACAATGGGTGATCTGATATGGTTGACTTCCAAAGCTAATATTTTCAAGTTAAACAATAGGGAATGTCAAATGTTTCGGCTTATACGGTATGGTAACCGGTTCAATTATACATCATGTTTAATTAGAACAAATGGTATTTCCTTCTTGGCGTGTTCCGGATGATGTCTGCAAGCGCATGTTCCACTTCGTTATATTTAAAAGAAAAGCCCGACTGTAATAATTTGGCAGGAGCTACCCAGCGGCTTTTTAAGATCAGTTCTGTTTCCGTACCTATCAGTGCCGCGCCGGCTTCCAGCATCCAGTTGAAGGCCCGCAAACCAACCGAATGACCGGTGAGGCTGCGAAGGGTTCTCATGAATTCGGCATTGGTTACCGCATTGGGTGAACTGCAATTATAAACGCCTTCCATATTATTGTGTTCATAACACCATTCAACGATCCGGCACAGATCTTCCTCATGTAGCCAGCTATACATTTGCGCACCATTTCCCTGACTACCGCCCAGACCTGTTTTTAACAGGTTGAAATAAGGCGCCATCACACCGCCTAGTCCCAGGGTGACAGCAGCCCGCAGGGCTATTTTGCGGGTAAATGGTGTTCGTTGTTCAAAGAAAGCTTTTTCCCAGTGTTGACAAACCTGTACCGAAAAGTCCTTATCCAGGGCCTCCCCCCAACCCCCTCCGGAGGAGGGGGAACTTCGAAAGAAACTGGCTATGCATTTTTTGTATTTAAAGCGTACACGATCGAAGAAGGAATAAGGCATATTATCTTTTCGGGCGCTGCTGATCACCCCGGTAAATTCGTCATTGGGTTTATCGGTGGTATGCCGGTAAATAGTTGCCGATGATGCATTGATCCATAATTTGGGTGGTACAACGCATTGCCGGATGGCATCGCCAATAGTTTTGGTGGATTGTGTACGGCTGTTGATGATCTGCTGTTTGTTCTTTTCGGTATAGCGGCAGTTCACCGATTTGCCGGCCAGGTTAATTACGATATCCGCACCATCTATATCCTGCAACCAGTATTTTTCTACATGTGTTGCATCCCAACACCAGTATGTGATGTTATATCCGTCGGCTGCTTTAATGAGTTCGTGATCGTAATTGTTATTCTGATTACTAACTGCCTGGCGGCTTAGCAGTATAACATGATTTTCTTTTCCAAAATAACGCGCCAGGGCCTGGCCAATAAAACCAGTACCGCCTGCAATGACAATTTTTTTGTGTTTCATATATAACGCAGATTAAAAGTATAGGAGTGGGCCTGGTTATTTGTTGAGCGGAACAAACAAACAGATGCATAAACCAATGATGCATGCCAGGTTAATGGAAACGATCAGGCGATACCGGTTAAGGATATCTGCATAGTCCATACGCCTGAAGTATTCTTTAAAAATGACAATGGTAAGCAGCGATAGATACAGGTAGTTGACCCAGTTATCCGGCTTTAAAAAAGCATCAGTAAGCAACAGAGGGATCAGCAATAAGTGGGTAACCAGTGCGAGCATATTTACCTGGCCCAGGTATTCAAAAGCGGTTTGTTTTGGTAAGAAAAAGGCCAGTATGCAATTGATGACAACCAGTATGAAATGCAGGAGTATCAATTGCGTGGCCGTTAATGAGTATCCTGGAATTTGTGATAACAGGTGTTGATGAACCGGGTAAAGCATCAGCGTATTGGCAACCAGGAACAGGACCATAAATAAAGCCCGGTAAAACAGGTTGAAGGTGGGTGTACAATCAATTTTTAAAGGCGAACTTTTGGCGGCTACGATCACTTTCCGGTTGTACGAAATAAAGCTGTACAATTTTTTAAGGAACCAGTTCACTGGTTTTAACCGGCCAATGGTTTTAATAAGCGGGCATTTATGGCCTAAAATTTCCAGCAGGGCGTCAATGCCATACCATACCTGTTTGGTAGCAGGATCGAACAGGGGGATCTCATTTTTGCTTCGTTGCCAGTTAATGGCATGCAACAATTCGGGTGTAGCGGCGGAGAAAGGTTTGCGGCCGTCTGGGGTTAACAGCCCGGTCTTTACAAAAGCACCGGTGTATGCCACACAAAGCGGACAGGCATCATCATAGACTAATATTTTGTCTGTGCTTTCCATATTTTCAGAAATTTATGAAATGATGGAGTTAAATAAAAGCCGGCGAACCGGCGACAAATAGTTTATAGTTTAGGGTTTGTTGTTTGTGGTTTACCCTAATAGCAGCATTCTTATTGAAGGTAACCTCAAGAGCGTTTGAAAGGGTAATAGCAAATGCTTTGCGGTTATAAAGTGCGGTAGCAACTACAAACCATAAACTACAAACCACAAACTGTTGTTATCTGAACATTTTCATCAGGTTGCCCAGGAACCAGTTTTCCTCGGCTTTAACCAGTCCATCCAGCATTTTGTCGGCCTGTAGTCCAAAACGCCGTATGCTGCTGATAGTTTCTGTGAATTGTTTAATGTGCTTATCTGATTTATCCCCTTCTACATCTTCCAATTGGTCAAGCAGGCGCAACATGGGGTCCAGCTCTCTTTTCTTGCGTTCTTTCACTATTTGGGTGGCCACTTTCCAGATATCTTTTTCTGCCGAGAAAAATTCTTTCCGTTCACCAGGTATCAGGATGCGGTTTACCAGGCCCCAGTCGATCAGGTCGCGAATATTCATATTCACATTACCCCGACTAATATTGAGCTGCACCATAATATCATCCTGGCTCAATGGGTCAGGACTAATCATCAACAGGGCATGAATTTGTGCCATGGTGCGGTTAATGCCCCAATGCGTTCCGAATGCCCCCCAGGAGGCAATGAATTGTTGTTGTGCTTCTTCCAGTTTCATTTTTTCTCTACCTCTTGAAACAAAGTTAGGGAGCATTTCTGAAGTTTCAAAAATTAATGAAACTTATTTCTTGAATTGTAAGAGGATGGTTGGTGCAGACTGATCGGAAAGAAGGGCTGATTGGTCAGCGGCATGGGGTGGTTGACCTGTTTAATTCCGTCTCAGCCGGAAAGTAATGGGTTGTTTTTTATAGGATCTTACAATCTTGCCATTTTGGAGAGCAGGTACCCAGTTGGGTGTTTTCTTCAGAACATTGACGGCTGTTTCCCGTAATTCCTCGGGTCCGCTGATGGCCTCAATGTCGCAAATGGAACCGTCTTTACAAACAATGAATTGAACGATAACTGTTCCTTCAATCCTTCTGTCTATGGCCCTTTGGGGATATCTGAGATTCCTTTGCAGAAAATCTTTCCAGGCCGGCAGTCCTCCGGGAAATATAGATTGGATCTCTACCTGTGTAAACGTTTTATCGTCAAGTGACTCTGTGGTATCAATAACAACAGCGGTATCTACCTGCTTTTTTGTAGAATCTGTTTGCGCGGTGCAATTATACATGCAGCATATTAAGGCAATGGCGGCGATGAAGATTTTCATGTTATAGATCAGGTTGTTTATACTTATTTGTTGTCATTGATGCGCCGATTTAAATTATTCCATAAACAATTAATAAAAAAAGAGCGTTTGCTTCATGATAAGCGAAACGCTCTTATGATTTTTTTTGAATATGAAAATGAAGAAAAGTGGCCCGTGCGAATACTGTTAACCGATTGATTCATATTATTTACCCCGTTCTAACCGGTAAACAATGGGCTGCTTTTTATACGATTTTACGTTTCTGCCATCCTGAATGGCTGGGATCCAGTTAGGCGTTTTCTTTAAGGCAGCAACAGCTGCTTCCCGTAGCTCCTCGGGCCCGCTGATGGCCTCGATATCGCAAACGGTTCCATCAGTACAAACTATGAATTGAAGAACCACAGTACCCTGTATTTCTTTTCTTACCGCTTTTCTGGGGTATGTAAGATTTTGCTGCAGGAATTCGCTCCATCCATTCAGTCCGCCCGGAAATTCAGATTCAACTTCCACTTTTATAAATGTCGAGTCTGCATTATTGGCTGTTTTTGAAGTATCACTTTTAACAGTAGTTGTTGCCTGCTTTTTGGTAGTATCAGTTTGTGCAAAACTGTTGTATACACAGCATAATAATGCGAGCGCGGAAATAAGTTTTTTCATGCTATAAACCAGGTTGGGTTAAATTTTATGATAATATACCAGTCATGGAACGGTGTAAAATAGAAATAATTACTGATAAATAAAATGGGTGCCTGAACCTGACCTGCCGACCAAAACTTTCTTGTCCGGGGGATAATCGTTCTGGAATAAATATGGAGAAGCAATGACTGATTATGACAGTGTTAACATCACCTGGGTGGGCAGCTTAACTTTTGACCTAAGCGGTTTTTTGTAAACTTCGTATCACCTTTGGGGCAATCAAGTCTTTTGTCCAGGCGGTTAGCCGTTGTTTTTCCCGGCCGGATAACAATGGCAATATAGGCGCCGCCATTTTGCATTTTGTTTTTGGAAAACACATTGGCCCAGTTATGAATGCCCACAAGCAATGGTCCTGCCTTAAACGCGCCGCCGATCCATAATTTATCCTTTGTATTGAATTGAACGGGAAGATAAAAACCCAGGCGCCTGGTTTCCCAGCGGGGGGTGATGGTCAACATATTTAATTCGGAAAGCCGCCATTGGCTGCCACTTAACGATGACAGGTTTAGCGACGCATTGCCATTCACATACCAGGCGCCGGTTATAAAGTGGTCAACGTTTAATACCAGGCGGGCAGGATTTATCACGTGAAAGGTACCGGCTGGTTGTTGGATGTTCCCGGCAATTCCAATCAGTTTATCATTAAACTCCTGCAGGTTGTTTATGCCAGTAAATTGCTGATCGAGCACCGTGTCGGTTATATTATTCTGAAACCCGCTGACAATACGGCTGTTTTTACCATATTGAAATTGATTGAAACCAATGTCCAGTAAGGATAGGCCAATCTTCCAGTCGTAGTCGTAATAATTGTCCTCATCGAAAACAGAAGGGATCTGTGATGATTTGATTAAATATTCAACACCGAGATCTAACGAAAAACCTGCCCTGGTATGCGATAGAAAATCCTGCAGGTTCTGATTGTTGCTTTTCCCTTTCTGCCAGGTATCGTAATTACGTGAATAGGCATATTCGGCAAATACATCCTGCATGGTATAGTCATACGAATTACCATGAATTGTTTGCACAACGCTTCCGTTCAATAAATTGATATAGGCGCCGGAAATGCCGCGGGATATTTTGGCTGTAATACCGGCATTCAGGCGGGAGTCTGTGTGGTCCCAGATGGTTTGCGCCCAGGTGGCAAAAACTTCTATCCAGCTGCTGTGTGTAAAATCGCCATACAATTTCCGGTTATAATTGCCCAGATCTAAAAAGTCACGGGTGGTTTTGAGGGTATCAATAAAGTTTGCCGCACCGGTACTTGCCTGTGCATAGCTGCGCAGGTTGATGCCAAAGCCAATAGCCTGCCTGCGGTTGAGCGCAACACGGCCATTAAGCAGATTGATGTTAAAGTCGGTATAGGCAAACCGCCGGTAATCGCCTTCTCTGAAACTATATTGTGAATTCCGGGGATTGCTGAACAGGGAATAATTTTGAATGATAACGCCGTTGGTGGCATTTTTTGCCTGCAATGAAAGAATGTCGAGATCCCATTTATACGGCGTATTTACAATGGATGCGGGGTTATTGCCAATACCCAGGCTGCCCGCATAGTTGCTGCCCTGGATGGCATAGTAGTTTTGCGAATAACCATGTAGGTGAACCAGGAGCGACAATAAAGCAAGTAAAACAAAATACACCCTTTTAGAAAGGTTTTCCATGCGTTTGTTGTATTAGAAACGCTACAAACTTTGGAAAAGGCTTTACCAGTTTTATGAGTACGTTGGATAGGAAGGTGTTGCCAAAAAAGCTTTGTATTATACGCCCCGCCTGCAAACGGCGGCCAAAACATTTTTCCCATTGCTGGGTATACTGAATTTCCATTTCATACCGGTTAATTCGTCCCTGTAAAAACGAATTGATCTCTTCAAAAGCCAGTTTGCTGCTGTGCAGGGCCATGCTCATGCCATTGCCACATAAAGGCGTAATAAGGCCGGCTGTATCGCCAATCATCAAAACATGATTTTCGATCTGTGATTTCTTATTGAACGAGATCCGGGAAATGGTTAATGGCTCTTCGTATAACATTTCCGCATTGGAAAATATTTTCTCAAGGAAAGGATTCTTCATCAGAATTTCTCTTTCCATACTGCTAATATCATTCCTGCATTTACGCAAGTTGGCGGCCGTTGTCAGGTAGCAGAGACAATATTTGTTTTCCTCAATTTGGGAAATTCCACAATAACCATTCTCAAAATTGTGGAGGGCGATCAGATCGGCAGGATGATGGGTGCGAATGTGATATTTTACGGCTATGTAGTGATTTAGTTTATTGGGTTTTACTATGGTGAACTGTCTTTTCCATTTTATATCCAGGTTGCCCCGTTTGCCATAAGCGCCCGCTACTACGGTTGTTTCCGTATCGCCTTTGCTGGAGAAGACCAGAAATGCATTATTCCGGTATACTACATTCACCACTTTGGTTTCTTCGAGTACGGTAACGCCTTCCTGTTGAGCAATGTTGACCAGCAAATGATCAATCGTATACCGGCTGATGCCAAAACCACCGAGCGGTAATGGCGCTTCAATGTAATTTCCATCAGGGGTAGTGATGAGCAGCCGGTTAATAATGGGCAACTGCATATCGCTGAGCGGCAGGCCAAGGTCCTGTAAAAAATTCCAGCTTTCCAGGCTTATATATTCACCGCATACTTTGTGAAATGGATATTTTTCTCTTTCGAATAACACGGTTTTGTAACCCGCACGGGCGCACTGGATAGACAGCGCAAGCCCCGCCAGTCCGCCACCTACAATGGCAATATCATATTTGGGTTGAAGGTTCACGTGTTACTTTTTGCCGTTTTCCGACGCATGACTTACAGCATCAACTTCTGTATTTTTAAATACGACCAGCCAGCGAAAGGCCCATTTCCATTCTATAGAGAAATTACTGATGCCTGCTATGTTGAAAAATTGCAACCATTCATCTTTCGTAAATCCACGGGCTACCGATAAGGGCGCATCATGTTTAACCAGGTAACTGTTCGAAAATACAGCGGTTAAAGCTTTTATAGAATAATAGGCAAGCTTGTGGCGGTGCAGATCATTGATAAAGAATCCGAGCCGTGCATTTGTTTTCATCCATTGTAATTGTTTTACCATTTCCCGGTCGGAAAAGTGATGACAGAACAGGGATGAAAAAATAATATCCGGTTGCGTTTCAAGCAGCACTTCTTTATAATCCGACGCAATCAATTGTGTATTGTTGAGCAACCGTTTTGAAGCAACATCTATACAATGGGGGTTGATATCGATACCAATAAAAGTGACCGCAATATTTCTTTTGTTGCACCACTTTTGAATGGCCACCAGGTTGTCGCCGCCGCCACAGCCGATCTCACAAATGGTTACCGGGGTTTTGGTATTTACCAGGGCTTCCACGCCCGTTGTTGTAATGGTATGTCCGCCCAGCCAGGTATTGATGAAATTTAACTCCTGCATATTCCGTTTAATATCTTCAAATGGAATATCCGGGCGGTCGAGCAATTCGGGCTGATATGATCTGTGACGAAAATTCACGATTGTAATATATGATTTTAAAGGCTACCAACGAAACACGCCTGGGGCACGCCCTGTATTAATATTTTTATCTTTCTGTCACAGTGCCGGTTCTGGCAGGTTATAATAACAAAAATTTAGGAAATCGTTGATGCTACAAACGTTTCCATGGTGAGGCCAGGACCAAAGGCGGCTCCGAAGATCTTTTCTTTCGTGTTGTGGTTGTGCAAGAGGGCGGGCGCCATTTTTTTGAGAACAAAAAGTATGGAGGGCGATGACATGTTCCCGTATTGTTGCAGTATGTCGTAAGATGCTTGTAGTTCGCCGTTTTGTAAGGATAGCGTTTTGTGAACGGTCTCCAATATTTTTTTGCCGCCCGGATGTATGCACCAGTGGCTGATATCCTGTTTGGTTAACCCGTTTTTGGCCAATGCCCTGTTGGTAAACTGGCTGAAATCTTCTTCCAGCAGATCGGGAATATAACTGCTTAATGTCATTAAGAAACCGGTAGAGGAAATTTCCCAGGCCATGTCTTTTTTGCCTTTAGGGATCACTTCCGCATAAAAACCATCGAGGTGTAAACCTTTTAAAGGATGATCGTCCGCAGTTACCACTGCGGCGGCGCTGCCATCTGCAAATAACATGCTCGATGCAATATTATCGATGGTTGCCTCCCGTTGAAAATGTAACGTGCATAGTTCCGTGCAAACGATCAATACTTTTGCCTGGTTATCGGCTTTACAAATAGCGTCGGCTGTCTTTAAGGCGTGAATACCCGCATAGCAACCCATAAAGTTAATAGAAGAACGGGCCGTATGCCGGGGCAGATCGAGTAGTTCCATTACCTGCAGGTCGAGCCCCGGTGCGCTCATGCCGGTACAGCTAACAGTGATCAGGTGGGTGATTTCTGTTTCTGGTAATTTTCCATCGAGACAGTCGCGAATGGCATTCACAGACAATTGCGGTGCGTATTTGTGATACCAGATCATACGTTGCTCCAGCGAAGGAAAGGGCTCCAGGTTTTCGGAATGCGGATAAAACTTCCATTCCGGCGAAGGGCGGCTGTAATCGGGGATAACCGAATAACGGGTATCGATATGGCTTTGATGGTACAAAAAGCGTAATCGTCGTTTATCAGCTTCATTATAGGAATAAATAAGCTGCATAAACTGCAGGATATCCTGTTGCCGGTGCCTGAAGGCAGGCACTGCAGTACCGATAGCAATAATTTTACTCAAATCCCCTCCAAATTAATAAGATTAGAAAAGCCAGGTTTGTACAGATGGACGCCAGCAAGTTCATGCGCATCGTTTTGGCAAAGTTGGCGGCACGTACATCTTTCCACACCAAACCGGCCCAACTAAAAAAATATACGAGAATTGGTAGCATCATAGTTGCTAATGCCAGGAATTTATTTTGTTCTCCACGGGTAAAGAAAGTCCAGGCCAGTAAACCCATGGCCAGGGTATACACCAGCGCGGTAAATATGAAAGTACCTCTATAACCCAGTAATGCACTGATGGTAATGACGCCATCTTTCCGGTCTGCTTCGTGCTGGTAAATTTGCGTGAGCGGGTAGAAGCCACCAATTAGTAAACTGGCTGCTGCCATACCTGCCGGCGGCACTGATACTGTTTTATTGATGCTGCTTCCGTGATATACCATAAAATAAGTTACGGCTCCCTGAAATATAATTACGATGAGATAGCCGATAACAGGATGCTTTTTTAACCGGATGCCCCGGTAGCTGTATGCTCTTGATGCCGCGATATATGCTACTATGCAAAATGTGAACCAGTAACTGATAAACAGACTTAGCCCAATGGCCGCCACATCCATCAGGATGCTGATGTAAAACAACTGGCGGGTTGGGGGCAGTGGATTTTTGATGCCGCCGATAGAGGTTTCATCACGGTCCATATATGAATTGTACCCGTTGCTGGAAGGATAAACCAGGAAATGCAGAATGAAAAATATGAGCAGGGCATGCCCCGTATGAATAACAGGTACCTGGCTAACTGCGAACAGGTATACCGGTAACAGGAAAAAAGAAAAATGAAAACGGAGTAGCTGTATGGTAGAGCGTTCAATCATAAAAAGAGTCCCGTCACGGCTTACCCGGGCGGGACTTTTTAAAGATATGAATAAGATGGTTAAATTATTGAATTGTTTGATTGAACCACATTACTCTTTTACAATAACATCAGTCGGCGTATTGTCTATTTCTTTTGAAACATTATCTTCCTGTTTTTTCGTAGTGCCCAAATAGGAGGGAAGGTCCATACCCGCCATATCAAATATATCTTTTAACGGCGGCACTGATTTATATAAACCGGAAACAAAGTTGGCGGTAGCATTTTTGCCCGATCCGTTTTGCCCGTTTTCCCAAACCGTTATTTTATCGATCTTGATGTTCTTGATAGCATCTGTCTGCATTTTTACCAGCTCGGGCAGTTTATCCGAAATAAGCAACAGTACGGCATCTTTCGCATTGTTACCGGCGGCTTTCACGATCCTGTCTAAACCTTCAGCCTGTTTGGTTAATATTTCATACATACCCCTTGCTTCCGCTTCCAGTTTGGCAAAAATGGCATCGGCTTCCCCTTTTGCTTTCTCCCTTATCTTTTCTGCTTCTGCCTGTGCTTCGATAATGGCTTTTTGTTTTTGTATCTCCGCGGAAACGACGATGTTGGCATTTTGAGAAGCGCGTTCTCTGTCGGCCCGGGCAGCTTCCGCTTTTTGTTCGGCGAGGTATGATTCTTCCAATGCCTGAGCGGCCTGCACTTTCTCGGCGGCCATCGCTCTTTTCAGCGCTTCCGCTTCTCTTTCTCTTCTGGAGGCTTCCGAATCGGCGATCTGTATCCTGGCCATATTCTCACCCTGTACCGCAATGGAGTTGGCTTCAGCAGATTTAATACGGGTATCTCTTTCGGCTTCTACTTTACCGATCTGTTCATCTCTTTTGGCGGCAGCGATCAATACTTCTTTATCTTTTGTAGCAACAGCGATCAATGAATCGCGGTCGCGTAGTGTTTCGGCCATCTGTACGTCGCGTTCTTTCTGGGTTTGCTTCATGCTCACATCGCGTTCTCTTTCAGCGATGGCTTTACCAATTTCCCCCATTCTATCCTGCTCGGCTACACTTTTCTTTGCTTCGTTAATGGCTTTTGCCGAAGCTTCTTTACCCAACGCTTCAATGTAACCGCTTTCGTCTTTAATGTCGGTTACGTTTACGTTGATCATTTTTAAGCCGATCTTGTTTAACTCGGCTTCCACGTTTGAAGCAATATTGGCGAGGAATTTATCGCGGTTGCTGTTGATCTCTTCAATATCCATCATGGCAACAACCAGGCGCATTTGTCCCAGTATGATGTCTTTGGCCAGGTCATGGATCTGAGGTTGTTGCAAACCGAGCAATCGTTCTGCGGCATTCTGCATAACGCCCGGTTCAGTTGAAATACCAACGGTGAACCGGGAAGGAACATCCACCCGGATATTTTGCTTACTCAGTGCGCTGGTCAGATTCACCTCAATGGAAATAGGCGTCAGATCGAGGAATGAATAATCCTGAATAACAGGCCAGATGAAGGCGGCGCCGCCATGTATACATTTGGCGCTGAGATTGCTGTCTGAGCCATCTTTTGAGCGGCCTACTTTACCATACACCACCAGTATCCGGTCACTGGGGCAACGCTTGTACCGCCTGAACATGGAGATCATCAGAATAAAAAAGAACAACACGGTCCCGGCCACTACAATCAGAATGTAATCCATAACGTCATTAATTTAAGGGTTTGAAATTGGCGTTTATATTTTGTATGAAAGATTGTTTTCTGCTATTGTTACCAGTAATATGCGGTCGTTGATAATATTTTTCACCCTGACCAGCTTTCCGGTAGCAATTTCATGGTCATCATCTGTCATGGCTGGTAATTCGTGCAACGTACCCTGCACTTTTATATGCACTTTTCCAATACCGCCGCGGTTGGCAGGAATAAACAAATAGGTACTGCCTGTTTGATTGATGGCGTTTGTTAATTGCATGGCGCCGTTGTGGCGAAGCCGGCTCATGTTTTTTAACAAAATGATCATTAATAACACAACGATCGTTCCGCCGGCAAACGCTACTAAAATAGTAGCTAACTTATTCATGCCGCTGGCATGAGAAGCGATCCCTACCCAGCCGAACATGGTGAAAAAGGCGATCATGTTCTTGATGGTAAAAAATTGGTGACCCAGGCCGTCATCATGATCGATGGAACTATCCGAATCGCCGGCCGCATGATCTGCATCCCCACCGGCCAGTGATAATAAACTTTGAAGCAGGTATATGGCAGAAAACACAAGGGCAATGCCCCAAAGGATCTTTTCAAAGGTTTCGAGGTGTTGCCACCAGGAAGTAAAACTGAGTAGCATAAGGGTTTAGGGGTTTGGTGACTGACAATAATACAAATAAAGGCCCATCCATTGTAATAACTATTGTAAAACCAGGAGGCTGGTTGTGTGTAAGCGTTTTCTGCTATGCATCATTGGTAGGAGGCCGGCTTTAAACATTACAGATGCGGGTGACATTTTTAAGATAATTTTTTTATTTAACAGGTGCGCTGCGGGAGCCCGGATTAAAATAAAAAATCTTTAATTTAATGTTCCTGCCGTTTTCTGCTGGTATTTCTTTTTTAATTATACATTAATTTGGCGGCCATGAAAAGGATCTTCTTTATTTCATTGTTGCTGCTGGGAAGTATTATTGTGCATGCACAGATTAAGTCATTTCGTTTTATACATATCAGTGATACTCACATTGGTTCGCCCAATGGCGCTGCTGAAGAAGACTTGCGCCGGACTGTACAGGATATCAACCAATTGAATGATATAGCCTTTGTGATCATTACCGGCGACATCACCGAATTGGGAACGGATGCGCAGCTGGCGGTAGCCAAACGGATACTGGACAGCTTACACGTAAAATATTATATCATTCCCGGTAACCACGATACGGGGTGGAGTGAAAGCGGTGGAGATCATTATACCAGCACTTTCGGGTACGATAAATTTCAATTCGATCATAATGGCATTCGGTTTATCGGGTGCGCGTCTGGTCCGTATGTAAGAATGAGCGACGGACATATTCCCCGCAATGCCATTGTGTGGTTAGACAGTTTGCTGGCTAAAACACCCAAACAGCAACCTATTATTTTTTGTAATCATTATCCCATTGATAATAGTCTCGATAACTGGTACGAGATCACTGACCGGTTAAAGCGCCGTAATACATTGATGATCATCTGTGGTCATGGTCATACCAACAAGGCATTCAGCTTTGAAGGTATTCCCGGTGTAATGGGCCGCTCGAACCTGCGGGCGAAAGCGCCGCTTGGTGGCTACAACCTGGTTGACGTGTACAATGATTCGATCATTTACACAGAAAGGCGGCCCGGTGGTGAGCCACTTGCCTCCTGGACAAAAGTTACACCGAAGACTATTGATACGTCAACGCAATTTGAACGGCCATCATACGCTGTGAATGCGCAATACGCAACTGTAAAAGCAAAATGGGTATTTTCTTCTGATGCGAATGTGATCTCAACGCCTGCGGTTTCAAACAACCTGGTTGTTGTGGGCAATCAAAACGGTGTTGTGATGGCCTTATCATTAAAAGACGGAAAAAAGAAATGGGCCTATAAAACCCATGGCGCTGTTTTTTCTTCGCCGGCAGTACGGGTAGGAAAAGTAGTATTGGGTTCCGGCGATGGCCATGTGTATTGCCTGAATATTTTAACCGGGCAGTTGAACTGGAAAGTAAAAACCGGCGCCTCGGTATTGGGTTCACCGGTGATTGCAGGCGATACAGTTTTTATTGGCGGCAGCGATCACAATTTTATGGCATTAAGTCTGAAGAACGGAAATGTATTTTGGAAGTTTGACGGCCTTCAGGGACCTGTGGTGAGCACACCGCTGGTATATGGCAATATGGTAATTGTTGGCGCCTGGGATAAGCATTTGTATGCTGTGAATAAAAGCAATGGACAGCTGGCCTGGCAATGGGATCCTGGATTTTCTGTGATCAATTTTTCACCGGCCGCCTGTATACCGGTTGCACATGACAGTGTGGTGTATGTGGTTTGCCCCAACCGCACGTTGTATGCTATTGATGTTGTAACGGGAGCTACTTTATGGCAGAATAGTGAGACTAGGGTACGGGAATCGATCGGAATGTCGGTAGATGGAAAGTTCGTATATGGAAAGACCATGCAGGATACCGTTGTTGCCTTTACTACCAGCCGCACCGCACAGCGGCCCGCCTGGGTAATGCATGCGGGTTTTGGTTACGAGCATGTGCCGTCGATGCTGATTGAAAAGGACGGACAGGTGTTTTTTGGAACACGCAATGGCGTGGTATATGCTATTGACCCGGCAACGCAAAAAATTTCCTGGACCTATAAGATCGATAATTCCATGGTGAACACCGTGCGGGTGCTCGATAAAAAACATCTTATTGCATCAACGATGGATGGAAAGGTGGCGTTGCTTTCTATAACAGATCAGCCACTAACTTCAAAGCAATAACATATTCACTAACATAATCACCTCCCTTATCAGGATATCCCTGAATATTGGAAAAAGCATTATCGAGCATGTTGTGTGCTTTATGGGCATCCTTTTTATCGAAAAAGACTTTTGTCCATTTGTCATTTTCCTTAAAGCGTTTCATGCCAATGCCACCGCTATAGAATTTAATAGGGCAAAGGATCTTATCAATGTTGAATACAGGGATCTTGTTGCCCGATATATTCGCAAAATAAGCGGCGTAATAGTACAGCACCTGCCTAAGCCGCGTTTTGATAGCCTCATCATTTTCGGCCTGTACCGGTTTCTCCCGCCATTTGTTCAGGGCCGGGTCAAAAAGATCGGGTACGCTATCGTTGTGTCGTAATCTTTTTAGAATGTACTTGATGGCGTAGTTTTCCTTTTTAACCCTGACTATATTTTCCAGCGTAAGGCTATCGTTCAGGTAGCGCATAATGTTGAACTGCGGCGTTGTCATTACAGCAGTGTCCTTTTGCGTTATATAGAGTTGTTTGGTGCTGTTCATTTGCCAGTAGCCGCTGGTTCTTTCTACTTTGCCTTCATCGATCACTACCATGCCTTGCGGCTGAAAGCTGAACGCTGTGAGTACTATTTTTTCTTTTAGGGGCGTGATGACGGAGTCTACGACCTCACCGGTGGGTTTTTCGTTACCGGCGGTGGTGAGCTTTATGATCATCCAATTGCCAGCCAGTGAATCTTTTCTGAAGGGTAAGCGCAAGTTTGCTTTTGGTTTGTTGTTTTCCACCGATTGGCAGGATACGATAGCTGTTATAACAAACAGGAGTACATATATTGGCTTCATGGGCTGGGTTAACTGTTGGCGATAAAAATAGATAAATAAACAAAAAATCCCGCCATTACAGCGGGATCTTCTTTATAAAGAGTAAGATTGGTCTTATACCAGCATGCGCAACGGTTCTTCCAGCAATCCTTGCAGGGTTTGCAGGAACGCAGCACCGGAAGCGCCGTCAACTACGCGATGGTCGCAGGTTAAGGTAACCTTCATGATGTTGCCAATTTTGATTTGTCCGTCTTTTACAATGGGAACCTGGTTAATAGCACCTATTGCCAGGATGCATGAATCGGGTGGATTGATGATCGCCGTAAATTCTTCGATACCAAACATACCCAGGTTAGAAATGGTGAAGGTGCTGCCTTCCCAATCGCTGGGTTGTAGTTTTTTATCTTTTGCTTTCTTCGCGAAATCTTTTACTTCACCGGCAATTGTTGATAACGATTTCAGATCGGCGAAACGTACCACTGGCACCAGCAAACCTTCTTCAACGGCTACGGCTACACCAATGTTCACATGATGATTAACGCGAATGGTATCGCCCTGCCAGCTACTGTTCACTTTAGGGTGTTGCTTCAACGCCAGCGCACAGGCTTTTAACACCATGTCGTTGAAGGAGATCTTAATTGGAGAAATATCATTCAGTTTGGCCCTGCTTTCTACCGCTTTATCCATGTTTATTTCCATGGTGAGGTAAAACTCGGGAGCCGTGAATTTGCTTTCTGACAGGCGCTTGGCAATTACTTTGCGCATTTGCGAAACAGGTACATCTTCAAAACTTACCTGACCTGCTACTGCAGGCGCTTTACCAGGTTGACCAGCTTTTTCTGCAGCTTGTCCGCCACCGGCAGCAGGAACGTAGTTGTCAATATCTCTTTTGATGATACGTCCGCCATCGCCGGAACCTGCTACTTTGTTGATATCAATACCTTTTTCGGAGGCTAATTTTTTGGCCAGGGGAGAGGCAACTACGCGACCATTTTCATTGCTTGCAGCCGGAGCGGCTGTTGCAGTTTGCGCACTGGCAGTTTGCGTTTGTGCAGCTGCTTCAGGCTGACTTTTTGGGCTGGCCCCACCGCTTGTGCTGGTAGCGCCACCTTTGGCGGCAGCCACGATCTTTTCTACATCAACTTTCTTTTCATCGCCAATGATACATAACAGCGCATTCACGGGAACTTTATCACCTTTCTGTGCACCTATATATAATAATTTACCTTCTTTATAGCTTTCCAGCTCCATGGTAGCCTTATCGGTTTCCACATCAGCCAGCAGATCACCTTTTTTCACGGCGTCACCCACTTTTTTATGCCAGCCGGCAATTACGCCTTCTGTCATGGTATCGCTCAGGCGGGGCATCAGGATCACTTCCTGCATACTGGCCAGGTCGAGTGTTTCACCGGTGGGTTTTGCGGCTGGTTGTTCGGCTTTGGCTGGCTCAGGTGCTGCCGTTTTTGCAGGAGCAGCTGAAGCTGCGGCTTTTTGACCACCGCCACCAATCAGGGAGCTTACGTCTTCGCCCGGGTTACCAATAATGGCCAGCAGATCATTTACCTGTAGTTTTCCCCCTTTTTCAATACCAATGTGAAGCAGGGTACCATCTTTATAACTTTCCAGTTCCATAGTGGCTTTGTCGGTTTCCACTTCTGCCAGTAAGTCGCCTTTCTTTACTTTGTCGCCTACCTTTTTATGCCAGGCCGCTATCACGCCTTCTGTCATGGTATCGCTCAGGCGGGGCATTAAGATCACTTCAGCCATAAATATTTCTTATTTGATATTTCTGATTTTTTCGATTTGAGTGGTCGAAATTACAGCAAAATGGGCAATTTGAAAACTGAAAAGCTGGAAGGCCCAGGCTGCAAGCTATCCCGATAAGTCGGGACAAGCCACAGCAAGCGTTACAGCCGAAGGTTTTGATATAATGGTTCAACGCGCCAGCGTCAATTCAGGAAGGTGCAGGATGGCAGGGGTATTCCGTAATTCCGCCAGCCGGTTTAGCCCCTGACTCCGGGAAACCGTAAATCGGTAACAAATATTAATCAAATCCCAGTTTCAGTCTACTCCTTAGTTCATTCACCAACGGGTATTGCTCAATAATTTTCACGTATTGCTCTTTTGTTGAAAGCGGACGCTCAGTTTGTACGAATCCTACCGGATTATCGGTAACGATAATGGTGAATAACATCGTGCGATTATTGAATTTCGCCTGTATGTATTCTGATAGTACGCGTCGTTCTCCCTCGATGAATTTTTGTTCCAGATTATTATTGCTAACGATCTCAAAAGAGTTCTCAGAAGTAATGACCAACCGGGCCATGTCGAACGACTGGGCAGCAGGGTTCTTATTATCCTTCAATTGTTGTGAGAAGTCGACCCAATACTGTTGTAGTTTTTCAAGCGTTAAAGGAATGGCCGGATTGGCTGTACCTGTCGTTTTATTGGCAAATTTCTGCCGGATGGATTCCAGCGTACCCAGCTTTGAAGTTTGTTGTTTGTTATTTGTGGTTTGTGGCTGGGTTCCCTGCGGCTGTGTTACCTGTTGTTGTGACAATAAATAATTTTGCTCTTCTTCGTCCGAGCTTATATACTCATTGGCCGGGTCTTCTATTATAAGTTTTGCTTCGTCATAGGGCTGCTGTTTAACGGGCTCCGGTTTTTTATTGACGGGTTGCTGACTTCCGGATTCGGCCTTCTGCTGCACTTGCGGCGATCCGCCGGCGGCGGCAGGACTTCCACCCTCCACCTTCTTACTTTTATCTTCTACCATGCCCAGTTTGCGAAAAGCTACCGGCTGCGCATGATCAACTACTTTTTTTTTACCAATTCCATCGCCCGTGGCGGCTAACTCAAGGGCCTGTTGCAGGTAGGTTAATTTAATAATGGCCAGTTCGGTATGCAGTCTTTTGTTACGGGCGCCTTTGAAATTAATTTCTGATTCGTTTAAGATATTCAGGGCGCTGATGAGGTAGGCCACCGGTGTTTTTTGTCCGGTAGCAATGTATTTGTCTTTAAAACTTTCTACCACTTCTAACAGACCGGCTACTTTTTCATCTTTGCAAACCAGCAGGTTACGGATGAATTCCGAAAAGCCATTTAACACCAGGTCGCCTTCAAAACCTTTGCGATCGATATCATCATATAGTAACATGGCGCCGGCCAGGTCCTGCTGCTGCATGCAGTCTATCATTTTAAAATAGTAATCGGCATCCAGGATGTTCAAATGCTCCAGCGTATTCTGGTATGTAACCGTGCCGCTGGTAAAGCTTACTATTTTATCGAGAATACTGAGCGCATCGCGCATACAGCCTTCACTCTTACGGGCAATTACCTGTAAGGCGGCTTTCTCGGCATTGATCTCTTCTTTATTACAAATATGCTGCAGGTGTTCTACCGTATCGTTACCTGTGATGCGTTTGAAATCAAAGATCTGGCATCGGCTTAGGATGGTAGGTAGAATTTTATGCTTTTCCGTAGTAGCCAATATAAATATGGCGTAGGAAGGAGGTTCTTCAAGCGTTTTCAAAAAGGCATTAAACGCCGAGGAACTAAGCATGTGCACCTCGTCAATGACATACACTTTATATTTTCCAGCCTGGGGAGCGAAGCGAACCTGCTCAACCAGGGAGCGGATATCATCAACCGAGTTGTTACTGGCCGCATCCAGCTCATGAACGTTCATCGAAATACCTTCATTAAAAGCTACGCACGATTGACACGTATTACAAGCTTCCCCTTCCGGCGTAGGATTTTCGCAATTGATGGTTTTAGCCAAAATACGGGCACAGGTTGTTTTACCCACCCCACGCGGACCGCAAAACAAAAAGGCATGTGCCAGTTGGCGGTTTTTGATGGCATTCTGGAGGGTAGTCGTAATATGGGATTGTCCCACAACCGTATCAAAGGCTTGCGGACGATATTTCCGGGCTGAAACGATGAATTTATCCATGGTGATCAGCAAATTTAAGGAATCTGAATAATGTGGGATGATTTTCTAATTCCTGTTTAATCGGGAAAAATTGTGATAATAAATGTGGTTAATTGATTGATTATTAATATTTACGATGGCCTTTTTGCCAGGGTGGGTGCCCATTGAATAAATGCTAAGGGCTGATTTTCTAATATTTTATGGAGGCCTTTACTAATTCAAACGTGGGCCGGGAATGTTTGGCCCTTTCCTTATTAACATCCTCCTCTTTGATATGTTTATGAAACCTCTCTAATTCCATTGATTCTCCATTCATCCTCCATTCATCTTCCATTGATCCTCCATTACAGAATGGAAGATGAATGGAGATAATATGGTCTTTTAATGAAGATATAATGAAGTATACGAGTACCCTGAAAGGTACCATCCGGTAGCCATAGCCTATCAAAAAATGAATTAGGGAAAAGAATATTTGAAAAAAGAAGATAGTTTGTTTGGAAACTTAACAGTGTTAAGTATATTTGTACTGTTAACTTACTAATATGGGCATATCGGAAAGAAAAGAGAAACAAAAGCTGGAGATCAGAAAAGCAATCCTGGACGCTTCTATGAAACTGTTTGTGGAACAGGGTTTTGAAAACGTTTCTATCCGGAAGATCGCCGACCTTATTGAATACAGTCCCACTACTGTTTACCTCTATTTCAAGGATAAGAATGAGATCCTGTTCAACCTGCATGAAATGGGGTTTCACAAAATGGGTGATTATACGGCCGACCTGTGGTCAATAAAAAACCCGCTCGTGCGATTGCGCAAAATGGGCGAATACTATATCCAGTTCGGCCTCGAAAATCCTGCTTTTTATGACCTGATGTTCATTTTGAAAGCGCCCATGGAAACTTTGCAGGGGATGGGTGCATGTTGTGAATGGAGGAGTGGCGACCAGGCGCTGGGAAAACTGAAAGAAACCATTCAGGAGTGCATGGATAAAAAACTGATTGAACCAGGCGATGCAGATGCCATTTCCATGGCTATCTGGAGTATGGTGCATGGTATGGTGTCGCTGGCTATCCGTGACCGGTTCGATAAACTCGTGGTACGCGAACATATGGTACCCATGATGACCAGGGGATTGACCTGGTTATTAAATACCCTGGAAACTTCGGGCAATAAAACCTAGCGGTTTTTTTTTGCTCATGTACTTAACACCGTTAATAATATTTACAATATAATTTAAAACTGAGCGACTTATGAAAAAAAGTCTGACAGTTCCGATAGCTTTCGGGATTGCATGGGTCCTTTTTGCCCAACCGGCCGCTGCGCAAACTACCGTAGAACAATACATAAAGAAAGGCCTGGAGGGCAACCTGGCTTTGCATCAGAAAACATTCGATCTGCAAAAAGCTGAGCTTGATCTGAAACGGGCGAAAACATTATTCTATCCGCAGGCCAGTTTGAATTCGCAGTATACTCTGGCTTCGGGTGGCCGTACACAGGACATCCCCATTGGCGACCTGTTGAATAATGCGTACTCGACCCTCAACCAGTTAACAGGCCAAAGTAAATTTCCGCAGGTAAGCAATCAAACCATCTCATTCCTGCCAAACGACTTTCACGACACACGCGTGGAAGTATCGTTACCCCTGGTGAATACCGATATCCGTTATAACAAGGCTATAAAACAGGAATTGATCCACACCCAAAAGGCCGACATAGATATTTACAAACGCGAACTGGTGCAGCATATTAAAGAAGCCTATTATCAGTACCTGCAGGCTGGTAAAGCTCTTGACATATTTAAAAATGCGTTGGCACTTGCCAGTGAAAACCTGCGGGTAAGCGAAAAGCTGATGCAAAATGCCATGGCTACCAAAGAAACGGTGTTACGGGCAAAGGCACAGGTAAGCCAGGTAAAAGCTTCGCTGATAGCAGCTACCAATCAGCAACAAAATGCGGCTGCTTATTTTAATTGCCTGCTGAATCAATCGCTCGATGAACCGATCGTTGCAGATTCCACCCTATTTGAACGCGTCAATACAACAATCGCCACTGGTGAAGAAGTGCCCGTGCGGCGTGAAGAGCTGGCCAAATTGCAAAGCGCCCAAAAGGTAGCAGGTACCAGCATTAAAATGAATCGTTCGTACATAATACCAAAACTAAACGCATTCTATAACGTCGGTTATCAGGGTTTTGGATTTCGCTTCAACAGCGATCAGTTTTACCAGTTAGGCGGGTTACAATTCAAATGGGATCTATTTAAAGCAAACGATAATAAATATAAGATCCGTCAATCGCAACTTGACCTGGAAGCACTCAACACGCAATATAAAGATGTAGAACAGCAACTCACTTTACAGGTGCGCACTTCGGCAAATAATTACCGGTCGGCCATAGAAACCCTGCAGGCACGTACCGATGAAGTGCAAAGTACCCAGGAGACATACCGGTTCGCCGAGCGGCGGTTTCGCGAAGGGCAAGCGCTGCAACTGGAACTGATTGACGCCCGCACCCAATTAACCAATGCCCAATTAAATTATTCGCTGGCACAGCTGGCTGTGTTGACCCGTGCTGCCGAACTGGAACGGGTTACGGCTGCTTACAATTTTTAAATTTCTGATTTTGAGATTTAGGGATTTTGAGATCTCTTTTGATTTGAACCTTGCGGAAAATCGCTAAATCTCGAAATCTCTAAATCCGAAAAGGATTCCTCACTTAATAAAGTTCTTGTTTATCAACGATAAAATTTTTTAAGATGAAACGTTTATTCTTCCCCCTTACCTTTTTATTAATAACAGCAATGGCTGTTGTACTAACAGCCTGCCATGGTGGCTCCCAGGCAGCCCAGGTAGTTGATGACGCCATTTCCGTAAAAGTGCAGCCCGTTACAACCAGCCGGTATGCGCCGGTATTAAAATATTCAGGCACTATGGCTTCTACTGCAGAAGCCCGGTTGTCGTTCAAAATAGGTGGTATTATTTCAAAGATCTATGTAAAGGAAGGCGATCATGTAATGAGAGGACAGTTGCTGGCAACGCTCGATCTTACCGAGATCAATGCACAGGTACAGCAGGCCTCGCAAGGCGTTGACAAAGTGCAGCGCGATGTGAACCGGGTAAAAAATTTGTATAACGATACCGTGGCTACGCTGGAACAGGTACAGAATGCCACTACCCAGCTGCAGGTAGCGGAAGAAGGTCTCCGTATTTCCCGCTTTAACCAGCAATATGCACAAATACGCGCCACAGAAAGCGGCATCATACTCAAAAAGCTGATGAATGAAGGGGAACTGGCCAGTTCTGGTTCACCCGTGTTTACGTTTAATGGTACCGCAGGTAATGATTGGGTAATACGTTTTGGGGTATCTGATAAAGATTGGGCCGTGCTGAAAAAAGGAGATAAGGCTTCTGTTGAAATAGATGCTTATCCCAATAAGCCGTTTACCGGTATCATCACTGAAATAGCACAAGGGGCCGATGTGGCCAGTGGCACCTACGAAATAGAAGTGAAAGTATTGCCTGGCGGCGCCCGCTTTGCCGCCGGATTATTTTCTACCGTACAGCTGCAACCAGCCGCTGAACAAACAGTTACCCTGGTACCGGTGGAGGCTATTGCTGAAGCGAATGATAAAACAGGTTATGTATATACCGTAAATGCCGATGGGAAAACGATTACCAAAAACAAAGTGATTATCGCTTTTTTGGAGAATAACAAAGCTGCTATTGTAAGCGGGCTCGATAGTGCGGTTGAAGTTATAACTGAAGGGGTAGGTTACTTAACAGATCAATCAGTGGTGAAGGTAATTAAGTAGAACATATTTCAAATTTTCACATTTTCAAATCAAGCTGTTATGAAAATAACTGACTTTTCAGTAAAAAATTATCAGTTCACACTCATTGTGTTTGTGATGCTGATCGCTATTGGTGTTAATTCGCTGCTGAATATGCCACGTGGTGAAGATCCTGATTTTCAGGCGCCGCAATTTAGCGTCGTAGTGGTTTATCCCGGCACCAGTCCGAAAGATATGGAAGAGCTGGTGGCCGACCCGGTTGAAAAAAGAATGAACGAGCTCGATGATATCAAACGTATTGTAACACGTATTGATGATGGCCTGGCAGTGATACGGGTAGAATTCAAATATGAAACCGACCCCGACAAAAAGTACCAGGATGTAGTGCGGGAGATGGATGCGCTTAGGAACAATCTTCCACCAGATATATTGGATATTGACATTCAAAAATTCTCCCCGTCTGATGTAAATATTCTGCAGGTAGCCTTGCTGAGTGAAACAACACCGTACAAAGACCTGGAAGAATGGAGTAAGAAATTAAAAGAGCGGCTGGAGAAAATAAAATCATTAAAGAATGTAGATAACTGGGCTTTCCCGCAGCAGCAGGTACGCGTATCTCTGCAGCTGGAGAAACTGGCGCAATATAACATTCCACTTAATATAGTGCTGGGCGCTATTCAAAGTGAGAATGTGAATATACCAGGTGGCAGTATTGAAATGGGCGAGAAGAAATTTAACATCAAAACCAGCGGTAATTATAAAAATATTGAGGAAATAAAAAATACCATTGTCAGCAATGTAAATGGTAAGCTGGTATATGTAAAAGATGTGGCTGACGTAAACTTTAATTATGAGGAGCAAACGTATATAGGGCGACTGAACGGAAAGCGCGGCGTATTTGTAACTGCCGGCCGTAAAATGGGCACAAATATCTTTGCTGTAGAAAAAGAAATAAAACCGGTGCTGGCGCAATTTCAACATGAGCTGCCCAAAAATATTACGTATGAACAAAGTTTTGATAATGCACACAGTGTTCGTACTCGCCTGGGTGGTTTTACCCGCGATTTTGCGATTGCCATCTTCCTGGTATTGTTAACCCTGTTGCCATTGGGCTTGCGTGCGTCTATTGTGGTCATGATCTCTATTCCTTTATCGTTGGCCATTGGACTTTTCCTGCTCGATATGTTTGGGATAACGATAAACCAATTGAGCATAGTGGGTATGGTGGTAGCGTTGGGATTGTTGGTAGATGACAGCATTGTTGTGGTAGAAAATATTGAACGCTATTTGCGAATGGGCTACAGCCGGGTGGAGGCAGCTATGGCCGCCACCAAACAAATAGGGCTGGCGGTGATCGGTTGTACCGTTACTTTGATATTTGCCTTTTTGCCCCTGATGTTTTTACCCGAAGGCGCAGGTGATTTTATCCGCAGCTTACCGGCAGCGGTTGTAACTACAGTGTTGGCCTCCTTGTTTGTATCACTCACGATCGTACCGTTCTTATCGAGCCGGATCTTGAGCAGTCATGAAAATCCGGAAGGCAATCTATTTATGCGTGGATTGAAAAAATTCATTGGTGGTTCGTACCGGCGTTTATTGAACGTGGCCATTGCGCGGCCCGTAACTACTTTGCTGATAGCGCTGGCTATTTTTGGGGGGTCACTGGCGTTGGTACCTGTAGTAGGGTTCAGCGTTTTCCCGGCATCAGAAAAGCCGATGTTCCTGATCAATATTGAAACTCCATTGGGAACCAGTTTGCCTGCTACCAACCAGGTGGCGCGTTATGTGGAAAAAGAAATTAAGAACATCCCTGATCTTAAAAATTATACGACCAATATAGGCCGCGGTAACCCACGCATATATTACAACGTAGTTCCGCAAAATGATGTAAGCAATTATGCGCAGCTGTTCGTTCAATTGAATGAAACGCCGCCGGGGGAGAAAAGAAAACTGATAGACCAGCTGCGTGTGAAATTCAAAAATTATCCCAACGCGAAAATTGAAGTAAAGGATTTTGAACAGGGACCGCCGGTGGAAGCGCCGATTGCCATCCGCCTGTTTAGTGAAGACCTTGATACCTTGCGTAGCCTGGCGTTCAAAGTAGAAGCCCTACTGAAAAAAACACCCGGCACCATTTATGTAAACAATGAGCTTACTACATTGAAAACCGATCTGCGGGTAAAGGTGAATAAAGAAAAAGCGGGTTTACTGGGCGTACCGGTGCATGAAATTGACCGCACTATCCGTATGTCGGTAGCCGGGTTGAACATTGGCACTTTCAGAAAAGAAAATGGCGATGAATATAATATTACGGTTACCCTTCCGCGGGAAGAACGGCAAACCTTTGATGCCTTTAGCAAAGTGTATGTGAGCAGTGTAACCGGTACTTCTATTCCGCTGAACCAGGTGGCCGACATTCGCTTTGAAACCTCACCTGTTACCATAAAACACTACGATAAAGACCGCTACACCGTGACAACGGCCTTTGTGCAAAGCGGGTATAATACCGGCAAGCTGACAGAAAGCATCGTGAAGCAATTAGATACGATGCATTTTCCGGCAAATTCCCATTACGTTGCTGCCGGAGAAGTAGAAGCCAGCCAGGAAAGTTTCGGTGGATTGGGCACCATTGTATTAATTACCATATTCGGTATTTTAGGCACATTGATCCTTGAATTCAAAACATTTCGTGGAACGCTCATTGTGCTTTCAGTGATACCATTGGGAATCATTGGCGCCGTAATCATGTTGCTCGCTACCGGTAATACATTTTCATTTGTTGCCGTAATTGGTTTGATAGCGTTGATTGGAATTGAAGTAAAAAACTCAATTTTGCTGGTTGATTATACCGATCAATTGCGCAAACAGGGGATGAGTCTTGATAAAGCCATACAGGAAGCAGGCGAAACGAGATTTGTGCCCATTATTCTAACCACACTAACTGCTATAGGCGGATTACTTCCGCTGGTGATGGAAAATAATCCCCTTTATTCACCGCTGGCATTGGTGATCATTGGAGGTTTAATAAGCTCCACACTGCTGACAAGGATAGTAACGCCGGTGTTGTATAAGTTGTTGGCGCCGAAAATAAGTGAGTAGTGAGTTGTGACGCTTGCAGCTAAATAAACTAAAGCATTCATTTAAAAATAGAGAACTCTAATACTATGAACATTCACACAATCTTTGGCGCCGGGGGCGCTGTAGGTGATCAGTTATTACCCATCTTATTAAATGGCCAGCAAAAAGTGCGGCTGGTATCGCGCACGGCGAAACCGGTAGCCGGTGTTGAAGCTGTTTCGGCAGATGCTACCAATTACCAGCAAACTTTGCAGGCAATAAAAGGCTCAACCATTGTTTATTTATTGATAGGCCTACCGTACGATATCCGCATCTGGCGTGCACAATGGCCGGTGATCATGACCAATGTGATCAATGCCTGTAAAGAAACCCGTGCAAAACTCATTTTCTTCGATAACGTTTACATGTATGGGAAAGTAAATGGGTGGATGACGGAAGAAACACCATTCAACCCTTGCAGTAAAAAAGGCGAAGTACGGGCTGCCATTGCCAGCCAGTTGATACAGGAATCAAAAGCCGGCAACCTGCAGGCGTTAATAGCCAGGTGCGCAGATTTTTACGGTCCCATTGGTTTTAAAACCAGTGTTCCCAATTTGCTGGTGATCCAAAACCTGTTAAAAGGAAAGAAAGCCCAGTGGCTGGCCGATGCCGATCAACCGCACTCTATTACCTATGTACCGGATGCAGCGAAAGCATTGTACCTGTTGGCAAACAAGCCAAATTCATTTGGCCAAACCTGGCATTTGCCCACTGCTCCTGACCTGTTAACCGGCCGGCAATTTGTAAAACACGCCGCTGCTACTATGCAAAAACCGGACGGCGTTTCCGTAATCCCGAACTGGATGCTGTCATTAGCCGGATTGTTTAACCGGCCAATGAAGGAATTAAAAGAAATGAATTACCAGAATGAATACCCGTACCTGTTCGGTTCTGAAAAATTCAATAAAGCATTTGGATTTACACCTACTTCGTATGCGGAAGGAATAAATGAAACCGTGAAATGGGCACTGGGAGAATGAAGTAGGACGTAAGAAGTATGATGTACGAATTATGAGGTAAGCGTATAGTTAACCGTTTATAATTATCGGAATATTCTTACTTCATACTTCCAGCTTCTTACCTCGGCATTAGCTGATCATTGGATGCGGTTTAAATTCCCGCGTTCTGTCGAATAAATACCGGTAGGTGGTCAGCACACGGCTGCGGAAAGTATCGCCCAGACCGGCGGCTACGTTCAACATTTTAGGATTGAAATCGCCGATCCATTGCATTTCATATTCTGTATAAGGTGTTTGCCATTGTATAACCTTGCCTGATTCTACGATCATATACGCATCGATGCCTTTACCCTGAAATTCCGGTACAATGCCAAATACCAGTCCCGTACATTTTTTACAGGGCTTTGTTTTTTTGATCCACAGGAATTTCAGTTTATGAAACCAGTTGAACTGGCCATCGAGGTATTTAAACCACTGGTTCAGGTCGGGCAGGTTAATGAACATGGCAATCGGCTCCTCCTTATGATAGGTAAACCAGATAATGCGTTCATCCATTACCGGCTTCATTTTATTAAACATCAACAGCACCTGGTCTTTCTTCATCTCCTTTAAACCGCCATGGCCGGCCCAGGCCTTATTATATACGTGCGCAAAATCGCCTGCGAATTTTTTAAATTGCTTTTTATCGATGGGAATGCACTTGTAATCGGAATTGGCATAATGCGAATGCCGTTCGTGCAGTTTATCGCTAAGCTTTTTCTTTGGGTTCAGGCCAAAACAGATCTGGTTAAAGAAAGGGCGAAAGCCATAGTTTTCGAACAACTCGCGATAATAAGGCGGGTTATAGTTCATGCAATACAGGGGTTCCTGAAAGCCTTCCGTAACCAATCCCCACCAACGATCGCGTTCGCCGAAATTAATGGGGCCATCCATTGCCTCCACGCCGCGTTGCAATAGCCAGTGTTTGGCTACATCAAAAAGCATATCTGCTGCGAATTGATTGTTAAAACAGTCGAAAAAACCAATGCCCCCTACGGGAAATTCATCGCCCTTATTTTTATATTTCTTATTGACAAAAGCGGCTATGCGACCCAGGGGTTCACCTTTCGGGTTGTGCAATATCCAGCGGGCGCATTCACCATGCCGGAAGGTTTTGTTCTTTGCAGGATTGAATACGTCGTCTACATCCTTATCGAGAGGACGTATATAATTGGGATTGGACCGGTTTAGTTCAACATTTACCCTGATGAAATCTCTGGCTAACCCGGTTGTGGTAACTTCTGTTAGTTGCATGTTCGGATATAAGGATCTCGCATAGTCCATATTCAAAGTACAAATAAAACGAAAAAGCGCTAATGATGAATGTATTAACTGTGAAGTCTGGAATCGGGGGCCGGGATTTAGGCTCTTCTTCCAAAAATCTCCTGCCTTTAAATTGCCAAATTATCAGTTGTTCACTTACCTTTGCAGCCGAAATTAAAAAGGCTGCATTGAAACGCTAATAAATCGTTGAAAATAAAGCACTTAATTAAACGCTCACGCTAAATCAAACTATTATATGCCAAATGTTGGTAAGATCAAGCAGATTATCGGTGCAGTAGTAGACGTGCAGTTTGAAGGTAAACTCCCTGAAATTTATAATGCGCTGGAATTGAAGCGCCAAAATGGTGATATCCTGGTGCTGGAAGCACAGCAACACCTTGGTGAAGACAGCGTTCGTTGTATCGCCATGGACGGTACCGAAGGTCTGGTACGGGGAATGGTAGTAACAGATACCGGTATCGCTATTACCATGCCAACCGGTGAAGCTATTAAAGGTCGTTTGTTTAATGTAACTGGCGATCCTATCGATGGGTTACCTCCGGTACCTAAAACGAATGGTCGCCCCATTCACAGCAAGCCACCGGCATTTGAAAACCTGAGCACTGCTACTGAAATATTATTTACCGGTATTAAAGTAATTGATCTGATCGAGCCTTATGCAAAAGGTGGTAAGATCGGTTTATTCGGTGGTGCGGGTGTAGGTAAAACTGTATTGATCCAGGAGCTTATAAATAATATCGCCAAAGCATATTCCGGTTTATCAGTGTTTGCCGGTGTGGGCGAAAGAACCCGTGAAGGAAATGACCTGATGCGTGAAATGATCGAAGCCGGCATCATGAAATACGGCGACGACTTTATACATAGTATGGAGAAAGGTGGCTGGGACCTGAGCAAAGTGAACATGAAAGATCTGTCTGATTCCAAAGCTACTTTCGTATTCGGACAGATGAATGAACCCCCGGGAGCCCGCGCCCGTGTGGCCCTGAGTGGTTTGACCATTGCCGAGTACTACCGTGATGGTGACGGACAAGGTAAAGGCCGCGACATCCTGTTCTTCGTTGATAACATCTTCCGTTTCACCCAGGCTGGTTCTGAAGTATCAGCGTTGTTGGGACGTATGCCATCGGCGGTGGGTTACCAACCTACCCTGGCAACAGAGATGGGTCTGATGCAGGAGCGTATCACATCTACCAAAAACGGTTCTATCACTTCAGTACAGGCGGTTTACGTACCAGCGGATGACTTAACTGACCCCGCTCCGGCTACAACCTTCGCCCACCTGGATGCTACTACCGTATTAAGCCGTAAGATCGCTGACTTAGGTATCTATCCTGCGGTTGACCCGTTGGATTCTACCAGCCGTATCCTTACAGCGAAAATCGTGGGTGACGCCCATTACAATTGCGCCAACCGCGTGAAACTGATATTGCAACGTTATAAAGAATTACAGGATATCATCGCCATCCTGGGTATGGATGAGTTGAGTGAAGAAGATAAACAAACCGTATTCCGCGCCCGTAAAGTACAACGCTTCCTGTCACAACCTTTCCATGTGGCTGAGCAGTTTACCGGTTTGAAAGGGGTACTGGTTCCCATTGAAGAAACCATCCGTGGCTTTAACATGATCATGGACGGTGAAGTAGATGATTATCCCGAAGCAGCTTTCAACCTCGTTGGTACTATTGATGATGCCATTGAAAAAGGTAAGAAGTTGTTGGCTCAGGCACAGGGTTAATTATCTTTTCAATTAGCAAATTAACACACTATGAATTTAGAGATTTTAACTCCGGAAAAAAAGCTGTTCAGCGGTGAAGTGTATGGTGTTCAACTGCCGGGTATAACCGGTTTGTTTGAAGTGCTGGATAAACACGCTCCACTGGTAAGTGCACTGAAGTCAGGCCGGGTAAAAGTGTTAAAAGATAAAAGTAACCACCTGGCAAATTATGATATCCAAAGTGGTTTTGTAGAAGTGCTGAACAATAAAACTACCGTACTGGTAGAAGGCGCCACCCTTGTAGGATAATCAGCGTAGAATATTTTCAGCCAGATTCAACTATATTTCCCTTTCCCGGGCAGCCAGGAAAGGGAATTTTTTTTGCCGGGTACTTCCGTTTATCATTTGCTTCCCGGTATGGGCAAAAAAAATCTCCCGTTTTGAGGAGATCTTACTGTTGAAATATATAAGTAATCAGGCATTCGTCTTGGGCATAATGGCTGGTGGCTTATTGGCCATAAGCCAGATATCGTACAACAGATCAGATTTATCAGCGTTCCCAGCGCCCGGAACCAAAGGTGCATCAACCGGAATTCCCACCTGGCCATTCTTCTGTATTTGCCAGCCTGTGATACCTGCAACGGACAGGAAATGCTTCGCTTCGGTATTGGTAGTTAACAGGGCTGCCTCGTACAATGGCAATGCCCGTTGCCCTACCAGCGACAGTTCGCCCATCCATACGTTTAACAATACAGGCAGTTCATCGAGGCTGGTTTTACGTAAGAAAGTGCCTATTCTGGTGATGGAAAGGCCATCTTTCTTTTTATCGGCATCCTGAACGATGGTGTTGAACTTATACAAATGAAAGATCCGATAACCGCGTCCGGTACGTATGGTGGCGTATAAAACCGGGCCTCCTGTATCGAGTTTCACCGCAAGCGCAATCAACAGCATAACCGGAGCCAATACAGTCAGTAGCACAGACGAGATCAACAGATCGAGTCCTCTTTTCAGCAAAGCACGGGTATCGGGATAGGCGCGAAACGAGGTTTCAACCTTACACGTGGCCGGTTGTTGAACCCATTTTTGTTTCAGCTGCTGAAGAAAGTTCACCTTGCGCAACAGGGCAGGGGCGGTAAACTCATTCAGAAACAACAGCTCGTCTATGAATGTATATCCTTTAAAGCGGTTTAATTCTTCCCTGGATAAACCGGTTGCTTCAACAATGAAAGGAACATCAGCCATTATTTTATGGGCGTATATAAATTGGTGCAGTTCCACCAGATGTTCTGTCCCCAACGTACCCTCTGCGATGATCATAACCGGGATGGTAATGGCATCCGGGTTCTTCAATAATCGCTTGAGGGTAAAAATGGCATTCTCTGCAGATATAGTCGTATAACCGAATTCGAAGTACTCTTTGAGCTTTTCGATGTTACGGGGTTGTGTACCGATATAAAAGAACTGCAACTTTGTAATGTCAGTTGGTTCAGTTTCGGGTACCGGCAAACTGTAGCGTTTGTATGTATTAATAATTTTCTTAGTGGGTAGAATTGTAAGATCCATACACGAATATTTAATTGATCAATCCCGGTTAATTAACCGGCTTTCACTTTGCTCACTTCCTTTCCATTCAAAACCGGTGCCACCCTGCTCATTACTTTTTGAACTGTTTCGCTTAATTCAAGCGGATTAAATGGCTTCGTATAATAATCTGCAATACCATATTTCAGGCATTTTGCTGCAGTAGTATCCTTTTCAAACGATGACAATACGATCAGGGGAATATCCCGGTAAATCGCACTCGATGAAAATTCGGCGATCAGTTCCCAGTCCTGCACATCGGGTAGTTGAGGGTCAACAATGATCAGGTCGGGCAAATTCTTTTTTGCTAACCAGAACATGGCCGAACAGGCATCAGGGGCGGTAACAACCTGGTAATCTTTCCCAAGTACCGTATGCAATAAAAACCGGATCGCTTTGCTATCGTCAATAGCCAGTATACATCTCTTCATGATCGTACGTTAAATGTTGAAAACAAATTTTTAGTTTTCAATAGACATACGGATACGTACGGTTCGCACAGGTATTGGAATACATTACCAGGCATGGACATATGTCGGCCTGGAATCATATTACCAAATGGCAAAAAACGGCTTTACAGGATTGTTAGATTAACTTCTAAATAGTTAACCAGGTTTTGGGGGGAATTTCTAAGGATTTGTGGTGTCGATAAGCTACTAAACAGGTAATCCTTACGGCATTCAGAGGATAGGATGGTTAAAAGTAATAACAAAACCCAATAAATCAAATACCCTCCAGTACGTACAAAATGGATGTGCATAATTGATTAGCGTAACCCGTTCGCTAAGTGATGATTACGTAACAGTTTGATTATAAGCAGTATTTATCCACATGAGCTGTTGTTGCCACGCTAATCGTATCTTGCTGATTGATAGTTGAATAGAATTCAGCTTTGGGGTGAGCATTCGGGGACTATTAGTAACATCTTAACACCATTTAAAGTCGGCGGATTGTATTTTGCGATATGCTCATGCGAAAACGTCATTGAAGCTGTATTTCATTATCACATTAGCTAATTATCATATTAATAAACAATCGCTATGAAAAAATATATATTAACAGCCTGTTTGTTTGCCCTGTTTAGTGCTGTGGCGGTTGCCCAGGATGAGGAAGGGGAGCCCGCGAAACAAGGTTTTGATAAAAGCAAACTGTTCATTGGCGGCAACTTTGGATTGGGTTTTGGTAATGTATCAACCCTGATAAATGTATCTCCACAGTTAGGTTATCGTTTTAATCGTTATATCGCTGCCGGCGTCGGCATCAATTTTATTTATTCAAGTAACAAATACGAATGGTTAGGTTATAAAGAACAATTTGGCGTAGCAGGCCTGAATATCTTCGGCCGGTTTTATCCTATTCAGTATGCTTTTGTACAATTGCAACCGGAAGCGAATTATACCTGGGGTAAACAGAAAGATCTTAATAGCGACGCAGAGTATAAGCTCGATAGCAAGGTGGTTCCTTCTTTATTAGGTGGCGTTGGCGCTGCGATCCCCGCAGGAAGGGGTTATTTTATTATAAGCGCCAATTACGATCTGTTACAAAATGAACGCAGTCCATACGGTAACCGCACATTCTTTAATTTCGGGTATAATATAGGACTGTAATTATCGAATTATCATATTCGTTTATCCGATTTTATTGAATATCTCAACCGGTGTATCGCAAAAGACAATCCTTTCTTCAAGCGATTCGTACAGGAAGCCTTCTTTGTTCAAATGCTGTAAATGCATCCGGAGGTGATTGTAAAATCCTTCGGTGTTTAACACGTATATTTTTTTGTCGTGTATTTTGAGTTGGTTCCAGGTGAGCATTTCAAAGAGTTCATCCAGGGTGCCAAAGCCTCCCGCCATTACGATGGCTGCATCGCACATTTCATACATCATCTTTTTTCGCGTATGCATGTCAGGCACAACAAACAATTCCGTTAATCCTTCGTGCTGGGATTCCCATTCCGTGAGTATTTTAGGAATTACGCCCATGACCTTGCCACCATTTGCCAGCACGGCATTGGCGATAGCGCCCATTAAACCTGCTTTACCGCCGCCATATACCATGCGCAGATTCAGCAATGCGATGAGTTTGCCGAGTTCTGCTGCATGTTTCATAAATAAGGGATTCTGTCCGGTCTTTGATCCGCAAAAAACTACTACCGATTCAATCTTCATGCTCGCTGTTTTTATTACAGGCATTCATTGGTGAAAAAATGCCTGTCAGCGGCTAAGATAAATGGATTATCAGCAATTGTAAAACACAATTTTGCTATCTTCAGACTTTGGGTTTGACCGGTGAAGCGCTTTGATGCAGAGAACGATATACCTGTAAAAAAAATAGATGAAAAAGCAAAAAGCGTTATAACCTAACTTGTTTCAGGCCTTTAGCGTAGTGAACCTATCCGACTTTATTGAACCGTTTAATCTTCCATGTTTATGTCTTCATCTCTCATGTTCTCTTTTGTTATCGGTTATTTTGTTTTGTTGCTGGTTGTTGCATGGGTTACTTCCCGTAATTCAAACAACGATTCTTTTTTTATTGGTAACCGCAACTCTAACTGGATGCTGGTGGCATTTGGTATGGTGGGCACTTCGCTAAGCGGTGTAACTTTTGTATCAGTGCCCGGTACCGTAGGTGATTTTGCGGGTAGTGTTCATAAAGGGTTTGGTTATTTTCAGGTGGTGATCGGTTATTTCTTTGGTTACCTGGTGGTGGCTTTTGTATTGCTACCACTGTATTACCGGCTGAACCTTACTTCTATATATAATTACCTGAAGACACGGTTTGGGACCATCGCGTATAAAACGGGGGCGTTGTTCTTTATCATATCACGCACCGTTGGCGCCACCGCCCGCCTGTACCTGGTGATATTTGTATTGCAGGAATTTATTTTGAAAGACTTGCACATTCCATTCATCGTTACCGCGTTTATCATTTTATTGATGATCTTATTGTATACGTTCGAAGGTGGGGTAAAGACCATTGTTTATACTGATACCCTGCAAACCACCCTGATGCTGGCTGGCCTGGTGGTAACGATCGTATATATTTTGAATAGCCTCCATCTTTCAGTGGGAGGTGCTATGGAAACGTTGACCAGCAAGGGATATACTACCATTTTTAATACCGATCCTAACAGCGGTGGCTTTTTCCTGAAGCAGATCATAGGTGGCATGTTTATCACCATCTCAATGTTTGGGCTCGACCAGGAAATGATGCAAAAGAACATCAGTGTGAAGAACCTGAAAGATTCACAAAAGAACATGATCTCCTTTAACCTGGTGAGTGCCGGTGTTAACTTTTTGTTCTTATTGCTGGGTGGTTTATTATACCTGTATGCGTTGAACCATGGTGCAGAATATACCCAGGTAGTAAAAGCTGATGGCAGTACCGCCTGGCAATTGCTGTCTGGTAAAGATAACATCATGGGCGATTCTCTTTTCCCCAGCGCGGCTATAAAGATGATGCCGCAGGCGATATCTATTATATTTATCATTGCCCTGATCAGTGCCTTATTCCCAAGTGCGGATGGTGCGCTTACAGCATTGACCTCTTCTTTTTGTATTGATATATTGGGCTTGAAACGCCGGGATGACCTTTCAGAAAAGCAACAAAAAAAGATCCGGTTAACAGTGCATCTGTCATTCTCTATTATCTTCCTTATTTGTATTATGATATTTTACCAGATCGGTGATCGTAGTATCATTGATAAAATACTTACGCTTGCCGGGTATACTTACGGTCCGCTCCTGGGGCTTTTTGCATTCGGTATAATAAGCAAAAGAACATTGCCGCAAACAAGTCTTATAACCATCATTTGTCTGGCTGCGCCCATTCTGTGTTTTTTTCTCAGTAAATACTCGGTGTTATGGTTCAACGGATACCAGATCGGTATTGAATTGCTTATTATAAATGGATTGCTGACCTATCTTGGCTTATTAAGCATTTCAAAAAAAGCGATCGTAACACAATAATAAAAGACATGTAATATTATACACGTGCCATGTCCGCCAGTTGGCGGATGTGGCACGTTTGCGTTATAGGTATTATTGTTTAACAGATCGTAAAAATTTTCATTTTCATAATTATCACTTATGAGCACAAAAAATTAAACGCCTTGTAAACTAAAAGTTAAAATCCCTCGTTTAATAGCTACCATTGCAATTACCGTTGTACAATAAACGAAGAACAGGTTCTGCATGAAACATGGCAAGCAATCTGAAAGTAAGAACCAGAATTACCAATTAAATTATTTACGATAGCTGGAGTGTTTAGTCTGAGGTCGGGAGGCCATTTTTTGAAGGTGAATGGATTTTTTTCTCCCGACCGATGGCTACACATTATCCCTTACTCCCCGTTTTTTTACTTCACATTCATCATTCAATATTTAATATCAATATTCCCGCTGCCTATCTTTGTAAAAATTGATCACCATTGGAAATCATCGATCCGCAGGCGCAGGCATATGCCGGGCAGTTTACATCACCGGAAGATGCCCTTTTACAGGAAGTAGCAGCCGCTACCCTGGCTTCTCATCCCCATGCACATATGCTAAGCGGTCACGTACAGGGTAAATTCCTGGAAATGATCAGCTGCCTGATACAGCCCCGGCGCATCCTGGAGATCGGTACTTTTACCGGTTACAGCGCCCTTTGCCTTGCTAAGGGGTTGTTAAAAGATGGGAAAATACATACAATTGAGCTCCGGGATGAGGATGCTGCTGTAGCGCAGGCAAATTTCAATAGGTCAATTGACGCGGGTAAGATAATTTTGCATGTAGGTAATGCGTTAAGCATTATTCCTGGGTTGAACGAAACCTGGGATATGGTGTTTATAGATGCAGATAAGGTAAATTATACCCATTATTACCAGTTGGTGTTGCCGCTGGTGCGGTCAGGCGGTTTGATTGTAGCGGATAATGTGCTTTTTCACGGGCAGGTGCTTGAGCAGCCGATTACCGGTAAAAATGCAAAGGCCATCCAGGAGTTTAATGAATGTGTACAGCAGGATGCCAGTGTTGACAAAGTACTGTTGACCATAAGGGACGGGTTACTAATGATTAGAAAAAAATAAAAACAGGAAACCGTTGAAACGATTACTGGTTGTAATATCAATTTTCGCAGTGCATGGCCTGCAGGCCCAGCGCAACAGCGATGTGATCGATTACATAAATACCTATAAAGAAATTGCGATTCGCGAAATGCAGCGTAGTGGCATACCTGCTTCCATCACCCTGGCACAGGGTATTCATGAAAGTATGGCCGGAAAGAGCGACCTGGTGCAAAGATCAAATAATCATTTTGGTATCAAGTGCCGGGCCGAGTGGAAGGGTGAGAAAGTTTATCACGATGACGATGCCCGCGGTGAATGTTTCAGAAGTTACACAAAGGCCGAAGAGTCTTATGTTGACCATACCGATTTTCTGCGTAAAGGTACCCGGTATGCCTTTTTGTTCGAATTTGATCCTACTGAGTACAGCCAATGGGCATATGGGTTAAAAAAAGCAGGCTATGCTACCAACCCCAAATATCCGCAGATACTGATCAAGTATATAGAAGATTACAACCTGCAACAGTATACGCTCATCGCTATGGGCAAATTATCGCCTAAAGATGAAATACTGGCCGGTGGTGGCAAGCCGGTGAGCATCAGTAACGGTGTAGCCATCCGGGAAATCAACTTTCCTCCTGCTGCAAAGCCTGTCGTTGACTATCCGATAGGAGAATTCAAGATCAACAACACGAAGGTAACCTTTGTTAAAGCCGGAACTTCCTTGCTGGGTATTGCCAAACAATATGATATTTCGCTGAAGCACCTCCTCGATTTTAATGAAATGGAAGAAGAGGAAGGTGATGTGCTGGCCCAGGATCAGCTGGTGTTCCTGCAGCGTAAACGGAAATCGGGGGAAACGGAGTTTCATGAGGTAAAACCCGGTGAAACATTGTACGACATTTGCCAGACAGAAGGCATCCGGCTCGAAAGTCTCATTGGTTACAACTATTTACAGGATCAACCCCAACCGGCCGTTGGCGAAAAATTATATTTACAGTCAAAAGCGCCGGAAAGGCCTAAACTGGCAAAGGATGTTGTGAGTGAAGCGTCTGCGCCGCCGGTAGTGGCCCCGGACCAGATCACGCCTGCCAATTCATCGGCTGTGACGGCGAGCCTGCATATTGTACAGGAAAAAGAAACTTTGTATAGTATTGCGAAAAAATATAGTATTACAGTAGAACAACTCAGAGACTGGAATAAACTGGCTGGTAATGGCCTGAAAACCGGACAGGAACTGGTTATATTCAAAAACTGACTTATGGGCGATATTCGCGTACACGACAAACAATTTGAACCATACCTTAATGCTGCAACGATTGCTGACCGGATAAAAGATATTGCCGGGAAACTGAATAAAGATTACACCGGCAGAAAGCCATTGTTCATAGCTATTTTGAATGGCTCTTTTATGTTTGCCTCCGACCTGTTTAAGGAGCTTGCCATTGATGCGGAAATTTGTTTTATCAAGCTCGCTTCTTATAAGGGAACAAAATCAACCGGCCATGTAATTACTGCTATTGGTCTTGATATGGACCTGTTTGGCCGGGATGTGGTTATAGTAGAGGATATCGTGGACACTGGTAAAACACTCAGCGAATTTTTGCCACAACTGCGGCATCAGCAACCTGCCTCATTAAAAATCGTAGCGCTGCTGCACAAACCTGAAGCAACGGTATTTCCCATTACCATCGATTACCTTGGATTTTCTATTCCCAACAAATTTGTTGTGGGGTACGGCCTGGACTATGATGGATTGGGTAGAAATATTCCGGAAATTTTTAAATTAATAGAATAAGACCTGGTATGTTATTGTGTTTAATCTGTTAATGAGTTAGCCTGCCTGCCGGCAGGCAGGCTTGTTAACCGGTAAACTGTGTAATTTTCGTTGACATATTTGAAAACTGCTTTCGCCATATTAACCTCCTTCCTGTGTATTTTTTCCGCGCAGGCTCAATACTATTTGCGTGGAGAGGTCAGGGACGAAAAGAATAATCTTCTGTCGAATGCACGCATTTTGCTTCATTCAACCGGTTACATTTACTCCTCTGGCAGTAGCGGCTCATTTGGTATAATGACCACCAAACGGATAGACTCCGTTACTATTTCCCTGGATGGCTATCAACCGTTGTCGATAAAACTGGAATCCGTCAAATTCCATTCCCTTGTTCTAAAAACACTGTATACATCAGCCAACCTGCAAAAGAACCGGCTGCTTTCATTTACCAGGAATTTAAAGCCGGGAGAGCGACGTAACTGGACGGTAGGTACGGAAACCTACAATTCATTACTGGAAAATGATTTTGTACAGGCAGATAAATATCCGGAAACCGGTTTTTCTATCAATACAGACAAAGCATCGTATAGCAATGTGCGCCGTTTTTTAAATATGAATACGACGGTACCGCCCGATGCAGTTCGTACAGAAGAGCTGTTGAATTATTTTAGTTTTGAATACGTAGCCCCTCCCCATGACAGCATATTCGGTTTTCAATCCTATATCTCGGAATGTCCGTGGAATAAAACAAACCAGTTGCTCTCCCTGCATATTTCAGCGCGCAAACTGGATCCCGAAAAAATACCGCCCAGTAACCTGGTCTTTCTGATAGATGTTTCCGGTTCTATGGATATGCCCAATCGCCTGCCTTTGTTAAAATCAGCCTTTTCATTGCTGGTAAATAACCTGCGCGATAAGGACACCATTTCTATTGTTGTATATGGAAGCACCATCGGCGTTTGGTTACAGCCAACGTCGGGCAAGGAAAAAGAAAAGATCCGGAAATCTATTGAAGACCTATATCCGGGCGGATCAACACCCGGCGAATCGGGTATCAGAATAGCGTATAACGTTGCCAAAGCCCAGTTCATAAAGGGCGGCAATAACCGCGTAATTCTGGCCACCGATGGTGATTTTAATGTGGGACAAACAAGCGAGGATGAACTGGAAAAACTGATCACCCTGCACCAGCAATCGGGTATTTATTTAACCTGCCTCGGGGTAGGCATGGGTAATTATAAAGATTCAAAACTGGAAGTACTGGCAAAAAAGGGGAATGGTAATTTCGCATACCTCGATAATGAACGCGAAGCCGAGAAAGTATTGGTGAAAGAGTTGACCCAAACACTGTACAGCGTGGCGGATAACGCGTTCCTCAATATTCACTTCAATGCTGACCTGGTGAAGCAATACCGTTTAATAGGATTTGATAATAAATGGAAGGCGTTGGTTGATTCGGTCAACGAACTCGATGGGGGAGAAGTAGGGTCTGGTCATTCGATAATTGCCTTGTTTGAATTAGACCCCGTTTTTGCTGGCGCATCTGTGACCAGTAAAGGCAAGCTGGCTAATATCAATGTGCGGTATGAGCTGCCCAACGATACATTACATCGGACTACTACCTATCAATGCCCTTACCTGGTTACTCCGTTTAATAGTTTACCATCCACCTACCGGTTTGCATCTTCGGTTGCCATGTTTGCCGCCTTGCTGAAAGATTCAAAATATGCCCGCACTTATAGCTGGTCAGATGTTATAAAGCTGGCCACCGAATCAGAAGATATACATGATGCCATTCAACAGGAGTTCATTATCATTATAGAAAAGGCGAAGAAGATATATGGGAAGGAGAAGAAGAGGAGGAAAGGTTAATGTGATAATTAGATAATATGATAATATGCTAATTGAATACAATCTAAAAAAAATGTGCTAATGCCTCTAAAGCATTAGCACATTGGCTAATTAGCATATTAGCTAATTACGAAAACATCTCTCTCACTTTATCGAAAAAGCTTTTATCAGATTTTTCCGGTTGTGGTTTGAAGTTGGGCGAATTGTTCAGTTTTTCCATCGTGGCTTTCTCTTCCGCTGTAAGCTGTTGCGGCGTCCACACAAGCACATAAATAAGTTGATCTCCTTTCTCGTATGAGTTTACTCCGGGGAAACCTTTTCCTTTCAACCTGAATATTTTTCCAGCCTGGGTACCTGGTGGAATTTTGATCTTTGCCCGGCCATCGATGGTAGGCACTTCTACAGATATACCAAAGCAGGCATCGGGAAATGAAATATTCAGTTCGTACGCCACATTCAAACCATCGCGATGCAATTCTTTATGTGGTTCTTCTTCAATTAAAACGATCAAATCGCCGGGAGGACCGCCACGTTCGCCGGCATTACCTCTGCCGCCCAGGCTTAGCTGCATACCTTCCTGAACACCGGCCGGTATATCGAGTGTAACGGTTTCTTCACCATAGATCCGTCCTTCCCCTTTACAGCTACCGCATTTAGCGGTTACCACCGAACCCTCGCCATTACAGCCCGGACAGGTAGTTACTGTTTGCATTTGACCGAGGAAAGTATTGGAAACCCGCCGAACCTGTCCGCTGCCGCCGCAGGTTGTACACGTTTGCACGCTGCCTTTATCTTTGGCGCCGCTTCCATGACAGGTATTACAGGGTACATGTTTTTTTACCTTTACCTGTTTGGTAACGCCTTTGGCTATTTCCTCATAGGTTAATTTAATTTTTATGCGAAGGTTGCTACCGCGTGTACCACGCATCCGCTGGCCGCCTCTTCTGCCGCCACCACCTCCGCCACCGAAAAAGCTACCGAAAATATCATCGCCGAAAATATCGCCAAACTGGCTGAAGATATCTTCCATATTACCACTGCCACCACCAAAACCACGGCCATTGCCCTGCACACCGGCATGTCCAAAACGATCATATTGAGCCCGCTTGTCAGCATCACTCAACACTTCATAGGCTTCCGCGGCCTCCTTGAATTTTTCTTCGGCGGGTTTATCGCCAGGGTTACGGTCAGGGTGATATTGCATGGCTACCTTACGATAGGCCTTTTTAATTTCATCCTGGGAAGAACCTTTGGAAACTCCTAATATTTCGTAATAATCTCGTTTAGACATAAAAAAAAACTAATGAACTAATTTGATAATATGATAATGTGATAATTGAAATGTGCTAATGGGCTTTGTGCAACAATTCGATAATCTTCAGGCGCTTGAATTTGTGTAATGAAGGCCGCGCCAGGGAATTATCATATTATCACATCAGCTAATTATCACATTATTTACCGACTACCACTTTGGCAAAACGGATGATTTTATCATTCATGTAATATCCTTTCTGAACTTCATCGATCACTTTGCCTATCATCGCTTCATTTGGAGCGGGAATTTCGGTGATCGCTTCGTGTTGATCTGGATTGAAATCTGTACCAATAGTTTGCATGGGTTTTACACCCTTGCCCTGCATCGTATTTCTTAACTTATTAAACACCAGTTGAATACCTTCTTTCAAAATGGTATCCTCGCTGCCTTGCAATTGTTTTTCGGCCCGGTCGCAATCATCCAGCACGTCGAGCAGGGACGTGATCACCTCTTTACCGGCGGTCTGGGTCATTTCAAGCCTTTCCTTCGCGGTACGCCTTCTGAAATTGTCAAATTCAGCCACATTCCGCAGGTATTTATCCTTCAACTCTGCAATTTCCCCTTTCAACTTTTCTACCTCATCTTCACAGGCAACCGGTTCATTAAGATGTGAAGTACCGCTGATACTTTCATCTGTATTGATATCCATTCCTGAATTCGTACCGTTTTCATTGTTCACGGTGTTTTTTTCATTATCTGCCATAACTATCGCTTACGTTTTTTTTCGCTTTCTAAACTGAAATATTGACGGTCGAAACCACCCCAGCCAGGCCGGGAACAGCGTTGGGACCGGTCTTTTTTGGTGTCTTACAGGACGCTGCCATTAAGGCGGCGCTAAATTACCATTTTTCAATGGTAAGCTATACTTGTCAATTATTTTGCCAGTGCACCCGGGCAAGCCAAATTGTCTTATTTATAGCCAATTGGTGACGAAAAAGGCACATTTTCCGACTGTTTGAAAGATTGGCATAACTACCTGGCAATGTCTGCAAAGATGATAAAATTTATAATATGCAAAACACTGTATAGCTCAATGAAAATTTAACACTTACTAGCTATTTTTTTACCGGTTGCAGCAATTACTACCGGCTCCTTCTCTAATTAAGATATATTTAGTTCGAAGTTTTTTGGAGTAATAAAAAAGGTACAGATATGCGTTACGTTATATATGTCGTTGATTAAATTAATTATCAGCAGATAAGATATATGAAAAATATAACGCGCTTAAGTGTGACTAACGGTATATCAAAAACGTGATTTTTTATTTCAAAGGCCTTCGATTTATCGGTATATTTAGTTACAGTCTTTCACAACCAAACAATTCAAAAAACACATTTATGCCCTCAAAGCTAACTGTTAGGTTGTGGCTAGTTATCCTATTGCTATTACCTGCCACAACGATTCTTGCTCAGCAAAAAACAATGTCCGGAAAAGTAACGGACTCGAACAATCAACCGGTCGCAGGCGCTACCGTGTCTGTAAAAGGTTCAAACGTTGCAACACAAACGAATGCGGAAGGCCTCTTTTCAATTCCGGTTCCCAATGCTTCTGCGGTGTTATTATTCTCTTCTGTAGGCTTCGAGCCCAGGGAATTAGCGGTTGGCAATAATGCCACACTCAACGTTTCATTGAAAACAACCACTTCCAATTTGAACGAAGTAGTTATCACCGGTTACACTGCCCAACGTAAAAAAGACATCACCGGATCAGTGGCGGTGGTAGAAGTTGACAACATGCGCCAGATCCCTACCGGTACACCCGAAAAAGCGCTGCAGGGGCAGGCTGCCGGGGTTACCATAGTAACATCGGGCGCCCCCGGAAGCAATAGTAACATACGCGTTCGGGGTATTACTTCTGTAGGTCCTACCGATCCCCTGGTGATCATCGATGGCACACCCGGTAATATGCACGACCTGAATGTGAATGATATTGAATCCATGCAGGTATTGAAGGATGCCGGGGCAGCTGCTATTTATGGAGTACGCGGTTCCAACGGCGTAATAGTAATTACAACCAAACGCGGTCGCTCAGGTAAAACGAGAGTAAGCTATGATGCTTATGTTGGTACACAGCGGCCTTTAAAAGAAGGGTTTAATATTGCCAATACCCAGGAAACGGCCAATGCCATACACCAGAGTTACATTAACAACGGTCTAACGCCCGGAAATAAACAGTTCGGTTCCGGCCCTACCCCTGTAATACCTGATTATATTACGCCGGTGGCAGGTAAAGAAGGAGATCCACTCACCAATCCTTCAACGTACGAACTGTACACCAACCAGATAACCAAAGCCAATAAAGCAGGCACCGATTGGTTTCATGAAATATTCAGGCCGGCTCCTATAACAAGTCATAGCCTGGCGGTTTCGTCTGGTAACGACAGGTCGACCTTTTACCTTTCTCTCGGATATTTTAATCAGCAGGGTACTTTAATTGAAACTTTTTTAAAACGTTACTCGGCCAGGATCAATACCACATTCAATTTAAACAACAAGATCCGCATCGGCGAGAACGCATACATCTTTTACCGGAAAAACCCGGGATTCCCCGACGGTAATCAGAATGAAGGGAATGCCATTTCTTTTAGTTATCGCGAAAGCCCAATTATTCCAGTGTACGATATCAAGGGTAATTTTGCAGGCACGGGTTCCCAAAATTTAGGAAATGCCGAAAACCCGGTAGCTAATTTGAAACGTATTCACGATAATAAAGGCAGCGACTGGCAGATTCAGGGTAATGCCTTTGCCGAAGTGGATGTTCTGAAACATTTTACGGTACGCACCAGTTTTGGAGGATTTGTAGATAATAATAGTTGGAACCGGTTTGATTATACCCAGTATGAAAATGCTGAGAATAATAAAAACCCCAATGCTTTCACAGAGTTCTACATGCATAACCATAGCTGGACCTGGACCAATACGCTTACCTATAACAACATTATTGGCAACCATACTTTTAAAGCATTGATAGGTACAGAAGCTATCAGTAACTATCAACGGGGAATTTATGGAACAAGAACCAATTACCCGATCACCAATACTGGTAATTTAACGGTTGATCCCGCTTTGTGGACACTTCTTTTTGGTTCACCCAGTGGACAGATCAATGGCAACCTGAGTATTAATAACGATGTTACTATTGATAATAATAATCCGGCCACACCCGTGCAAAGTTCTCTGTATTCTCAGTTTGGCCGGGTAGATTATAACTATGCGGATAAATATTTGTTAAGTGGTACGTTACGAAGGGATGGCTCTTCGGTATTTTCCGAAGATAACAGGTATGGGGTATTCCCTTCCGTTACCGCCGGCTGGCGGTTATCAATGGAAAGCTTTATGAATACCATAAAGTGGGTTAATGATTTGAAATTACGCGCCGGCTGGGGCAAATTAGGTTCTATTAGTAATATTAATCCTACCAACGCTTTTGATCTATACAACCAGGCTGCTGCCAACTCGTATTATGACCTGGGTGGTACCAATACCAGCGCTCTTACCGGTATTTATGCAAGCCAGCTGGGTAACCTTGAAACTACCTGGGAAGAAGATATTATAACCAATATCGGTTTGGATGCAACCATACTCGAGAATAGACTTACCTTTTCTATTGAATGGTATAAAAAGGCAATCAGCGGTTTGTTGTTCCGTCCTGATCTGGCTGCCACGGCGGGCGGGGCCCGGCCTGCGTTTGTGAATGCGGGAAATATTGAGAATACCGGCTTTGATTTGGCAGCTACCTATCATGGTGATATCTCCGATTTTAAATTTGGTGTTACAGCCACTTTTACCTCCTATAACAACAAAGTAAAAAGCTTACCGGAAGGTGTAAAGTATTACGACCGGGTGAGTAACGGATCAAACCGTTTTGGTGCATTTTCACGCCTTCAGGCAGGGCATGCCCTGGGCGCGTTTTATGGATATAAAGTAATAGGATTGTTTCAAAGCGCCGATGATGTAAGTAAATCGCCTACCCAGGATGCTGCTGCGCCCGGCAGGTTTAAATTTCAAGATAATGGCGATGGCAAAATTGATGCTAATGACAGAACATTTTTTGGCAATCCCAATCCTGATTTTACTGCCGGATTAAACCTGGACGCCAGTTATAAAAATTTCGATTTCTCTGCATTCTTTTATGCGTCGGTAGGAAATGATGTCGTCAACTATGTACGGTACTGGACCGATTTTCCACAGGTATTTGATGGCGCAGTAAGTAAAGACGCGGTCTATAATTCATGGACACCCGAAAAACTCAATGCCAAAGTACCGCGGTTGGAAAGAACCGCCAATTTCAGCAATACCACCGAGTTTAATTCCTATTACCTGGAGAATGGTTCATTTCTCAGGTGTAAATCAATGGTATTGGGTTACACCCTTCCAGCTGCTAAACTCACACGGTTTGGTGTTAACAGATTTAGGTTTTATATACAGGCAGCTAACCTGTTTACGATTACAAAATATACTGGACTGGACCCTGAACTCACTACTTCTGATTTAAGAGACAATACCAATTTTGGGATCGACTTTGGGAACTACCCATCTAATCAGAAAACCTATTTGATCGGTGTGAATCTTTCTTTCTAACAATGAAATGAATGCTATTATGAAAAGAATTCCTTTAACATATAAACAGATCACGGTTTTTTCCCTGGTAACGCTGATACTGGTATTTGCCTGCGGAAAAGGTTTCCTCGATAAAAAGCCTTTAGGTGCGTTTAACCCCGATCAACTGGTTAACCAGGCAGGGATAGAAGGGCTGCTCGTTGGCGCCTATCATATGGTAAGCGGTCAGGGCGGAGCGCCCGGTAACACCTGGGGTTCTGCAGCTTCTAACTGGGTATTTGGAAGCGTAGCGGCCGATGATTCCTACAAAGGATCAACGCCGAGTGACCAGGGCGATATTGTTCCCATTGAAACATGGGCATATAATGTCAGCAACCCTTATTTTAATGAAAAATGGCGGGCTGTATACGATGGCGCGCAAAGGGCCAATGATGTATTGCGTTTCTTAGCTAAGGACACTACTATATCGGCAGATCGTCGTAAAACGATGACTGCTGAAGCTCGTTTTTTAAGGGCGCATTTTCATTTTGAAGCCAAAAAAATGTGGAAGAATGTACCTTATGCTGATGAAACAATAACAGCAGCAGCCAAGAACACCAATGTGCCTAATGTAGATGCCTCAGGTAATTTTATAGATATATGGCCAAAAATAGAAGCTGATTTTCAGTTTGCGGTTGACAATCTGCCCGATGAGCAACCACAAAGGGGAAGAGCTAACAAGTCGGCTGCCATTGCATATCTTGCCAAAACATATCTTTTCCAGTATAAATATGCATTGGCAAAAGCACAACTCGATAAAATAATACCAGCCACTTATGGTGGTACTGGCAACGGAAAAACAGCAGGTGGTTTGCCATACTCGCTGGTGAATTTCCAGGATAATTTTAATGCAGCTACCGATAACAGCCATGAATCGGTATTTGCCTATCAGGCTTCAGTAAACGATGGATCGGGTACAAATGGTAATTATGGCGATAACCTGAATTTCCCGAACAGCGCCGGTCCTGGTGGTTGCTGTGGTTTCAATAACCCATCTATATCGCTTGCCAATGCGTATAAAACAGGAAGCGACGGATTGCCACTATTCGATACGTATAACAACAGTCCGAATGTAAGTGACCCCACCAGTCCTTATACAGGAAATTTAGATCCGCGCATTGACTGGACGATGGGTCGGCCAGGTATTCCTTTTTTCGACTGGGGACCTACTCCTGTAAATACCTGGATCCGTGACCCGGGTACTGATGGCTATTTCAGTCCCAAAAAAAATACGTATGCCAAGTCCCAACAAAATACGTTGTCATCTACGGAGACCAGTTTTTGGGGACCTACGCAAATGGCTGCCAACAATGTTAACCTGATTCGTTTTGCCGATGTATTGTTATGGGCTGCAGAATGTGAGATTGAAGTAGGCAGTGCAGCTAAAGCACTCGCCTATGTTAATTTTGTGCGCGATCGCGCTGCAAAATCAAGCTGGGTTTATAGAAATAGTGAATATGACGCAGCCACCGGCAAATATAAAATATCAGCACTATCAGAACTTGCAGATAAATATCTTATAAGCTTGTATCCTGCAGGAGCATTTAGTGATAAAACTTATGCGTTGAAGGCTATCCGGTTCGAAAGAAGACTGGAGCTGGCTATGGAAGGGCAACGCTTTTTCGATCTGGCCCGTTGGGATAATGGTACCGGCACGGTGATGGCGCCTACGTTAAATGCCTATGCAGCAGCTGAAAAAACAAGGCCTACCATTTTTGCCGTTAACCCGTCGGCTACGTTTACTGCCAAAAAGAATGAATATTATCCGATTCCACAATCACAAATTGATATAACAAATGCAACCGGCACCATTAACCTGAAACAGAATATCGGTTATTGATAAGCCGGTACAGAGAAATGTGATAATGTAATTTGTATCAACACCAGTCGTGCCACGATTAACCTTGGCGAAGGATCGTGGCACGACTCTGTTTAATATCTAAAAGCGATTGTTTACATGACGCATTGTATTAAATTTCTAACCGCCTTGTTATTGGCAGTTCTGTTATCAGGCTGTAAAGACAATAACACATTGTTTCAGGCTGTTTCATCATCTCATTCGGGAATTCACTTTAACAACACCATTATTGAGAACGACAGTATTAACCCGATCGATATGACCAATATTTATAACGGGGGCGGGGTAGGTATTGGCGATTTTAATAACGACGGATTGCAGGATGTATATTTCACCGGCAACCTGGTTCCCAATAAATTGTACCTGAACAAAGGCGATTTTACATTTCAGGATGTAACGCAGCAGGCGGGCGTAACAGGTGCGGGTCGCTGGTGTCGCGGCGTTACGGTTGTTGATATCAATAATGACGGGTTCACCGATCTGTATGTATGCGCCTCTATGGTAAAGAATGCGGCGCAACGGCAAAATCTGTTGTACATAAACCAGGGTGTTGACAAAAATGGCGTTCCGCAATTTAAAGAATCGGCAGCGGCGTATGGGTTGAACGATACTACATACAGCACCATGGCGGCGTTTTTTGATTATGACAACGATGGCGACCAGGATATGTACCTCGTGGTCAATGAGCTCAGGGAGACAAATAATCCTTCGGCATTCAAACCAAAAATTACCGATGGTTCTCATTTCAGTACAGGGCGGTTGTATCGTAACGACCATAATGCACAATTACAACATCCTGTGTTTACGAATGTAACCCGGGAAGCAGGCGTAACGATAGAAGGGTATGGGCACGCCGTATCCATTGCCGATCTCAATAAGGATGGCTGGAAAGATATTTTTGTTACCAATGATTTTTTATCGAACGATCTGTTGTACATCAACAACCACGATGGCACGTTTACCGATAAAGCAGCCACTTATTTCAAGCATACCTCCGCCAATGGCATGGGACAGGATGTTATGGACATTAACAACGATGGTTTGGCCGATGTGGTGGAACTGGATATGAACCCCGAAGACAACTACCGCAAAAAAATGATGTTAGGCCCTAACAGTTATTTGTTATACCAGAATTCCGATTACTACCATTATCAATACCAGTATGTGCGTAATACCTTACAATTAAATATGGGACCGCGGGTATTACAAAAAGATTCTATTGGTGATCCGGTGTTTGCAGATATCGGTTTCTTCGCCGGTGTTGCCGAAACAGATTGGAGCTGGGCGCCGCTGGTGCAGGATTTTGATAACGATGGCTGGCGCGATATCCTGGTTACGAACGGCTATCCCAAAGATGTAACCGATCATGACTTTATTGCTTTTCGCAAACAATCGGGCAATGTGGCCAGTAAAGAGTATACCCTTAGCCAGATACCACAGGTTAAGATCAATAATTACGCTTTTAAAAATAATGGCAACCTGACCTTCAGCAATGCCACCCAAACGTGGGGGTTAACAACCCCTTCCTTCTCGAACGGTGCAGCCTGGGCCGATCTGGATAATGACGGTGATCTCGATTTTATAGTAAATAATATCAATGATGAAGCGATGGTGTATAAGAATACACTGCGCGATCAGCAGCCAGATAGCGCGCATTATTTGCGTATTCACCTGCAGGGAAATAAGAACAATCGCAATGGGCTGGGTACATTTATAGAAGTATATTACCAGGGAAAACAGCAAGTTTATGAGGAAACGCCGGTACGCGGATATTTGTCATCCGTGCAAGGCGATGCGCATTTTGGGTTGGGAACTACTACGCAGGTAGATTCTGTTTGTATAAAATGGCCCGATGGCCTTAAACAAGTGTTGCGCCAGGTGCAGGCCGACCAGGTATTAACGGTTGATCATGCAAAAGCTAGTACACCCTATACCTGGCAACAGCCAGTTGTTGCAGACAACACGTTGTTTTCAGATGTTACCACTGAAACCGGTGCACAGTTTACGCAGCTTGAAAATGATTTTATCGACTTTAATATTCAGAAATTATTGCCGCATAAGTTTTCAGAATATGGACCGGCATTAGCGGTGGGCGATCTGGATGGTAATGGGGTCGACGACCTGGTATGCGGCGGTTCATCCGGTTATAGTACTACCTTATTGCTGCAAACTACCGGCGGCCGGTTTACAACACAACTGCTGCAGCGCGGCGTGAATGAACAAACCAAACCAGGAGAAGATATGGGCATTGCCCTGTTTGATGCAGATGGCGATAGCGACCTGGATATATTCATTGCTGGCGGCGGTTATGAACATGCACCTAACGACACCGCGTATGCTGATAATATGTTCATCAACGATGGCAAAGGGCATTTTAAATCGGATGCAGCAGCTATTCCAAAAAACTTTACCAGCAAATCGTGTGTGCGTGCGGCAGATTATGATAAAGATGGGGACCTGGACCTGTTTATTGCCGGCCGGGTAGAACCGGGAAATTATCCCAAACCGGTTGCAAGTTTTTTATACCGGAACGATTCAAAGGCAGGGAAGGTTCAATTTGCCGATGTTACCCACTCTATGGCACCCTGCCTTGAAAATGCAGGCCTTGTATGCGATGCCGTTTGGACAGATTTAGACAATGATGGCTGGCCCGACCTGATGCTGGCCGGCGAATGGATGCCGATCACGTTTATCAAAAACACGCAGGGATTGTTTAATAATATTACACCGCAAACCGGCATTCTTGATAAAAGCGGCTGGTGGACAAGCATTGTTCCCGGCGATTTCGATAATGATGGCGACATGGATTACATAGCCGGCAACCTGGGGTTAAATTCATTTTACCGCGGAAGCAGTGAATACCCCGTACGCATGTACGCCAAAGATTTTGATAACAATGGCGTATATGATGCCATTCCCTCCCTATACCTGCCTGTCAGTGCCGATACTCCGCAACGCCGGGAGTTTATTGCCGAAGTACGGGACGATGTGGTGAAACAGGTAGTTGGCTTCAAAGCAAAATACCCGAATTACAAAAAATACGCTGCCGCCACTTTTGACAAGATGTTTACTAAAGAAGAGATGAAAAATGCGCTGGTCGTAAAAGCTGATTTTTTCCCGCATTGTTTGGTAAAGAACCTTGGTAACGGGCAATTTGCATTACAACCTTTGCCGGTGCAGGCGCAATTTTCCTGCATCAATGGAATGGTGGTACAAGATTTCAATGGCGATGGCAACCAGGACGTGTTGATTAACGGCAATGATTATGGTACCGAAGTATCTGTTGGCCGTTACGATGGTTGCAATGGCTTATTATTACAGGGTGATGGTACAGGCGGGTTCACACCGATGTCTTTGTTGCAAAGCGGCATTTTTATACCCGGCAATGGCAAGTCGCTGGTACAATTAAAAAATGCTGCCGGGCATTATTTGGTGGCGGCTGCGCAAAACCGGGGGCCGTTGAAAATGTATGCCTTGAAAAATCAGGCGCCATGTATACCGGTTGGTCCGCTCGAAGTGCGGGCAGTAGTAAAATACCCAAATGGAAAAACGCAGCTACGCGAATTTACTTATGGCGCTTCATTCCTTTCGCAATCGGGCCGGTTTATTATGCTGGATAAAAATGTGGTGAGTGTGGAGGTCATCGACAACAAGGGGAATAAACGGGCGTTGGTGTTGGATGGGGTGGTGAAGTGAGTGTTTGTTTTAACTGACCAAATTTTGATGTCTGTTAGTACGCTTTCTTGATTATGAATGGGATTTATCCTGGTTCTGTCAATATTGTTTAATGGAATGCAAAGTCGGAGCGCATACATGCTGGCTAATCGTAGTTAATTGCAATATAAAGGAACAACGCCTAATTAATATCTAAAGCTGAAATACCATGAAACCAAAACTCACCCGGTACCTGATTTTTGCTTTCATTTATTTTTTATGCTTTACGCCGGTTCTGCTTGCACAAGAAAGTGGTATAAAAGTTACCAATACAAACGGCGCCTGGACCATTGCCGGAAAAAAACAAATAGTAACCTTCAAAGAATCAGACCTGTCTGTTCGCATACGAGTTGGAAACGTACACTGGGACATGGTTCCCTCCAGCGTAAATGATATGATTGTTAAGCGCAACGGAAAGGAATTTGCTGTACGCCTGGCCGATGCCGGAAAAAGAGAAGTAACAAATTATAATCCAGGCTTCAAAACAGGGATTATGATAACCCTTGAGAACTGGAAAGGAACGGATTGTAGATTATACCTTACGCTTGCGTTGGAAGGGCCCGATGAGGACCTTGTGTTTGATGTAGCAGCGGAAGAAAAGCAAACAGTGATCAGACAGCTTAACTGGCCTACGGCTTTGGATGGTAATGAAGTTGATTATACTGTACTTAGTAATGTAAGAGGCGTTTTGTTACCACGTACCTGGCCAAAGGCTTATCATCCTATACGCAGTTCTGATCCGGATGGTTCCATTAAAAAAACAGACAGAAGCGAGTTGCAAAGCAATGTCATTGAAGACTGGTCTATGTCGTGGTGGGGGTTTCAGAAAGGAAGGTCCGCCATGATGATAATCATTGAAACGCCTGATGACGCAGCCTATCAGTTCAATCATCCTGCGGGTGGACCTACCGTTATAGGTCCGCGTTGGCGGGCATCGCTGGGAAAATTAGCCTATTCCCGCAGCGGCCGTATGTGTTTCATACCGGAAGGGAACTATGTGACCATGGCCAAGCGTTATAGAAAATATGCTATAGAAACAGGATTGTTTGTCCCGCTTCAGGAGAAGATTGCTAAAAATCCGCAGGTAAAACAAATCGTTGGTACGCCCATAATCCGATCAAATATTCTTACTGATTATAAAGACGATGGCGCTCGCTGGAAGCGTGATACTGCAACACGTTACCAGGTGACTACATTTGATGAGCGCGGCTCAGTATTCCGGAAATGGAAGCAAGATGGATTGAATAACCTGATGGTTGTACTAACGGGCTGGCCTACTTTAGGCTATGACCGGCAGCATCCTGATGTACTGCCACCAGCTCCGGCAGCGGGCGGTTATGAGGGTATGCAAAGGCTGCAGAACACTTTACGCGATTTGGGTTATTTGTTTGTGCTGCACGATCAATACCGCGATTACTATGCAGATGCGCCATCCTTCAATAAACAGTTTGCCATTCATGAAGAGGATGCTGCAAGCCCGCCTGTTATTTTTCCGGGAACCCGTTTTGGCGATTCTAAAGAAGGCAATATTCCATATATGGATTATTGGGACGGAGGTAAGATGAGCTATTTGAGCGGAAAGTTTGCGGTTGGTCATTTGAAAAAAAACTACCGGGGATTGTTTGATCATGGCATCCGACCCAATGGAAGTTACCTGGATGTTTTCGGTTATATTGCACCGGATGAAGATTTTAATCCGCAACATCCTTCCACCCGTACGGAAGCGCTGCTCGACAGAATCAGGGTTTATAATTGGGTACGTGCAAATCTTGGCATTGTAGGTACAGAAGCTGCCTGTGACTGGACGGTTCCGTATGTTGATTTTTCCTCACCGCTCAACACCAGGAATGGAGTTCCCATCCCTTTGTGGGACCTGGTGTATCATGAAGCTATTCTAACCACTTTTAATCCTGCTGATCTCAGGGGATTGCTGAATGCTGGATTACCACAGATTGGCCGCGGCTTCGAAATGAATAAAGAAAACCTGGACCTGATAAACCGCATGAGTGATTTGAATAAACGGCTGGCATTTACTGAAATGATACAACATGAATTTCTGGATAGCAACTACAGGAAAGAACGCACCGTATTTGCCAATGGCACTACTATCACGGTTGATTGGGATAAGAAAACGGCGGAAATAATTCCATAAGTACTCCCCAATCGAAATTCTACGCTTTCGCACATTAATTTTACTTTTGCGCGAATGAATCAGGTAATCTTAAAAAAGAAGATCAGTCAGCGGGTGGCAAACGGGCATCCCTGGATCTTTGCCAATGAAGTGAATGAGGCCCCCGAAGGCCTGAATCCCGGCGAAATAGTAGACGTGTATACGCACGATAAAAAATTTATCGGAAAAGGCTATTTCAATTCCCGCTCCCAGATACTGGTACGCCTGCTTACCCGTAAAAAAGAGGATGTAATAAATGAGGAATTTTTCTATAACCGCCTGCTGGAAGCCTGGAAATACCGCCAGCAACTGGGTTATGTAGAAAATTGCCGGCTTATTTTCGGCGAAGCCGATTACCTGCCGCAATTGATCATTGACAAGTTCAATGACTATTTCGTTATACAAACCCTCGCATTGGGCATAGATGTTTGGAAACCCGCCATTGTAGCGGCGCTTGAAAAAATATTTCAGCCCAAAGGCATCTATGAACGCAACGATGTGCCCGTGCGCGAGCTGGAAGGTTTACCTCAGCAAAAAGGGTTTTTATCAGCCCCTTTTGATACCAAGATCACTATTCAGGAGAATGGGTTGAAATTCTTCGTTGATATTGAGAACGGTCAAAAGACCGGGTACTTCCTCGATCAGCAGGACAACCGCCGCGCTATTCAACATATTGTAAAAGGAGCCGATGTGCTGGGTGCATTCACCTATACGGGAACCTTTGAAATACATGCCGCTCACTATGGCGCTAAGTCGGTGTTGGGTTTGGATATTTCAGAGAACGCCGTAACGCAGGCTAACCGCAATGCGGCCCTGAACGGATTTGACAAAATTTGCCGGTTCGAATGTATGAATGCGTTTGACGTGCTGAAGGCCTGGGGCCGGGAAGGAAGGCAATATGATGTGGTGATGCTCGATCCGCCAAGCTTTACAAAAACCAGGGAAAATATTCAAAAAGCGATAACCGGTTATAAGGAAATTAACCTGCGGGGTATGAAGCTGGTGAAACCCGGTGGTTTCCTGGTTACCTCCAGTTGTACCAACCTGATTCAGCCCGAACTGTTTCTGGAAATCATTCAATTAGCGGCCAAGGACGCCCGAAGAAAAATACGACAGGTGAATTTTCTAACCCAATCGGCCGATCACCCCATTGTATGGGAATGGGAGAATACCCACTACCTGAAGTTTTTGATCATACAGGTGCTGTAACAATAAAAAAATTAGCCTTGCCATTTGGCAAGGCTATATAATAAAGTGTATCAGTAATTATTTGGAAACCTGGAATTTGCCGGAATCTACTACTTTACCGTTCTTATCTTTTAATTGGAAGATATAGATGCCACGGTAGAAGTCGTTGAGGTTTACCGTAGTTTTAGGAGTTACGTTGGTTATTTCCTGTACTTTTTTGCCGATAAAATTAAATATCTGCAGGTTGAACGTTTTATCGTATCCGCGTTGAAAGTCGAACGTGATAATGGAAGTAGCAGGGTTAGGGTAAAACTTTACAATGGCGGGCGCAGGGTCTTCTCCGGGGTTTCGATCCTGGCTTTTCGATTGTAATGACAATAAAAGGATAGTGGACAATGCGTAAAAAATCTTCATGCGCGATGATATTTTACAGTTATTGCTCAAGATATTTCCTTTTGACCAAATTTACAACTCCTTTAGCAATAAACGTGCTTTTAATAAGGGAATCCGCTTATAATTTTGTACACAGCAGGTATTTTAATACTATTTTAATTGATTAAAATCAAGTGATTGCGGTTAAACTCGCCTGAATGGCTGCGAAATCGGGAAAGTCGCCTGCTTTCTCCAACACTTGCGCATAACGGATAATACCTTCCCGGTCAATCACAAAAGACGCTCTTTTTGAAACGCCTTTCATATGATAACTAAACTCATCGTATAGGGAATTATATAGTTTTGATACCTCTTTATTGAAATCACTCAACAGCGGGAAATTCAGTCCCTGCTCTTCTTTAAACTTCGCCAGCGTATACAGGGAATCTACACTGATGCCCAACACCTGGGCATCGACATTATTAAATAATCCTATGTTATCGCGTACATAACAAAGTTCTTTGGTGCAAACGCTGGTAAAGGCAAGCGGGAAGAATAGGAGGACTACTTTTTTGCCGGTAAAGTCGTGCAGGCTAATGGGGGATTTCGTGGAATCAAACAGGGTAAAATCCGGGGCCTTTTGATCAATTGAACTCATAGTGTATTATTGGAAAAATGTGATAATGTGCTAATATGCTAATTTGATAATGGAAAACCATTGGCAAATTAAGTATTTATCATATTACTGTATGATGTTTTATCGCTTGTATATGCTGAGCTTTGCGAACAGACGTTCATCTGCACAGAATGCATTAGCATATTAGCTAATTGACCTTAGTTCGTTGCTAATGAAAGGATATTCTTTTGAAGTTCTATATATCTTTTGTAGAATCTCCTCAACGGTTCGTATTGGGGATCACGGAACGACAGGTCCACTAAACCGTTGCCTACCGTTACATATTGTATCAGCATATCATGGTCGAAGAAGAACACTTCTCCATGCTTGATCTCATCTTCATAGAAGGATAGAAAATCTGTTTCATATAATTCCATACAGATCAACCGCCCCCTGTTCATATAATAGGTTTCGGTATACTCGAGTGAATCAATCCGGTAGCGAACTTCAAAAACTATAATATTGCGGTTATGAACGGTGTAGTACCAGGTTTCTTTAAGTGGTTCGTCTTTACGCAATATTTTATTCAGGTAAAAAGTGCGTTGCGATTTTAGAGAGAGACTATCTGTTTCGTGAATCACCTGGTCGATGTTCGTTCGCCAGTCATACCTGCTTTGTGTATACGCACTTGAGGAAATTACGAAGGCAACAATGGTAACTAGCATTGTTAAAATCAGTCCGTTTGGTTGGTGCGGACGGCAATAGGCCTGTATCGCTGCCGGGATTCTCATGTTTATTAAATTTAAGATTTTATCAGCGAATTATAAATAACAAACACAAAAAAAACTTCTTTGTGGAATAGTTTTCCAGGACTTGGAAATAAAGGTGGAAGCAGGCTGGCACAAAGGAATGGGTTCGCAGAAGGATAACGGAATAGCAGTATTGTCTATATTACAATAAGTGTACCTGTCAATGGGTTTTGTACTGTTTAGTTACAGGAATTTCTAAATTTTCAACAAACGATTGCATGATTAATTTGTTCGCCCCTTGATTATTTTGGGCCGAAAGGCTTCATAATCACGGCGGTTGAAATGACTGGCCTGAGTATCTGATTGTTGTAAAATAATTGGCCGCAATGGTGGGGTAACCATCTTTTACCCAAATGAGTGATGTTTTATGCAAAACCAATAGCTCATAGCTATGCGAATGGCGTTTGGGAAACTCAATAATTGTCTTTTAACCACTTAATATTTGTATACCATTGGTTGATTTACTTTGTGTTAGCCGATATTCGACCAATATGACCATTCAGGTCAACCCCTTACTAAAATTTCGGACATAACATTTTATATTCACTGCTGTTATCGTGATGCAGGAAGCCAATATAACAGAGTGATAGTTCAAACCCGCCACGACCCATGCTGGCCGTTTTCAATGGCGATACGTTTACGTCATAGCTTAATGCCGTGGACAGGTTGCCCCATTCTATTTTCAGCACCGGCACCAGCGCATCTTTCCAGCGTAAGAACAAACCTCCACTCAAAGTATAAGTAGGGTTGTTGTCTAAATCGTATCCTAGTTTATAGGAGTATAAAGCACCCCCGATGGTTTCTGTATAATTGCCCTGTACCGAATGATCGGCTTGCAGGGTAACGGCTGAAAGATCATCGATGCTCCATTTAATACCTACCGAAGCCACATACTTGGCATTCAGTTCAATGCTTCTATTGTGATAAAAAGAATTTTTCGGCCGGTTCAAATGATGGTAGGCGCCACCGATGAACAAACTGTTTGCCTGATCGGGCCCAAAGGTCGTGTTGAAGCTCATGCCCACGCTGGCATCCCAGGTAGTATAGTTCGGCGATAAAAAGTTTTCCCCGGTTGGCAATGTACCATCGTAGCCACCACCGCTGTACTGGTTATCAGTGGTTATCTTGGTTATGTCAATGCTTTTGCGGATCAATCCGCCCATGAAACCCAGCGACAGGTACATGGTTTTTTCATTGCTCAACGATTTATGATAATTGAGCGCAGGAAGAATTTGGGTGGTCGTTAAACCCACGGTACCTGCTTTATCAAAGACTGCCTGCAGGCCGGTTGTTATAAAATCATTGCCAACACCTACGTGCATTTTATATTCTGCGTTCAGCGAACCTGTTCTATATGCATTGGTAATACTGTTCCATTGATCGCGGTACACACCCTGAATGCGATAGTCACCAGTGTAAATACCGGCAAGCGATGGGTTGCGTAACAAAGGAGCTTCAAAGAATTGCGAAAAATGAATATCCTGCCCTTTTGCGTTCAGCAAGGAAAGCAACAATATAAAACCGGCAAAGGATCGTTTATAGCTAAGGCCGGAAATCATAATTGGGTTTTTTTGATGTTAATGTTATCGTACCAATGCCACATTGCCTTTAACAGGAATAATAGCGGCATTTTCACACACAAATTCTATGATATAAACATATACATCGGCGCTGGCAGGCTTACCTTTGAAGGTGCCATCCCAGCCGCCGGTTGGGGTACGGTCATTGGCCAAAAAGTTCATTCTTTCATATACCATTTCGCCCCAGCGGTTAAAAATCCGCATGCTGTTCACCCGAGTTAAACCAACGCCGCGTGGTGCAAAAATATCATTCACGCCATCGCCGTTTGGTGAGAACGTATTAGGTACAAAATAGTTTAACCCATTACATACGACTGTTACTGTAATGTCTTCTTTATTGGTACAGCCGTATTCATTTGCTACTTTAACGGTATAGGTAGTGGTAAATTTAGGATTGGCATATGGGGTAGGGCAATCGGTACAGCTCAGGTTCCTGGCTGGCGTCCAGTTATAACTCACCACTTCATGTCCATATTGTACGGGCAATGTTACACCGGTACTTACCGGTATAACCGGGTTGTCAACAATTGTAATAGCCGGTATAGAGGGCACGAACAGGTTTTTACTGGTAGTGTCGGTACAACCGAACAGGTTGGTGGCCTGTAGTTTTACAAGGTAATTGCCGCTGTTCTGAAAGTTTAGCGCTATGTTTTGGGTTGACACTGTGTTGTTGTTGGGGAGTGTCCATTTCCAGGTAATAGCTGTGTCGGGCACGGCGAGCATACCCTGCAGGTTAAGTGTTGCATTCAAACAACCAATACTGTCACCGGTTATGTAGGGATCCGGGGTGCGGTACACCCGTATTGTATCGGTAATGGTTTTACCGCAACCCTGCTGGGTTGTTACCGATTGTGAAACGACAAAAGTACCTGGTTGCTGATATTGGTGAGTAGGATCAACTATTGACGTGGTGGGCGAACCATCGCCGAAATCCCAGGTCCTGCTCACGACCGGATCGTTGCCAATGGTGTAGTTTGTAAAAAAAACAACACCGGAATCACAGAATTTTTTTCTGTCAACGCCAAAGAATGGATCGGCGCCTATGACTTTAATGGCAGGACCGAAGACACCGGCTATACAACCTTGCTTGTCGGTATATTGTACAGCAGGGCCATAAAAGGCCGGGGATTTATAAAAGTGTTGAAAAGTGGTAGGCATAGTGGTATCTGAAGTGCCATCGCCAAAAATAAATGTGTACTTTAAATTGGGTATGGGTACAAGCGTAAAGTCAACCATTAATTCATTACACGCGCCTAGCGGACTATAATTGAGGGTAGTAACCGAGCCGGGATTGTACACATGCACGTTTGCGCCTACCGAGTCTTTGCAGCCGCCATAACCTGTTAAAATTAGTTGGGGCTTGAAATCGCCATACGTATTATAAAAATGTGTTGGGTTCATTAAGGAAGAAGTACTGCCATCTCCAAAGGCCCATTCAAAGGATTCGTAGTTGCTGCCCTTGAATATAAACTTGGTTTCAAGGGGCGGACAAATAGTAAGTGTATCCTGGATATCAAATGCAGGTACCGGCTTAATGGTTGTGATATAGTTGGTACGGTTGACCGAAGCTTTACAACCACCGCGATCGGTTACTTCCAGTTTAACACTATAGGTGGCATTGTTGCCACCATATTTGTACACAGGATCTTTTACAGTTGAAGTGCCGCCATTACCAAATTCCCAAAGGTACGTCAGTCCTTTACCACTGGAGGCATCGGTAAACTGTACGTTCGATGTGGGGCAGATGGTATCATAATCCGAAGTAAAATCGGCCACAGGCGTTGATATGAAAATGGTGTCAGGAAGTTTGTAGGTATCAATGCAACCCATGGCATCTTCTACAGTTAACTTCGGAACAAAGTCACCGGTATCGGTATAGGTATGTGTGAATGGAGCGCTGTTGAACGATTGCGTTTTGCTATCACCGAAGTCGAAGGTCCATTTTATTAATGCGCTACCAGCACTGCTCATGGTAGAATGATCGTTGAACGTAATGATGGCATTTTTGCAACCGCCAGCTGAAGCTGCGGTAAAGTTGGCTACCGGGCCGGTTACGGTTACTGCATTCGCATTAACTAAAGTATCGGTACAGCCGTTGATATCAGTTATTACCAACCCAATGCTGTGTACGCCGGGCGTTGCAAGATTGGGTGAATATGTAATGCCGCCTATAGCCCAGGGATTACCGTCGATCGACCATTCATATTTGGTAATGTACTGCTGCGAATTGGTAGATGTGATCAAAAATGGCTTATTCTTACACACGATGGACGCAACTGTAAAATTGGCCACTTCTTTGATCAGTTTCACGGTATCGGTATAAATATTGGTACAGGAGCCGTTTGTTACTGAAAGTGTAACCGGATACAAACCATACCCCGGGAATATGTTTGTAGGGTTTTGCAGGATAGAAGTTGCGCCGTTGCCAAAATTCCAAAAATAGCTTATAGCACCATAGGTGGGATCTGTTTTAGATTGGTCGGTAAATGGTACTGTCAGGTTGCCGCAGTTAATGGTGAAATCAAATTTTGCGATCGGTGGTTTTATGTGAATCACCTGCCCGGTGCTGATGAAGGGGCAGCGATTATTAAATGCCGTTAATTTAACGGTAAATGTACCGGAATCGCCAAATACATGCGTTGGATTTTTTTGTTTGGAGCTACCGCCATCACCAAAATTCCATAACCAGTCATCCACAGGCTGTGGTGTCAAATCCGTGAAATGCATGGTGTCGGAGGCACAAACATCTGTAGCCGACATACTGAAATTGGTGGCCGGCGGAGTGCCCACTTTTACACCTCCTGCGTCGGTGGTCGTTGCTGTACAACCTCCATTGGTGGTAATTGTTAACTTAACATCATAAATACCGGTTGTGGTATAGGTGTGCGGTGGACTCGGGTTCGTTCCGGTTATCACAGTACCATCGCCAAAATCCCATGAATAAGATGCTATTCCATCTACTGCAGTAACAGCAGCGGTGGGAACGTGGTTGTAAGGTACACAACCGCCGGCAAATACATTGGTGATCTTCACCGTTGGTGGCACAATTTGTATGACCGCCGGTTTGGTGATCTTTCCTTCACAACCTTTATTATCTGAGAATATAATTGACACATTAAAGTTACCAGCCGAATTATACTGATGGGTAACGGGTGATCCTGAGCCGGTGCTACCATCGCCAAAATCCCATTCCCATTTGGTAATAGGAACTGGTGAAGCATCCTGGAAGGTTACGCTCAAGGGTGGTTTACAGGCTGCAGCATTGGTAGAAGTGAAATCGACCGTGGGGCCGGGTCGCACATAGATATTTTTAACCGCCGAATCTTTACACGCAGCGTACATATTGAACAGCTTTACGGTATAATCGCCCGGGGTTGTATAAACTGTATTATCATCGGTTTTAATGGATTGTTGACCATTGCCAAAATCCCATATTGTTTTTTGCGGCGCAATCGTTGAGTTATTTACAAAAGATACTTTTTCATTCACGCAAACAGTATCTGGCGCTGTAATAGAAGTGGCAGGTCCATCCAGTACTACAGGTTTGGTAATGGTTCCTATACAGCCGAATTCACTGATGGCGGTAAGTGTTACATTGTATGTACCGGCGGCATAGGTTGTACTCGGGGCGCTTGCGGTTGAGTTATTGCCGTTGCCGAGGTCCCATTGAAAAGTCATATTGCCCGGACCGCTGGATTGATTGGCAAAAGTGATGTTATACGGGCCCTGGCAACTAGTCGGTTTGTTGTTGGTAAATTCAGCTTTAACACCAGATACAATTCGTATAAAGCGACCGACCGTATAAACATTTTTACAGCCCGTACTGCTGGTAACCGTAAGCGTAACATTATAAAAACCGGTATTGTTATAAGTATGTGACGGGTTTTGGGCTGTACTTTTGGCGCCGTCACCAAAATCCCATTCCCACGATACGATATTGCCGGTAGTAGTCGTGCTTCGATCGCTAAACTGAATATTTACCGGTACGCAGCCTGTTGTAAGATTGGCAGAGAAATTAGCTGAAGGCGAGGGGTAAACGGTAATGTAATTGGTTTTTGTAATACCGGTGGTGCCATCGGCATTACGAACAACTAACTTAACCGAATAGGTGCCAGGCTGACCATATGTTACACCGGGATTTTGCACATTTGATAAGGTCCCGTTCCCGAAATCCCAGTTCCAGAATTTAGGATTGCCGGTAGTTAAGTCGCTAAAATTAACATACAATGGCGCGCAGCCCGACGTTGAGCTGGCAGAAAAGTTGGGAACCATTGTTTGCGCAAATCCATGTAATGAGAAAAACAATATGAATGGTAAGCAGAGCCATGATCTGAAAAGCATTCGCCGGGTTACCCTGGAAAACCGAACCGGCAAGCACATCCGGTTATCACAAGTAGCTAGTTCAATAGTACTCAAGTGCAAAACTGTTTTATGGTTATAGGCAGGTACGCCCCCTTCCGCACAGAATGACCGTATCCCATGCAAACCTTGTTCCCGGGAAATTATATTTATACAAGTAAATATAATTTAACCGCAAAGTCTTACACAGAACATATGATCAGTTCTTAACCAGTTGTTGGGCAATACGTTAATCGTGGGGTATCGGATTGTAGTCTGATGAATTAAATAGGATATTCAGGGTTGAGGCTTATCCGTTGATAAGTTGTCGGTTAATAAGGAGTGTGGGGTAAACTTATAACCTGTTTGTGTCAACTTATTTATACGAGAAATATATAAACCTCGTTGGGATAAAGTCTTCCGGATTTATTTTTTACGCAACATTAGTACATCGGTACCACTGGCTGTTGCCCTTTCTGCTTTTACAAAATCCCAGTAACTGTCTTTTATCTTCCATAATCCGTTTAGTTTTTTCAACGGATCGGTTGCCGTAGGAAACTCAGTAACAATAGTGTACTCAGTCGTATTCGGTACCCAGGTGCCATCGGTAGCTGTGTTGCTGATGGTACTGGTTAAAGTTCCATTTTCATAAAACCTGAAAGAATAGTTCAGAAACTGGCTGGAAGCATTGTTACCATTCTCAAAGTACTGTTCTACGATCCATTCTCCATTGGTGATCGCATCCATGATCATGTCCTGTGCTTTTTTTTCAATAGCCTTTTTGCACGACATGGAGATAAACAGGGCAAGGCACCCTGTCAAGATCAGAGGTTGAAGCTTCTTCATAGTACAGACTTTGACTTTGCCTGGTTACAAATATTAAAATTTGTAAATATCTTTGTATTTTCCAAGTAAATAGCCTGTAAAATATTGAATATTCAGGGTTTCTTCGCATATATCTTTACACAATTCCTCGCTCGTATAGCGCCGCCCTTTTATATGTACACTGGTACGAAGCCATTGTAACAAAGGAGTTGTATTGCCTTGTTTTATTTGCTCCTCTAAATTTGTAATCGACTGATTTGCACAGTGGTAGAACTGAGCGGCGTAAAAGCTTCCCAAACTATAGGTAGGGAAATAACCAAAGCTTCCATGACTCCAGTGCACATCCTGCAGGCAGCCTTGTTTGTCGTCAGGTACCTGAACCCCCATCAATTGCCGGTATTGCTCATTCCAGTAAGCCGGAATATCTTTTACATCCATTGATCCCCCGATCAACAGCTTTTCCAGTTCATACCGGATCTTGATATGAAAATGATAGGTAAGTTCATCTGCTTCTGTACGAATAAGCGAAGGTTGTACCTTATTAATGCCTTTATAAAATTGTTCAACAGAAACATTTCCCAGTTGCTGGGGAAAGTATTGCTGCAGTACCGGCAGCCAGCGTTCGCAAAAGGCCCGGCTTCGGCCAACATGGTTTTCCCACAGGCGCGATTGTGATTCATGAATGGTATAAGAAGCAGGTTCTCCCAGCGGTAAACCATATGAGGTCAACGGCAGTCCCTGTTCATATAAAGCATGACCCGCTTCGTGAATACAACTCCACACCATATTACTGAGGTCATTTTCATCGATGCGCGTGGTAATACGCACATCCTGGCTGTTAAAATTGGTAGTAAAAGGGTGTTCAGAAATATCCTGCCTGCCTGCCTCCATATCATAACCCAGTTCCTTCACTACCTGCAAACCAAACTGCCATTGTTTTTCTTTATCAAAATGCTGGTGCAAAAAGCTGTCATCAGCGGGTGGCTGGGCGGCAATTTTCGTCAACAGATCTTTCAATGGTTGTTGAATAGCTGCAAACACCCCATCGAGCAATTGAACGGTTGCGCCTTTGTCATGGTCGTCGAGCAGGGCGTTGTAGGGATGCTGTTCATAGCCCAGCATATCGGCTTCCTGTTTTTTTAATTCTATCAGGTGAGCCAGATCTTTTGCAAAAACCGAAAAATTATTTGCTTTTCGGGCTTCCATCCAGCTATGAAAGCTTTTATTCACCGCTTCGGCGAGTGTGCGTACAAAAGAAGACGGGAATTTTTTTTGTTTGGAATAATCCTGCCAGGTAAGCTCCACATTTCTTTTTTCATTGAACGCCAAAGTATCACCCGCCAACAATTCCTGTAACTGTGCGCCCAGTTTATCTGCAGTGAAATATTTATGAGCTATTTCAGAAAGGGTAGCAATCTGCTGACCCCGAACCGGTGCGCCTTTTGGCGGAAGATAGGTCTCCTGGTCCCACTGCAACACTGCAGCGGCATACCGTAGGTCAGCAATGGTTTGCATCTCTTTTATATATTCATCATACAGGGATCTGGTAGCGGTATTTGTCATGCCGGATGATTTTTATATTAATTACAGGCTGCGAAAGTCGGTAAATTTATGGCATACCCAAAAACCACGAACAAAGTAGCAAATTCCATCTTAGGGTATAAGTATTGCATATGCGCTAAAAATGTTTGTAACTACTTCTTTCTCCATCGATTGCGCAGCATTTTTCGATAAAGTATATTGGCTTTATTCAAATACATTTAACATTGGTGATAAATCTATTAACACCTGTGAAAAACTGTTTTATTGTTTAAGTCGCCGTCGTGCTACTTTCGTACAGGTTCTTACAAATAATTGTTACGGTGTCGGCTGATTATATCATACCAATCAGCCGGCTTGAAAAGGGAACCGTGTGAAAATCACGGGCTGACGGGCAACTGTAAGTTGGGTGAATGGAAGAATGAAATTACCCGAACGTTATCGGGGGCCATTTACTACGCTGACGTACTAATGACCACTGTCTCGGCTGAGCCGAGACGGGAAGGTGTTCAGCTAATCAACAAGCCAGGAGACCTGCCGTTAACAAAAGATGTTTGGAACTTTCCCGATAAGGTACCGGCAAATGATGAATGCTTCCCCTTTTTTACGCGAAGTATAGGAGTTGCTATCTGCTGTCGTACCGCATTTTTAACTCTCTAACTAATATAGTCCATGCAGACCGAAAATGAAGTGTTGTTGCAGGAGAACAAAGACCGTTTTGTTATTCTTCCAATCAAATATCCCCGTATTTGGGAAATGTATAAACAACATGAGGCCAGTTTCTGGACCGCAGAAGAGATTGATCTGAGTGGTGATTTGAAAGACTGGGCTGCGCTCAATGATGGCGAACGCCATTTTATTTCACATGTACTGGCATTCTTTGCGGCCAGCGATGGCATCGTAAATGAAAACCTGGCCGTGAACTTTATGAGTGAAGTGCAATTGCCTGAAGCACGCTGCTTTTATGGTTTTCAGATCATGATGGAAAACATTCACTCCGAAACATATGCATTATTGATTGATACCTATGTAAAGGATGTAAATGAAAAGGACAGGCTTTTTCATGCCATCGATACCGTGCCTGCAGTTAAAAAGAAAGCGGAGTGGGCTTTGCGTTGGATTGAACAGGGAAGTTTTGCTGAACGCCTGGTTGCCTTTGCTGCAGTAGAAGGCATCTTTTTCAGCGGTAGTTTTTGTTCCATTTTCTGGTTGAAGAAAAGAGGCCTCATGCCGGGCCTTACGTTCAGTAATGAACTGATCAGCCGTGACGAAGGATTACATTGCGAGTTTGCCTGTTTGTTGTACAGCATGCTCAGTAATAAAATGACGCAGGAAGCTGTATATGGTATTATTGGTGACGCGGTGCGTATTGAAAAAGAGTTTATCACCGAAGCTTTGCCGGTTGACCTCATCGGAATGAATGCCAAGTTGATGCAACAGTATATTGAATTTGTTGCCGACAGGTGGCTGGGTGAGCTGGGATATCCGAAAATGTTCAATGCAACCAATCCGTTCGATTTTATGGAAATGATCTCGCTGCAGGGAAAAACAAACTTCTTTGAAAAGCGGGTGGGCGATTATCGCAAGGCGGGTGTAATGGGCACCAAAGATTCGCAACAGTTTTCGCTCGATGAAGATTTCTAGAAAACACAAAACCTCGTCCGGCAGGTCGTTCCGACGGACAAATCACAAAATCCAAAATTCCTAAGACCAGAAATAATATTAGATAGCAACACAAACTCCATTAGCATGAACGTAATTAAAAGGAATGGGAAAAAAGAAACCGTAAAATTTGACAAGATCACAGCACGTGTTCAAAAGTTGTCGTACGGGTTGAGCTCACTGGTTGATGTGATAGAAGTAACAAAAAAAGTAATTGAAGGGATCTATGAAGGGGTTGCCACTACCGAGCTGGATAACCTGGCTGCAGAAACAGCTGCTTCATTAACTACCAAACATCCTGATTATGCATTGCTGGCTTCGCGCATTGCAGTAAGCAACCTGCATAAGAATACAGAGAAATCGTTCTCGGCAACTATGCGCAGGCTTCATCAATATACCGATAAAACCAATGGCCGTAAAATGCCGTTGCTGGCCGATGATGTGATGGAGATCATTGAAGCCAATGCCGAGTTACTGGATAGTTCGATCATTTATGACCGCGATTTTGGTTTTGACTATTTCGGGTTTAAAACACTTGAAAAGTCGTACCTGTTGCGTATCGATGGGGAAGTGTCTGAACGTCCCCAGCATATGTATATGCGGGTGGCCATCGGTATACATAAAGAAGATGTTGAAAACGCTATCAAGACCTACCATTTAATGAGTGAGCGCTGGTTCACGCACGCCACGCCTACCTTGTTCAATGCCGGTACGCCCAAGCCGCAAATGTCATCCTGCTTTTTGTTGACCATGAAAGACGATAGCATCGATGGTATTTACGATACGTTGAAACAAACCGCAAAGATCTCACAAAGCGCCGGCGGTATTGGTTTGTCAATTCATAATGTACGCGCTACCGGTAGTTATATCGGCGGAACCAATGGCACCAGCAATGGTATCATTCCCATGCTGCGCGTATTCAACGATACGGCCCGTTATGTTGACCAGGGCGGTGGCAAACGTAAAGGTGCTTTTGCTATTTATTTAGAACCCTGGCACGCTGATATCGAAGGTTTTTTAGACCTGCGTAAAAACCATGGTAAGGAAGAGATGCGCGCAAGAGACCTGTTCTATGCCCTGTGGATCTCTGACCTGTTCATGAAACGGGTTGAGGAAAACGGTGACTGGAGCTTGTTCTGCCCCCATGAAGCACCAGGACTGGGCGATACATTTGGCGAAGCGTTTGAAGCGCTGTATCATCGTTATGAAGTTGAAGGCCGGGCGCGTAAAGTGATCAAAGCGCAGGAGTTATGGTTTGCCATCCTGGAAGCACAGATAGAAACCGGTACGCCATATATGTTATATAAGGATGCTGCCAATCGCAAGAGTAACCAGCAGAACCTGGGTACAATTAAAAGCAGCAACCTATGCACAGAGATCATGGAATATACCAGCGCTGATGAAGTAGCGGTATGTAACCTGGCATCGCTGGCATTACCCCGCTTTGTAAATGAAGGAAAATTTGATTTCAACAAATTATACGAAGTAACCTACCATGTAACGCGCAACCTCAATCGCATCATTGATAATAACTATTATCCGATCGAGGAAGCAAAACGATCTAATTTACGTCACCGGCCAATCGGGTTGGGTGTGCAGGGCCTGGCAGATGTATTTATCTTATTACGCCTGCCTTTTGAAAGCGACCTGGCGAAAGTGTTGAATAAAAACATCTTTGAGACCATCTATTTTGCATCTATGACGGCCAGCAAGGACATGGCAAAAGAGCAAGGTCCTTATGAAACCTTTGCCGGTTCGCCCTTATCAAAAGGACAGTTCCAGTTCGATCTGTGGAATGTACAACCTTCCAGCCGCCACGACTGGAATGCATTACGCGAAGAAGTGATGCAACATGGTGTTCGCAATTCATTGCTGGTAGCGCCTATGCCTACGGCTTCTACTTCACAAATATTGGGTAACAACGAATGTTTTGAACCATATACCTCTAATATTTATGTGCGCCGGGTATTAAGCGGTGAGTTTGTTATTGTAAATAAACACCTGTTGAAAGACCTGGTACAGCTTGGCCTCTGGAATGATACTATGAAAAATAAGATCATAACAGCCAACGGATCCGTTCAGCACATAAACGAAATTCCGGCCGAAATAAAAGCGTTGTACAAAACCGTATGGGAAATAAAGCAACGTCACCTGATTGATCTGGCAGCTGATCGCGGCGCGTTTATCTGTCAGTCGCAATCGTTGAATCTGTTTGTAGACAATCCAACCGTAGCCAAACTGACCTCTATGCACTTCTATGCATGGAAGCAGGGATTGAAAACAGGTATGTATTATCTGCGTTCACAGGCTGCTTCGCAGGCTGTTCAGTTCACCGTTGAAAAACAAGGCAGCCGTCAAATGGAACCGGTTGTTCCTAAATCTGCCGAGGCAGTTGATAATGATGGCCTCAATGGTGGTACCTGCAGTATGGAAGATGGTTGTGTAACATGTAGCTCATAACCTTCACGCTTAACTATATAACAAGCCCGTTCTGCTTCAGCAGGACGGGCTTGTTCATTATATGATCACTTGCTGGTTATCCATTATTCTGTATCTTCGCTTCTTCAGTTCTTTACTTTATAACTTTGTTTTCAGGTTAATGCCGTTTTTGGCGGTATTATTAAAAAGGAACCGTGTGCAAATCACGGGCTGTCGCGCAACTGTATGTTGTAGTGAGGGGTAAACACCCTCACAGCGCTGCATAATAAGCCACTGTTCGCCGAAGGCGGATGGGAAGGCATGCAGCAAAACAATAAGCCAGGATACTTGCCTGAAAATTGAGACGAATGCTTTCGCGGTTTCAAAAGCAGCAGTCAGGAACAGTTAAATCACCTCACTCGTAACTGTTTCTCTCTAACACTTTATCACGAAAGCATACCCATTAAACGTAAAGACATTAATACTTTCATTAATGTTTCACTAAATGTTTTATGCGTATGCTAACACACAATCTTGGGTTCCCCCGTATTGGGGCACAACGCCAGTTAAAAAAAGCCAGTGAACAATACTGGGCAGGTAACATCAGCAGAACAGAATTATTCTTTGCAGCCAAAAAGATCAGGGAAGAAAACTGGTTATTGCAAAAACAGGCCGGTATCGAATTGATACCCTGTAACGATTTCAGTTTTTATGACCAGGTGCTCGACATGTCGTTGCTGTTGGGAGCTATCCCGCACCGTTATACCCCGGTGGCAACTGACGTTAAGGAGAATGCAGAAATAGACCTGTATTTCGCCATGGCGCGTGGCTACCAGGAACATGGCCTGGATATCACAGCCATGGAAATGACCAAATGGTTTGATACCAACTACCATTACATTGTACCTGAGTTTACTGCCGGCCAGTCATTCCGGATACTCTCCGATAAATTATTCCATGAATTCAATGAGTGCAAACGCGTAACAGGAACTACACCAAAGCCCGTGTTGATTGGGCCTGTATCTTATTTGTTATTGGGAAAGGAAAAGCAAACGGATCAGCCGGCAGAAAAACAGTTCGATAAAATAGACCTGTTACCACAACTGTTGCCGGTATATATCGATGTGCTGAAAAGACTGGAAGAAGCCGGTGCGGTTTGGGTTCAGATAGATGAACCATTCCTGGTTACCGACCTTACTGAAAAACAGCAACAGGCTTTTCAGTATGCTTATAAGGAGATCCGCAAAAAATGTAACCTGAAAATATTACTGGCTACTTATTTTGAAGGCTTGCAGGAGAATACCAACCTGGCAGTGAATCTGCCGGTATGCGCATTGCATATTGACCTGGTACGCGCCCCGCAACAACTGGATGAAGTATTAAAAGCCATTCCGCCTAAATTATCCCTGTCGTTAGGTGTAGTGGATGGCCGTAATATCTGGAAGAATGATTACAGCAAATCTCTCACTTTAATTAAAACTGCCATAGCAGCTCTTGGAGAAGAGCGGGTTATGCTGGCGCCTTCCTGTTCGTTGTTGCATTCCCCGGTTGACCTTGATGGCGAGACTGCCATTGATCCTGAGATCAAAAACTGGATGTCCTTTGCCAAACAAAAACTGGACGAGATAAGCGCCCTGAAACAAATAACAGCCGGTAATAAAGAACTGCTGGCGATCAATAAACAGGCCATCGAAAGCCGTCGTCAATCTACCCGCATACACAAACAAGTGGTAAAGGAACGGGTGACTGCCATTAAGGAAGCAGATGCAACACGCATCAGCGGGTTTACTGTTCGTCAACGTATACAACAGCAACGGTTCGGGTTGCCGCTGTTTCCAACAACGACCATTGGTTCTTTTCCACAAACAGATGAGATCCGCCAGTTGCGGGCCAGGTTGAAAAAGGGAGAATTGTCGCAGAAACAATACGATGCTGATATTGAAGATGCAACGATCTCTGCTATCAGGGTGCAGGAAGAGATTGGATTGGATGTCTTGGTGCATGGTGAATTTGAGCGTAATGATATGGTTGAATATTTTGGCGAACAACTCGATGGATTTTTGTTTACGAAGAATGGTTGGGTACAGAGCTATGGCAGCCGTTGTGTAAAGCCACCGGTTATTGCAGGCGATGTAAGCAGAACAAGTGATATGACGGTAAAGTGGAGTTGCTTTGCACAGGCACAAACCGATAAGTTAATGAAGGGCATGCTTACAGGCCCGGTTACCATTTTGCAATGGTCGTTCGTACGTGATGACCAGCCAAGATGGCAAACCGCATTTCAAATTGCACTGGCTATCCGGGATGAAGTGGTGGCGCTTGAGAAAGCGGGCATTAAGGTGATACAAATTGATGAACCGGCTATTCGTGAAGGATTGCCTTTAAGAAAGAAGGATGGCCCGGCTTATCTTGAATGGGCGGTAAAAGCATTCCGTTTATCGGCCAGTGGTGTAAAAGACGAAACACAGATACATACGCATATGTGCTATAGCGAGTTCAATGATATTATGGAGCACATTGCAAAAATGGATGCCGATGTGATCACCATTGAAACAAGCCGTTCGCAAATGGAGTTGCTGGAAGCCTTTGCCCGGTTCAAATATCCCAATGAAATAGGGCCCGGTGTATATGATATCCATTCGCCGCGGGTGCCCACGGTGGAGGAAATGACGTACCTGCTCGAAAAAGCGGTGGCCTTACTACCGGTTAAAAATCTCTGGGTAAATCCTGATTGTGGGTTAAAGACCCGGCGCTGGACGGAGACCATTGCTGCGTTAAAGAATATGGTGCAGGCTGCAAAGCAGGCAAGAGAGAAGATACAGGAGCCGGAAGCAGTGTAGAAATCGTCAAACGGTAAACATGAAAGATGCAGGAAGCTGCAAACGAGCAGAGCGCTGGTGTTTTTCATGTTTGCCGTTTTCTTTTATCATTCTTAGCATATAACAGTGACCATAGAACAAAAAATACAACAATCCGAAACACGGATCTTCAAAGCTGTGTTCCCTAACACCACCAACCATTACGATACTTTATTTGGCGGAACGGCCATGGCTTTAATGGATGAAGTGGCATTTATTGCCGCTACCCGGTTTGCCCGTAAACGGATGGTAACAGTATCATCAGATAAAATAGACTTTACCAGGCCGATACCGGCAGGCACCATCATTGAATTGATCGGTAAGGTGATACATACCGGCAAAAGCAGTGTTCGGGTATTGGTTGAAATATATATTGAAGAAATGTACTCATTCGAACGGGAAAGGGCAATCAGCGGCACCTTTACCCTGGTAGCGGTAGATGAAAATAAAAGGCCGGTGCCTATTTTATAAGGTGCCGTCTCCGGCGTTAGATTAAAAAACATTAATATAAAGGGTTCTTTAACAATTCATAGACAAAATTTTATCAATTTTAAGCTATGAAAGACATTAATTTGTTAAAAGTTAAATTGCCCCATGAATTGCACCCGTTTTTATAGATCCCTGATTGCTTTGGCTTTAATCTTTACTGGTTTAAGGTCCGGCTATGCACAACAGATCGATTCCATGGTGAATGTGTACGGAGAAAGGTTTCCGCAGGAAAAAATATATGTTCACTTTGATAAACCCGCTTATAATACTGGCGAGACCATCTGGTTCAAATCGTATGTATTTACGGGTATTACACCTTCGCGCATCAGCCGGAACTTCTATGCCGAACTGCTCGATCAGTCTGGTAAAGTATTACAGCAAAAGGTGCTGCCCATTTATGAAGCCTCTTCTGCAGGTCATTTTGATCTGCCGGCCAATCTTCCGGCAACTGTCATTTTCAGGGCATATACCACCTGGATGCTGAATTTTGATACCAGTTTTTTGTTCAGCAAAACCATACGCATTTTAAATAAATCAACTCCGCCACAAGGTGGGGCGACCCCGCAAAGCGGGGCCAATACAACCGCAGGCAAACAACCTGCCGCTGCAACCGGCAGCAGCAGTACGCCAGCTGTTTCTTTGCGCTTCTTTCCTGAAGGAGGCGACCTGGTAAATGATCTTGAATCGGTAGTAGCCGTAAAGGTCACCGATGTATTCGGTTTACCCGTATCTGCCCAGGGAGCCATAAAGGATGCATCAGGCGCCACCGTGGCCACTTTTGGTACCGTGCATGACGGCATGGGACGTTTTACCATAGAGCCTCAAGCCGGTAAAACATATTATGCTGAATGGGTTGACGAGAAAAAGCAATCGCATAAAACCCCGTTACCGGCTGCAAAGCCAACCGGTGTTACGTTACAATGTGCCGCTACGGGCAGCCGGCAGGCATTTATTATCAAGCGGTCACAGGAAGCACCGGATGATTTAAAAACCCTGTACCTGTTGGGTTATTTTAATTCGCAGGTAGTGTATAAAGCGCGGTTGAATTTGCAACAGAATTTTATGGTCAGCGGTTCTATTCCGCTCGAAGGCATACCGACCGGCATGATTCAAATGACATTGTTTGATGCCAATTGGAAACCATTGGCCGAACGTATTGCTTTTGTGAATAAGGAAGATTATTTCTTTACTACCCGCGTTGTGCCTACAGCCAAGAATACCGAAAGGCGTGGCAAGAATACATTGGTGATCGATGTGCCCGATACGCTGAAAGCTAACCTGAGCATTTCCATAACCGACGCAGGCTTGAGTAAAGCAGACCCTGACGCCGATAATATTGTATCGCACCTGTTATTAGGCGGCGATCTGCGGGGTAATATCAATAATCCCTATTATTACTTTACCGGGAATGACGATACCGTACGGTCGCACCTCGATCTGGTAATGCTTACCAATGGCTGGCGCCGTTTTAAATGGGATGACCTGGCCGCCGGTAAACTACCGGTGATAAGATTTCCCCTGGAAAATTATTTGTCGCTCAACGCTAATTTAACCGGTGTGTTACAAAGCCAGGTCCCTAAAAATACCCAGTTGAATGTATTCCTGCAGGCTAAAGATTCATCCAGGCAGTTGTTCTTTTTGGCAATGGACTCAACCGGTAAGTTTAAGCAGGATGGATTGGTGTTCTTTGATACGGTGCAGGTGTTTTACCAGTTTAATAACAGTAAACATCTTGCCAACAAAGCCGTTGTTAATTTCTCCAATGGCACCTGGAAGAGTGCCCCTGTTATTAAACCCGATACGGCCTGGCGTGTACCCATACCATTGGATACAAGTCTGCTGAACAGAGGCCGGTTTTTTGCCAGCGAAGCGGAACGGATAAAACCTGAACTGGAGAAAAAAGTAAAAGTGCTGGAAACCGTTACTGTAAAGGCAAGGCAAAAATCCAAGCAACAAATAATGGACGAGCGCTATGCCAGTGGTTTGTTCTCTGGTGGCGATGCCACAACGTTTGATCTCACCGACGATGTTTCAGCATTAGGAGCTTTCAATATCTTTAGTTACCTGCAAGGCCGGGTAGCTGGCTTACAGATCACTACCGGTGGGCAGGGATCACAATTGCAGTGGCGTGGAGCAACCCCTTCCTTGTTTTTAAATGAAATGCCGGTTGATGTAAGTCAAATAGAAAATATTCCGGTTTCAGATATCGCTTATGTGAAAGCATTCCGTCCGCCGTTCTTTGGCGCTATGGGTGGCGGCGCAGGTGGCGCAATTGCCATTTACACAAAGAAAGGCGGCGATAATACATCTTCGAATTCGAGTATAAGCGGGCTCGATAAAACCCGTTTAACAGGCTATTCAACGCCTAAAGAATTTTATTCACCCGATTACAGCAAGGAATCGGCACAAAACGAACTGCCCGACATTCGCACTACTTTATACTGGGCGCCTTACATATTAACCGACAAGAACAATCATAAAATAACCCTGAACTTCTTCAATAACGATGTGTCAAAAAGGTTACGCATCATTCTGGAAGGAATGAATGAAGAAGGTCAGTTGACCAGGGTGGAAAAGCTTATTGAGTAAGTGAGGTGATTTACCTGGAGTTATTTTTATTCAACCGGTTACCATTCAGCCGGTTGTTTATTTCATTTTTAAAAAATTGTGCGTTGGCGAAAGGCGATTCAGGTATGGCTTCTTTTGCTACCTGACTGATCTTACTATCGAGTTGTTGTAATTCCTGCAGCAGGATGGCATAATATTGTTGAATGTCTTCCTTCCTGAATTTTTCAACAGACTCTTTATTGAATGCCTGCATGTGTATTGAAAAAGTTGGGGTGGATTCATCAGCTTCTGTGGATTTTCCATGAGTCATATAACGATCTACCATGCTTACCTTGACATACAGATTGTTTACCTGATCATGTATTTGTTCAAGCCGATGCGATAAACTTTGTTGGTTTGAAACGATCCATTGATGCAGATTTTGCATTTGGAAGTCAATGCTCTTTAATCTTCGTTTTGTTGACGACACAATAATCTGGAAGTGGATAAAATGGATTATCTGACTTACAATCAAAATTATTATCAGATAGATCATATATAAGTGGTTTAGATGGCGCTGGATGTTTTTGCGCCCTGTTGTGTAGTAGACATGGCTGAATCGGCAAACCGGTGTGAGACTTCCGAAATGTTGCCGATAAATTCTTTAATGATACTGGCATCCTGCGCCTGCTTGCTTTGTACGTTTAAGCTGGTGCTTTCACCCCAGCAGTAAACATCTACTTCACAGGTAGTCACCCGCAGTACAAAAAAACCAGCTGACTGCGCTTTTGGCACCACATCGCTATGCATTATTTCGAGTGGAAATAATATTGGCAAATCATTTACCATTACATATTTGCCAATTCGTAGCTGCTTTGTCTTCATAACATAAATTATAAAGTGATAAAAAAAGTGGTGGTAGAAACCACCACTCGTAAACCCTCAAAACCTTCCTTAATACATTATGATGTATCAGGCCTTTTTCCAAGGAATAGAACATTGAACCTAAATAGTACTTCAGAGACATTGAATCAGGGGTTCCACAGATACCGGTTTAGGGATATTTCAGAAATATTGGAATATCTGGTATCGTATGCAACCTGCATTGCGACGTACCCAAAAACAAATAAGATATAGGGATTTCAAAAAGTCTTAAGAATATTGAACAGGTGGTTTTCGAAGGAAAGTTGGATTTGTATAGCAGATGCTTGTCTGCAGTGTAAAATTGCGCATGAAAAATTTAAATCTGAAGAAAACAGGGCGGACAACCGGTGGATAGAAGTTCGGAAAAAGGGTACAAGTGGGTGACCAATTTGCTATTTAGCAGGCAGTGAGCAAGGTTATATAGAAGAAGTGGACGTAATATAAAAAAGCAATAATGAAGGATAATTAGTACATCAATAATAATACCAGGGTAATCATTTGCGTTATATATATTTATTCGGTATGCATGCCCATGCCCCATTCCCGTTTATCCGTTACCCGCAGATGCTGCAGATAGTAGCTAAGGCTTTCTTCTTCCGTTAGGCTCAATTTTTTCTTCAACCGGTAACGTGCTTTTTTAACGCTTTCCGGTTCTACGGAAAATATACCTGCTATCTCTTTATTGCTTAATCCGGAAAGAATAAAACAGATCAATCGTACTTCATTGGAGGTGAGATCAGGATGCTTTTTGGTGATGTTGTCAACATAGTGTGCATGCAGCAGGTTGAAGTTTTTAATAAAATCGGACCAGTGATCGGCTTCTGTAAGGGTAGTCTTCATTTCTTTGGCGATGCGTTTGTATTCGTTATTGTCCGACGTTTTCAATTTTTCCTGCAGCTGCATCAGGTAATCTGTTTTGTTGGCCAGCATCACCGATGTAGTGGTAACCTGGGCCTGCAACTGCCTGGCTTCTTCTTTTGCCTTTTCAATAATTTCACGCACCTGTTGTACAGCGATCGCTTTTTTTTCTTCTACCAGTTGATTGGCCTGTTGAAATGCTTTCTGTTTTTCCATTTCCACCAGCTGGCGGGCTTCTACGAAAGCGGCTTCCCGCTCCTGGTGAATGCGGCCCTTCATTTTACGATATCTATAATGCAGTATGGCACTCACCGATATCATGATGAGTAACAACAATACAATGGCTGCCTGCCACATGGAAGTTTCTGAAATGTTAAAGGAGACTGAATGTGTTTTTTGCGAACACGACAACAACAGCAAACTTATGGGCAATACATAAATAACACAAAAGGGCTTTACGATCCTTTTCATGGGATTTAGGAATTTTTTGCTTAGGGTTAAGATTGCACTTTGAATTCAGCTGCGAAATAACAGAAAAGAAGGCGTTGTATACTTAAAAGATATCATAATGTTGATAAAAGACCACCATATGTCTACCAGTGGACATTTGTTTATGTCAAACAGCCTTATTGGATCATAACAGTATGTAATATGAATGATAGAATATGCGAACAGGTTGTAATAAAAAAAAATGTGAATTAATAATTATACAACTTTTACTACACAAGAGAAGAGCCATCTCTTTAATTCTTCAATATAGTAATGGTCTTGATGGGCTCATGTCCTTTGATCGATGTTGAATCGGGTGGCGGTTGCGGTAACTTATGATTATAGGTAATAACAAATTTTGAATACAATTTCGCCATCGGTACCGCAAAGTGCAGGGCATCGCCTTTCACAGGTTGAATAAGCCCATCCAGAATGAGTGTATCATTATTGGTTTGCGGCATTACTTCCAGGTTGATGGTATAAGCCATTTTGGGATCAGGCTTCGTTATCTCCAGGTCATAAAAAGACTGGTGATCATAGGCAATGAACAGCGTAACACTGGAATATTGCTTGTTCATGGTATCCTGTACAGTACCGCTAAGCACCCGCTTCAGCGGCGTGGAGTCGGATTGCATCCAAACACTATCCATGTACATGACCTCTTTGGGATCATCGGCCAGGTAAACCTGCATCTTGTTAATAATGGAGTCAGGCGTGTCTTTAAAAATGATGGTATCGCTGTTGGCTGGTTTTGGTTTACGTGTAAACCAAAAGTACATGCCAGCGCCGATAACGATCATGATCAATAAGATTATCCAGGTTCCGCGCATAGTTGGTGGTAGTTAGTGTCAATAATTCATTTAAGGTAACACTCCCTGCAATTAATATGCCTTGATGGCAGAAAAATATTTTGTTAACACCCGGTATGGTTGGTTGCCGCCCCTGGAACTTAATTGCGCCGCTATCTATTATCTTTGGCTACAATCATAGTTAATTATGAAAATTGCTGACATCATTGTCTTGCTCGAATCCATTGCGCCGCCTTCGCTGCAGGAAAATTATGATAACGCCGGCTTGCTGACCGGTAACCCCGGCTGGCCCTGCACCGGTGCGCTTTGCACCCTGGATGCTACGGAAGAAGTGATCAACGAAGCCATACAACGCGGTTGCAACCTGGTGGTAGCGCATCATCCCATCATTTTTGGCGGATTAAAGAAGATCACCGGGCGGAATTATGTAGAAAAGACTATAATAACAGCTATAAAAAATAATATAGCGATTTATGCTATTCATACCAACCTTGATAATATAATAACCGGGGTGAATGGTATGATGGCCGATAAACTGGGACTGGTAAACCGGAAGATCCTGGCGCCCAAAGAAGCCACCCTGAAGAAATTGTACACTTTTGTTCCTGTTGAGCAGTCGGAACAGGTTAGAACGGCCTTATTTGAAGCTGGTGGCGGACATATAGGTAATTATAATGAATGCAGTTTTGGGGTAGAGGGTACGGGTACCTTTAAAGGAGGAGAAGGCACCAATCCCTTTGTTGGCCAACCCGGGGAGCGGCATTATGAACAGGAACTAAAAATAGAGGTCATATTCCCGGCTTATCTGCAGGGGGTTATGGTCCGGGCTTTGCGCACCGCCCATCCTTACGAAGAAGCGGCATATGATATAGTGGACCTGGCCAATACCCATCCCGGCATTGGAGCTGGCCTGGTAGGCGAATTGCCTGATGCCATGCCCGCAAATGCCTTTCTGAAACAATTAAAGCAGGCGTTTGACCTGCCGCTGATTCGCCATACCGCCTTGTTAGGCCGGCCGGTTAAAAAAGTGGCTTTATGCGGCGGCGCGGGTAGTTTCCTGGTTTCCAAAGCATTAGCGGCCAACGCCGACATCTATATCACTGGTGATATGAAATACCATGAATTTTTTGATGCCAATGGCCGGCTGATAATTGCAGATATTGGGCATTTTGAGAGCGAGCAATTTACCATAGATTTACTGGCTGGGGTTTTGCAGGAAAAATTCCCTACCTTTGCCGTCCTTAAAACGGCTTTAAAAACCAATCCGGTGCATTATTTTGTGTGATCTTGTTGAGTAGCGATACGAACGCTGAAGTTTGCGATCCGCTAAAAGCGGGGCAAGTTCAACAAAAGATACATCAGGGAATAGAAGCCGGGAACCAACTTCTTACCATAAACAACAAACTATAAATTTCTTTATGGCTAACGTTAAAGATTATTCTGTAGAAGAAAAGTTAAGCGCACTGATTGCATTGCAGAAAATTGAATCGAAGATCGATGAGATTCAAATTCTGAAAGGTGAATTACCGATGGAAGTGAGCGACCTGGAAGATGAAATTCAGGGCTTGCATTCGCGTCAGGTGCGTATTGAAGAAGAGATCAACGGCATTCAGGAGTTTATCAACCAGAAGAAGAACATCATTAAGGAAGCGGAAGCGCTGATCAAAAAATACGAAAAGCAAAGTGAGAATGTAAAGAACAGCCGCGAGTTTGAGGCCATCAACAAGGAAATTGAAATGCAGCAGCTGGAAATAAAGCTGGCCGAAAAACACATTCGTGATGCGAATGAAGAGATTGCTGAGAAAGTAGTGGTACTGGATAAAGCCAAAAAGAATATTGCCACCAAAGAAGGTGTTTTAAATACAAAGAAAGGTGAACTGGAAAAGATCATCGGTACTACCGAAAAAGAAGAAAAGCATTTCAATAAACAGGCTTCTGATGCCCGTGAAAAAGTAGAAGAGCGCCTGTTGCATTCATACGATCGTATTCGCAAGAACTACCGCAACGGTTTGGGTGTAGTGGCGGTTGAACGTGATGCTTGTGGTGGTTGCTTTAATGCCATCCCGCCTCAACGTCAAAGTGAGATCCGTCAGCGTAAAAAGATCATCGTTTGCGAAAACTGCGGCCGTATATTGGTAGATCGCGACCTGTTTGATACCATTGAAGTAAAATGATCTGAATAATTCAGCATAATAGAAAAAGTCCCCTCGGCTCAGCCAAGGGGACTTTTTTTGCATTGCACTCATCCCTTAACTCGTCGGGAGCGTGGGAGGAAGCCGAAGGAGCCCGCAATCTGCCTTAGAATGCCTTTCCCAAAGTATAGCATACCTATGCGGGATATAGTATATTGCAGCGATGAATCGGCTCCTGGCAATTTTCTTATTGGCTTTATTATATGTGCCTGCCAGGGCGCAGAAAGTATTTGATTTCAACGACCGCTGCCGCCAGGCGTATCATGACATTGTGCAGCTAAAATTGGCCAGCGGCCAGCAGCTGTTGAATGCGGAAAAAGCCCAGCATCCGAATAACCTCATTCCATACTTCCTCGAAAATTATATTGATTTTTTTACGCTCTTCTTTAATGAAGATCCGGCAGAATATAAAAAGCGATTGCCCAATCGTGAAACCCGGCTTGAGTTGTTAAGCAAGGGACCTGAAAACTCTCCTTTCCTGTTATTTACCCGTTCGGTGATCCATTTTCAATGGGCTGCTATCAGAGTTAAGTTTGGTAATAACTGGGATGCGGGGTGGGAGTTCCGCCGTTCGTTTTTACAGATAAAGAATAATCAGCAAACATTCCCCCGGTTTACACCAAACGCATTATATGCCGGCGCTATGCAGGTGGCTGCAGGTACCATTCCCGATGGCTATAAATGGCTAAGCAATCTGTTAGGCATTAATGGTAGCATAACAAAAGGGATGGCCCGGGTGGACACCTTTCTGAAAGGGACCGATGAATGGTCGGCTTTGTTTCATGACGAAGCCGTATTCTATTACTGTTATTTGAAATTTTATATCCAGAACGACCGGCCGGGGGTCTTTCAGTTTATCGACCAGCAACAACTGGATGTGGTGAACCATCATTTATTTGCCTATCTCGCAACCAATTTGCATCTCAATAACCAGCAGTCTGAAAAAGCGGAGCAAATCATATTGGGCCGAAATACCAACGCCGGTTACCTGGCTTTGCCGGTATGGGATATGGAAATGGGTTATGCCAAAATACATCATCTGGATGCCGGTGCCGCCCAATACCTGGAACGTTTTCTGGCGACCTTTAAAGGGAAATTCTATGTGAAAGATGTGTTGCAGAAACTAAGCTGGCATTATTACCTGCAGGGTGATGAAGCGAAAGCCAAAGCCTGCCGGCAAAAGATATTGCAAAGCGGCAGCACCGATACCGAAGCCGATAAACAGGCACAAAAAGAAGCCATCACCGATATATGGCCTAATAAACTGTTGCTGCAGGCCCGGTTGCTAAATGATGGAGGTTATTACCGGCAGGCTCTTGCGCTATTGCATGGTAAAAACACCGGTCATTTTTCATTGCTTGAAGACAAGCTGGAGTTTGCCTACCGGGCTGCGCGATTGTACGATGATATGGGAAATGATAGTTTGGCCATTGTATTTTATAAGCAGGCTATTGACCTGGGCGAAAAGCGTAAAGAACATTTTGCCTCCCGGGCTGCCTTGCAAACCGGTTTTATTTATGAGCAGCGGGGCGATAAACAAACGGCGATGGAATGGTTTCAGCGTTGCCTGAATATGAAAGACCATGATTTTAAAAATTCACTCGATTCAAGGGCGAAAGCCGGGATCGCGCGATGTAAGAACGAATAAAGAATATGGAACCGAAAATGAAGGGGATAACTACTTCGGTATTCGATATTCTACATTCAATATTCGATATTATATTTGTTAAGCTCAAAATTGTACTGTGCTTAAAAAACTTTTCATACAGAACTACGCTATAATTGACGAGATAGAGATCGACTTCTCGCAAAAGCTCAACATTATTACCGGGGAAACCGGCGCCGGTAAATCAATTTTAATGGGCGCTCTATCGCTGATCCTGGGCGACCGGGTTGATACGGCTGTATTGCAAAGCCGCGATAAGAAATGTTATGTAGAAGGCATATTTGTAATTGCTGAGAAGAAAGCGGTGAAAGCCTTTTTACGTGAACAGGACCTCGATGTTGATGAAGAATTGGTCATTCGACGTGAAATTGGCACGAATGGCAAATCGAGAGCGTTTGTAAATGATACACCCGTTAACCTGGAACAACTTCGCCAGTTAAGTTCCATGCTGGTTGATCTGCATCGCCAGTTCGATACGCTGGAATTGGGTGAAAGTGATTTTCAACGGCAGGTACTTGATGCCCTGGCTGGTCAGTTAGATGTATTGCAACAATACCAGGGGGCGTATACCCAATGGCAGCAGGCGCAGCATGCGTTGGTTGCTTTGCAGCAGCAGAAAGATCAGTTCACCAAAGAATACGATTACAACAAATTTTTATTCGATGAGTTGCACGAGGCAGCTTTGAAAGAGAATGAGCTGGAAGAGGCGGATGCTACCTTGAAGTTGCTCAGCAATGCAGAAGGCATAAAGACAGCTTTGAGTAAAGTGACCTTTGAATTAAGTGAGGGCGAATCGCCCATGGTGCAGCAGTTGAAATCATTGTGTAACCAGTTAAGCGCTTTTGGCGATCATCATCCTGCATTACCTCCGTTGTTGCAGCGAATGTTGTCCACACAAATTGAATTACAGGATATTGCTGATGAAGTAGAGCGCATAAATGACCAGGTGCAGTACGACCCGCAAAAGATAGAGCAGTTGAACGATCGCATTTCTACCGGGTACAAACTGTTGAAGAAACATGGCGTGCATACCACGCAGGAGTTGCTGGCTATAAGAGATGGGCTTGAACAAAAATTACAGGCTGTATTGAATATAGATGAAGCCATTCAAACGAAGGAAAAAACTGTACAGCAGTTATTGCAAAAGGCGACGGAACTGGCAGGAAAGCTAACGGCTAACCGGGTTAAACAAGTGAAGCCCTTACAGGATAAAGTGAACAAGTTGTTAGGCCAGGTAGGTATGCCCAATGCCCGTTTGCAGGTGTCCATAGAGCCGCTTGCGAACCTGCAGCTAAACGGGCAGGATGATATAGAGTTTTTATTTGATGCTAATAAAAGTAACCGGTTTGAGCCCATTCGCAAAGTAGCATCGGGCGGTGAGTTAAGCCGGTTAATGTTGTGTATTAAATCGCTGGTAGCCCAGTCGCTCGACCTGCCAACCCTCATCTTTGATGAAATAGATACCGGTATTTCAGGCGAAGCTGCTAAACAGGTGGGCATTATAATGAAGGACCTGGCCCGTAAACGGCAGGTATTCAGCATCACCCATCAGCCGCAAATTGCCGGGAAGGCAGATGCCCATTACTTCGTTTACAAAGACATAAAAGGCAATTCCATTAAAACAAATATTAAACTGCTGTCGCAGGATGAGCGCATAACGGCCATTGCCAAAATGCTCAGTGGTGAAAAGCCAACGGCCGCTGCCCTGGAAAACGCGCGGGAGATGGTTATGAACTAATGTGCTAATTAGCCAATCCCGATATATCGGGATGAAATACAGCAAATGCACAGGGAAAGGAAAATGATGCTATTTTTGCGCGACTCTAATTAAAAAATAAATTGTATGGCATATAACCTGCTTAAAGGAAAGAAAGGGATCATATTTGGTGCTTTGGACGAAAAGTCAATTGCCTGGAGAACGGCTTTGCGTTGTCATGAAGAAGGGGCGCAACTGGTTTTAACCAATGCGCCGGTTGCTTTGCGTATGGGCGAAATCAATAAACTGGCTGAAGCAGTGAATGCGCCGGTTATTGGCGCCGATGTAACCAGCATGGATGACCTGAAGAAGTTATTTGAAGAAGCCACAAAACATTTTGGCGGCCAGGTAGATTTCATACTGCATTCCATAGGCATGAGCCTGAACGTGCGCAAGAACAAGCATTATACGGAGATTGACTATGGGTTTAACCAAAAGACCCTCGATATATCGGCTATGTCGTTGCACCGCGTACTTCGTACAGCCTGGGAAATGGATGCCCTCAGCGATTGGGGCAGCGTGGTAGCCTTAACCTATATTGCTGCACAACGCGTATTCCCTGATTATAACGAAATGGCAGATGCGAAAGCATTACTGGAAGGAGTTGCCCGGAACTTTGGTTATCACTACGGGGTTAAGAAGAAGGTGCGGATAAACACCGTTTCTCAATCTCCTACGAAAACCACAGCTGGTAGCGGCGTAAAAGGTTTCGATGGCTTTGTGTCATATGCCGAAAAAATGAGTCCGCTGGGTAATGCCTCAGCCGATCAGTGTGCTGATTACTGCGTTACCCTGTTCAGCGACCTGACTAAAATGGTAACCATGCAAAACCTGTTTCATGACGGCGGATTCTCCTTTACAGGAGTTACGCAAGCCGTTATTGAGCAGATGGAGAAATAACGAAGTAGGAAGTACGAAATAAGAAATTCACGAAGGTGCAGCACTCCGCAAGGGGACTGTGCCTTTTTTTAGTGGGCTGAATTAGGAAGCGCTGATTACTTCCTACCTCTTATCTCTTACTTCGCATGCGAAGCAAAAGAAAAAACCGCCCGCTTAACAGCGACCGGTTTGCACTATTTTTTAGCCATGGGCTTAGTACTCATCTTCATTAAAAAAGAAGTCGTCCTGGCTTGGATAATCCGGCCAGATGTCTTCTATACCCTCATAAATTTCTCCTTCATCTTCCAGTTCTTGAAGATTTTCTACCACTTCAATGGGTGCACCGCTACGGATGGCGTAGTCAATCAACTCATCTTTGGTGGCAGGCCACGGTGCATCTTCGAGATAGGATGCAAGTTCTAATGTCCAAAACATGTGTTTAGCCTGTTTAAAGTTTTAAATCCACGAACAGTTTCTGAACCAAGGGTCGGAGAAAATGGTCTGGTTTCTTCCCCAATTTTACCCCTCAATTTTTCGCAAAAGTAACCCTCCTAATGAAAAAACCAAATCTATCTTTGAAAGATAATGGAAGGTTTCCTTAAAAACTTTCCCCAAACGGGTACTATGAACGGGAAGCCAATGGTTTGTAGTATCTTGACGGCTATATTAGTAATTCACAATACATGTTAATAGCGACGAATATTCAGAAATATTATGGGCAGTTATGGGTATTGAAAGGTGTTGACCTGGAAATAAAACAGGGCGAAATTGCCAGTATTGTGGGCCCCTCAGGCTCTGGAAAAAGTACGTTGTTACACATTTTGGGAACCCTCGACAAGCCCGATAAGGGTGAGGTAAAGGTTGGAAATCAACGCCTCAATTTCCTGAACGAGCGGCAAATGGCGGCTTTTCGGAACAAACATGTAGGTTTTGTTTTCCAGTTCCACCACCTGTTGCCTGAATTTACCGCCCTGGAAAATGTGTGTATCCCCGGCTGGATGGCCGGTCGCCGTAAAAAGGAGGTGGAGGAGAACGCTTTATCGTTATTACAAATGTTAGGATTGGGACAACGCACCGATAATAAACCAAATGCCTTATCTGGCGGTGAGCAGCAACGGGTAGCCGTGGCCCGCGCCCTGATCAATAAGCCCGCTATTATTTTCGCTGATGAGCCTACCGGCAACCTCGATTCGGCCAATGCCCGCGAACTGCACCAGCTTTTCTTTACGCTGCGGCAGCAATTCAATCAAACCTTTTTAATAGTCACCCACAACGAAGAACTGGCGCAAATGAGCGACCGGTTACTGCATATGAAGGATGGGAAGATCGTAGATAATTTGATAACGCCTGCTCATCCGTAGTCCCGACGAGTCAGTGGCGAAGGCGGGTGCTATTAAAGACATATGCGTAATAGTTACGTTATGAAAGGGCGTACTATACTTACCTGGCTATTTTTCCAGTATTGTCAAATCATGATCATAAACAACTAAAGACCGGTAACCACTATGTGGTATTACAATTCCCGCCTATACTTTGTAATTTTAGAAAAAGCCAACTATGGCTACCAACTCTACTGCTGCTGCTAATCTTGATAAGACCGCTTCTTTGTTAGGTATAGGAAGCAATGAACTTTCTTCATTATTGCATGAGGAGTATGCCACAATCAGCGCTGACCCCATAGAATCGGCCAGGCATCCTTCCGGCGAAGATGGATTTATTGAATATGCGCTGGAAAGGATTGAACATTTTTCTACCGATCCCAAATATTTACCGGTTCTTAAAAAGATCATTCATCGCGACGAGCCAAGGAAGTTTTATTTCTACAGAAACGAACTGGAAGCGCTCAGCCGGATATTGTTTGCAATTGAAAACATCAATTATACTCAACTCGATCTCGAAAACCTTGACTTGCACACTTTACCATCTTTATTGCTGCGCATTCGCAATCTGATGTTCCTTAATATTTCCAATAACAAACTGCAGGATATTTCCGGAGTGGCTGCTTTGTCTGATTTGCAAATATTGATTGCTAATGATAACGAAGTAACGGATATAGCGTTTTTTAAAAGCACCAAACTAAAGGTGCTTCACTTAAACCGTAATAATGTAAAAACTACTTATGAAGTATTGAAAACCATGCCTGCATTACGCGAACTGGAACTGGCTGGTAACAGGATCAATGATACGCTGGTAAGGCCTATTCTTGAAAACCCAAACCTGGAAAAAGTAGTGCTGGCCGATAATCCGATCAATGCGCCGTTGGATATTTTAAATGATATTGTTGCGTTACGAAAACATTTTGGAGTTAAGGATTTTAAAGTGTCTGAAGCCGTTCGAAAGGCAAACGCTGCTATGGTTGGAGATTCGGAGCAACCTTTTTCTGAAACCAATACCCCCAACGAGGCACAGGCACCATCTGTTGCAGAAACCACAACCGGCGAACCCAATGCTGAACCCAATGCGCCCGAACCCGAACAAGCACAAACCATTGCTTCAGAAACCAGCGCAGCTGAACCCGGTCCTTCAACCAAAGACGATCATCCGGCTTCTGAAGCAGAACAGACTAGGGAAGAAAAGCAATATATCTCCAACCCCATCCGCAACATCCTGCTGCGCGGCAACCCCAGGGATAATTTACTGGATATTGAAAAGCTCAGCAGCATTTTTTACAATCTCATCGCCAACAGTGATAGCAACGGCGAACATTTCTTTGGTTTGTTTGGTCGGTGGGGCAGGGGTAAAACTTTTTTCTGGAAATATATTTTAAACAAAAGACTCGATCCCAAAAGATACATTCCCATTGAATTTCATGCCTGGAAGTATCAGGATACACCCGGCATCTGGGCCTATTTGTATAATACCCTCAACGAGGCTTACCTGGGCGATAAACCGAAATGGTACCAACTGGCAAAATGGATAAAGTATTATAAAAAAATATTACTACTGAACGAGCAACGGGGAAAGCTTCCCATACTTGTTGGCTTCTTGTTGAGTCTGGTTATTGCTGTTGGCGTTTATTATTATAATTATTATTTCAAAGGTGATAAAACGGTTCAAACCGTTCTCCGGATAGGCATACCCATTTCAGCCATCTCGATGCTCATATATATCGCAAAAAAGTTCAAGACCGATGCCCGGAAAATTATTCTCTCGTTAACCAGCAATGTGAATTTTAACAGTCAACTTGGGTTTCAACATGAAATTCAGCAGGAATTAAAATATCTGCTGAAGGCATGGATCCCAGATCAGAAGCCGAAAAAAAAGAAGGGCGGGGAACAGGAAAAGGAGGAAGAAGAAAAGGCAGATCAAAAGCGCATTTTCTTATTCATCGATGACATTGACCGCTGTTCAGAAGATAAGATCATCCAGATCGTTGATTATATCCGCGTGCTGCTGCATTGTCCGGCCATCCAGGACCGCGTAACCGTGCTGGCGGCCATTGATGAACGCATTCTGTTACACGCCATCCAGGATAAGTATAAAGATTTTATCGCCAACAAGGACAATGATGCTACCTACAAGGAGTTATGCCGTGAGTACATGGATAAATTGTTCCTGGCCGGACTGAAACTGGGTCCCTTGACCGTGTTTGAAAAACGACAGATCGTAGAAGGCTTTACCAGAGACGATACGGCCAAAGACGATGAAACAACGCAATCGGCAACCAATGGTATCAAATCGAGCAAAGTAGGGGAAATTATCAGTCATACAGGTAAAAAAGAGTCGATCATTGAAAGACAGGAACCCACGCGAGAAACGGGTGATGTTAAAGTGGCTATTCCGGAAGTAGATTTAGCCCAAAGCGAACCGGTTGGCAATGATATCCCCCAGGCACAAACGGAAACAACGGTTACTCCGGTAAAGCCAATCCCCATCGCCTCCACAGCCCGAAAAGAATACCCGTATGAGAAATGGGAGCAGGAATTTATAAAAGACATTCTGGCCCGCAATACCGAATCAACGCCCCGGAGCATCAGGGTGTATACCTACCGGTATTTACTGGGAAAGCAATTGGTTGAAAAGGCGTTGATTGAAGGAAAGATAGCCTGGTCGCAATGGTATAATACCAAAGAAGCCAAACAATGCTTTGCCATTAAGTTATTGCATTATGGATTTAAATCAGATACCGAGCACCTGTTATCGGATTACCAGAAGTTTATAAGCGAGTATGACGAAAACAAGTCTTTTAACGAAAACGTGTATGGCTATAATATCTCATTGAACCAGGAGTTAGGCTCCATCATGTTCCAGGTGTTGACAATGATCATTGCATACTAATTTTGTATTCTGTATTTCATTATCACATTAGCTAATTAATTCTCGGTTTCCACGGAATTTCTTCCACCTGCATTTGGTGTCCGGCATAACGGGCCAGTACAAATAAATAATCGCTGAGGCGGTTCAGGTATTTCAGAATGGTTCCATCCACTTCCAGGCTTTCCTGGTCAAGACGAACGCAGCAACGCTCGGCACGGCGGCAAACGCAACGGGTAATATGTAATTGCGACAGGGTGGGGTGGCCTCCTGGTAGTATAAAGCTCTTCATGGGGGGGATGGCTTCGTTCATGCTGTCCATTTCCTTTTCCAGCAAGGTAATGTCTTCCTCTTTCAGATCGGGAATACGCATTTTAGGCTCTTTAACCGGATCACAGGCCAGGGAAGAATTCATGGTGAACAACCGGTCCTGCACTTCCTGCAGAATGGTTTTGCTGGCATCATCGGTCAACAGGTCTTTGCACAAACCAATCCACGAACTTAGTTCATCTACGGTTCCGTATGCTTCAATGCGCAGGTGCGATTTGGGAACTTTTGTTCCACCGATCAATGAAGTAGAACCTTTATCTCCGGTTTTAGTATATATTTTTTGAGCCATGAGATGGTTAATGTGATAATGTGATAATCTTCCCCTCACGCAGTCTCCAATTCCTCTCGCATTTTATCGCTTTCGATCAGGCCGTCGCGCAGACGAACGATCCGTTTGGCATAATTGGCAATATCCTCTTCATGGGTTACCAGCACTACCGTATTACCGGCTGCCTGTATCTGGCTGAAGATGTCCATGATTTCTTTGGAAGTTCTGGTATCCAGGTTTCCGGTAGGTTCATCGGCCAGTATGAGCGAAGGGTTATTGACCAACGCCCGGGCAATGGCAACCCGTTGGCACTGACCACCGGATAATTCATTCGGTTTATGATGGCTTCTATCTTCGAGTCCTACTTTTTTTATTACATCCATCGCCATGTCGGTCCGTTGTTTTCGCGAAACACCGGCATATACCAGTGGTAACGCCACATTTTCCAAAGCTGTAAGGCGGGGAAGCAGGTTGAATTGCTGAAATACGAAACCAATTTCTTTATTACGCACGTCGGCCAGGTTATCATCGGGCATCTTACTTACATCCTGTCCGTTTAATATATAGCGGCCAGCAGAAGGGGAATCGAGACAGCCGAGGATATTCATCAGGGTACTTTTGCCGGAACCGGATGGTCCCATCAGGGCAACATATTCATTGGTATGAATATTCAGGTCAATGCCTTTCAGCACCTGCAATTCCTGTTTACCCATAAAATAACTCTTGCTTATCCCTTCGAGATGGATGATTGAATTCATAGAAAAAGTTTAAAGCCGGTTATTCCTGTTTTTTGATAACCTTAGGCACTTTGAAGAAAGTTCCGTCTGAATCGGGGGCGTTTTTAAGCGCTTCCTCGCGGGAAATGGATCCTTTTACTTCATCTTCACGCAACACATTGATGGCATCTGTCATATGTAATAGCGGTTCCACCCCCTCCGTATTCAATTCATTCAGTTTGTCGACAAAATGAATCATTCGTTGCAGATCTTTCTTAATTATTTCTTTTTCCTGATCGTTAAACTGCAGGCGGGCCAGGTTGGCCAGGTTCTGAACCAATGCGTCATTTACTTCCATGGAAACAAAAATAACTGATTATTTGGAATGGAAGGGCAGTAGTCCCGGCTAAGCCGGGAGCAATGGGCAAAAGGTAAGTATGGGGGGTGAATGGTTAGGATCATATGAATGCGTAACATGGTATTTACAGGACTACATCCTGTATTGACCCTGCACCGGGGTTGCACTGAATAGAGCCACGCAGTGCAACCCCAGTGCAATCTCAGTGCAACCCCCTGCCTGGAAATGGCTACCCTGTTACCGCTCCTAATACGGCAATCGACAATCAGTAACCAGCAACTGGAACCCTTGCAACCTGAACCCTGTAACCAAGATCTCCACTTTTAGGGGGGCGGGGGTAATATAAACTCTTCTTATCTTCGCCGTCCTTATGAATAAAGAGATCGTCATGAGCGGCATACGGCCCACCGGGTTTTTACACCTTGGCAACTATTTTGGGGCCTTGCGCAATTTTGTGCGAATGCAGGACGAATATCCCTGCTTTTTTATGGTGGCCGACCTGCATTCACTTACCACCCATCCTGATACAAAGGAACTGAAGAACAACGTGACCCGGGTGCTGGCCGAGCATATTGCCTGCGGTCTTGACCCCGATAAAAGTACGCTGTACTGTCAGAGCCATGTTTTTGAAACTTCTGAGCTATACCTATTCCTGAACATGCTCGCTTATGTGGGTGAGCTGGAGAGGACCGCTTCATTTAAAGATAAAATACGTCTGCAACCGCAGAATGTAAATGCCGGCCTGTTGACCTACCCCGTATTACAGGCCGCCGATATTCTTTTACACCGCGCGCTGCTGGTGCCAGTGGGTAAGGATCAGGAACAGCACCTTGAAATGTCCCGGACTTTCGCAAACCGTTTCAATCACCGCTATGGTGACGTGTTCCCCGAACCGGTAGCTTTTAATTATGGCAGTGAACTGATAAAAGTGCCCAGTCTCGATGGCGCCGGTAAAATGAGCAAAAGTGAGAACCAATACGCTACGCTGTACCTCAGCGACCCCGATGACCTGATACGCAAAAAGGTAATGAAGGCGACTACCGATAGTGGTCCAAAAGAACCCAACACACCTAAACCCGATTACATCGAGAACCTGTTTTTGCTGATAAAGCTGGTAAGCGCACCGGAAGTGCTGACGAAGTTTGAAGAAGATTATAACGCCTGTACCATCAGGTATGGTGATATGAAAAAGCAACTGGCCGAAGACATGGTACGCTTTATAGCTCCCATACGCGAAAAGGCCGAAGCCATTCAGCAAGATACCAACTACCTTAAAAAAGTAATGATCCAGGGAGCCGAAAAGGCCCGTGCCAGCGCAAAGGCCACCATGGAAGTGGTACGCCAGGCCATCGGACTGAATTATTATTAAAAAAGAACAGGCAACAGGTTGATTTCCGGAAAGAATTAATATCTTAAATTTTTTATTGCCTCGTAGCAACCGGGGCAGAAACGGGATAGAACTCTACAATAATGGCAAAAACTAAGAAACCGAAGCATATTGCTGTAGCGGGTAATATTGGCGCGGGCAAAACTACGCTCACAGAGCTGCTCAGTAAACATTATCGCTGGATTCCCCATTTTGAAGATGTGGATCACAATCCCTACCTGTTCGATTTTTATGAGGATATGCCCAGGTGGAGTTTTAACCTGCAGATCTATTTCCTCAACAGCCGAATTAGACAGTTAAACGAAATTCAACGTGGAACCGAAACGGTCATCCAGGACCGTACCATATTTGAAGATGCCTACATCTTTGCACCGAACCTGCATGAAATGGGGTTAATGAGCAAACGCGATTTTGATAACTATTTCATGTTTTTCGAAACATTGAAAACAATGGTGCAACCACCCGATATGCTCATTTACCTGAAAGCATCGGTACCTACGCTGGTTGCACAAATTCAAAAACGTGGCCGGGAATACGAAGAGAATATCCGCCTCGATTACCTGAAACGCCTCAACGATTTCTACAATAAATGGATCGATGGTTATAAAGAAGGTCCCCTGCTGGTAATAGATATCGATAAAAATAAATTTCCCGAAAACGATGAACACCTCGGGGATATTATTCGCAAGATCGATTCCCAGTTATACGGTTTGTTCTGAGAGGGATAGCTGATACCGCTGCATTATTTTTCCTGCTGATAGTTTGCAAATGCCTCCAGGCTTTTAAGCTCATCGGCAATCTTTTTCAACCACTCCTCCTGTTTCTGTTTATTACGGGAATAGTCGGTGTCGTTGTCGTATTGTGTTTGAACCTGCCGGTGTAATTTCATCGTATTTTCATACAGGAGGTTTAGATCAGTACTGGCTGTTTTGGCATTAAAGCGGTACGCCTTCATGATCTTGTTCAGCTTGCGGGCATATATTTCTGCAATATCAAAATGGCCCTGTTCATGGGCCAGCACCTCGTTGTTTTTTATTCTAACCCACGACCGGTTTTTATCGAAGTTGCATTTAATGACATATTGAAACCCCTTGTCGTCGTAACCAAATTCAATATTGATATTACTGCTGGTAAGGGCTGCATTGGAAGAATGCAAATCCGGCGTGCCTTTAAAATCGCCCCAGGTAAGTTTTCGCTCAGCACTCCAGGGTATCAGGTTGTTCGTTTGTATAACGGCAACACACACCAATAATAATGAAAATACGGCTTTGATCATAATTGGTTTCCCGGGCAGGTTTACAGCGTCACTGCCGGGAATGGCTTGAAACACGAAAGCAACTTAATTCAAATCGGCGGAAATTGTTTCCTAAAATTTATAAAAACCAAAGGAACCATGTAAAAAATAAAAGGTTGTCCCATTAAATGAGACAACCCTATCTATGGCAAAGTAATCGTTGAGACCAAAATGCTTTATCAAAAAAGCGCAGTAATATCAATAAAATATCTGACAATAAATTAAAAGAAGCTGATTATATTTTGGGCCCTGCCGCCAATACTTCCGGCGTAACCCCCGATGCATACTTCTCAAAATTGGTAATGAACTGTTTAGCCAGGTTTTCAGTAGCCTTGTCGTACGCCGCTGCAGAAGCCCAGGTGTTACGTGGGTTTAAGATGTTTGCGGGTACTCCCGCACAACTGGCAGGTACCTCCATGCCGAATACCGGATGGGTTTCATATTCCACCTGGTCGAGTGCACCTTCCAGGGCAGCACTGATCATGGCGCGGGTATAGGCCAGTTTCATGCGGCTGCCAGTACCATAACTACCGCCCGTCCAGCCGGTGTTGATCAACCATACCTTTACATTGTGCTTTCTCAGTTTCTCACCGAGCATACCGGCATAATGGCCAGGGTGTAGTGGTAAGAACGGCGCGCCGAAGCAGGCGCTGAAAGTAGATTTAGGCTCGGTTACACCCGCTTCCGTTCCCGCCACTTTAGCTGTATAACCAGAAATGAATTGGTACATGGCCTGTGCCGGCGTCAGTCGTGACACCGGTGGTAAAACGCCCGATGCATCGCAGGTGAGGAAGAAAATATTCTCGGGTATGCCACCTGTTGAAGGTTCCACCGCATTGAAGATATAATGTAATGGGTACGAAACACGTGTATTTTCGGTAATGGATTTATTGGAAAAGTCAATTACGTTGGTGCCCGGATAGAATTTCGTGTTTTCTACCAAAGCGCCGTCGTGGATAGCGCCAAAAATGGCCGGCTCTTTTTCCGGGCTCAGGTCAATACACTTGGCATAGCAACCGCCTTCAAAATTAAACACGCTGGTATCGTTCCAACCATGTTCGTCATCACCGATCAGCTTACGGTTGGGGTCAGCGCTCAATGTGGTTTTGCCAGTACCGCTCAATCCAAAGAACAGGGCTGTATCGCCGTCTTTGCCAAGGTTGGCTGAACAGTGCATGCTTAATACGCCTTTGTCGTGCGGTAAAATATAGTTGAGTATAGAAAAGATACCTTTCTTGATCTCGCCAGTGTAACCACTGCCGGCAATTAAAATGGTGCGGTGCTTAAAACTGATGACTGCCGCATTGTGCTGACGAACGCCGCATTCTGTTGCATCGAGGTGTAAGCCGGGGGCAGCCAGTATGTGCCAGTCGGGTGTGAAGTGCTCCAGCTCTTCTTCTTCAGGGCGCAAGAACATGTTATTCGCAAACAGGTTGCTCCAGGGATTATCGTTTATAACCCGGATGTTCAGCCGGTAGCGGGGTTCAGCGCAGGCATAGGAATCGCGTACCCATACTTCTGGTTGAGCGTTCAGATAATCGAGTATTTTTTTATGGATGCAGTGGTAATATTTTTCTTCCAGCGGAATATTGAATTCATTCCAGTGTACAGAGTCCGCAGTGATCTCATCTTTCACTATGAACTTATCCTTAGGACAACGCCCGGTAAATTCACCAGTTTTTACTACCAATGCCCCGGTGTTGTTCAGTTCGCCCTGGTTTAACCGTAAGGTGTCCTGCACCAATTCTTCTGCAGACAACTGATAATGCAAAGTGTTGGTTGAATGAAGCCCCAGTTCCTCAAGTCCTCTCGTTGGGACGGCAATAGTTGATAATGACATACAAGCGTTCGTTTGTTTAGGCTTCAAAGGTATAATTAATATTTATTCAGTCCAATCGGCGGATTTGACACATTTTTGGATATTATCTAATGTAATGGGTAATTTATTGTGAATTATGTAACTAACATATGTTAGCGTAAGATCGCATTGATCGGCCTCCCTGTTTTAATGAATGCGTACGAAAACCTGTTTTATTTGTTAATGGATCATAAATCAATGGCCGGTTTGGGGCCCTGAAAAGTAACTATCAGGGCATCAATACCTTTTACAGTTGATTCTTTATTTTTACCAGATTATTTAATCTGCATTTTCAACATAACTACATGAAATATCTGCCGCTCGATGCTGCCATTTTTATCCAGAACCGTCAACGCTTTATAGGCCGGATGGATAAAAATGCCATTGCCATATTTAATAGCAACGATGAACTGCCAACCAATGGCGACGCCACCCACCGGTTCAAACAGAACTCCGACCTGTACTGGCTGTGCGGTATAGACCAGGAGGATACCATGGTTATCCTGTTCCCCGACAACCCCGACCCAAAATACCGGGAAGTGCTGGTATTGGTTCGCCCCAATGAATTAAAAGAGAAATGGGATGGAAAGCGTTTGCGGGCAGAAGAAGCCAAAAAGATATCCGGTTTTACATCAGTGATCTGGCTCGACAGCCTGGAGGCTGCTTTGCAGGGCTGGATCCATATGGCGGATACCATTTATCTGAACACCAATGAAAATGACCGCAAATCAAGCTGGGTGCCTATCCGCGATTACCGCTTTGCCGAAACCATGCAGCAGCGGTATCCCCTGCACCAATATAAACGCAGCGCCCGTATTATGAAAGACCTGCGGGCTATTAAATCGCCACAGGAAATAGCAGTGATGCAACAGGCAATAGACATTACGCATAAGACGTTTGAGCGATTGCTGAAGTTTATCAGGCCCGGCGTCATGGAATACGAAATCGAAGCTGAGATCTGGCATTCGTTTTTGTCGCAACGGGCAACCGGTCCGGCTTACGGCAGTATCATTGCCAGTGGCGACCGGGCGCGCATTCTGCACTATGTGTCCAATAACCAGGAATGTAATGACGGCGAGCTGATATTGATGGATTTTGGGGCTGAGTATGGAGGCTATTGTGCCGATCTTACCCGCACGATACCGGTAAATGGCAAATTCACCAAACGGCAACGCGAAGTATACAATGGTTGTTTACGCCTGCATGACTATGCGAAAAGCATTCTGAAGCCGGGCATCAGCATTCTGGATTATACCGATAAAGTAGGGGCGGAGGCCACCAAAATATTTATAAAACTGGGCTTGCTGAACCAGCAGGATGTGAAGAACGAAGACAAAGACAACCGCGCTTACCGCAAGTATTTATATCATGGTATTTCGCATCACCTGGGTATCGATGTGCATGACCTGGGTACGCGTACCGAACCCATTAAACCAGGTATGGTATTCACCATTGAACCGGGCATTTATATAGAACAGGAGCAAATGGGCATCCGTATTGAGAATAATGTCTGGATCACCCGCACCGGCAACAAAGACCTGATGGGTAAAATTCCCATCAAACCGGAAGAAATTGAAAAACTAATGAGCTAAGATGCTAATTAGCTAATGTGCTAATTGAATACAAAAATCAAACGCTAATTTGCAAGCATGAAATATATACCGAACCTGTTCACACTAATAAATTTGTTCTTTGGTTGTATTGCGATCATATATATACTGCAAAATGGAATTATAATAGTAACTAATGACGAGGGAGCGCAATGGTTGGAAATACCTGAAAAAATATGGCTGGGCTCCCTGTTCATTGCACTGGCCGCTGTAGTTGATTTTTTAGATGGATTTGTGGCCCGTTTATTCAAAGCTACGTCTGCATTAGGCAAGCAACTCGATTCCCTGGCCGACGTGGTAAGCTTTGGCGTTGCGCCGGGCATGATCGTTTACCAGTTTTTACGGTTAAGTTATGCTTCAACGCCCAATGGGGTTGAAATACCCATTATATGGCTGATGCCCGCTTTTTTCATTCCCTGTGCGGCGGCTTTCCGGCTAGGCAAGTTTAACCTCGACGATTCGCAGCAATATGGATTTAAAGGCGTGCCTACGCCGGCTGTGGGTTTATTGATAGCGTCGTTTCCAATTATTTTCCACTATTTAGAAAATCCGGATGCAATCAGTTTGATGCAGAACAAATGGCTTTGGTATGGTATAATAGCGGCGCTATGCTATTTAATGGTAAGTAATCTGCCATTAATGGCATTGAAGTTTAAGAATTTTTCGGTAAAAAGTAATTTACCCAAGCTGATTTTGCTGCTGGCAGCCATAATAGCCGCCGTATTATTAAAATGGATGGCTGTGCCGGTAGTGTTTATTCTTTACATCATCTTATCTTTGGCCTTCAAAAATAAAACCACATGACCTATACAGTTCAGGTGAAGGTAATGCCGTTAAAAGAATTGCTCGATCCGCAGGGAAAAGCCGTAATGGGTGGACTACAAAATCTGGGATTAGGCGATATTCAGGATGTTCGGGTAGGTAAAAATATCACCCTGCAGGTAGAAGCCAGCACCCCTGATCAGGCAAAAGCCATTGCAGAAGAAGCCTCCAAAAAGTTACTCGCTAATCCCGTAATGGAGTATTTTGAGATATCTATTAATTAAGTAATGAGATAATTTGAAAATTTGAAAGTGGAGCCTGTAATAAGGTCTTCATTTTCAAATTTGCACAACCTGTCCCAGCCATTCGTTGGGATTTTCAAATGTTCAAATTATGCTTTATTTAGTGCCCACTCCCATTGGCAATCTGCAGGATATTACGCTTAGGGCCCTGGAGGTGTTGAAGCAGGTAGATCTGATACTGGCGGAAGATACGCGCACGTCCAGTAAATTATTAAATCACTACCAGATCACCCGGCCACTGACCACTTATCACCAGCATAACGAACACCAGGTATTGCAACATCTGATCAACCAGTTGCAGGAAGGGAAAAAGATGGCGATGATATCGGATGCGGGTACACCGGGTATTTCTGACGCAGCCTTCTTACTGGTTCGCGAATGTATTAAACAAGGTATAAAAGTAGAATGCCTGCCGGGCGCTACCGCATTTGTTCCCGCTTTGGTAAACAGCGGGCTCCCTATGAACCGCTTTGTATTTGAAGGGTTCCTGCCGCCGAAAAAAGGCCGCCAGACCATGTTGAAAAGGCTGGCCGAAGAAGATCGTACCATGATCATTTATGAATCGCCGCACCGGCTGCTTAAAACACTGCAGGAGTTTGTTCAATACTTTGGAGCCGACCGACAGGCTTGTGTTAGCCGTGAACTTTCTAAAATGTTTGAAGAGAATGCTCATGGAACTTTACAACACCTGGTTGAACATTTTCAACAAAAAGATGTTAAAGGTGAAATCGTAATTGTGTTGGCGGGTAAGGAATAATCCATAGTGTATAGGTTACAAAGTAACCCATGAGTCGGCTTTAACCATTCACCATTGATCATTCAGGATGCCCCAACTTTATGTTTTTTTTTTCACTTCAGGGTTTGAAATTTGCATGGTAACACTCTAAATACTCATTAGTATGAAAAAAATCATTCTTTACTGTCTGGCGCTTTCTTTAACATTTTCTATATACAATACCGCTCATGCACAGGTGCGTAAGATACCGGCGGAAGTAACCGAAGCGTTCAGAAGTAAATACCCCATGGCCAAAAACGTTGAATGGCGCGACCGCTTAAGCGGTTTTACCGCTGTCTTTGATCTGGATAATATTCACTACGAATCAAAGTTCACCAATAAAGGTTTTTGGCAAAGTACCGAAAATAAAATGCCTGAAAGCGAACTGAGCGATGCTGTGAAAGATGGCTTTGAAAAGAGTAAATACGCAGAAGAATGGAGCATTAAAACCGTTTATAAAATAGCGCTGCGTGAAGATAAAACCCAATACCGCCTGGAGATCGAAAAGAGCGACATTCAAAAGAAAAACCTGATCTTCGATCCCAACGGCAGGTTGCTTAGAGATAATATTACCTTGTAAATTACCACTCACTTAATAAACGAATCCCTGGTAGTAACCCTGCCGGGGATTGCTGTATTTAGCCGATTATTTTTCTTTTTTGCATACCTTCCGCTCACGAAAACTATATTTAATATCAAACTTCCAGAAATGATGCGTAAAAAGTTTTATACGCTTGTAATTTTTATACTGTTAGCTGTTGTGTCACGGGCCCAACCCGACAGATGGCAACAAAGGGTGAAATACACGATGGACGTTGCCATGAACGTAACCACCAACCGTTTTACCGGTAAGCAACGGTTAGAGTATACCAATAACTCTCCCGATACCCTCAAAAAAGTATTCTATCATTTATACTGGAATGCCTTTCAGCCCAACAGCATGATGGATAACCGCAGCCGCGCACTGGGGCAAAAAGTAATTAATAACCGGGCCGACTGGGACCCTCGCGTACGTGATCGCATTTTGAACCTGAAAGAAGACGAGATCGGTTATCAAAAGATACTTTCCTTAAAAATGAATGGCGTAGCGCAGAAGTATAACGTGCAGGAAACCATTCTTGAGGTAACGCTCACACAACCTATATTGCCCAGGGCCAAAGCGGTTTTTGAAATGGATTTTGAAGCCCAGGTGCCTTTGCAGGTTCGCCGTAGCGGCCGCGATAATCCGCAAACCGGGGTACGGTATTCCATGAGCCAGTGGTATCCTAAAATGTGCGAATACGATTACGAAGGCTGGCACCCCACGCCTTATATTGCCCGTGAGTTTTATGGCGTATGGGGTGATTATGAGGTGAACATCACCATCGATAAAAAGTATATGATCGGTGGCAGCGGCTATTTGCAGAATGCCAACCAGATTGGTTTTGGTTACCAGGACCCCGGTGTAAAGGTTCCACAGTCTGCCGGTACTACGTTTACCTGGCGTTTTGTAGCGCCCAATGTGCACGACTTTATGTGGGCTGCCGATCCGGAGTACACGCATTTGACGCGCACCATTGCGAACGGACCGGTTATACATGTAATTTATAACAACGACCCCGAGCATTTACGCAAGGTTTTCGATGGCCTCGCTGATGACAAAAAGAAGAACTATGGTACGGCAGAGAACTATATCAAGGATTTTCAGGAACAATGGAATCGCGTAGCCGATGCAGCCGTGATCGTATTGCCATTTATCGAGAAGAAATTCGGCGCTTATCCCTACAAGCAATATTCATTTATACATGGGGGCGATGGCGGTATGGAATATCCCATGGGAACCCTGCTATCAGGCCCCAGCATAAGCACTGCCATTCATGAATGGATGCACAGCTGGTTCCAGATGATGCTGGGCACCAACGAATCGGAATATGCCTGGATGGATGAAGGCTTCACCAGCTATGCTTCTTCCCTGGTGACCCAATACTGGCAAACGGTAACCAATAGCCAGGCCACACAAAGTGAGGTAAGTACCGGTCCGCGTAAAAAAGTGCTGGTTGATTCACTGGCGAAAAGTAATTCCTGGCTTGGAAGGGCGAATCCGCACGAAGATGCATACGATGGCTATTTTGCCCTGGTGAACAGCAAGCTCGAAGAACCGTTAACAACACACGCCGATCATTATGAAAGCAATTTTGCCTATAGCATAGCTTCGTACTCAAAAGGCGAGGTGTTCATGGAGCAACTGGGCTATATTGTTGGCGCCCAGGTACGCGATAAGATCTTACTGGATTATTATAACCAATGGCGGTTTAAACATCCCAACGTAAATGATTTTATCCGCATTGCAGAAAAAGCCAGTGATATGAAGCTTGACTGGTACCGCGAATATTTTGTGAATACCACCAAAACGATTGATTATGGTATAGATAGTTTATGGGAAGAAAAGGGTAAAACGAAGATCAGGTTAAAACGTATTGGTAATATGCCTATGCCCATGGATGTATTGGTTCAGTTTAAAGATGGCAGTAAGCTCATGGCCTATGTGCCCATGTACCTGATGTTTGGTGACAAACCGGTTGAAGATGCTACTATTCCACGGAACGTATATGAACCCTGGAAATGGACGCACCCTCAATATACCTTTGAAATCAATCGCAAAATTACCGACCTGAAGGTCATTGAAATTGATCCTAGCATGCGAATGGCTGATGTGAGCAGAAAGAATAATAAACTGGATATACCGTGGTAATGTGATAATGGAAACGCAGAAATATAAGGAAAGACCTGTCTCCGATTTGTCGGGGGCAGGTCTTCTTCTTTTAGAGTCAGCCCACCAACAAAAAAGGCCGTCCAATGAAGAACGACCCCTTAAGTAATAAGGTTATCGATAACAGAGCACAGGGAAGGTGAAATGGCATGTCAGTATTTGATATCGCAACCAGATGCAAAGCTAGGCGTGTATTATATGCAAAGCAATACTACTTTGTGGGTAATTTTTGCTTTTGAAAGCTGCTGTACTGCGGAAAGAGCTGCCTGAAAGGTAAGGATCACTAACGGCCAAAGAACTTGTTGATCGCTTCAACCCGGTTATTGACATGAAGTTTTTCGTATATGTGATATACGTGTTTACGTACGGTTTCCTGGCTAATGAATAAACTGGCGGCAATCTCTTTGTACAACATTCCCTTAGCCAGTAATTCAAGAATTTCTTTTTCCCGGTTCGATAAAACACTAAGCGATAGTTCTGTTGCTTCTACCCCTGCTGCTTTTATTTGAAAGGCAGCCACTACTTTTCGGGCTATCTGGCTGCTCATGGGAGCGCCGCCTTCCTGTAATTCCCTGATAGCTTCCAGTAATTTATGCGGGGCTGTTTTTTTAAGAATGTATCCGTTGGCGCCCGCACTCAATGCTTCAAATATCTTTTCATCGTCTTCATACACCGTGCACATCATAAACAGGATGTCGGGGTAATCGGTTTTCAGGTGCTTCACAACATCGATCCCGCTTTCTCCTTCGCCCAGGTTAATGTCCATCAGCACAATGTTCGGTTTAAGATCAGGAATTTTCACCAGGGCTTCTTCCGCCGATGCACAACTTCCCAATAACCGGTATCCTTCCGACATAGTAACGATCTGCTCAAGGGCCGACCGAATATCTTTTGTATCATCGACGATACATACAGTTATATCCATCATAGTACAAAGTTCAGTTTTTTGCCGAAACGTAAAATACCACTTTAAGGTAGTTTTATCAACGATAAATAAAAACACTAATCCCCCGGCCCCTGAAGGGGGAAAAAACGCTACAGTTGCACGCAGGAATGCTACAACCTATAACCTGGTGACCGGTGATACAGACCTGAAATGTCGTTTCATCCACCCTGGCGGACCGTCTTCCGTTTCATGCCTCACGCCGGCACAAACAGCATATACTTCTCCTTGAAATATTCCTCTGCAAATAGCTCGTATATCTCCATGATGCGTGGCCTGCAGCCGCTTTCCGAGATCTCGGCAGCAAGGTCGCCGCCTTTCAGGCAAATAAGCCCCCCTCGTTGTTGATTTTCACTGTTAGGGGCAGGCTTTTTCAGCAATGGCTTTGCCCATGTCCATAGATCTTTCAATGGCGCAACGGCTCGTGAAACTACAAAGTCAAAACGTTTGTCCTTGATGTCTTCAACGCGGGTATGGCGCGTAGTAACATTTTTCAGTTCAAGCGCTTCCGCTACTGCATTTACTACTTTAATTTTTTTGCCAATGCTATCGATGAGGCAGAATTGTACTTCGGGAAAAAAGATGGCCAGGGGTATGCCCGGGAAACCGCCGCCAGTGCCAAGATCAACAATGGTTGAACCGGCCTTGAACTCAAAAGCGGTGGCAATACTTAATGAATGCAGCACGTGCTTTTCATATAAGCTGTCCATGTCTTTACGCGAAATAACATTGATCTTGCTGTTCCAGTCAGTATACAATTCATCCAAAGCGGCGAATTGCTTGAGCTGAGCAGGGGTGAAGTCACTGAAAAACTTAGTGATCAGTGCCAGTTTTTGTTGGGCTTTCTCCATATTGAAGGAGCAAAGATGAAATAATGTATGAACATCCACACATCTAATAACCACCACCAGAAAAAAAGATCTTTTTCATTCAGTCTTTTCATGGCGTTGTAATAGATCACTGCCTGCCAAATAAAGCGCAGGCCAAATACGCCCAAAGTTATGCGCCAGTCGAAAAACAACAGGCATAGCACAAAAAGGGGATATAAGAAAAAGTGAGAAGTGGAATAAAGTCCCAGTAAAAATTTATGAACCGGTTTGTAGAATTTGCCGGTGCTGTAATGACGGTTCTTCTGGCGGATCCAATCCTTGAACCGCCGTTTGGGTTCCGATAAGGTGAATGCCTCCTGATCAAGCACCACATTCACATTGTGCTTGGTAGCCACCTGGTTTATAAACAGGTCATCATCGCCGCTGGCCACGTGGTTTATAGAAGAAAAGCCTTTGGTGCGAAAGAATAATTCGCGTTTATACGACAGGTTCCGGCCCACGCCCATATACGGTAAACCAGCCAGTGCAAACGACATGTATTGCAGGGCAGAGTGAAAGGTTTCAAAACGGATGAGCTTGTTTAAAATGCCGGGCTTTTTGTTATAAGCGCCATAACCCAGTACAATCTCTATACCGTCATGGTACGCATCCTGCATTTTTTGTAACCAGAATTCCGATGCAGGCACACAATCGGCATCGGTCAATAATAATATTTCGTGTTTGGCTTCTTTTATACCAATGGAAAGCGGGTATTTTTTACCGGGAATGCCCAGCGCTTCCTGCTCCAGGTTGATAGCCTGCAGATTTTTAAAGGTCTTTTTAAATTCATCTAACAGGTAGCGTGTTTCATCCTGGCTATTGTGGTTCACCACAATGAGCTCATGAGTAGTTGGGTAGGTTTGCACCAACACGCCGGGTAAATATTTGGTGAGATTATTAGCTTCATCACGGGCGCATACAATTACGCTTACTGCATGGGTTTGCGTTTTATCTTTTGAAACCGGTTTAAAGAAAGCCACCCGCCTAAAAAATGCTATATAATAAATTAACTGGATAATTGTTACCAGACAAAATAATGAAAACAGAATCCAAGGCCACCAGGTAATAAAAAACTTTGATATCTCGCCCATAAGAGAAATTAATTTAGGCACGGTCCGTGTTTGCACGAAAATAGGATAAAATGCCGGGTTTTTGTCTCGAAGTTGTTACCAAAAACGCCCGGAAAAGGCAATGAGGGTGAATGGTAAATGTATTTGTATTTGCTTGTGGCGTGAAGCTTGTGGCGTGTAGCGAACATTAGGACAGGGTAACTCAGAACCATTATCTTTGCACCCCCAATTTATTAGGAGACACTATGGCCGCTTTACAATTTACTTTACAGCATACCGATCAACAATCAAAAGCCAGGGTAGGACATATTGTCACCGATCATGGTGAAATACAAACGCCAGTCTTTATGCCGGTAGGCACCGTAGGCAGTGTAAAGGCAGTAAGCCAGCAGCAGTTGAAAGAAGAGATCAATGCGCCGATCATTCTGGGCAATACATATCATTTGTACCTGCGACCCGGTACCGATGTATTGCAAAAAGCGGGCGGTTTGCACCGTTTTAAAGGGTGGGACAGGCCCATTTTAACAGATAGCGGCGGCTACCAGGTATTCTCCCTGGCCGGTACACGCAAAATATCAGAAGATGGGGTCATGTTTCAATCGCATATCGATGGTTCGCGCCATTTGTTTACACCCGAATCGGTCATGGATATTCAACGGGCTATTGGCGCCGATATCATCATGGCATTTGACGAATGCCCGCCATATCCCAGCGATTACACGTATGCAGAAAAATCAATGCACCTGACCCATCGCTGGCTCGACCGTTGTTTTACCCGTTTCAACGAAACACCTGATAAATACGGCTACACCCAAAACCTGTTTCCGATTGTGCAGGGTAGCACCTATACCGATCTGCGCAAGGCTTCTTGCGAATTCATTACTTCAAAAAACGCCACCGGCAATGCTATAGGCGGATTAAGTGTGGGCGAGCCAGACAATATGCTGTACGACCTCTGCGGTTTGTGCTGTGATAACCTGCCTGTTCAAAAACCCCGTTACCTGATGGGCGTGGGCACTCCCTGGAACATCCTGGAATGTATTTCCCTGGGCGTTGATATGTTCGATTGTGTGATGCCTACCCGCAACGGGCGCAATGCCATGCTGTTCACCACGCAAGGTGTTATCAATATCGATAATAAAAAATGGGAGAACGATTTTTCGCCGCTCGATGCAGGCATTGACTGCCACATCAGCAATCACTACAGCAAGGCCTATTTGCGGCACCTGGTAAAAGCGAAAGAGATCCTGGGCCTCACCATCGCCAGCGTACATAACCTCGCCTTTTATTTATGGCTGGTGCGCGAGGCACGCCAACACATTTTGCAAGGCGATTTTATAAGCTGGAAGAATGAAATGATGCCCAGGTTGCAAACGAGGTTGTAGGACGTGAAACGTGAAACGGCAATCGGCAAAGAATTTCCGGCGGCATAAGCTCCTTTATTAATTTTAATAATCGCGAACTTTTCACGATTCACGAAAAAGCCCCTGCAAATAACAGAGGCTTTTTTGTATTTATTTCACGTTTCACGTTTACCGTTTCACGACTTATGGTTCCGTATTGCCATTCAATATCCAGGGAAGATTGAACTTATGAAATTCGATGGATTTATGGCTGCCGTCAGTATGAAGATCTTCATTGATCTCAATTAATGCGCCAACGCAATAGTCACCCGTTTTTACCATGCTGGAGTAACCTCCTTTTCCAACGGTTAAACTAGGATAATCGCAGGTATTATAGTTATAAATCGGTCTGCTTCTGGGCCATGTTTTCCCTTCATCATAACTGATGCGCACGGTCATATTGCAGCGTTGATTATCATCATTTGGGTTTAGGAAGTAAATTCTTGCAGGAGCATCGGTATTGTATCGAAGCATAGAGCCTTCACACTTGGGATCGGTTAAAGCATTATCTGGTGTAAATGCAGCAAAGCCGCCTTCGATAGTGCCAATTGATTTTCTTCTTTTTTTGGCGGTTGCCCATATACTGCTTATGGGCCGGTCATTTCTCATTAAACGGCCATCCATCAATTCTACAATGGTGCTTTCATCGGTGGTGCCCGGAATAGTGTCCCACTGCCAGGTGGCACCATGGTTATCGCTGTAAATATTTCTGCCCTTGGCAGGGATAATGAGGCGGCCGGGGTGAGGACCGTATGCTGTTCTTATGCCGTTACCGGGACCCATTGCATCCCATGTAAAACCAGGGGGTAACAGGGTGCTGGTCATATCTACCGGAGTTGTCCATTGATAGCCATGACTATCGCTATAGGAAACATATACCTTTCTGTCGCCCCAACTGTTAAAATCAGACCATTGGGTGATACTGGCATCATTCCAACTCATAAACAACCAGATACGGCCGTTTGGTCCAGCCTCAGGGCTGGAGTCGTATACTGCTGTTGGATTTCCCCAGGTGCCATTGCCACTGGCGGCTACTTCGCCCAGAGCCGTCCAGCTTGCACCATTATCAAACGACCTTTTGTACACCACATTGATATCGCCGTAATCATCTGAATTGTGTTTTCTACCTTCTGCAAAAGCCACCAGGGTGTGGTTGTTGGTTTTGATAATAGAGGGGATGCGAAAAGAGTGATAAATGCTTTCATTGCCACCATCAAAAAGCTTCATACTGGTGTGAATGGCGGCAGCTTCTGTTGTTGCGGTTCTGCTATCTGCCTGTTGAGTAGCCTCGTTAGCAGACTGTTGCTTTTTATGGCAACCCAAAACCAGAACCAGTAAGAGTAAAAGCCATGCCGAAAGAGAATGGCTATGGCAAGCCGAATCGTTAAATTTCATGGAATTAATTTTGGTTTACAAATATTATGTGCTACATAATAAAGTAATAAATTAATGTCCGGATTTCCAAAAAAGTATTTTTCAGCACAGAGGGGCTGTCCTGAGGTTTAATTTCAGTTAATTGGCATTCAAGATAATATGAATATTAAGTAAGAGGATAAAAAATAAGCCCCGCCATCTTATAGGCGGGGCTTATATGTAGAACTTAACGTTATCGCTTTTTCTGTTTAAACAACCAGGGCAGCAGCTCCGGTTCGGCAAACGCATTATCCCAACTGTTGTGGCCCACACCCGGGTATTCTGAGTATTTTACCTGGGCGCCAGCTGCATTCAATACATTATTCATGAGCCGGGAATTGCCCACCGGTACGGCCTGGTCATTATCGCCATGAAAGATCCAAACAGGAAACTTCTTGCCATATACCGTTACTTTTGCGGATCGCCACCTCCGCAAATGGGAAAGGCTGCCGCAAAGAACTTTGGTTTGCGCCATAGCAATTCGAACGTACCCATGCCACCCATAGACAGTCCGCCCAGGTAGATCTTTTTTGTATTGATCGTTTTGGTAGCCACTAGCGAATCGAGAAGGCTGCTGACCCGTCCAAGTCCTTTACCAATGGGTTGTTCAGATTGGAAAGTAAATTGCCCGAGTGAATCTTTTTTATTGGGGTCGCGGCCCAGGCGGGCCCAGAAGTCGTTACGGGAGCACTGTGGAAACACCACGATCGCCGGAAATTGTTGGCGAATGGCAGAATCGGCAAACAACTTGCTGCCATGCGTTAACTGGGCTTCATTATCACTGCCACGTTCGCCTGAGCCATGCAGGAACATGATCAGCGGGTATTTTTTATTGGCATTGTAATTAACGGGGTATAGAATACGATAGCGCAGCGTATCGGTACCGCTTATGAATTCTTTTTTCTCATACAGGTCTTTGTACTGTGCATTCAGGTTTGTCACAGCGATCAGGCAGAGTAAGGTTATCAGCAATTTATGCATCGTTGGGTATTTGATTGTAGCTTTAAGGTTGGTTTCGGAAGTTACAGAATATCAGGTAATTTATTTCCGTTTCCCATTTACTAAAGTTTAACTAAGAACTAATGCTAAACGCCAGCAAACTGCTCTTTTTCTGCTACATTTGCCCCGCCGTACATTTTGCGTTTTTTCCGAATGATAAAGAAAATTGACTGGTACATATTAAAGAATTTTATTTCTACGACCGTGTTTATGGTGTTGATCTTTTCGGTGATAGCCGTAGCGATCGATACCAGCGAAAAGGCCGATGACTTTGTCAAGTCCGGCTTACCCACGTCAAAGATCATTACGCAATATTATTTCGGGTTTGTTCCGTTCATCATCTCCATGATCTTTCCGCTGATGGTGTTCATTGCGGTGATCTTTTTCACTTCCAAACTAGCCAGTAAAAGTGAACTGGTAGCCATACTGGCCAGCGGGGTAAAGTTCAACCGTATGTTGCGCCCTTATTTTTTAGGCGCCTTATTCCTGGGTGGTATATTCTGGATAGCTACCCAGTACTACATACCCAAGGCGCAGTTGATACGAGGCAATTTTCAAACAACCTATATCGATAGCAAAAGCTCTTACGAACAGGGAGAAGCCGCCAAGCGTACCCGGAATTATTATTTCAGGGTTGATGCCAATACGTTTGCCGGCATGCGTAATTACGATACGTCTTCCAAATCGGCCAACGATTTTTATATGAACCGGTTTAAGGGCACCAAAATGGTGTACAACCTGCGGTCCGATTACATACGCTGGGATACGGCCAGGAAGAAATGGAAACTGCAAAATTCAACAGAACGGAAAATTGAAGAAATAAAGGAGACAACGCGTCTTATTCCGGATATGACGATTAACCTGAACCTGAAGCCCAACGAGATCAAGTTCGATAAATACCTGAAAGATAAAATGACCACCCCCGAACTGGTGCGGTATATAAAAGGCGAGGAGTTGCGGGGTGCTGAAGGTTTAAATGATTATAAAGTAGAACGGTACAGGCGCGACGCTACCCCGGTATCGGTGTTTATATTAACGATGATCGGCGCTGCGGTTTCCTCCCGAAAAACACGTGGCGGCAGCGGATTGAACCTGGCAGTGGGCATCATTACAGCCGCGTTTTTTGTAGTGATGGATAAGTTTTCTCTAACCTTTTCAACCAAGGGAAGTTTTCCGCCATTGCTGGCTGCCTGGACGCCCAATATTATTTTTTCTATCGTAGCTATTTGGTTGTATCGTATTGCACCCAAATAAAAATACGCATTAAAAAAATATTAATATAGACGAACGATTGTTGTTTTTTTCTATAGTAAGCATTGCTGAATTAATTTTGCTCTTTTGGGAGTGTTTGTTATAACTTTAGCCAAACTTTTCCCTTCATTATTACATATTTACAAATAATTATACTGCATCATGGGAATTCTTAAAGATAGGTTTAAGGTAAAAGCAGAAGCATCCGCAGCAGAGGTAAAAGATCTGTTGAAGCAACATGGTAGTAAAAAGATTGGTGAGGTTCAATTATCTCAGATCTACCAGGGTATGCGTGGAATAACCGGTCTGGTTTCAGAAACTTCATTACTCGATGCAAAAGAAGGTATCCGTTTTCGCGGATATTCAATCCCGGAACTGCAACAGCAGTTGCCAAAAATAAGTGGTGGTAATGAAGCTTTGCCTGAAGGACTTTTTTACCTGATGTTGATAGGTGAGTTACCCGCAGAAGAAGATGTGGCCTACGTTACTGCCAGCTGGCAACGGCGTTCACACGTTCCCAATCACGTATTTGCCGCCATTGATGCTTTGCCTGTTACCGCTCACCCCATGACCATGTTTGTGACCGGTATTATGGCGCTGCAAACCGAAAGCAATTTTGCCCGTCGCTATGCCGAGGGTATGAATAAAAAAGATTACTGGGAAGCGGTGTTCGATGATTCAATGGACCTGATAGCCCGCCTGCCCCGTGTAGCCGCTTACATTTACCGTCGTAAATACCATAACAACCAGCATATTCAACCCAATGGCCTGCTCGACTGGGCCGGTAACCTGGCGCATATGCTCGGTTTTGAAGATGAAAGCTTTAAAGAACTGATGCGTTTGTACATGACCATTCATGCCGATCATGAAGGGGGCAACGTATCAGCCCATACAACGCACCTGGTAGGTTCTGCATTGAGCGATCCTTACCTGAGCTTTGCAGCAGGTATGAATGGCCTGGCTGGTCCGTTACACGGTTTAGCTAACCAGGAAGTGGTGAAATGGATCAAGGAAATGCAGATAGAACTGAAAACAGAAGTTCCTACCAAAAAACAGATAGAAACTTACGTAAAGAATACCCTCGCTGCAGGAAAAGTAGTTCCTGGTTACGGACATGCGGTATTGCGTAAAACCGATCCGCGTTTCACGGCGCAAATGGATTTCGCCAAACGTCATTTCCCTGAAGATCCGTTGGTACAGATAGTATGGAATGTATATGATGTAGTACCGCCTATTCTTGAATCGCTGGGCAAGGTGAAAAACCCATGGCCTAACGTAGATGCACACAGCGGTGCGCTGCTGGTTCACTACGGGATGAAAGAATATGAGTTTTACACGGTATTATTTGGTGTGAGCCGCGCACTGGGCGTATTGGCCAGCCTTATCTGGGACAGAGCCCTTGGCTTTGCACTGGAGCGTCCGAAGTCGGTGACTACCGAACTGGTTAAAAACTGGCTGGAAGGCAAAGACGAGATCTGGGGTGACTAGGGCCTCTTCACGAATTGATTTTCAAAAACTTATATAAGCAAACCCTGCCATTTGGTAGGGTTTTTTATTGGGCAGAAATGTAGACCTCATTACCTGATCGTTGCTTTTTTTCTTACCATGCCTTGGTATTGCTCAGGCAGTTTTTCTTTGTCATTAAAGAGGGTATCGATCTTTTCTTTTGACAGATCGAGCAGGGTATAATAATCAGTTTCGCTGATGGTGGTATCCTTGGGGTTATCAACGCTGTTGTCGTGGCCCTGGGTAACATCGATCAACACATGCAAGTGCTTGTTGTTGTCGCGGAAAAACCAGCTGTTCTTCACCATATAGTCGCCCGCATCGCCAATGGTTTCTCCTACTTCGATATATGAGGTAAGGCTGTCTTTTCTTCTATCGTAAAAAAATAATTTAACAGAGGAAGGAACGTATTCCGACGGTGTTCTGGTGATCAGTGCCAACCGGTTACTATCTATCGCAAACTTATAAATGGCGAACAGGGACGGTGGTTCGCTGAAATGCATACGGGCCATATCTTCCGGAAAGAACAGGGCATTTGTACTATCGATCGCCCGGCCATTATATACACTGGAATCATCATTGGGTGAATACACCCATAAGGTATCGATGCCAATGTTGAGGTATTGAGCAAACAGGTTACGGTATTTGCTTTTAGCTAGTGTTGCATCTGTAGCCTCCGAGTTGATGGGCTTCTGTTGACCGCAGCTGGCAATACCGAGAATGCCTAGCAGATAGAATAATTTTTTCATGTTGATTAAGTTACAAAGAGCCTAGCAGCCGCCTTCGCCGCGTACCTTAAATGTAGCTTTTATTTTTTTACCGGAAATTTGCAGGGTCCCTGAATATTCATAGTAATTGTCAACCACTTTCTCCTCTTTCTTACGCAGCACCACTTTATACCCTACCGCATAGTACACTTCTATTGAATTGATAACATTGAGTTGCTTCGATTCCCGCTTGCTTTTTTTAAGCATGATATCCTTTCCTTTTATTCTGATAGTGGCCATTTCGCCCATGTCGGATAAGAAAATATATTTTTCATCTTTTAGCTTACAGGAGTCGTAGGTAAAGAATTCGCCACAGCCATCGACGGAGCCGGGGATAGATTTGAGAAAATCGAGCCTGGGCCCATCAATATTGGGAGTACTGGCCTTTTCTTTTTTGGTGCTATCTTTTTTGACCGTATCTTTTTTGGTTGTTTTATTTTTTGTAGAACCGCCTTTGGCCGGGGTTTCATTCACGGGCTCACAACTGCTGCAAAAGGTAAAAGCCAGACAGGTTAATAGAACAGCTACAGATCTTTTCATTTTAATACCTGGATTAGGATGCTGGGGATTTTAGCCTCTAAGATAATAATAGATTGACGAACGACATAACAATCTTAACAACCGCCTTCGCCGTGTATTTTATAGGTAGCTTTTATTTTTTTACCGCTTATTTGTAAGGTCCCGGAATATTCTATGTTTTCGTTGATCACTTTCTCCTTTTTCTTACGCAGGGTCACTTTATAGCCGCCGCCATAATAAACCTCTACAGAAACCAGTTCATTGATTTCTTTTGATTGCCTGGTGTTTTTTTTGAGGTGCACATCTTTTCCCCTGATACTGATGATAGCATGAACGTCCATATCGGATAGTAAAATATAGTGCTCGTCATCAACTGTGCTGGTATCATAGGTGAAAAATTCACCACAGCCGTCTATGTCATCGGGAATAGAGGTAAAAAAATCCAGTTTGAAACCGGCTTTGTTAGCTGTATTTGCTTTTTCTTTCTTACCGGTTTTAGCATTTGTGAAACCGGCCTTTGGTATACTTTCATTTGCCTGGTCGTTACTGGAGCAAAAGGTAAAAACCAGGATCGATAATAGGATAGAAGCTACAATTTTCATTGCTGATCAAGGTTAAGGTACAGGATGCTTTAATTCGCCTGTAAGATAATGATTGATCGATGAACTCCATAATGTAGATCCTGTTTGTTGTCAACGCTCACGCCTATAAAATTTAAAACCCGCTGCCAGAGCGGGTTTTAAGCAATTTTCAGTTAATTTCTGTCGACACCAAGGATATTGCCCTTGTCAAACATCTCCTTTAATTCCTTTTTCGATAACGCATATACAGATTCGGAATATTCTTTATTTTTCATTGCGGCAAGCCCAGAACTTTTATCTGAAGTGTACTTATTTATATTCACATAAACAGAGTCGCCCACCACCCATACAGTTTTAAAAAGCGTGTATTGATTGTCTTTTGTTTTTATTTCAAAAATATCACCCGCTTTTGGCGCTGTGATAAAAGTAGTATTGTTCTGATCTTTTTTCTTGCTGTCTATAACGTTAACAATTATAAAAACGGCAATGATCGCCAGTCCAAGAAACATCCAGATCGGCGTTTTGGTTTTTACCTTTACCGTTTCATAGGTTTTCATTAAATAGAGCGGCATTTCACGTAGTTTCAGCACTCCTTTACATTGCCCGCATTGACTAACTCCTGTTTTACCTATCGGGAATAATGGTATCCAAAACACATGGGCATAGTCCTGGACTATGTACATATCAATGCTGTTTGGAGTTTGACAATTAGGGCATTTGTCTGTGACAGGTTCTTTAGCAAGTATTTTGCCTTTTTTTCCGTAAATGATCATATTATAGTTGGGTTTTAAGGGGATTGCAATAGTAAAACGCTAAAATTATAAAAAGCACTTATTTGTGTACAAAAAAGTTAACAGGTGTGCATTATGAGCAATAAACGCACATATTTGGCCGATAATTGTGTAATAGACCTGTATTACGCAACACGTTATTTGCCAGGTTTTGCCAGCCCGGCACATGGAGAAATAAAAGGGCATGCAGTAATCGGCGCCGGATAATGCTACCCATTCGCATGAGTAAAAGAATTATATTATCTTTCTACTCAACAAACCCCTGAAGCTTGCACACACAATTGTTTGAACGACTATGTAAAGAGGGATTAATTTCAGAATCTTCTTTTCAAAAGGTAAAGCAAAAGGTAGATTCCGGCCTTTTTTCCATACACTGGGAATTAAAAACGATCTTATACCTCGGTATTCTTTTACTTACAGGTGGGTTAGGAATACTCATCTATAAAAACATTGATACTATTGGTCACCAGGTAATACTGGCGGCAATAGGGTTATTATGCATAGGCTGCTTTTTCTATTGTGAACGCAAAAAGCGTCCATTTGCTAAAACCCAGGTGCCGGCGCCTAATTCCTTTTTTGATTATATTCTCCTGTTGGGGTGCCTGACGCTACTTACATTCATTACCTACCTGCAGGTACAATACACGGCCTTTGGAAATGCGTATGGACTGGCTACGTTTATTCCTATGATTATTTTATTTTTTTGCGCTTATTATTTCGATCATTTAGGGGTTTTAAGCATGGCTATAACCAATCTGGCAGCCTGGATGGGCGTGGCTATCACACCACTCAATATATTTAATGCGAACAATTTTGAAAATGCGAAGATCATTTTTACCGGGTTAATATTAGGCGTAGTGCTGAATGTAATAGCATGGGGTAGCAAGAATAAAAATATAAAAGCCCATTTCTGGTTTACGTATACCAATTTCGGGATGAATATATTGTTCATCGCCTGCCTGGCAGGCATGTTTCATTTCGATAACCTGTACCTGCTTTGGGTTTTACCGCTGGCAGGGACTGTCTTCTATTTTTATAAACGATCGCTTGCAACTTCATCCTTTTATTTTATGCTGATGCTGACACTCTACGGATATATTGGTCTCAGCTATGTTATTATACGGGTTCTGGACGATGTAAATCATGATTTTGAAGCCGTTTTCCTTGGATTGATATATTTTATTTTTTCGGGTATAGGTATGATCATGTTTCTGATCAGGATGAACAAAAAACTAAAATTGAATGATAGCTTATAATCATACAACGCTTGACCATTTATTAATAAATGAGGAAGCAATTGCTGCTTTGCATCATAATCTTATTTCAAAAGAAGAAGCGGATGCTATAAAAAAAACATATCCTGTCAACCTGTATACACCTAATTTATTTATACGGATAGGATTGTTCCTGTTAATGACTGTCATTGTTTTGATGGGGTTTGGTTTATTTTGCCTGTTGCTTTTGAGTAGTTCAGAAAAAGGTTTTGGCGTGTTATGTTTTGTTTTCTCTTTATTAATATATGCGGCATTGGAATTTATAATTTATGAGAAAAAGCATTACCGCTCAGGAATGGACGATGCCCTGTTATGGCTAAGTATGGGGTTTATGGTAGGCGCTGTTAACTTATTTGATGATTCCATACCGTTTTTAGGCCAATCAATAATGATCTTTGTTCTTGCAACTTATTCTTTGCTGCGATTTGGGAACGCATTGATGGGCTGTCTGGCTTTTATTTCTTTTCTCGGCATTGTGTTTTATGCCATTATTCCGCTGGGGAACAATGCAAAGATCATAATGCCTTTTCTGCTTATGGCGATTTCCTTTTTTGTGTATTGGCTTGTAAAGAGAAACAAGAATAATAACCAGTTTAGATACTATAAAACCTGCTGTACGCTTATAGAGATCCTGGCGCTGCTTACGTTGTATGCAGCCGGAAACTATTTTGTAGTGCGGGAGACAAGTAACAGTATGTTTGATCTCAATTTGAAAGAAGGGGAATCTATACCCGGCGGCTGGTTTTTCTGGATAATAACTGCTTTGCTTCCTGTTGTATATATAGTCAGAGGTATACAGAAGAAAGATGTTATTATATTGCGAACAGGCTTGATATTGGTTGCTGCCATCGTATTCAACGTGCGTTTTTATTATCACGTTGCTCCGCTGGAAGTTGCTATGACTATAGGCGGCATTGTAATGATCCTGATAGCATATGGTGTTACAAAATATCTTTCGATCCCGAAATTCGGAATTACACATGCAGAACCTAACGATCCTCAGTTAGCTGGGTTCATTCAGGTGGAGTCGTTGGTTGTTGCACAAACCTTCCATCAAACCGCACCAACTGATACTGATAAGCATTTTGATTTTGGTGGAGGAAGCAGCGGTGGGGGCGGAGCTTCGGGGAATTATTGAAAATGAAGTCAAAAATCTATTAATGAAAAAAGCCCTGAAAATCTAGTCTATAAAGACTTTCAGGGCTTTTGACATATGTGGAGAATTTCGGAGTCTCCAATCAATCAATGATGTGGTATTATTATCTCTTTCGTCTTTTTATAACCATTGTCCTTGTCAGGCTATCATGCCATGGCCGGTAACCAAATGCACTAAAGGGCTCAAAAGGAATAAGGCGGCACAGCGTTCGTAAAAATGCATCCTTAAACGTGAGGTTACTGCCATCTTCTCTTACGGCCACAGTGCCGGTAGCCATTTTCCCCAGTGTTCTCCCTTTGGCGAAAAATTCAAACAGCGTATAATAGACGACTATGATCAGTATCCATCCGAGCATCAAATAAAGCTGCATATATCCGGGATTAGTAGCTATTTCATCATTATAATTGTATGTTCCGGTAGCTATTGCAGCAGCCCATAACATGCCCACAATAAAAGAAACGGCATAAAATGCAATTAGATCAATGAGATAATTTACGAAACGCAATCCCGGGGAAACGGGCACCAGATCAACGGTGTTCTCAAATTCTTGCAGCAGGTCAGGGGTTTGTTGGTCCATATGAGTGGTTTAGGATATGTAATAACGTGAAAAAAAGGCATAAAAACAATGCCCAATTCAGCGCACCTCCAAAACAAAAAAGGCCCGCATTGCTGCAGACCCTTTAAAGCTTCTTTCCGCCTTCCCGGCGGATGAGGTGGAGGATATCGGGGTCGAACCGATGACCTCTAACATGCCATGCTAGCGCTCTAGCCAACTGAGCTAATCCCCCTGTTTTTTGAGGCTGCAAATATATAGTTATCCCTGAATTTCACCAAATAAATACAACCTGGTAAAAATTTCATTAGAAGACCTTTCTATACTATTTGGCTATTTTACCTACCCACTCACTTGTCGCGGCTACCAGCCAGCTCATGGTATCCTGTTTTCCTGCTTTAAAACTGTGATCGGCGCCCTCCAGCTTTACCAGTTTTGCTTTTTTAAGGGAAGCGCATACAGATGTTATCAGGTCCCATTGGGCCAGCGTGTCTTTGGTGCCCTGTAAAAAAAGCATCGGCACTTTTACTTCTTTTAAATGGTCGGCTCGCTCTGTGCCCGGTTTTCCCGCTGCATGCAGGAGAAAGCCAAAAAAGATGATCCCCTTCACGTTGGCGTCTTTATGAGTAGACAAATATTGGGAGCTCATGCGGCCACCAAACGATTTGCCCGAAACGAACAGCGGCAAGTCGGGAAATAGATCCCCGGCTTTGTGAATGGCTGCTTCAATGGTTTGATGGGCCACAGCCGGCGTATCGGGTCTGCCTTTTTTGTTTTCAGCAAATGGAAAATTGAAACGAAAGGTGCCAATGCCGGCTGCTGACAGGGACTCTACCAGCTTTATCATAAATGCATGGTCCATTCCGGCGCCGGCGCCATGTGCCAGTGTTAACAGGCAGGTAGCTTTAGCCGGTACATTATATTCGGCAGTTACCTTGCCTATGGTGGAAGAAACCGACAGGGGGATGCGCTTGGTGCTCATAACGGCTGTTTGTCTTTTATAAAGGTAACTTTTCCGTTTTTAATTTATTTTACCTGTATAAGGATCAAGGCTGAAAAAATGCAACTTCCGGGTAGCTGTTTCGCTGATCGGCATTGCGCCCATCACCACCAGTGGAGGAACAATTAGCAATACCGGCATTATTTTCGTTTTAATCTTATACTCTTTTGATCCAAAAACATAAAATGCATGATTTATGGAAAGAACAGGAAACAGGTTCCCATCCATCATGGCATAACATTGTTCTCCATCGCAATAACCCCACATCTTTCGGGAAAAATAGGGTTTGCCTGTTTCGTCTTTAAGATATAATTGACTAAACCCATTCTCGTCGGGTTGAATGTCATAATTAAAGATAGATGGCTGGTTGTTCCTGAATTCATCTACGTTGGCATACACGCCTTTTTTTAATACCAGGGCTGTATCCATAGGATAGTGAAACCTTTCTTTATTAAGAGAATCCAGAAGGTGGAATGAGTAGGACACCTTTCTTTTTAATACGGATTCTTCGTTCACAGCAGCAATCTTATTTATGAAATTGAAGAATAGGTCCGGTAATCTGAATATAGCTATGTCTCTGGCGCTATTGGGCGAAGTAATAACCGTATCCAGGTAGGTAAAGGGCTGATAACCTTGATTGGTTTTAAGAAATGCTTCGCCGCGAAATTCAATTCTACCAAACTGCCGGGGCTCACGGGGTTTAACTATAGTATCCTTTGCGTCATGTATCCATAATTTTTTTATGACAATAAGAAACGCCCTGGTGCCGGCCGGATCAGTATAGTTATCTAAAAATGATGAAATAGTTTGGCTTGCTGTACTTTGAAAAACGTATTCCCTACGGCCTTTATCTGTTGCCCAGAATCCCAATCTGGAGGTGTCCAGTCTGAAGTCCACGACTTCAAAACCGGCGAAATAAGGCGGGATCTTCTCTTTTGACGTTACACGTTTGGGCGAAAGCGATAGATGGATCTGCCCGCATTTATCTTTTAAAAAAAGCTGACCCTGGAGTTTAGTCTGGGCAAGGGTTGGTAAATACAAACAACAACAAAAAGCAATCAGGTGTAATAATTTCATTGGTGAATTCAGGGTTGAGTAGTAATTATACAAAAATTATCACATTTAATTCCGCCCCTTCCGCATAGCTTCAATTTCCTCCAGCGACTTAGGCAATGACTTACCCAGCGTCTGGCTTCCGTTGTCAGTGATCGCAAAATTGTCTTCAATGCGTATGCCACCAAAATTCCGGTAATCGTTCAACAACTCATAATTAATGAAGGAGGTATGTTTTTGTTCCGCCTTCCAACGGTCAATGAGTTCGGGAATAATATAAATGCCCGGTTCAACGGTAAGCGTAAAACCCGCTTTTAGCGCCTTGCCCAAACGAAGCGATTTCCAACCAAACTCCGTACTTTTTTTCAACTGGTCATCATAGCCAACAAGCGGTTCGCCCAGGTCTTCCATATCATGCACATCCAGGCCGATCATATGACCCAGCCCGCATTGAAAGAACATGGTATGAGCGCCTGCTGCTACGGCAGCAGTTGCATCCCCTTTCATTAATCCTACCGCAGTTAATCCTTCCGCCAGCTTAATACAGGCTTGTGTATGTACCTCTTTGTACTGTATACCTGGACGAAGTAACGAAACGGCGTGATCCAGCGCATGTAACACAACGGTATATAATTCGCGTTGACGGGTGGTAAATTGTTTGCCTGCCGGAAATGTACGGGTAAGATCGCCGGCATAATGCATGTTGGTTTCTGCACCGGCATCAACCAGCACCATTTGTCCATCCTGTATGGTATTGCCGTGATAATGATTGTGCAGGGTTTGTCCGTTTATGGTAAGAATAGTAGGATAGGAGAGACGGCCGTCGTTGGCCAGGGCGATGGCTTCTACCTGCGCTGCCAGTTCATATTCTTTCATGCCGGGTCTGGCATTTTGTATGGCTGCCAGGTGCATATCAACAGAAATGGAAACGGCTTTGTCCATCTCCAGTATTTCACGGTCTTCTTTTATTTCACGTTGCGCTATAACCGCACGGATCAACGTTTCTGAGATAAATTGAGGCAATTGCGCTATGGGCGTATCTAACCAGGTTGACAGTTTTATTTTATTTTCCGGCCGGTACGGCGGTAATATATGTATGGGGCGTTGTGTTTTGCGGGCTGCCGCCAAAAGGGTAGCCAGTTTCGCGCTGTTATCGCTTGCGCCGATACCTACTGACTCAGCCAGTTCCTGTACCAGGGGTTGGGGGCCCGTCCAGATAATATCATCAATACTTGCATTCTCACCAAACAGTATTTCTTTATTTTCATCCAGGTCAATGATGGCTGCCAGTCCGGGCTGGTCAATGCCGATATAATATAAAAATGTGCTATCCTGCCTAAACGGGAAGCAGTTATCTTTATAATTCATGCTGCTGTTTTCATTGCCCAGCAATAACACCAACCCGTTGGTCAATTTTGATTGTAATTGCTTCCGCCGTTGTATATAAACCTGCCGGTCGAATAGTTGTTGGTTCATGTAGTTTTTTGGCCACAAATTACGAAGATGGCATGATCAAAAATAAAAAAGCCATTCTGTAGAAACAGAACGGCGTTATTGATCGTACCCTTAAAAACTATCTTTAATTATTTGTTTTTACGATTGCTTGTGTGCTGATCTCATTTCCGTTCACCATTTTCAGGTAATAAGTACCTACCGGTACATCAGACATCATTATTGTTACAGCTTGTTGTATAATGAATGTTTTTATAATACGCCCCCCGGTATTCAGCAACTGACCGTTAACGCTTTGGTTTTGCCATGCTTGTGGAAGGGAAATATGCAATTCGTTCACTACCGGATTGGGATAAGTTGTTATTTTTGCGCTTTCATTGGCAGCTCCTATGCGAATGGTCCTTACTTCTGAATATTTGTATTTGCCATCTTTGTCAACCATTTTCAGCCGGTAGTAGATCACAGATCCCGTTACATTTTTAATGGGGTCTTTGTATGAATAGTTGTTTACAGCGGAAGAATAATCTGCCGTGAAAATCAGCGCTGCCTGTTCAAATACTTTGTTATCGTAGCTTCTTTCAATACTGTAATGACTGACATTTACTTCCTGGCTGGTGCTCCAGGCGAGCCATACTTTGTCATTTAACAGTTGAGCGGTGAAACTTAATAAGTTTGCCGGTAAAATAATGGGCGCCAAATCACTGCCCCTCATGTTCAGGCTGAACAGGTCGTTTCCGCTCCATCCATTCTGATGCTGATAATATCCTACCCGCATTGTTACGCTGGATGTAGATGGCGTACTAACCCTGAACATCTGGGTAGAGTCGTTTTCGTCGATGCCCGCCCCGCCGGCAGGACTGGAGCTTGTGGCCGTACCCCACACCCTGTTGCCTTCCTGTGTTACGGCAACTTTCGGCGTGCTGCTTACATATTGCCAGCTGGGGTTGTCAACCGTAATGGCATTGAACTCGGTTATCTGGTTGCTGCCGTCAATTCCCATGAACACACTGCTGAAATTAAAGACAGGCGAAGGGGTGGTAGATGTTGTGTTTACAAAAGTGATCGTAAACACTGCGTAATGATAACCCACACCGCCTAAAGAACTCAATTGTGGTTGAAACGCTGTGGTAGAAGCGCCTGAAGGAGTAGCGTCTATGTCACTTAGTGATACGCCAACCAGACTATCAATCTTTACCAACGCATCTATAAGACCACTTCCTGTTACTGCTGAAAAACGATAAACGCATCCTGGCTGTTGAGCGGTACCCGACACTATAGTAGGGTTATTGAAGTTTAACGTTTGCGACACAGCAACAGCGCTGTATATTATTGTTACAATTAATAATGTTATTCTTTTGATTGCAAGCAATCCCATTCCTTTTGTGAATACAGGGTACAATTGTATCATACTTGTGGTTTGTAAGGGTGAAGCAAGTTGTTATTACGACCACAGGCATTGGAAATTTATGGACTTTCTCAATGGAGATTGGAGTTATAGGAGGAATCAGGTCTGTAAATAAGAATTTACAGTAAAGACGTTTGCTTGAAGGAATGTGTTTTGTAGTATGTGGGCCTTTAGTAGGAGATTGGGTACGAATACTTGAGTGAAATATCTAATACAAAGATTAACATGATTTTTTAATAATGCAAGTACCCGGTCACTTTTTCCAGTGGAACTTGATCGTAAATAAGAATGCTTTGAATGTATATTGATTTTCACGGAGATGTAAGGCTAAATCTAAAATGCCAAATGCCAAAAACGAAACCCACTAAGAGGGCTTGCAGTTCTAATTGGATCCTGTTATTTGTTTTTTGTGGTTTCAACCTGCAGGATACCGCAGGATGGATCACGACAAGATGTTCGATATGTTTATGTATTCCTAACCAAACGCTGCTGTATGATCGCCAAATCATCTCCGGGCTTTTATTGCCATTAGCTTCTCCGTCTTACATATCATCTATATATTTTAATTAAACCATTAAAACGATTGCTATGCCAGAAACGCAACGCACCCCTTTGAGGCGGTGCCGACTGCTGCGCGCCTTTCCCCTTGTTTCCTGTTATTTATTGTTGCCCGTTCTTGCCCTTGCCCAAACCATTTCCTGGGTGGGAAATACGAGCACAAACTATTTTTCAAAGTATAACTGGAGTGACACTACAATTAATTATTCTGCGCTTACTTCCACCACCTTAATGATCGGGGCCGGTAATCCCTATAGTTGTATTCATACCGGAGGCAATTCAAGTAATGTAAATTACCGCCCGGCCAAACTGAATACCCTGGCCGGTGGCAACTTCACCGTGAAAGGGGGCTTATATACCAACGGAAACGATTCGCTGAACGGCACCGTTGTCATAAATGCCCCCGCTGATTTTAATATCCGTAACATCGCTTACATCGGCCGAAGCGCCCGTGCCGATGTAACCATTACCGGTGGCGCTTTATCTACCAAAAATGGGATGTACATAGCAACCGGCACGGGCGGCAGCGCCTCAGTAATTGTTTCGGGAGGCTCATTGAATGCCGGCGGCGGCGGCAGTAATATGGACCTGAACCTGGCCAATGGCGCAGGCTTAAGCGCCCAACTGCATATTACCGGCGGTACCGTACGCATTGCCCGTAACCTGAACATAGGGGCAGGTGGCAGCATCTTCATCAGTGGTATTGGATTATTACAGATAGCCGGTGACAAAACCGCCCAGTTGAATGGGTTGGTAGCCGATGGGCGACTAACCTGCCCTGCCGGTAAAACGCTCAGCATTACCTATAATGGAACCAATACGGTGGCTACCATTCCGCAAAATCCCAACAGTATGATGCGGGAATATTCCGATTACATTACCCTGGACAACGGAATTATTTTCGCCACCATCGATAAGAACACCAGCAATATCATTTCTTTAAAAGTAAACGGGGTGGAAACCATCGCTACCTCAGGGAATAAAAAATACGCATACTACGACTTTACCACTTCGTATGGCTTTGAGACCATGTTTGCGATGAGCTTATCCGTTTTACAGGATACCGCCGACATTGTTGAAGTGTCGTTTAAAAGGCCTTATACGCCTTCTGCCGGGCATGTGACGCCCTGTGATGCCGATATTCATTATGTGCTGAAGAAGGGCGATAAAGGGTTGTATACCTATTCGGTGCTGGAGCATCAGCCTGCTTACCCCGCCTTCGATCTGGGTTCCTGGCGCCAGGTATTATGGATAGCGCCCAAAGATGCTACCAATTACCTGTGCGAAAAAATATATGTAGATAGCATCAAACACTGGCAAATGCCTTCTTTGTACGATTTTGCCAATGCTTCCCCCACCGGAATTACCGAGATCATCAAACTGAATACAGGCGTTCGTGCCGGTAAGTACGATGGTAAATACGAATACAGCACCCCTTTATGGGAAGCGCCGGCTTACGGGCATGCCAGTGATGTAAATAATATCGGTACCTGGATGGTATTTGGCAGCCATGAGTATTTTAGCGAAGGCCCTACTTATCACGATTTAAATGCAGCTGCCGGCATCATTCATGTTTGTATGAACGGGGTGCATTACAATACCGGCGGCATCAATGTGCCGCAGGGCGAGCACTGGCGTAAAATGTATGGTCCTTACCTGATCTATTTTTCTGATAAAGCAACGGGTGATTCCAACTGGGTAGATGCCAGGCAAAGAGCCGCTGCAGAAAAAGCACAATGGCCCTATTCGTGGTTGCAACATCCTGAATATCCACAGGCCGACGGACGGGGAACGGTTTCCGGAAAGTTTAGTATTAATGATCCCTTTAAGCCGGCAGTGAAAGGACAAAACGCCTGGGTAGGCGTTACTCAAATAACGAACGAAGAAGGCCAATGGCAGTTCGAATGTAAAACCTATCATTACTGGGTGAAAACCGATTCTGCCGGCCATTTCAGCATTCCCAACATCAGGCCGGGCACATATACTTTTTTCGGTTACACCGATGGTGAGGTGGGCGAGTACCAATTGCAAAATGTAGTGGTTACGGCGGGTGGAGTAACCGACGTTGGCAATCAAACCTGGAACATTTCCCGCAACAAGGGAAAATTATTGTGGGAGATAGGCGTGCCCAACCGGAAAGCCGATGAGTACCGTCTGGGTGATTTTGATTACTGTGAAGGACATGTGCAGAATAAGTTCAGGGCAACATTTCCCAATCCCATTGAATACCAGGTTACCGCTAAAAACTGGGATTCCGTTCTTTGTTATGCACATACATCTTATCCGGAAACAGACAGTACACGTACGCCCTGGAAATGGCGGATCCATTTTACGCTGCCCAACACCATTCCGGCCACTGGTAATGCCACACTCACCATTGCCTATGCCAGTGCCGACCATGCGAACCAGTTCCTGTATGTAAACGATGAAAGCAAGTTGTTTACCAATTTCTATCCTGATATTTCGGGGGGTAATGCTTTTTTACGGCAAACCAATTACGCAAAGTATTCTGTTAAAACGGTCAGCATACCGTATAGTAAATTAAAAGTGGGCGATAATGTGATCACCCTGGTGATGGCGTCTACGCAATCGTGGGTGAATCATTTTATGTATGATTATATAAGTCTGGAAGGCGAAATTCCCAATCCAAAACCCGTACTGGAGCTAACGAAGCAGGATGTGAGTTATTATGGTGGTAACGATGGCCATATTACAGCCAGTTTTAGCAACGGTACACCGCCTTACCGGTTAAAGCTGGATAGCAGTGGTACATTCACGCCGCAATCATCGCCTTTTACTTTTAATAACCTGGTAGCCGGCAATTACACCGTATATGTTATGGATTCATTGAATGAGTCGGATACGATGTCCATTACCCTCATTCAGCCTGATAAAGTAACGGGGCCGGGTGATAAAGACTGGGTATTGAAACCGCATGTACTTCCGAACCCTTCGCGTTACCAGTTTATATTAATTGTGCTGGGTGAATTTGAATATGCTCTGTTCGATCTGTCGGGCAAACCATTGCAGCAGGGCCGGGGAGCGAACGTACTGCGTTTTGGCGAGAATCTGGCGCCGGGCATATACCTGTTGCAGGTAAAGGTTCGTGGCAAAACCTATGTAGTGAAAGTGGTTAAGTTATAAACATAAAAAAAGGTGGATCAACCGGTCCACCTTTTTTTATTATATATTTCGCTGGTATATTATCGAACTAATTGAAGAGTTCCTTTTACATTGATCTTTCCTGTTTGCAGGGTTCCTGTAATTGAGTAGCTATACGTACCTGATGGCAGTTTAGCACCTTTGGAAGTTCCATCCCAGGCTTTGTTGATATCGGTTGTCTGGAAAACAACTTTTCCGGTTCCATCAAGAACTGAGAAAGTTCCCATGGTGAAAGCAGGATCAACTGCAGGGATACGGAACACATCATTCATACCATCACCATTTGGTGATAATGTTTTTGACATGGCGATCTTCTTAATAACAGTTACAGTAACTTCTGCTGTTGCTGCACAACCAGCGGCAGTTGTTCCCGTTACTTTATAAGTAGTGGTTTTAGCTGGTTTAACAACCGGGTTGGCGGTATTAGCTGCAGTTACACCGGTAGTGGGTGTCCATGAATAGCCAGCGATCTGGTCGCTGCTGGTAGCTGTTAATTTAGCACTGAAACCTTCGAAGATCTTTATTTCTGTGTTTGTTCTTACTTCAGGAGCAGTTCCCATCTTCACTTCAATTATGTTTGAAGCGATCTCCGCACCTGCACAACCTGCAGCACTGGTTAATACGCAGCTTACTTTATCTCCGTTCACGATAGCGGGGTTGGAGTAAGTAGGGCTGGTGCTACCGGCGTCATTGCCATTAACGATCCATTTGTAAGTCGGAGCAGTACCACCATTAGCAACCTTCACGGTGAACGTAGCAGGTAAACCGGTACACATACCATTCAACGCAGGCGCAATAGCCAGTGTTGGATTGGAGCCGCCGGTAACAGTTAATGTGGCATTGTTTGAGAACAGGGTGCGGCAGGCGTTATTTGCCATGCAACGGTACCGGGCATTATTCAAAGTAGCGGCAACTCCAGTCACTGTAAGTGTATTGGTAGTAGCGCCAGAGTAATTAGCTCCGTCTGTTACATCGCTCCAATCGCCACTCGCCTGCATTAATTGCCACTGATAGTTATCAGCATTATTAGCAGTGATTGTAAATGTAGCGCTGCCACCTTTACAAACAGTTTTGCTAACTGGTTGCAGATCGAACGAAGGCATGGGAGCTGTACAGGAAGAAACGATTTCACGGATGGTGTTGTTATAGCTATCAGTGATAAATACGTTACCGCCGATATCGGTAGCAATACCGATAGGGTACCATATTTTAGCCAGGATAGCAGGACCGCCGTCACCAGCATAATCAGGTGCACCTGTACCTGCGATGGTAGTGATAATGCCTTTGTTATTGATCTTTCTGATGGCGTGGTTTTGATAATCTGATGCGTATACATTACCGGCCGGGTCAACCGCTAAACCTTGTGGTGAACCGATTTGGAACTGTGCTTTGTTTGCAGGGCCGTTATCGCCGGTGTAACCTGCAACTCCGGTTCCGGCAAAGGTGGTAATGATACCGGAGGCATTTACTTTACGTATTACCGAGTTGGAAGGATCAGCAATGTAAACGTTGCCTGAATAATCTACAGCTATACCGGCAGGTTGGGTTAACAGTGCTTTGGTGGCAGGGCCGCCATCGCCTGCGTAACCAGCTCTTCCGGGTACACCTGCTATAGTGGTGATGACACCTGCTTTGGTTACTTTTCTGATTACTTTGTTGGAAGCATCTGAAATGTACAGGCTGCCTTCTTTATCAACTGCAACGGCAGTGGGGCGATACAGCTTGGCTTGTGAAGCCGGGCCGCCATCGCCACTGAAACCTTCTGTACCGTTTCCGGCGAAGATGGTCATGATACCGGAGGTGGTAACTTTTTTAATGACAGAACTGTTGTAATCGGCAATGTAGATGTTACCCTCATTGTCGATGGTCATACCAGTTGGCTGAGCTAACTGGCCTGCGGTGGCGGGCCCGCCGACACCGGAATTACCTGCTGTTCCATTACCGGCAACCGTGTTAATGATACCGTTTGGATTCACTTTCCGGATCACGTGGTTTCGCATATCCGCAATGTACAGGTTACCATCGTTGTCGGTAGCTACTGCTCTTGGGTTATTAAATCTGGCATCTGAGGCCTTTCCGGCATCGCCCCCATATCCTGGGGAACCTATAACGCCGGCAACAGTAGTAATGGTTTGTGAGTTCGCTGCAGAGCTGCTGGCGAAAATCAGCAGGCTGCTAAATACAATCTGGTTGAGTTTCATGGGATTAACAGGATTATTTTAATAACAGTTAAGTTATATACCTCGAAAAAATATAAAAAATTTTGTTATTCAGCAAATGCCAATTATAAACAGTAAAAATCTCTTTGTTCGCTTCGTGTTTTTCCTATGGTTATAACTACGAATAACTGATGCGGAATGCCTTAAGGTGGGAACGGAAAATACGGCATGTGCAATCGAATGTACTTATACTTCATGAGCCGTTGTATTCCGCGCTGTTCCCCTGACAGGCCGGTGTTAACTCGTATATATATGATCTGGTACTCTCTTTTCGGTTGCTGGTTTAATCACAAAGCACTTACTTCAATCCCCGTAGTGAGAACTAAAGAACGGCCAATTTTTTATATTATTGTTTTAAAGACGCCTTGCAGTAGTTTTACTATGAGAATAGGTTTTTTTGCTCCGTACTTTCATCAACGCCCAGTGGCGGCAGATTTGGCCATGTATACGGAGCTGTTTTTTCCTGATTATCAGGGCGGGGTTTGGTAGAACGAATGGTGAATACGGTCCAGTAATCTAATTGTTCGGAAGGCATTTCATAATCAAGTATCTCTTGTATTTCTTCATCGGTTAAACCGGGTTGCAGCCATTTCAATTCCAGTTCTTTAGGCAGGAACATCGGCATGCGGAATACATTGGGTCCGCCATTATGTATCTGGCGCATGATGGAATTGGCGGCGCGGGTAATAAGTGTGAAAGTGCCTTTTATTTCACCGGTCTCAACATCGGGAATGGGCGAGTAGTGATACAAACCGGGGATGCAGAACATGGGTCTTTCTTTTAACCTTATTAAATAAGGTACTTTATTTTTCCAGCCTTTTATTTCGCGGTGTTCATAAATTCCGGTTACCGGAATAAGGCATCTTTTTGCACGGATCCTTCTCCAGAACGATTTCTTATCATTGATAATCTTTTCACTTTGTGCATTGCACATGTACTGGCGGCTCTGTTTTACTTTCTCGGGGGTATTCATATAATCCGCGATCACACCCCATTCAAACGGCATTAATTTGTGAACACCATCATCATTAATTATAACAGGATATTTCCGGTAAGCCTGCGCCATTACATGAATGGCCATATCAAAATCAAAATTGAGCTGCGGATCAACCACCAGGTCGGGCAGGTAATCGGTTATTATTTGAATGTTCGATGAAAAAGATATATCGTAACACATGCATCAAAAATTTTCAATGTCCGCAAGCGGTAATTTTACCTCGTGAATCCCAAACTTTAAGGTAATAAAAAGTTCGCCAAACTGAACAAAAAGATCAGCCTTCACGGCATCGTTGCGGCCTGGTGTCCAATTCATTTTGTGATTGATATAGGTGCGGATCTTCGCTGCAATGGCCGGTGTTGGCTTCCATGGCTGTTGCACTAATGGACTGTATATATGAAAACCTTCGGGCTGGCTGGCAGCAACGAATAGTTTTTCATAATGTTCCGCTTCATTTATATTATATAAAAATTTATTGGGATCGTTGTCGAGCGTATCGTAATGGGTTTTTGCCCGGCTGTAGTCAGTATAGTGGGTAAATAAAAAGGCGGCTTTATTAAGTGGGTCCAGTTCATTTTTGCCGCGTTTGTATGTTTGGCGTACAAAAAAAGTATTACCCGCTTTAATGAGCGATTCAAGCAACCGGGTTGTCAGCAAAACAAACGGATTGTGCATAGCTCAGATTTTTATGGTCAGCACCTCATCGATGCGGGTTGTGTAACAGGGCGACAATTTTAACTGGCGCAACTTCCACCGCGTACCAAATCCCTGCAGCGCAAACCGTACGGCATCTTTTCCAAATGATCTGTTCACAATGTCCACCACTTTCATCAGCTGCGAATTCCGCGACCTGTTTTCACTATCAAAGATATTATATTGTACTTCAGCCGATGGCACCAATTCCATGGCAGTACAACCGGTCTTATTATAGTTGTAACCAGGCCGGTAAATGGTTTCAAGACCCTGCCGCGCATGACGGATCAGTTCATTGGTGCTATTGGTTGCTTCAGGCAGTTGAATGGTAATCGACCGGTAATATTGCGGCTCGTGACTGCGGTGGGCATTTGTTTGCACAAATATCTGAATGGTATTGGTAACCAGCTGCTCACTGCGCAGCTTAGCCGCTACCATAGCGGTAAAATTGGCCAGCGCTTCCATCACCTCATGTTTTTCACTCAGCACTTTGCCGAATCCACGCGCCACACAAACCATTTTCTTTTTGGGCGGCATCTCTTCAAAGGCAATGCATGAGGTTCCCTTTAACTCGGTAAACATGCGCTGACCAACTACCGATAAATTCTTTCGTATCCATTCCTCCGGAGCCCTGGTAACATCCCAGGCCGTAATAAATCCGTTGCGGGTGAGTAGTTTCGTATACTGGCTTCCGATACCCCAAATGTCCTTTACCGGTGTATTTTGTAAAGCGAATTGCATTTTCTCCACAGAGTCAATACAATATACGCCCAGTGTCGCATTCCTTTTTTTAACCAGCCGGTTGGCTATTTTGGCCAGTGTTTTGGAAGGTGCAATGCCAATGGAAACAGGAATGCCTACGTGCTGCATCACCGTGTTGCGAATGGTATGGGCATAGTCGGTTAAATGATGGTGGCGAAAAGCACTGAGATTTAAAAACGCTTCATCGATGGAGTACACTTCCAGTTGATCGGCAAACTGCGACAGGGTTATCATGACCCGGTCACTCAGATCGCCATACAGCGTATAGTTGGAAGAAAAAACTGATACGTTGTGTTGCCGCAACAGCGATTCTATGAGAAAGGAGGGCGCCCCCATCTCAATGCCCAGTTCCTTTGCTTCGTTTGACCGCGCAATCACACAGCCATCGTTATTGCTTAAAACCACGATCGGTTTGTTTTGCAGCCGGGGCTGAAAAAGCCGTTCGCACGATGCATAAAAGTTATTACAATCAACCAACGCGATCATTTTTTTCATATTTATACTTGACAACCACGGCGGTTACAACGCCCCACACCTGCATATTCATTTCTTCAGTGACTACCAATGGTTTGTAGGCCTGATTTTCAGGATGCAGCACCAGGGATCTACTGGTTTGCACAATGCGGCGCACGGTAAATTCGCCGTTTACGATCGCCAGCACGATCATGCCGCTGGCGGGTTTTAACGACCGGTCTACCACCAGCAGGGAGCCATGGGGCATACAGGCGTTGATCATACTATCGCCCGAAACACGGAAATAAAAGGTGGCGGTGGGATGCTGAACCAGGTATTGCGACAAATCAATCACCTCCTCCTGGTAATCTTTTGCCGGAGACGGAAAACCCATAATTATTTGTTTGGTTGTAGTACAAAAATACTAAGATATTTAGTATATTTGTACTAATAAGTTTAGTGGATAACTTTATCATTTTAGTAATCTGCTTTCTGGTTTTACTTGTGCAGGCAGGGGATGATTTTGATAAAATGCAGATGCTGAGCGGGGTTAGTAACAGATGCAACGTGGAGGATCACTGTACCAATCGTAATTAAAATAGTTATAACAACAACATAAAATAGTTCATGTTATAACAAAGAAAGTACAAACCATCCTTTGTGCAATTTCAATTGATTTGTTTTTTTTTCTTTGGTGAATGGAAAGAGATCCACGATATAAAGCGGTAAAGATTTTAATTGAAGGAAGACACATATCCGAATTCAAGGAAATCTTTACCCATGTTCCTAAGACAATTATGGCTCACGACCTGGGTACTAACAATAACCGAATGACACGATTAATTTCACACGTTGATCAATTTACGTTAGCTGAGTTATACAAGATCAGTGATCTGCTGGATGTAGATTACAAGACGATTTTTTTGCTGGCGCACACACAGCACTTCGGTAACGACAAGAGGGGTAAAAAAAAACCTTGACCGGAATACCCACATAGACCTGTAGACCGGTTATCCTATTCGTTCATGCCTTGTCCTTAGTAAAAAAAGACTCCTCCCAGGTCTAAAATGATTAGTAGCCCGGAGGGGTATAAGGGTCGTTCCGGCTCGGCTTAGCCGGGATGGGATGGCCCTTTATATTTTCATCGTCAATGGTGAATGGTGAATCGTGAATTTTTGAGCTTCAAAATCAATGGCAGACTGCCTGATTACCCGGCAGCTATTGACCATTCACCATTGACCTGTATTAAGCCCGGTCTTGCATTACCTGCATGCTACGAGAAGCCCATTTTTTCAGTATTATAACCAGGTCTTCAGGATTTACCGGTTTGCTTAAATAATCATTCATACCGGCGCGCAGGCATTCTTCTTTGTCTTCCTGCATCGCATTGGCGGTCATGGCAATGATAACAGGCGGTTGCGCTGTATATGTTTCCCTGATGATGCGTGTGGCTTCCAATCCATCCATTTCCGGCATTTGAACATCCATCAATATCACATCATAAGCTTTTTGCTGCATCTTGTGTAACACCTCTTCGCCGTTTTCGGCCATATCGAACTGGTAGCCCAGTTTACCCAAAATAGCCGTGGCCACCGCCTGGTTAAAAGGATTGTCTTCTGCCAGTAATAGTTGCAAGGGATATTGTTCGGCAAACCCGGCCTGTAGTACATGCTGGTTAGGCGTTTCTTTTTCCACCACCACACTCGGTGCATTGCTAAAGCAGCTCAGGATGTATTTGCATAATGCCTGTTGTTTGATAGGTTTTGTCAATACAAAGCTGAACAGGTCGCGGTGCTCTTTGCTCAGGTCATCACCCACAGAACTCAGCAGTATCAAAGGAAGCTTGGGATAATCGTTGCGAATTTGTCCGGCCAATTCGATACCCGACATTTCAGGCATATGCATATCGGTTAGCACCAGGTCAAACTCCTGACCGCTGGCCAGCATCTCCAACGCCTGCCTGCCCGATGCTGCCAGGGCGGGTTGCAGCTTCCATTCTTCCAATTGAATTTTAAGTATCTTTCTGTTAGTGGCATTGTCATCTATTACCAATATACGTTTGCCGGCTATATCAGCTATATTAACAAAGGCTTCATCAGGGATTTCCAGACTGGCAGATTTGGTGATAATAGCAAAGGCAAAAACAGAACCTCTGCCTGATTTACTTTCTACTTCAATATAACCACCCATCAACCGGATGAGCTTTTCGCAAATAACAAGGCCTAAGCCGGTGCCGCCGTATTTGCGGGTAGTAGATGAGTCAACCTGTGAGAAGGCTTTGAACAAGCGTTCGAGCTTATCTTCCGGTATACCAATACCTGTATCCCGCACCTCAAATCCTAACTGTACGGTATTGTCTTTATGGAACTTCATCAGGTACACCCGCACAAATACTTCGCCTGTATGGGTGAATTTAATGGCATTACCTACCAGGTTGATCAATATCTGCTTCAACCGGGTGCTGTCGCCGGTTATGCGGTACGGAACATTGCATTCGATCTGGTACACCAGGTCGAGACCTATTTGCGCAGCCTTGGGTGCAAACATGTCGAGCACTTCCTCGATACAGGTGCGCAGTTCAAATTCTTTTTCTTCAAGCTCCATTTTACCGGACTCGATCTTGGAGAAATCAAGGATATCATTGATCACCGTGAGCAGGTTCTCGCCACAGGTTTGAATGGTTTCGGTATAAGAGCGCTGTTCTTCGTTGAGGGTGGTTTGGCCAAGCAGGGCTGCCATGCCAATGACCCCGTTCATGGGTGTACGTATTTCATGGCTCATCGTTGCCAGGAAAACGCTCTTGGCCCGGGTGGCCTGTTCAGCCTCGGCACGGGCCCGCTCTGCGTCTTCCCGCGCACTGCGTTCCTCGTCAATGGATTGTGCCAGCTGGTAGGTGCGTTCCTGTACCAGTACTTCCAGCACCGCGTTGTGTGCTTCAATCCGGCGAACCCGATAGCGGATAAAAAATAGAATGACTGCTACAGCGGTGATGCCGATTATCAATCTAAACCACAGGGTTTTCCAGTATGGTGGTAAAATAATAAGCTGAATGGAGGTTGCTTGTGCGTTCCATTCGCCTTCACTATTCAGTCCCTTTACTTCCAGCACATACTTTCCCGGATCCAGGTTGGTGTAGGTGGCTGAACGCCGGGTGCCTATGTAGTTCCAGTCTTTATCGAAACCTTTTAACCGGTAAGCATATTTTTTTTTCTCTTTGCTGGTATAATTCAGGGAAACAAAATCGAATGAGATCACTGAGCTGTTGTAAGGCAGTACGATTTTTTTTGTTTCACTGATGGATTGGGTAAGCGGTGAATGCGGATTGTTTTGATCTGCTATGGGCACTTCTTTATTAAAGATCTGGAAACTGGTAAAGATCACCGGTGTTTCAAATACTTCCGGTTGAATACTGTCGGGGAAGAATTCATTAAAACCATTTACCCCGCCATAATACATATAACCCGAACGGCTTTTCAGCGCAGACTTTCCTGTGAATTCATTTGATTGCAATCCATCGGCAACAGAAAACTTTTTACAGGCTTTTGTAGCCGGGTTAAACCGGCAGATCCCATTATTGGTGCTGAGCCATAAGTTGCCTTTGCCGTCTTCGGTTATTCCATAAATAATATTGCCAGGCAATCCATCGAGCATGGTATACACCGTGAACCGGTTGGTGACTGTATTGTAACAGTTCAGGCCGAAATGCGTACCGATCCAGATGTGCTGCTGCTTATCTTCATAGATGTGCGTGATTTGATCACTGCTCACGCTGTTGTTTTGATCATTGTGCATAAAACGGGTAAAGATGCCCGTCTTCTTATCTATCCGGTTAATACCACCTTCAAACGTACCGATCCAGATATAACCCCTGCTATCCTGCAGGATGTCTATTATGCGATCATTGCTGAGACTGTTCTTATTCGTGCTGTCGTATCGATAGTTGGTGAAAGTACCGGTTTTAATATTGTATTTATCTATTCCGGTTCCATAGGTGCCAATCCACATGTCTTTATCTGTATCCTGTAAAATGGCGCATACATTATTTCCGCAGAGGCTGTTGGCGGCTGGTTCATGCTTCAAATGTTTATAGGAATTCTTCTTCGTGTTGTACACGGTTATTCCTTCCCCATACGTGCCCATCCAGATATTGTAATCCTTGTCACCATACAGACTGATAATTACATCACCGCAAATGCTGTTGGCATTTCCTTTTTGATGCGTATACCGTTTGATCTGTTTGGTGTGCGGGTTAAAGCGGTTCAATCCACCGCCATCGGTTCCCAACCACACATTACCATCTGTTCCTTCACATATGCCAAGCAATTTGTTATGGCTAAGGCTATTGGGCAAACTGCTGTGCCTGAAATGCGCGAATTTATTAAATCCTTTACTGTATAAATTAATGCCGCCATTGTAGGTACCCACCCACATATTGCCCTGCCTGTCTTTATAAACTGAATAAATGGAATTATTGGTAAGGGTACGGTCATCGATATCGTCCTGGGTATAGTTGGTGAAGATGCCTGTATTGGGGTTAAGGATACCCAGCCCGCCATTCTCTGTTCCAACCCAAATATTGCGCGCATCATCTTCTGCAAGTGCAAATACTACGTTAATGGGCAAGCTGTTGTTGTTGGCAGGATTGTTTTTGAAGTTGCGAAATGTGGTGTGGTCGCTTTGCATCAATGACAACCCGCCGCCCAGGGTACCAATCCATAAACGGCGCTCACTATCTTCAAAAAGCCTACAAACCGTATTGCTCGATAAAGAAGTGCTGTCTTTGGGATTATACCCGAACCGGGTAAAAGCGCCGGTGGTTTTATCAAAATAATTTAACCCACCCCGCAGGGTGCCCACCCACAAGCGGTTGCGGCTATCTTCATAAATGCTTGTAATAAAATTATCGCTTACACTGTGCGGATCGTTTTTATTGAATACATATTTAGTAACCTGGTTGGTTTTTGGGTTTAGCTTGTTCAGGCCGCCGGTTTGCGTGCCGATCCACAAATTACCATCCCCGTCGAACTGCAATGCATTGATGAAATTATCCCCGATGCTGTTGGCGTTGTTTGCCTGATGTTTGTAATGGGTAAATTTTTTTCTGTTTTTATCGAGCCGGTCTACACCGCCGCCGTAGGTCCCTATCCAAAGGTTACCTTTATCATCCTCGGCGATGCTTTTGATAAAATTATGGCTGAGGCTGTTGGTGTCGGTCGCATTGTTTTTATATACGGTAAACCGGTATCCGTCGTAAGAATTAATTCCATCCTTTGTGCCAAACCACATAAAGCCCCTGCTGTCCTGTAAAATGCAGATCACATTACTTTGAGAAAGTCCATCATTTAAACCAATGTGTTCAAATCGTATTTGTTGTTGTTGCGAAAAGGCCACAAAGCAACTGCAGGGCAAAATGAACAGGATCAACCACACTAAAACTTTCATAGGACGCATAGCCTGGATTATAAAAACCGGTAAATGGATTGTTTTAAAGGCCTGTATTTCAGGGGTATTGAAACGAAGAATGCTGTTTGCTATATATAGTTATGTGGCCGGGATTTCAATAAATAAGGTATTGCATAAGATCAACTACAGATAATCCTGTATTCTTCTAAAAATGATCACTTTGTCTAAAAGGGCATCCGCGTTTTAGGTAGGAATGCTGACAGTGTAATAAAAAAACGGGTTGTAATGGTTGGTGTTAAAATTGTTTAATACAATGCTAATATTGGGGTATTGGTTAGGGTTGGTTAATGTAATTTGGTAATAGTTTAAAGACTGCTGCCAAACTAACGATTATGAAACTAACTTGCCCCGCCTCAACCAGGTGGATAGCAGCGCTTTGCTGCCTATTCTCCAACATGTATAGCGTTTATGCTCAACAGCCCGCCACGTATACAATTAAAATTAATGAAATCAGGGGAACGGTTTCCGATTCATCCGGTGCATTACCCGGCGTATCAGTCTCCGTTAAAAGCAAACCCAATATCGGAACAACGACCGATCTGAACGGTAAATATCTTTTATCGGTTCCCGATGACAAAACCGTGCTGGTATTTTCAATGGTTGGTTTCGACAACCAGGAAATTCCTGTAAAAAACAGGGAAGTGATAAATATATCATTAAAGCGAGCGGCCAACTCATTAAATGATGTAGTGGTTGTAGCTTTTGGCAAGCAAAAGAAACGTGATATTATTGGTTCCGTTACTACCATCAGTCCATCAGAATTAAAAGTTCCCTCCAGTAACCTTACAACGGCATTGGCCGGGCGTTTGGCGGGTGTTATTGCCTATCAAACATCAGGGGAACCGGGGCAGGACAATGCCTCGTTCTTCATCCGTGGGGTAACCACATTTGGTTATAAAACGTCGCCGCTGATACTCATCGATGGCGTTGAATATACCGACCTGAGCCGTATTCAACCCGATGATATTGCCAGCTTTTCCATTATGAAAGATGCTACGGCCAGCGCTTTATATGGAGCGCGTGGCGCCAACGGTGTTATACTGGTAACCACCAAAGAGGGCAAGCAGGGTAAAGCAAAAATAGCCATCCGCTTTGAAAACTCTACTTCAAAGCCAACTCAAAACATAAAACTGGCCGATCCTGTTACCTACCTGAAACTGCACCAGGAATCGGTATTAACACGAAATGCTTTAGCGCCGCTTCCGTATTCACAAAGTAAGATCGATTATACCCAACTGGGTGTAAATCCCAATATGTTCCCTGCAGTTGACTGGATGAAAATGTTGTTTAAGGACAGAGCAAACAATCGCAGGGGAAATTTCAGTGTGAGCGGTGGGGGGCAGATCGTGAATTATTTTATGGCTGGTTCTTTTAACCAGGATAATGGCATATTAAAAGTAGATAAGCGAAATAATTTCAATAGTAATATTAACCTGAAGACTTACAGTTTGAGATCAAACGTGGGCCTTAAGGTAACCCGCACTACCGATGTGATGGTGCGGTTATATGGTACGTTCGATGATTATAATGGACCCATTGACGGCGGCTCGGGGTTGTATAGAAAAGTGATGCGAACAAGCCCTGTTCTATATCCTGCATATTATCCGGTTGATGATGAGCACCAGTTTGTGAACCATATTATGTTTGGCAATTTTGACAAGGGGAATTATGTAAATCCTTATGCCGACATGGTTTCTGGATATAAGGATTACAACAGATCGTTGATGTCGGCACAGTTTGAAGTACGGCAGGACCTTTCATTTGTTACTCCGGGCCTTGCATGGCGGGCATTTACAAACATCAACCGCGCCTCTTATTTTGATGTGTCGCGTAACTATAACCCGTTTTATTACACAGCCACTGGTTACGATAAATATGCCAATACCTATCAGTTAGCGGTGATCAATCCCGACCAGGTGGCCGCAGGTGCAGTTCCGCAGGGCGGAACCGATTATTTAGGCGCCCCCGTTGGTGGTGATAAAACCGTAACCTCTAATTTTTATTTTGAAAGCGCTGCCAATTATACCCGCACGATTGACAAACATGGATTGAGCGGATTGGTGGTGGTAACAGCCCGCAGTAAACAGGAAGGCGATACCAAAACATTACAAAAGTCGCTGCCGTATCGCAACATGGGTGTTTCGGGGCGGGCCACCTATAATTTCGACAGCAGGTATTATGCCGAGTTCAATTTTGGTTATAACGGTTCTGAACGGTTTTATAAAAGCGAACGCTTTGGGTTCTTCCCATCGGTTGGCATGGCCTGGTATGTTTCCAATGAAAAATTCTTTGAAAAATATATCTCAACCATCAACAAGCTAAAGTTAAGAGCTACTTACGGCTGGGTAGGAAATGATGAAATAGGTAGTGCCGATGATCGCTTCTATTACCTCTCTGATGTGGATTTGAACGCTGGTAACCTGGCTGCGTTTGGTACTGATGGCCGTTATACCCGCAATGGCATTATGATACGCAGGTACGAGAACAGGGATATTACCTGGGAAACTTCGCGCAAAGCAAATTATGCCATGGAACTGAGCTTGTTTGGGAAATGGGATATCATTGCCGAGTATTATACCGAGAAGCGCTATAACATCCTGATGCCCCGCACCTACATTCCCTATACATTGGGGTTGCAGGTGAACCTGGATGATAATCCGCCAAAAGCCAATATAGGGGAAGCTTCCGGGCATGGGGTTGATGTCTCTGTTGAATACCTGCAAAATTTTGGAAAGAACTTCCTCATACAGGCCCGGGGTAATTTTACCTATGCGCGAAGCCGGCTCGATAAAAATGAATCCTTACAATACGGCGACGATCTGTATTACCTCAACAGAGTCGGTCACCCGATATCACAAACCTGGGGCTATATAGCAGAACGGCTGTTCGTTGATGATGAGGAAGTAAAAAATTCACCGGTGCAAACCTTCGGCGATTACAAAGGCGGCGATATTAAATACCGCGATGTGAACAGCGATGGAGTAGTAGATAAGCTGGATATGGTCCCCATCGGTTATCCCACCACGCCTGAAATCACCTATGGTTTTGGCCTGTCTGCAAAATACAAAGGTCTGGATGTTTCTACTTTTTTCCAGGGAACCGCCCGCCGTTCCTTCTGGATGGATGTAAAAGCAACGGCCCCATTTGTGTCGTACCGATATAAAAGTGATGAGCTACCCGGCTATATTCTGCAAAACCAGTTATTGAAGGCGTATGCCGATGATCACTGGTCGGAGGAGAACCGGAACCTGTATGCCCTATGGCCCCGGTTAAGTCCGGTACTAAGCGGAAATAACAGCCAAACCAGTACCTGGTTTATGCGTAGTGGCGCCTTTTTGCGTCTGAAGCAGGTAGAAGTTGGATATACTTTTGATAAAAAGCTCACTAATAAAATGCATCTCGAAAATGTGCGGTTGTATGCCAACGGTACCAACCTGTTCAACTTCACCAAATATAAATTATGGGATGTAGAGATGGCCGGCAACGGATTAAATTATCCAATACAAAAAGTATTGAACGTAGGCATACAGGTAGCATTGTAATTCTAAAATAGTTAACATGAAAAGTAGCCCCATCATATTGTCAATAATGTTGTTACTGGTCACCGGTTCCTGTAAAAAGTACCTGGATGTTGTGCCCGACCAGGTGGGAACCATTGATAACGCATTTACCCAACGCAGTACTGCCGAGAAATTTTTATTCACCTGTTATGGGTATATGCCCAGGCATGGCAGTATGGGGGATAACCCCGCATTTAATGCCGGTGATGAAGTATGGTATATGGATCCTATACGAGATGTAGATCCCGATTTTTGGAACATCGCCCGCGGTAATCAAAATACCGGTAACCCGCTGGGCAGTTTCTGGACGGGCAAAAACCAGGGTATAAAACTGTTTTCCGCCTTGCGCGATTGCAACATCTTTCTGGCCAATATTGATAAGGTCAGGGATATGGAAGTCATTGAAAGGGAAAGATGGAAAGCAGAAGTTACTTTCCTGAAAGCGTACTATCATTTTTACCTGGTGCGCATGTACGGTCCTATTCCCATCATCAGGGAAAACCTGCAGGTAGGAAGTACGCCTGAAGAGGTGCAAATACCCAGGGAACATGTTGATAGTTGCTTCGGTTATATGGTTCAGTTGCTGGATGAAGCGGCTGCCAACGATGCACTGCCTGCAAAAATTGTAGGAACAGAAGGAACAGAGTTGGGCCGGATCACCAAAGCAATTGTACTGGCGTTGAAGGCGAAAGTGCTGGTAACAGCTGCCAGCCCTTTGTTTAACGGTAACAGTGATTTTGTGGGACTTAAAACAGAAGGGAAGGATGGCGGCCAGCCATTGATAAACCCCGTGGCAGATGCAAAGAAATGGGAAGTAGCAGCTGCTGCCTGCAAGGAAGCCATTGAATTTTGTCATGGCAATTTATACAGCCTGCAGCGATATAACACGGCGCTGAATCCCAGCTGGGTCATCAACGATACCATCAAAACCCAATTGAGCATCCGGATGGCTGTAACCGAAAAAGAATTTAATACAGAAGTGATCTGGGCCAACACATCGAGCCGGGCTGCCGATATGCAACGGTTTACCATGCCCATTTTAGCCAGCGGGGCTTTGAGCGGTAGTGGTCCGAAAGGCATATTGGCACCGCCGATAAAAATGGCTGAATTGTTTTATACAAAGAACGGAGTGCCTATTACCGAAGATAAAACCTGGGACTATGCGGGACGTTTTCAATTAAAAACGGCTACCGGCGCCGATACTTTCTATATCAAGAAGAATGAACAAACCGTTAAGCTGCACTTCGACCGGGAGCCGCGTTTTTATGCCGACCTGGCTTTTGACAGGGGCATCTGGTTTGGTAACTGGATAAATAATTACAGCATAAACAATATGCTTTATGTAAAGGCACGCAGAGCGGAATTTGCGGCACGGCAGGGTGTAAGTAATTTTTCGGTTACGGGTTACTGGATTAAAAAGCTTGTTAATATGGCTACGGTAGCTGCCGCCGATGGCAATGTTACTGGCAGTAATCAGAATCCCTATCCCTGGCCCGAAATACGGCTGGCCGACCTGTACCTGTTGTATGCCGAAGCGTTGAATGAGGTGAATGGACCGGGCGCCGAAACATTCAAATGGATTGATAATGTACGAAACAGGGCCGGCCTACCTACGGTGGCATTCGCCTGGGATAATTTTTCGAACCAGGGTGCAAAGTATACCACCAAATCAGGATTGCGCGACATTATTCACCAGGAGCGTTTGATTGAACTGGCTTTTGAAGGACAGCGTTTCTGGGATCTGAGAAGATGGCGGGAAGCGCATATTGTTTTGAACGCGCCCATCAGAGGATGGAGTACGGAACAACAGGACCCTGCCGCCTATTACAAACCTGTGGTGCAATGGTCGCAGACCTTTAAACTGCGCGATTACTTCTGGCCGATAGACCAGGATGAAATTCTTAGAAACAAAAAACTGGTGCAGAATCCCGGCTGGTAACTGCCCGCCCATAACCATAAACTTTTGCAAATGAAAAATACTAAACTAATAATAACCGGTTGGCTACTGATGATCACCCTCATCGCTGCCTGTAAAAAAGATGAAAGGAACCCACTGTCAAAAGATGGAACGGTGCCCGACCCAGTTAGGAACGTACAGGTGACCAACCTGGCAGGCGCCGCTTTAATTTCCTACACATTACCCGGTAATGAAAACCTGTTGTATGTAAAAGCGATCTATACCCTGAGAGGTGTGCAAAAAGAAGTAAAAGTATCCATGTTCCAAAACAAGCTATTGGTAGAAGGGTTTGGCGATACGGAAGCAAGAGAAGTATCCCTGTATGCGGTAAGCCGTAGCGAGGTGATGTCGGAGCCGGTTCCGGTAACCATAAAACCATTAACGCCGCCTATCAGTAATGTATTCAAATCGCTGAAAACAGATTCCACCTTTGGCGGCATAAACGTTAAGTATGTAAACACGGATTCGGCAAACGTCGTTTTTGAAGTGCTGGTGCTTGATTCGGTAGGCGATTGGCAACACGTTGATTTTAATTACACCAGCATGAAACAGGGCGCTTTTAATGTGCGCGGCTTTCCGCCGGTAGAACGTACCTGGGGCATTTATGCGCGGGACCGTTGGGATAACCACAGCGATACGTTAAGGGTAAAGATCACGCCTATTTATGAAGAGGCGCTTGATAAAGCCAAATTCAACGATGTGCGAACCAACTTTGCCAATTTTATTCCGCAGTTTGATCCGCTTCCCAACTCCGGATTGCCTATGGCAAACGCCGTGGATTATTCCAGCAGCTACCCAATGAAAAATCTGTATGATGGCAGCATTACCAGCATGTTCCATACCAAAGAAAAATACGATCTGCCGGTATGGATACCGATCGACCTGGATAAAGGCGGCGCTTCAAAATTTATTCTCAGCCGGTTTAAGGTGTGGCAGCGCAACGGGAATTATTTTTTCAATCATGGCAATCCGCATCACTGGGAAATTTGGGGAACCAACAAGCCGAATGTGGTAAGCACCAATCCCAATAATACCGATCCCAATGTTGGCTGGGTGAAACTGGGCGAATGGACCATGATCAAACCTTCGGGTTGGGATGTAGGATTAAATTCCAATGAAGATAACCAGGTAGGGACCGATGGACAGGAATTTGAATTCCCGAATGGCGTGCCGCCCGTTCGCTATATAGGCTGGAAGAATATTGACAGCTGGGGTTCCATTGATGGGTATACCGGCTTCTTTCACCTTTTTGAATTGTCGCTGTGGGGACAAAAGAAATGATTGTAACATATTATGTAATCGGCTTACCAGCTAAATGGAAAGTATGCGTGTAAAAAAATATAAAACATATGGAGCGATGGCCGTAATCGCCTGTTGCGCCATCCTGTTCTCATGCAGTAAAATGGATGATACGTATGATGATTTTATAAAAGACGGCGAGGTCGTTTATACCGCCAGAGTAGATTCGGTAAAGTCATATCCCGGAAATAATCGCATGGGTTTGTCTATGCTGCTAATTGCTGACCCTCGCATCAGTAAGGTGAACGTGTATTGGGAAATCAGTGGTCAGCGTGATTCAACAGAAAAAGCAGTACAACGAACAGCCGGTGTTGATACGGTATGGTTTTCTTTCCCTAAACTGGCAGAAGGCACTTATACCTTTAACATATATACCTATGACAATGCGGGCCATCGTTCAATAAAAACAGATATCATTGGAACGGTGTATGGAGAGAAGTATATTGCCCAGCTGGTGAACCGGGCAATAAAAAGCGGAACGCATGACGATGTTGCTAAAACGGCAACCATTAAATGGTTCGGGGTTGGCGCAGATGTGATTGGTGAAGAAATCATTTATACAGATTTAAATGGCGTAGTACGTAAACAATTTGAAAAACACGGAAGCTCGGGTGATAGCCTTACGGTGTTACCGGCTTTTAAAAAGGGGAATACCTTTCAATTCAGGACTTTTTACAAACCGGCGCCAAATGCCATTGACACATTTTATTCCAATTACGAAAACCGGCAGGTACCATAATGCCGGTGCGCTAGAAATATTTCTTTCTTACAGTTAGTCAGTTGGGAGGTGGCCGTCGTGCTGCCTCCACTTTTATTTACGCAATCGTTCCCGGGATTTTTTCTGCCAAAATAGTTGAATGAATGGTGAGTTGATGGTAAAAAGGCAGCCGGAATAATTGGTTAGTTGCATTAGTAAAACCAGGCATGTATTGCAACTGGTTTTGTTTTTCACTAATGCATATGAAAAGAACTGCTATTACGATTGTCTTATTGATCAGTATAATATGGGTGCATGCTACACCACCCGTTGTTATTGATATTACCCGTTATGGTGCCGTAGGGGATGGTAAAACCCTGAATACCTCCGCTATTCAAAAAGCCATTGATGAATGTCATCAACAGGGTGGCGGTAAAGTCGTTTTTCCCACAGGGACCTGGCTGTCGGGCACCATTGTGATAAAAGATCAGGTTACATTACAGTTCGATAAAGGGTCCCGCTTACTGGGTAGTACCAATATCAATGATTATCAGAACATGGACCCTTTTACCGATGGGTTGGGTATCGATGTAGGATGGGCATTGCTGGTAGCTGTGGATGCAAAGAATATTGGTATAGAAGGCGAAGGCGCCATAGACGGGCAGGGAGCCAAACTAAAAGCACAACAAATTGAAACCGATACACGCCCCGAATCAGAACGATGGGGCCGCCGTCCGTTTTTATTACGTATTGTTCGATGTGAGAACGTAACAGTGAAAGACGTAACCCTCAACTATGCAGCGGCGTGGACTTCGCATTACTTCCAAAGCAAACAGGTGCGCATCGAAAATGTAAAAATTGTAAGTCATGGGGTGGCCCACAACGATGGCATTGATATAGATGGTTGCCAGGATGTGCAGATTAAAGATTGCGACATCAATAGTGGCGACGATGCCCTTTGTTTCAAGACCACGTCGAGCAAAATGGCGTGCAGCAATATTGTGGTAACCGGCATGCGGTTGAAAAGCAACCAGGGCGCTATAAAAATGGGAACTGAATCCATGGCGCCGTTTGAAAATATTACCATATCCGACTGCTATATATATGACACCAAAAACGGCGGTATAAAATTACTGACGGTAGATGGGGCTCATTTGCGAAATGTACAGATCTCCAACATCAATATGGTGAATGTAAGAACACCCATGTTGATTAGGCTGGGATCGCGGTTAAGCGTATTTAGAAAAGGAAAAGATACACAACAGCCCACCGGAACGCTCGATAACGTTGTTATAAAGAATGTAAAAGCACAGGCAGCAGCCGATGCGCAGTTAAAGCCTCCTTCAGGGATCCTTATCACCGGTGTTCCCGGTCATTACATTACCAACCTTACACTCGAAAACATTGAAATAAACCTGGCTGGTGGGGGAACCGTTGAACACGCACGCCAGCAGGTACCCGAAGCCGTTGATAAATACCCGGAGGTAAAAACATTTGGTCCGCTGGTGCCGGCTTATGGAGTATGGGCACGGCATGTGACCGGTTTAAAACTGGTGAACATCACCATTCACCTCGACAGCAACGACCGGCGGCCGGCTTTTATTTGTGAAGATGGAAAAGACATTGAGATCACCGGCTGTAAAATTCCTGAAACATCCGGAGCGCCGGCAGTGATCCGACTGGAAAATGTTGAAAAAGCCAGCATCACCAAAATGGAGGTAAAAGGCAGCGCAGACGTACTTGTTAAAATAGAAGGTAAAAACAGTAAAGGCATACGGATAGAAAATAATCAAGCACCAGGAATTAAGAAAGCAGTTGGTAAGGAATGACTTTATAGAAGTCAGTAACGCAGACTGAACCTTGTTCAATGAAATGAAAATTATTCCTTTTAACCAAAACGTGTGCACATATGAGAAAAAATAAATTGCACGGGAAAGCGCCCCCTGTAGCCTGCATCTTATCCTTCCGGTTACGCTATGACGATTGTTCCTATTTCATCAAGTTAAAATATGCCGTATGTCAATAACTTCAACACTGCTAAACAGGAGAAGGCATGAGAGACCCATTTCAAAAAGAATGGTATTCATTACCACCTGTATTTTTTGTTATTCAATGCTACTATCAATCCGCACACAAGCCCAGGCGCCTGCCAATGAAAAAACAGTTACAGTCAAAGGCGCTGTGAAAAGTGAAACCGGCGAACCGCTCTCAGGCGTTTCTGTTGTTATTAAAGGAACCTCAAACGGGGTCACTACAAAAGAAGACGGGGTTTTTCAAATTAATGCGCCCGTTAACAGTACCCTTACCATAACCATGGTGGGCTATGTTAATAAGGAAATAAAGGTTGGTAAAGCCGATCAACTGGATCTTGGTATTTCATTGAGCTCAGATAAGCTGGAAATGGACAAGGTAATTGTTGTAGGATACGGTACCCGGCGTAAATCGGATGTTACCGGTTCTATCGTTTCCATCAGTGAACAATCCATCAAAGATGTGCCTTCTTCCAACCTGGCTTCGGCCATTCAGGGACAGGGAGCTGGTATCGATGTGCAGCGAAGCGGCGGCAACAGCAAGCCAGGCGCCGCCCCCAATATTTTGATCAGGGGTTCCAGATCGTTAGGCGCCAACAACTCACCTTTAATAGTGGTGGATGGTATTCCTTTCAATGGTAATATCAACGATCTTAACCAGGATGATGTGGCTTCGGTAGAAATTTTAAAAGACGGTTCTTCTACCGCCATTTATGGTTCAAGAGGTGCCAACGGCGTAATATTGATCACTACCAAGCGTGGTAAGACATCCAAGCCGGTGTTTTCCTATAGCGGGTATGTTGGAAGCAGCAAGCTAACCAGGGAATTCCCGATAATGAATGCCGCTGAATTTACCGAACTGAAAAAATGGGCAAATATAAACGCCAACCCGGGCAAATATACCGGCCTCGACGATCCGCTGTTTTTAACCAATGGTGTTTTTGATCCTGCTGAAGTGGAAGGAATAAAAACGGGTCGTAATACCGACTGGCAAAGCCTGATCTATAAAACCGGTATCATTACCGATCACCAACTGTCTGTTGCAGGTGGAACCGAGCAAACACAATATGCCATCTCCGGCGGTTATTTTAATCAAACGGGTATATACAATGGCCAGAGCTTTGAACGGTATACTGTCAAGCTCAGTATTGATCAACAGCTGGGAAAGATGTTCAAGGTAGGTTTGAATTCATTAAATACATACTCGTTAAGAAAAGGGGAGAGTGCTAACCCCATGGGGCAGGCGCTCAGGGCCAGTCCGCTGGCATCGCCTTACGATAGTGCCGGAAACATCCTGAACACATATGTTCCGGGAAGCGCCAACCAGGTTTGGAATCCGATTGCTGATCTGATTCCCGGAGCTGCTGTAGAAAACAGAAAACGGTTGGGAACATTTACCACGCTGTATCTGGAAGCGAACCTGTTCAAAGGATTAAAATATCGTTTTAATGCAGGCGCCGAGATCAGAACGGATATATATGGCAACTTTTATTCCGACAAAACAAGCTTCCGGGTAAACCAGGGTGGGTCTGCTTCATCAAACCGCACCGCTTTGTCGAACAATTACACCCTTGAAAACCTGCTTATCTATGATGCAACCATTGCCCGCCGGCATAAAATAAATTTCACCGGTTTGTACAGTTTGCAGGAAGTAAGCTCTCAATCGAACCAGTTTGATAATACAAATATATTAGCCGATTACCTCGCCTATTTCAATCCCACTTACGGATCGAACCTGAAAGGGCAGGGCAGTTCCTCCAAAGCCGATATCCTTTCCTATATGGGCAGGGTGAACTACAGTTTTGACGACAAGTACCTGTTAACGTTAACCCTTCGCGCCGATGGATCATCCCGTCTGGCAGAAGGAAATAAATGGCATTCATTTCCATCGGCTGCCTTTGCCTGGAATGTAAGCCGCGAAGATTTTATGCAGAGTATACCTGCTATCAGTAACCTGAAATTCAGGGCCAGCTATGGTAGTGTTGGACAGCAGTCAATCAATGCGTATCAAACGCTGGGTGCCCTGCAGGGCCTGGTGTATAACTATGGCGGCAACATGGTTACCGGCGCCTATTTGAGTTCTACCATTAATCCTACGTTAACCTGGGAATATACCAAAACAGCCAATCTCGGTATCGATTTCGGTTTGTTAAGTAATCGCATTACCGGTTCCGTTGAAGTGTACAAAGCGTCTACCAATTCACTATTGTTACCGCAAACGCTTCCACCTACAACCGGTATTCCCAACCCGATCGTTAGCAATGTAGGTAAAACTGAAAACAGGGGTATCGAAGTGCATATCAGTACCACCAATATACAGGCGAGAACGCGTAATGATTTTAACTGGACAAGTGATTTTAACTTTTTCGTAAACCGGGGAAAAATAACCCAACTGTCGGGCGGTGTTACTAAAGATGTAGCCAATGGCTGGTTTGTTGGTCAGCCGATAGATGTGTATTATGATTATCAAAGAGCAGGCATCTGGCAAAATACTTCTGAAGATTCTGCTGCTGCAAAAGCGCTGGGATTGGCAGTAACAGGTACCGCTTCGGTAATAGGCACCATTCGTGTGGCAGATCTGAGCGGACCCGATGGAAAACCCGATAGCAAAATAGATGCAACAAACGACCGTAAAATAGTTGGGACCCCCCAACCGAAATGGGAAGGCGGCACCACACAGCGTTTTGGTTTCCGCGGATTTGATTTAACTGTAGTGGCGTTTGCAAGATGGGGATATACGATGAACAGCAGCTTGTATGGAGGTGGTTTTGTAAATACCTATCAGGGAACATACAATAATGTAAAAACGCATTACTGGACGCCTAATAACCATGAGCAAAACAATCCCAAACCCGATGCCAATGCCAGCAATCCATTGAATCGGTCGGTAATGAGTTATTTCGACGGTTCGTTTGTAAAGATCAGAAGCATCAGCCTGGGGTACAATCTGTCGCCGGCTTTAACACAACGGTTAAAGGCTAAGAACTTTCGCGTATACGCCACCGCTTCAGATCCTTTCATTCTTTTTTCGCCCTACCGCAGGGCAGGTGGTATAGATCCTGAAGGTTCGGGTACAGTGGGGCCTGATACGCCCCCTACGTGGTCGTTGATCTTTGGAGTGAATATGTCGTTTTAATTTTTACCATTAAAAAAGAGATTTATGAAAAAGATATTCATATTCTGCAGCGGGTTGCTTATGATGGCAGCTGGTTGCAACAAAAAACTGAAAGAAGAACCCAATTCCCTCCTGGTGCCTGCATTCTTTCAAACCAGCCAGGGCTTGCAGGCCGGATTGGATGCCTCTTACGCCGGCATGCGCAATTTCTGGGGCGCCCAGGAATTGTTTACGGCTACGGTAATAGGTACCGATGAATTTATGCGGGGTGTTGATGGCAACAAGGATATCAATTTGTACAGTTATACGTCATCGCATGGTACCACAACCACTCTTTGGAAAGCAGCCTACGTTTTCATTAATACCTGTAATGGCATTATTGACAATGCCGATAAGGTCGATATGGCAGCAGCAACAAAAAACAACATAGTGGCTGAAGCTAAATTCCTAAGGGCCAATTATTATTTTATTCTTGTGCAGTTCTGGGGCGATGTCACCCTGAGCAAAAATTTTGTCTCTGAATCAAATACTGCAGCCAAACGCGATCCAATGGCCGATGTATATGATTTTATCATTAAGGACCTTAAAGATGCCATTGCCGTATTGCCCGCCGGTCCCAAAAGCGCTGGCGTTTTACCCGGTAAAGCTACCGCGGCAGCGGCAAAACATATACTGGCTAAAGTATATCTCACCAGGGCCGGGTCTGCTGCAAAAAAGGCCGACGATTATCAGAATGCGTATAATACGGCTGTTGAAATAATTAACAACAGGGCATCACTCGGTTTAAACCTGGTGCCTGATTTTGCTAAAGTGTTTGCCGAAGGAAATGAAGATAATGAAGAAGTGATCTGGAGCGTGCAGCACACGGCGAACATTGCATATAATGGTCCCAATAACAGTGGTATAAGCTCAAGCAATGGAATCAGTACCTACAGTGCCGACAATGTACTGAACCATATGTGGGTGGGGCAATACGAAAAAAGAAATGGCATGATCCGCAGCACACTTTATGGACGTCCTTATATTCGATGTATTCCTACCCTTTGGTTAACCGATACGGCGTTTAAAGAAAGAGTGAACGACACCAGGTATAGCAAAACATTTCAAACAGTATGGTATGCCAATAACCCCGATCCCAAGGGTTATCCGGTTTGGACAAGTCCGTTACCGCCAGGAGCACCGGCAAATGCCGTGGTTGGGCAACCGAAATTCAAATTAGGCGATACGGCCATTTACATGCCGGGAGTAGCTGCGACCAAAGAAAAAATTGCAGCCACCCGTTACCTGTTGATTCCACCCGCTAATTACGATAATACCCTGTCGGCTACCATGATGAAATATTTCGATACAAAAAGGGCCGACCTGAATTCCCCTTCGGTAAGACCGACGATTGCTTTTCGCCTGGCCGAAACATACCTGGTAGCGGCAGAAGCCGCCTTTATGTTGACTAATACCGGGGATGCCGTAAAATATATCAATGCGGTACGGGAAAGAGCGGCTTATCCTACAGGAAATGCAACGGCTATGGATATTTCTGCGTCTGATCTTTCGTTGGATTTTATTCTTGATGAACGTTCCCGCGAATTGTGTGGTGAAAATGTTCGGTGGTGGGATCTTGTGCGGACCAAGACATTATTGTCACGGGTACGCATGCATAATAAAGAAGCTGCGGCCAATATTCTTGATAAACATGTATTGCGTCCGATTCCGCAGGCACAGATAGATGCTACAACGACGGGCGAACCGTATAGCAATAGTTTGTATTTCCCTTTATGGAATTAGGCACTAAAGCCGGAAGCAAGGATCAGGTTTTGTGAAACAGTGAGGCTACAGTCCTAAGCGGTACAAGGTGAGTGCCATGTTCATGATGTTAAAAATTGCGCCCATCTCAATGGTTACTCACCTTGCCGCATATCATGTAAGAGCAATTATAAATATGAAGAAACTGCTTGTCATTGTTGCCGTATGTATTGGTACTGTTTCATATGGGCAAAAAGAAGAAAGTGATAATCGATTTGCCGTTAATAAAAATAAACCGGCCCGCCAGGAATGGTTACGCGATCTTGGGTTTGGCATGTTTATTCACTTTAACGTAGATGCGCAGTTGGGTATTACCATTAGTCACTCCCTGGTGGGCGCCTCGGATGATTACCTGAAAAGGTATTTTAACGAACTGCCAAAAACATTTGATCCGTATAAGTTTAGCCCGGCAGCAATTGCCAAACTGGCAAAACTGGCAGGCATGAAATACGTGGTGTTCACTGCCAAACATCATGCGGGTTTTTGTTTCTGGGATACAAAAACAACCAGCTTTAAAATTACCAATACGCCCTATAAAAAAGATCTGCTGAAGGAATATGTGCAGGGGATTAGAAATGCCGGGTTGGCGGTAGGATTGTATTACTCGCCCGAAGATTTTAAATTTTTATATGATCATAAAATTCTCATCAAACGGGGCGATAATAAGTTCACGAAAGAAATTGATGCGGCCTATGACGATCTGGTGCGAAAACAGACCACCGAATTATTTACGCTGTATGGTAAAATTGATGTACTTTTTATAGATGGAGAGCCCAAACAGCCATGCCGGGAAACAGCCTGGAAGCTGCAACCCGATGTAGTGATCACCCGGGGCGCCGTAAATACGCCTGAGCAAACATTGCCCGGCATTGCATTGAACGAGTTTTGGGAATCCTGCGTTACCATGGGAACGCAATGGAATTACAAGCCCACGCATGATAATATAAAAACAGGGGGCCGTTTAATTGAATTACTGGTGGAAGCCCGGTCCAAAGGCGGAAACTTTTTATTGAATGTGGGACCTCACCCCGATGGTTATATACCCTATGAACAGGAAACAGAATTGCGGGAAGTAGCCGCATGGCATTTCATCAATCAGGAGGCAATAGTAGGTGTGCGGCCATGGATAGTTACCAATGAAGAAAATCTATGGTTTACTGCTTCTAAAGATAAACGCACCGTGTACGCGGTCATTACGGGTCTGCCAGACTGGGCAAAAGGCGATCGAAAAGAATTTGTGTTGGGTTCGGTAAAAGCCACCCAGCAAACAACCATCAGCGTTTTAGGACAAAATGATCAGGTGACCGAATACCAGAACCAGTTGGATGTGCATTCGCGTTTTGAACAAAAAGAAGATGGATTGCATATTTCGGTAGCGCGGGCACAACGGGTGTATGACAATTACAAATGGCCAAACCCCATTACCGTAAAACTGGAAAACATAGAACCTGCCCTCGATCCGCCCCAGGTAGAAACAGGAAATGCCATTAATAAGAACGGAACCCTTGAATTGAATGGCCGGTTATTAAAAAAGGGAAATGGAGATTCGTTACAGTTGTTGTTTGAATACCGGCCATATGCCGGATTTGCCGAGAACCTGTATAGCAAAGACTGGCTTAAAACGCAACCGGTTGCTATCAACGGGGAAGGAAATTTCACCGCAACATTACCCACTGTAGAAAATGGAAAAGAATATCAATATCGTGCAGTAGTCATTCATCCCAGGTTAACAGTCAGGGGAGATATGAAACGGGTGACCACAAAAAAATAATGCAATGAAACATTTTATCGGGTTGATAGTATTATTCGTTCTGGGTTACGTCAATACCTATAGCCAGAAGGCGAAGCCATTGTTTAATGGAAAAGACCTCACAGGCTGGTATACGTTTATAAAGAACAGGGGTAAGAACAACGATTCTGCCCGGGTGTTTTCTGTAAAAGACGGCCTGTTATTTATTACGGGCCAGGAATTTGGTTACCTGGTAACGGAAAAGAAGTTCAGCGATTTTCGTTTGGTGGTTGAATTCAAGTGGGGTGAAAAGAAATATCCGCCCCGGGAGAACCGGGTACGCGATAATGGCATATTGTATTATGTAGTGGATAGCGACAAGGTATGGCCACGGTCAATAGAATGCCAGATACAGGAAGGTGATTGCGGCGATTTCTGGCTCATAGACAGTGTTACGGTAGTGATGGATGGCGCCCGTACACAGGCTACCAAAAACACGCGGATCGCTAAGAAAAAAGATAATGAAAAACCAACCGGTGAATGGAACCGGCTGGAGATCGTTGCACAAAATGGAAAGTGTACGCACATCATGAACGGTGAGGTGGTCAATGAAGGGACCGATGCCAGTCTGCGTTCAGGACGGATATTAATTCAGTCGGAAGGGGCGGAGATCTATTACCGGAAAGTTGAAATAACGGAATTATAAAATATAACATCGAATACATGAAACAAACGATTCAATGCTTGTTGCTGGTAGCTGGAATTGCGCAGTTGCACCCGGTTATCTGTGAAGCACAATCAAAAAAAGCGGCAGACAATTTTTCGAAATGGCCAGCAGGAACCTCGCCGAAGGAAGTCGGCAAGCGGGTGGCGGAACATTTTGTAGTTACACCGCATACCAACTTCGGAAGAGCTACGCCTCCTAAAGTGATCACCTATCCGGAAACCTGTACCTGGTATGGAGCGCTGACATTTGCAAAACAAACCGGTGATAAAGAACTGGTGAAAAAACTGGCCCAGCGTTTTGAACCATTGTTCGGTGCGCGGGATACCCTGATCCCTAAACCTGATCACGTTGATTATACCGTATTCGGATCGGTTCCGCTGGAATTGTATATGCAAACAAAAGATAAGCGCTACCTGCAGGTAGGGCAAGGCATTGCCGATAAACAATGGGGACCACCCGAAGGACCGCGGGTAAAACCAGAATCGCATGAGTTTTACAACAAGGGCCTTACCTGGCAAACACGTATGTGGATCGATGATATGTTTATGATCACGGCCGTACAGGCACAGGCCTATCGCGCCACCAATGATAAAAAGTATATTGAGAGAGCCGCTAAAGAAATGGTCGTGTACCTCGATTCATTGCAAAAACCCAATGGCTTGTTTTATCATGCGCCGGATGTGCCTTACTTCTGGGGCCGCGGCGATGGCTGGATGGCAGTAGGTATGGCAGAATTGCTTCGCTCGTTGCCGAAAGACAATCCCAACCACGAACGCATTATGAAGGGGTACAAAACCATGATGGCCTCTTTGCTGAAGTACCAGGCGGAAAGCGGCATGTGGCGTCAGTTGATCGATGACCCAGAATCATGGCCCGAAACCTCCTGCACCGGCATGTTCACATTTGCTATGATCACCGGTGTAAAGAATGGCTGGCTCGATGCAGCTACTTATGGACCTGCTGCGCGTAAAGGCTGGCTGGGGCTGGTGTCTTATATTAATGAAGATGCAGATGTGCGGGAAGTGTGTGAAGGCACCAATAAAAAGAATGACCGACAATATTACATCGACCGCAAACGCAATATCGGCGACCTGCACGGACAAGCTCCGATATTATGGTGTGCTACCGCGTTGTTAAGATAAATGATTCAATCTGACAGATCAATGAATTACCCGGGGGTTACGAAAATAGTATGGGGACCTAGATAAAACCATATTCATGATATGAACTTCAAGAAAATTTCTATCCTGATCTTCATACTGTTTTCCTGCCTCAATTCCTTTTTAATATCTACACTATACTGGATTTACTGCCACAAAATAGCAGCCTCCCCGGCGCTTGACTGATGTCTGTGATCTAGGTTCATAATAGCCTAAATTCTATATCGATATAGAACCTTCATAATTATGCGATCTCCGCCGATTTGGCCCAGACATCCAAACTGCATGCTAAATATTTTCTATAACGCTATAGTCTAGTCGATACAAATATTAACCGTATTGAGTTCACGCTTGTACTTTCTTCGACCCGGCTTCGGACCTCGTGGCAGATTGATCCGGGATTTGTTCGACATTCCTTCGACTTTCTTCGGGGCCCTCCCAGTGAAACCCGAACAATTCCCGAACAAGTCTCGAACGAATCCCGAACGAGGGTGCCAGAACTCCCGAACAAATTGTAGTAAACTTCATCAGGAACTCATTGTGTTTGCGTTGGCGAGACACTGTGATGACGCTGGGTTCAAGTGCATCTTTGTTCGCAAATTGTTCGTAACTGCTTCGGGACTGCTCCGGGTCTTCTTCGCAAATTTGCGAACAACTTGCGAATGTGGTACGGCGCTGGTGTGGTTCAGGCCCGGCTCAGATCTGAAAGCGTCAGGATAGAATTTTAACCGTGAGTATTGTCGGGCTTTCTTTGAGATATGATCAACGCAATCCCACAAAATGCCATGCAGGTGATCACGCCAACAAAATTTTCCCCTTCATTCCATTGCGGAAATCGAACGGCGTAATAACAGTGCAGTAATACCAGCCAGATAAACAATACAGCTGCCAGTAATAGCATTATTTTTTCCGTTTTATACCGGGTGAAAATGGAAATAGCTCCTCCCATCAATGCAATGCCTCCCATAAATGTCCAGAATTTGGGAAACGGGATATATTTCGGAACCAGGTTGCTTATTCCAGTCAGATTCACCAGGTGTCCGACTGAAAAATTATATAACATCATTGCGAATAGGTACATACCAACTGGAGCCAGCTTATAGAGAGCAATCAAAGTCCTGTTTCCAGGCCTGGGCGCATTGATTGTCGAGATCAAAAAAAAGCCTCCGCTCAATGCCAGGACCTTATTCATTTTTACCCAGGTATCACTGTTCTCTGTACCAGCGGCTAAAAATGCAGGTAAATGCGCAAACAGTAATAAGGCTAAAAAGACCACCCCCATGATTAAGGAGATGGTATGAAACTTTTTACCAATGATGATCAGCAGGCCTGTAACAATTAAAATTAAAGCCACCAGGACCACAATCAAGTTTAATCCGGGAGGTATATTCGTTAAATGAGGTATAATGATCGGCCGGATGCCGGGATAGAAGAAATGAAGGACGCCAATAACTGCTATACATATGCCGAAAAATATGCGGCCGGTAGCTAATAGATACTTCACGATTTATATATTTTAATTTAAAAATGGTTTGCAGCGGCTGAGAATAAATACCTGGCAAATAACCATTTGGGATAGAGCGGGCCAAACTAAAAGCCCGACAAAAGCCTGCAAAAACAAACAAATTGGAATTTGTGTAGGGCTGATGCGAGATTTTGGCTAAGTTGAACAGGAGGAACAAATGGGCAACTTTTGGCCTGTTGTAAGCTGCTCACAATAAAAGCTAACTTTATCATCTATATCTATTTATCATGAATGAACGTGTGCTGGTAAAGGATGTTATTTTGGAAATTTTTAATAAAAGCGGCTATACCGATACCGCCCAAATGACCCAACGCGATTTTGACTTTATCTCATCCGAGATCGAAAAAAGATCAGGCATACTGATAAGCGGCACCACTATAAAAAGACTTGCGCTTGGGGATTTTAGCAGGCTCCCCCAGATAGCCACCCTCAATGCGATTGCCAATTACTTCGAATACAAAACATGGCAGGATTTTAAAACTTCCAGGTCTGCAGTCATAAAGCCGGCGAAAGAAATTGCTGATCCCATTACCAGGAAGGATGGATCCAGATCCTTAAAAAACAAACTGGTTTATTTTACTGCTTCTGTACTCGTAGTAATTGTGATCCTGGGGCTATTTTTATTTAGATCGAGGCCGGGCAGTATTTCGAATGCGGGAAAAGCTACATTTTCCTGCCAAAAAAGTACCCGTAACGATATGCCCAATACGGTAATATTTAATTATGATATAGACCAGGTACATGCAGATAGTTTTTTCATACAGCAGTCATGGGATAAAAACAGGAGGAAAAGGATCTACAGGAATACACATACCATTACTGATATATACTACGAACCTGGCTACCATATCGCCAGGCTGATAGCCAACGATTCAATTATCAGGACAATTGATGTGCACATACCAACAGACAGGTGGTTTTTCTATGCCATAGATAATATTGCCAATTACATACCTGAGTATATAAAAACAGATAAGTATTTAAATAATGGGATCCTAGGATTATCTGCGCAACAGGTAAAGGACAACAGTATAGATATCACCAAAGACAAATTATTCCATTACACCTATTTTCCCAGTGAAATGACGGTGAGATCGAATAATTTCAGATTAAAGACAAGGATACGAATGAATGAAGTAAGGAATAGTTTGTGTCCTTACATTACGATTGAACTATTTTGCCAGGGCTATTTTATCTTGATGAAAACGACTAATAAAGGGTGTGCCAACAAGGCTTCCTTATTACTTGGCCGGGAAATAAAGGGAAATGAAACAGATCTGACAGCAATAGCATTTGATGTGAGTCAATGGACAGATGTGGAAATTGCTTCAACTAACAATATCGTCAGTATTTATATTAATAATAAAGTTGTTTTTTCTGCGCCCAGCTTCGATCGTATCAAATACATTTCAGGCTTCGCCTTTATTTCAAATGGCTTATGTGAAGTGGATAACCTGGAATTAACCGGGCTGGATGGAAAAATTGTATATAAAAATGAATTTTGAAAAGCCATAAAGACTCCCGCCTTGTTCCCTTTTCTATCCCTGCCAGTATAGCTTAATACTTTGCCGATCAAATAACTGCAAAGCAGCTCAATTAGTTGTTGATTGCATTTTTTGAACAAATACCAGCTGGCTATATGAAAAGAATACTGTTTACCTGTAATATGGTATTTTTTATAATGCACCTTGTACAGGCAATGCCGGCCGATACCATTGTAATAACAAGTCCCAACCGGCAAATTGAATGTAAGATCTTCCAGTTACAAAACCAGTTTCAGTATACTGTTGTCTATAAAAATGTTCCCGTTGTTGCACATTCCCCCTTGGTGCAAATGCTGAACGATAAAGAAGTAACGGGGCCGGTACAATCAAAAGCTATAAAACGATATCAGATCAATGAACAATATCCCTGGCTGGGTGTGCATGCTACAGCAGTAAACCATTGCAATGGAATAAAGATCCCTTTTCAACATCAGCAAACAACAGATACCCTGGACGTGCGGGTTTTTAATGATGGGGTAGCATTTAGAATGATATTACCCGCTGCTACCAGTGTCAGCCGGATACCTGATGAAGCAACGGTTTTCAATCTTCCGGCTGGCAGCACCTTATGGTACCACGATCTGGAGATACATTATGAAAGCGTGCATGTAAAAAAGGAAATCAGTCAGGTACAAACGGGTGAATGGGTGGCGCCGCCTGCTACCTATAAATTACCACAGGGCTATTATGCCTCCATTACCGAAGCGAACCTGGTAAACTATGCTGGTATGGCATTACAGGCAAATGGAAAAAATGGTTTACAAATACGATTGCCTCAACATCAACGTGCTTCTTATCCATATCGTTTGCGTTACCCTCCGGAAGATACGTTGCGACTGCAACAACCTGCAGCTATTGCTGGGACCATTATCACGCCCTGGCGGGTAGTGATCGTTGGTAGTGATCTGAATACCCTGGTGAATAGCGACATCGTGCACAATTTGTGTCCGCCACCGGATAAATCCTTGTTCCCGCAAGGTTTGCATACAAATTGGATACAACCCGGACGGGCCGTATGGAAATACCTGGATGGGGGCGGAGAGGGCACCGTTGACGTGATGAAAAAATTTACCGATGATGCCGCCGCCCTGGGTTTTGAACACAATGTACTCGAAGGTTTTTGGGCCCGGTGGGGTGGCGATACCTTGCGTCAGTTCATCGATTATTCACGCCAGAAAAATGTAGGCATCTGGTTATGGAAACATTCCAAATCGTTGCGTAATGCCGATGAACGGATCGCATTTTTTAAACGTTGCCAGGACTTGGGCGTTACCGGTTTGAAAATCGATTTCTTTGACCATGAAGCCAAAGAAACCATTGATTTGTATTCAGCTATTTTTAAAGAAGCGGCTCAATATCATTTACTGCTCGATTTTCATGGCGCCAATAAACCAACTGGTTTAATACGAACCTGGCCCAATGCCCTTACCAGTGAAGCAGTGAAAGGTATGGAATCCAGTAAATTGGCTGACCGGGCAACACATGAAACCACGCTCCCGTTCACCCGCTGTTTGGCGGGTCCTGCTGAATATACCGTGATGCTTTTTAGTGAACGCAGAAAGAATACAACCTGGGCGCACCAGGTAGCCAGTGCGGCTATCTTAAGTTCCCCTCTACTAACCTATGCGGCCAGTCCTGCCAACATCCTGGCAAATCCAGCTGTAGAAGTCATTAAACATATTCCGGCCGTATGGGACGAAACCATTGTATTGCCACCCTCTGCCATTGGCGAACTGGCAGCTTTTGCCCGGCGCAAAGGAAAAACCTGGTTTGTAGCCGTTATGAATGGTCCATCGCCCACTAAACTAACCATACCGCTCCGGTTTTTAAAGAGCGGAAATTATAAAGCAACTATAGTAAAAGATGATGGTGATAATTCGGCATCGCTAGTAGTTGAGCATAAAAATTATTCAACCGGCGACAGTATTGATCTTGACCTGGTAGCAGGCGGTGGGTTTATTGCAGAATTGGTAATGCCATAGAGGTACTGATGACCTGTAATGAGAGACCTGTCAGGTTCGCTTTAACAGCTTGCATTATCAGATTGCCGCTGCGGACCTGACAGGTCGCCAATAGAAATTATTAATGATAATGTATCACGTGTTATGAAATATCTATTACGATTGAAAGTCCCTGTTTTTATTTTGTTAGCCATAGGACAATGTGCTTTTGCGCAGCAATCCCCGCTACCCGTACAACAGGACCGCTGGCGAATATTGCCCAATGGCAGTATTGAATGGCCGATAGATAATCGCTTGCCGCATAACGACCATGTTGAAATGAGTGGAGAAAAGATATCCGTCTGGGTACAGTATGGTGTAAACGCCGATGGGCAACCCACGCTGAATCGTACGATGGTATTTCCCTCCTTCCGGTTATTGCCGGTACGTACCCTGGCCAGCATGACGTATAACATAACCGATGGGGAGTTACCCTGGTTCCTGATCAATGACAAGTTATTAAAGGCCGGTGTATATAATGCAACGGTTGCCACCGACATGCCGGAAAAGGTAGTCAGCATCAGGCAAAAAGGCCTATTGCAAATAAACAGTGAAATTGGTAAGGACAGAACGATTGCTTTGCAGCGTACCCTTTTTCCTTCTGTAGATAAACCGGTGGCGATAGAAAAATGGGTCTTCACCAATACCGGCAAACAGCCTGTAAAAATTGAAATGGAATACCTGTACCGGGAAGTTCGGCCCGCAGCAGAGCGAACTACACCGGTGCCACATAGTTTTATCGTGTCCACGGTCAATGAGGGATTGAAAACAGTTGCGCCTGGTGATTCGGTACAGTTTGCCATGCTGTACCAGGCCATGGATAAAAATAATCCAATGGTTGCCGTAGATGTTAATGGTGAGCAAAATAGCAGGCAGCAAAGAGTAAGCGGTATTTTATCCCTGTTGCAACTCGAAACGCCCGACCCGGTGTTGAACACGGCTTTTGCTTATGCCAAGATCCGCGCAACAGAAAGCATTTATAAAACAAAAGGAGGTTTATTACATGGCCCCGGCGGATTGCGCTACTATGCCGCCATTTGGGCCAATGACCAGGCTGAATACATCAATCCTTTTTTTGCTTTTCTGGGCGATGAAACCGGCAATAGATCGGCGATGAATGCTTACCGCTGGTTTGCCCGATATATGAATAACGACTACAAGCCCATTCCCAGTTCGATCATTGCCGAGGGAGATGCTGTATGGCAGGGCGCCAAAGACAGGGGCGATATGGCCATGATTGCATATGGGGCTGCACGTTACGCATTAACGTATGGCAATACAGATTCTGCCAAAGTATTATGGCCATTGATAGAATGGTGCCTGGAATACTTAAAAAGAAAAGTAGATCCCCATGGTGTAGTGGCCAGCAACAGTGATGAACTGGAAGGGCGCTTTCCGGCTGGCAAAGCCAACCTGCATACCAGCATATTATATTACGATGCGCTTCAGTCTGCTGCCATGTTGGGAAAATCATTAAGCATTCCGAAAGAACAAACCAGTAGATATGCAAAGGAAGCGCAGGAAATGTATGCCAGTATTGAAAAGTTTTTTGGAGCCACCGTTGAAGGGTTTAAAACCTATCGTTATTATGAAGGGAATGACACGCTACGCGCCTGGATATGTTCTCCATTAACCGTAGGTATATACGAAAGAAAAGAAGGTACTATTGCCGCTTTGTTTTCTCCCCGTTTATGGACGGAAGATGGCCTCGCCTCTTTGGCTGGTAATAGCACATTCTGGGACCGCTCTACATTATATGCTTTGCGCGGGGTACTGGCCGCCGGTGAAACTGAAAAGGCCATGCAGTTTCTGCGGTATTATTCGCAGCGGAGATTGTTGGGAGAACATGTGCCTTACCCGGTAGAAGCATATCCGGAAGGGAATCAACGGCATTTATCGGCCGAGAGCGGTTTGTATTGCAGAATTTATACGGAAGGTTTGTTTGGGATGCGTCCGACAGGTTTCAACAGTTTCGAGTGTTCGCCCAGGTTACCCAATGGCTGGGACCAAATGGCATTGAGAAACGTGCATTCATTTGGAAGTGTATTTGATATAGTCGTGAACAGGGCAGGGGCTGGGAAACTGGGGATTTCAATTATAAAAGGACAAAAAGTGAAGAAATATGTACTCAAAGAGGGAGCCTCAACCCAGATACAATTATAAAGACAGTATAGTATAATCACTGTTCTGGTTCGTATATTAACGCTGCGCTGAAAACTAAATATACGAATGGACATTTTACACTATGGCTATATTGTTGAAAAGCAATAGGTACAGGCCTTTTAGTGTGCAATAGACAATAAACAGGCATCATTTTTGGATACTACAATAGCAACCATTATTGAATAACCGCTATTGAGAAAACACATTGTCACTATCTGATAAGATATTAGCATCGAAAATTATTGCGACCAATGAGTTTACCAGCTTCATTGACGCCGCAAAAAAATATTGTTCCTTCATTGAAACATATGAGGCCGATATACCCAGGAATTTTATTCTCCTTTCCCAAAATCATTTGCTTACGCTGTATAATCTCGGGAACTGCATGATGCTCATGGAGGAGAAAAGCGATAAAAAGTTCGAGATCAAAATAGACGAGCTGGAATTTCAAAAAACACTCCACTTTATTGCCGACCGGTTATGGGATTTTCGCTATTACTGGTACGTGTTTGATCCTACTGTAAAGAAAAAAGATACAGGGATCGTGTATGGTGATCTGTATGAAGATATGGGCGCCATTTATAAATACCTGAAGCAATCACTCCTGCTGTATGGCTTGAAATCATCTGATGCAAAGCAAAATGCCGTTTGGGATTTTAAATGGAATTTTGATACGCATTGGAGCGGCCATTGCGCCAATGCCATTTGCGCCATTCACTATTTTCTTCAAAAAGGCAGATAGACTATATTTCTTACAACAATAACCTGCTACTTATATAACAGGTCAGTGGTTACATTATTTACTTCCTCATCCAGCTGTTTTGCCAGGGCTGCATATTTAGGATCGTTATATACGGCGGCGGCTTGTAATAACAACGTGTAAATATTGTTCTTTTTGTATTCGCTTATTTGCTGGTAAGTCCATTTTTGCTGGCCAAGGGCATAAGGTATTAACCAGTCAATAGCTGTACGGATGCCGGCGCCTTGCTGGTTTACATACTGCCATAGGTTAACGCCGGTAAACTGCGCCAGGGTAGCTACTTTAAACCAGGCCTGTAAATTAAAAGTACTATATCCCAGTCCGTTTGTTCTGTCGAGCTCTAATTGCATTTTACCTGCTGCATTTATCTGCGAATCCATCCTTTTTTTAGTTTCTTCTATCAGTTCTTTTGCTTTGACCGTATTTCCGGTGTATAGCGCGAAATCAATGGCCTGGGCGTAAAACCAGGTACCATGGTTGTTTTTTGCGGCATGCTCTTCATGGCCGTTCTTGCTGGTAAGCATCCAGTTCAGGTATAACGCGTACCATTGTTGTATTGCTTTTGCATCTGCCTCTGTAAATGATTTGGAACCTTCCAGTAATCCGGTTGCATCTGCAATGCCGGTTAATGCAATGGTTTCAATAATGCCAATCCCTCTTCCATTGTTAATCCCAGGAATTGCCTGCGCATAATTGAGGTTGGGATTCATTTTGGTGGCACCATTCAGGAACCAGTAGCGTAACAAAGCTGTCGCTTTGGCCGCATATTTTTCTTCACCGGTACAATACCAGGCCAGTGCGAGGGTTCTGCAGGCATTATCAAGTTCACCGCAAAAACGATGATCGGTTATTTTGTTGATCTCAGGGTTACGCACGCCATCTTTCCGCATATAGGGCAGGCCATTCGGTTTTGTACTATCGTACCAGAAGTAAGGCGCCTGGCTCATATAATCATGTTTATCGCCACTGACCGGTGTGAAGGCTTTGTCGGTAACAGAAACCGGTTTCATGCTCAATAATTCATCGGCTTCTTTTCGTAATGCAGTCACCAGTTGAAGGGTGGGTGCATCTTTCTTTTGAATCTTTTCCTTCAGGGCCGCCAACCGGTTAGCATCCATCATAAATACCCTTGGCAGCTGTGCAGAGGTGTTATGATACAGGGCAATCAAAATAAAGAAGCAGCCCACACGTAGTAATAACTTTTTCATATAGCGTTTACTTGTATTTCCGTTATCACATTATTCTTCTGTGATCTCATACACATTGCTCGTCAAAGGCATGACCTTGCCTGGCGAAAGGTTCAACCCAACCGTCATCAGGTAATCGCCGGTGAAAACTTTGTCATTGTCAGGGTTGTTTGCTTTGGTGCCGGGAAACAGATTGATCTCTTTGAACCGGTATTTCTTTTGTGGATCGAGCCCCTGTAATTGTACCCTCGAAAAAATATCTTTCCGGCGATTGTGTAAGAAATAGTTGAACAGCATGGCTTTGCTTTTGTTCTCGTTTACGTACATCAGCACGGCCCGGTTTTCATCGTAGGGTGATATGATGCGGTATAGATCGCCAAACCAAATCACATCCCTGATACGTTTGTATGTTTTCACCGCATCCTGGCTGAACTGTAATTCCTGGGGTGTAAATTCATTGACCCTGATGTCGTAACCCAGTTTGCCGGTCATGGCTACATCGGTCCTGAATTTGAGCGACTGGCCTTTGCCCATGCTGGTGATATGAGCGGTGATTGTATTGGCGGGGAAGAAATACGAATAGCCCCATTGTATATAAATGCGTTCCAGCCCGTCTGTATTATCGCTTGGCCAGAATTCGGTAAAATATTTTAATGCTCCATAATCGGTGCGTCCGCCACCACCGGAGCATAACATAATGGGCAGGTGCGGATATTTTGCCCGGATCCTGTCTAATACTTTATACAAACACCGCGTGTATTCAATAAATAAATGAGATTGTTTTTCTTTTAAATAAAGAGAGTAGGCGTTGGTCATGCTTCGGTTACAATCCCATTTAATAAAAGCAATGCCCGGCGATTTAGTGAGCATATCATCAACTATTGAAAAAACAAAGTCCTGCACTTTGGGATTGGTAAGGTCTAGCACCAGTTGATTGCGGGCCAGGTTTTCTGCGCGATTGGGTAACCGTAAGATCCAGTCGGGGTGTTTTTGATACAGTTCGCTTTTAGGACTTACCATTTCCGGTTCCAGCCAGATACCGAATTTGATGCCCTTCTTTTCTGCTTCCTGCACCAGGTGTCCGATTCCATTGGGCAGTTTGCTTTTGTTTTCCTGCCAGTCGCCCAGGCCGGCCTTATCGTCATTGCGTGGAAATGCATTGCCAAACCAGCCATCATCCAGTAAAAACAGGTCTACCCCTAATTGTTTGGCTTCATCAAACAGTTCTACCAGTTTTGTTTCGTTAAAATTAAAATAAGTGGCTTCCCAATTGTTCAATAAAGTTAGGCGAGGACCTTTACCATCCAGTACGGCATAGTTGCGGGCCCAGTTGTGCAGGTTGCGGCTGGCCTGTCCCTTGCCGTGATTTGAGTAAGTGAAAATAAATTCAGGTGTGGTGAAAAGCTCACCGGGTTGCAAGGTATAATCTGAAGCAAATGGATTAATGCCAGGGCGTAACCGTAATCCGTTGCGTTGATCAACTTCGAAGGTGAATTGAAAATTGCCGGTCCAACCCAGCGTACCTGCAATCAACTCACCACTGGTTTCGGTTGACGGATTATTGAGAGAAAGAAAAAAGGCAGGGGTTTGATAAAAATTAGTGCGGGTACCCAGTTTGCTTTCTATGCTTTTAATACCGTTGGTTAATTTTTCTTCTACCATATTTACCTCGCGCGCCCAGTCGCCATGAAACTGGGTGAGCCAGTAGCTGTCGGCATTAAAATGCAGCATGGAAGATGCGTATTGGGTTAGCCTGACCGGTTTTTTTTCGTGGTGTTGAATCGTAGCGCTACTGGTTATTACGTCTTCATTAAAATATACTTTGTATTGCAATACCACTTCCACCGGGTACAGGGAATCTTTTAAAACAATTTGTGTGATACTGATATTGTCTTTCTGTTGGGTAGTGTGCGATGTATACGTTAACTCAAGCGATGGGTTGCCGTCGCCATGTACCAGCCGGATAGCCGGTTCGAATTGGTTTTCCATACCGGCAGTAAGGTACACTTCGCGGCCGCCGGATAGCTTTTCCGCATCAGCAGTTGCCAGCGTTGAACCCAGGTACGATTGGTACAACCGGTGATTACCGCCAACCGTTAATACCAGGCTGGTGTTTTTTGTTTGAAGAATAATAGGCGCCTTTGATTGGGCGAGTAGAGAAAGTGTAACCCAATTCATAAAAAACAGCAGCGAATATTTTAGCATATGACTTGTGGGATAATCTGTTGAAAGGAACAAAGGAAGGCAACGTAGTTAGTATACGTATGAGGCTGGTTGTCTATTTATTCAATTATATTAGCACGGGGTGTTTATAAACACAAAGCGGTAAGTCATACACCTGTTGGTGGATCACTTACCGCTTATTCATGATGCCTCGGTTTCCTGATATCGTTCTATTCGTCTTTTCTTCCTTCGTTTAGAGCGTCTTTATCGCCACTTCCCAAACTATAGTAATCGTTTTCTTCATCATCTTCATCTTTTTTGGGGTCATTATCTTCTTCCGGCATATCCAGGTCATCACCGATGCTGTCTTCGTCAACGGCCGCTTCATTTAAAGGATCGCCATCAAGGTCTGTATCATCGAGACCTTCTTTTCTTACCAGTTCATCATCATTCATGTCCATATCCTGATCGGGATCGCCCAGTAAGGCGAGGTCTTCAGGTGTTACATCGGCTTCAGTGCCCATAACAATTTTAGTGTCGTCATCTTCCTCAAAAATGTCTTTGTCATCGCGAATGCCTTCTTCATCATCGGAGGCAATTGTTGTATCGCGCATTGCTCCGGCTACGCCCGGGTTCACAATATTTTCCTGCCCGGGAATATCAGATACGTCTGGTATTTCAACATATGCATTACCATCTTCTGCCAGTTTTTCTTTTCTTCTTTTACTGGCGGTAGAATCTTTCGCATCTGTTAGCTGCTGGTCAAAATAAGAAGTATCGTTTTGTTCCTTTTCAGGAGGCTTATTTTTAGGTGTTTTTGTTTTTGACATAACGCATATTTTACAGCTATCCCTGAAAAAACTATGCCCGGGAAACAGAGGCTTAACTGCCAGAAAAACAGTTGGTAAGGGGATGGTTACAGTCGTCTATGACAGTTTATCATTACTTAAAAAGGACTGTTAATTAAGCTGTTTTGGCATCTACTATCCCATTCCATGGTAAAATAGCTTATAACATTGTTAATGGGGTAAAATAAGCTATATCAAATGTTGACGTACTTGCAATAGTAAAACTGCTTAAACTCTATTTTTAAACTCTAGCGATCATCATACTGCTTTTAAGCGGTATGATCTGCAAAAACTGACTGCTGTATGGAAAAGAAACCAATTTCTTCAAGGCGTTTATTTGCCCGACTACGCCGGTTATTTGTTTTCCTCACTATTCTTACGTGTTGTTTCTACGCAGATGCTGTTCAGGCACAAGGCATAACTGTGCATGGAACGGTAAAGGACCCAAAAGGGACAGCGTTGAATGCCATCACCGTAAATGTTAAAGGAACCAATATCGGCACTGCAACAGATGCCAATGGTAAGTTTAAACTGATGGTTCCCGATGCAAAGTCCGTACTTGTATTTTCCTCGATCGGATTTACTTCCAGGGAAATAACGGTTGGAGCTCAAGCGGACATCGATGTTGTTTTAACGGCCGGTAACAATGCTATGGATGAAGTAATTGTAATTGGCTATGGTACTCAGCGTAAGAAAGATGTTACGGGAGCCATTTCTTCTGTTAGCGCAAAACAAATTGCAGAGCGCCAGGCGGTAGATGTGCTGGATGCCATGCAGGGACAGGCGCCAGGACTTCAGATTGCCCAGGAATCGGGCCGCCCCGGTGCCGGTAATTCAGTGCGGATCCGTGGTATCGGAACCTTTCAGGGCGGTGCAGATCCGCTGTATATTGTAGATGGCGCTCAGGGTGTGAATATCGACGGTATTAATCCAAACGACATTGAATCCATTGAAATATTAAAAGATGCGGCCTCCGCAGCGATCTATGGCTCGCGCTCGGCCAACGGCGTGGTGATCATTACTACCAAAAAAGGTAAGGAAGGAAAACCTACCCTCGATGTACGGTATCTGACTAGCTTAAGCCAGTTGACGCATAAATTACCTCAGGCCAATGCGGCGGATCGCCGTTTGCTCGAGAAAAAGCGCAGCAACAGCGGCGGATTTAATACCGACTCACTAAATCCTTCTTTCAATGCAGATAACGATCACCAGGACATGCTTACCAGAACGGCTAATCGCCAACAGGTAGATGTAAGTTTGGGTGGCGCTTCGAAGAATTTGAATTACTACGGAAGCCTGGGTTATCTGAAAGATGAAGGAATCATCATCAATAGCTGGGCAAAGATCATGCGCGGCCGGTTCAATATAGATTACAAAGCAACCGAGAAGCTTACATACGGTAACCGCATTCAGTTTTCGTACCAATATGAAAACCGGATCAGTGAAGGAAATACCCTGAACCAGGCTATACAACGTCCACCTAACTTTCGGATCTATTTTCCCGATGGAACCCTGGCAGGCCAGATCGGCGGCCGTAGAAATCCGGTAGCGGAAGCGTTGTTGCGTAAAAATGAATACCAGATAATGGATGGTAACTTTTATAATTATATCAGTTATCAGTTTTTGCCTGAATTGAAACTGACTGTGGATGCGAATGTAAAAGCCAATTACACGCATCGCCTGCAGTTTTCGCCAAGGCTATTAAGCAGCAGTAGCGACAATGATGGCAGTGATGAACAGGACTGGAATACATACTGGATGACGCAGGCTTATTTTAACTATAATAAAACACTGGCTGGTGATCATACTTTAACGGGGGTGTTGGGTGTAAGTGCCGATCGTGATTTCAAGCGCGGATCAGAGATCTCGGGCACCAACTATGTTACTGAAGCGGTTTCTACACTCAATTCACCGCAAGTATATAATATTCCTAATACCAGGGAGGAAAGATTTACTTCTACTTCGGCTTTTGCCCGGTTGGGATATAGCTATAAAGGAAAGTATCTCTTTAACAGTAATTTCAGGGCAGATGCTTCGTCAAAGTTCGGCAAACAAAATCGTTGGGGTTATTTCCCCTCCGTTTCGGCGGGATGGCGCTTTAGCGAAGAATCATTCATGAAATGGGCTTACAGGTACCTGGACGAAGGAAAGATCCGCGCCAGCTACGGCGTAACAGGTAATGATCGAATAGGACCATATGATGCCATCAGGGTTTATACATTCGGTGCAAGTGATGGCAACGATAATGGCAACTGGTATAATGGTATTTCAGGTGTAGCGCCTTCTGGCACTTTCGGCAATCCTGCCTTAAGCTGGGAAGAAACAAAACAAACCAACATTGGGCTCGACCTGTCATTCTTTCGTGGCCGCTTAACGGTTACAGCCGATTATTACAATAAGGTAACAGATAAGTTGCTGTACCAGGCTCCGCTTCCATATGAAACCGGCTTCAATGAAGTGAATGTAAATATCGGCTCCATTCAAAATAAGGGTTTTGAGTTTATATTGAATGGCTACCCGGTACGGAATAAAGATTTTTCATGGAACGTCATTTACAACATGTCGTTCAATAACGCTACTATTAAGAGCCTGTATGGTGGCGTTCCCATTGCATCCACTAACTGGATCACCCAGGAAGGGCAGCGTTTAGGTGATTTTTATGGCTGGAAGGCGCTCGGCGTATACCAGTATGATGAATCCAACGCCTACACGAACGACTGGGAGCAACTTACACCTGTGTTCACCGGAGGTGTTTTTAATGGCTATACGCTTGATGGCAAATCGTACAATGGCAAGGTAAACCAATTGAAAACACAGGGCAATATTTTGAAGGGTGGCGACATGATATGGGAGAATAATAGCAGGGACAGTGTGATAGATGACGCTGACCGTATTCCATTGGGTAATGCCCAGCCTAAATGGACAGCCGGCCTTGCCAATCAGTTTACTTATAAAAATCTAAGCCTGTCGTTCAATATATATGTAAGCTGGGGCGGTTTGTTGTACGATCGTGCCCGCAACCAATTGACCAACAACCTTATTTCCAATGTAACACCCGACCCTGAATATATTCATGATTCATGGTCGCAACCCGGTGACATTACAAAATGGCCGACTCCAAAAAACAATGGGATGGGTAATGCCCGGGAATTAAGTAGCATTTACCTGGAAGATGCTTCGTTCATCCGGTTACGTAATGTTCGGTTAACATATACATTACCCACGAATATTACTTCCAAAATAAAAATGAAAGGTGCAACCGTGTATTTGTATGGCAACAACCTGGCTACCTGGACCAATTATTTTTGGTATGACCCGGAAATTGCTTTCAACAATGCTTTGGAAATGGGGCAGGACAATGGCCGCTATCCGCGGAAAAGAGAATTTGGCGCCGGTATTAACCTGAACTTTTAAAACGTATATGCAATGAAAAAATTTATCTATTATACATTGATCCTGGGCCTGTTTGTAAGTGCAGGCTGTAAAAAATTCCTTGAGCAGGAACCAATTTCCGATATCTCACCAGAAAGTTACTGGAAGACGGCCGATGATGCCAAAACAGGTGTGGCAGCTATTTATGATGGTGTTCAAAAAACACTCAACGGCAATTATACCGATTGGGGCGATGCACGGTCAGACAACTTTACGTATGGAGGAACGGGTGAAAATCAGATCAACATAACCCTGAATGGATTGAATTCACTGACCGGGGCGGCAAACTGGAACAATCTGTATTATACTATTGGTCGCGCTAACCTGGCCATTAAGTATATACCGGAAATTCCTTTAACAATGACTTTCACTGAGTTGATACGTAACAACTATCTGGCGCAGGCTTATGCCATCAGGGCATACATGTATTTTTATGCGGTCAGGTTATGGGATGCGGTACCGGTTCGGCTGGAGCCTTATGAAGATCTGAGTGAAGATCCGCTCGCTCCCAGAACATCTGCCAATGAGATTTTGAACAATGTTATTTTGCCGGATCTCACCAAAGCCTATAGTCTGGTTAATAAAGCAAATACCCTTGTTTGGGAAATGAACGCCGGCGGTATACTGGCGTTGCAAACAGACGTGTATATGTGGAAAAAGGATTATGTAAAAGCGCTTGAGGCTTCTCAAAACCTGATTAGCCTACCTTATAAATATGATGTGGGTGCCAACAATTTTAGCGACTTTAAAAAGATCTTTCTCGATCCGGTCAACACCAAAGAAACTATCTGGAGCCTTAACTGGGATTATACCCGGGATGGAGGGAATGGTATAAACAAAATTGGATCAGGCGGCAATACCTCTCAATATTATATCGACAGTACGGTATTCCTGCGTTTTGAAAGCAATAAGAACGATATCCGTCGTTGGGCTACCTACGACACTACGGTACTGTACACCCCTACGCCCAGAATTATACAAATAGGTAAATTCTATCCGGTGAATAGTTCCAACAAACCGGTACCACCCGCCAATGCCGTGAATGACGCAAAATTGACTTTATATCGTATGGCCGATGTATTGTTATTGCGTGCGGAAGCGCTGAATAAAACAAGCGCGATTAAAACACCTGTCTTTACGATTGTTAACCGCATCCGTACGCTTAGGGGCGCAACGCCATTGTTGGCTACTGACTACCCCACCGAACGCGATGTGGAAACCGCCATCCTGGATGAACGCCAGTTAGAATTGTTTGCCGAAGGCAAACGCTGGTTCGACCTGGTGAGAACGGGACGCGTGATAGAGGTAATGGACCCGAAGGTTCGTTATCGCCAGAAATTGCTGAACATCAGCCAAACCGGGTTTGATGATCCGCGCAAAATTCTGTGGCCCATTTCACGGGCAGCGTTGACAAGAAATATTTTAATCGGTCAGAATCCACCCTATTCTGAATAAACATACTTGTAATATGAAAGCGATAAAAATGAAACAACAAATTATATATAATGCCTTTTTCATTGGGTTAGTGATGGTATGCATGACCGGTTGCAAAAAACTGGCCGGCCTGAGTTTGCAGGAGAATGCAGGTCATGAAACCAGTATACTCGATGCGCATATTAATAAAACGGCCTGGCAATATTTAAGGGAACGAAGCAATTTAAGCCCAACCGATACTATTTTCAAACGCATGTACGAGGCAATTATATATTCAGGTATTGATACCACCTTATATACTCAGCCTGGCAAAACATTTATTTTTCTGCATAACGATGCTGTTTTCAGAACTGCTGCGCCAACTGCTACCGATTGTTATTGGGGCCGGTATAAAGTCGGTGGTCAGGTAGCAAAAAGCTGGTCACAGTATACGCCGCAACAGGTTAAGAACTGGTTGTTGTATTTAATGGTGAAAGGTGAATATAGCTATGACAACCTGGGTTCAGAAAATGTGGAAGTAAAGACGCTTTTGCCCGAAGGGGCCGATGCGCTTAATCCGGGAAGCATTATGACCTTAGTGTTGTCGAACGACAGGGATTCAAGAGTGCAGATAAACAACTTTATCAACAGCGTTCGCTTCACTGTTGGCCGTACATCTGGTATTTTAAGCGACAACGGACCTATTCATGTGGTAGCCACAGTGGTTGAGTATGGAGTTAAGTAATAGCAGGTTTTTATAAATAAATTGAAGTCTTAACAAATAGAAATTCTGGCCCGTAACTACTTGTAGTCAGGGGCCAGAATTTTAAATTTAACGAAACGGATGCAACCCGGAAACGTTTGCGTACAATCTGGATACAGGAGCAAGCTTCTTACTTATCTTTCACTGGAGTTTTTCTCCCCTCCGGAAGGGGAGAAGGTCAATTGGTACTTAAATAGGAGTATATAATGCAAAAACTAAGATGGTTGTTCTTACTGATGATTGTGAACGGGTCAATACATGCCCAGCAAACGATTCGGTTAACAGGTAACTGGGAATTTTTAAAACAGGATGTTGGCGGCATTTGGGAAATTGTACGCCCGGTAGGAAAAGGAAATCCGGAAAGCGTACCGCTATGGCAAACCGTGCAACTGCCGCATTGTGTAAATGCCGAAGATGCAGTAGATCCGGATGTAAATTATTACCAGGGGCCTGCCTGGTATCGTACACAACTTGATATTAAAAATCCATATAGCAGTGGCCGTACCCTACTTTTTTTTGAAGGCGCAGGACAGAAAACAGATGTTTATATATACAATACCAAAGTTGGTTCGCATACAGGCGGATATGATGAATGGTCGGTAGATATAACCGAAGCGGTAGCTGCTTTTCAAAAAACGACGGTGTATCAAAATCAGTTCAAGGGTAAAATTCCTGTTGCCATAAGAACCGATAATACAAGAGACCTGGAAATGATCCCATCGGACCTCTCTGATTTTAATTTGTATGGGGGTATTTACAGGTACCTGAATTTAGTATATACACCACAGGTATCTCTTGATAAATTATTTGCAAAAGCCGAAACCGACAAAACGGGTAAAACAGGCAACTTGCAAATAACGGCCCGTTTTAATTCAACAACAGTATCCAATGCTTCTGTTAGCATAAAACTGATTGATCCTAATGGAAAACTTGTACAACAAAAAGAATTGACCCCTTCAGGTTTAACCGGAGATGTACACCTGGTTGATTTTTCTGTAAAATCACCTCAATTATGGTCTACCCAAAAACCAGTTCTATATACGGTAGAAGCAACCGTTACTGCAGGGGACAATCGTTATACACAAAGCGAAAAAGTAGGATTCCGGAATTTTGAATTTGTTGATCATGGTCCGTTTTTATTAAACGGGCAGCGATTGTTACTACGTGGAACGCATCGTCATGAAGACCATGCCGGCGTAGCCGCCGCCATGACGGAAGACATGATGCGCCGGGAAATGATCATGATGAAAGAGATGGGTGTTAACTTCATTCGCCTGGGGCATTACCAGCAATCACGCATCATTTTAAATCTTTGTGACAGTTTAGGTATTTTGGTTTGGGAAGAAATTCCCTGGTGCCGGGGTGGGTTAGGAGGCGTTGTATACCAGGAACAGGCACGCCGGATGTTGACCCATATGATCGAACAGCATTACAATCATCCGGCTGTCATTATTTGGGGGATGGGCAATGAAAACGACTGGCCTGGAGATTTTCCAGAGTTTGATAAAGAGAAGATCCGCACCTTTATGAAAAGTCTGCACGATCTTTCACATCAGCTGGACCCTTCCCGTAAAACGGCCATTCGCCGTTGTGATTTTTGTAAAGATATTGTTGATGTATATTCACCCTCCATTTGGGCCGGTTGGTACCGGGGCATTTTTACAGAATATAAACAGGCCAGTGAAGACGAGTTTAAAAAAGTAAATCATTTTCTGCATGTTGAATGGGGCGGTGATAGTCATGCCGGCCGCCATGCTGAAAACCCCGATAAAGCATTACAGGTAGTAAAAACAGGTAGTGGCGCTGATGAACGCGCGGGAGATGCCAGTTTATATGGAGGCGCCGCCCGTGTTTCAAAAGATGGCGACTGGAGCGAATCGTATATCTGCAACCTGGTTGACTGGCATTTAAAAGAACAGGAAACAATGCCCTGGTTAACGGGCAGTGCCCAATGGCCCTTCAAAGATTTTTCTACCCCGGTAAGACCCGATAATCCGGTGCCTTATATGAACCAAAAAGGTGTGGTAGAAAGAGATCTCACAAAAAAAGAGGCTTACTATGTTTTTCAATCCTATTGGACCACGACGCCGATGGTGCATATTTACGGTCATTCCTGGCCGGTACGGTGGGGCAGTGAAGGTGAAGAGAAGATGATAAAAGTATACTCCAATTGTTCAGAAGCGGAACTTTTTATAGATGGCAAAAGTGTTGGCGTTAAAAAACGGAACAGCCAGGATTTTCCTGCTGCCGGTTTACGATGGAATGTACCGTTTGGCAAGGGTACACATCAGGTAAAAGTAATTGCCCGGAATGGAAAAACAGTTATAACCGATTCAATCAGTTTTCAATACCAGACAGATAAATGGGGGAAGCCGGCTAAATTGTTACTTGAAAAAATAAGCGAAGAGAATGGGATTGCTACGGTGCAGGTAAAACTGTTTGATGAAAAGAATGTGCTTTGTCTGGACGCGATTAACTGGATTCGTTTTGGGCTGGCCGGCGATGGCAAGCTGATCGACAACCAGGGAACGGCAACGGGTTCGCGGTATGTGCAGGCGTACAATGGCCGGGCTATTATTCGGATTCAAACCAATAAGGGTAAATCGGTGGTGAGTGCAAAGAGCGAAGGATTAACAACGGTATTTAAAGAGCTGTAACGATATGAGATTTAAAATAACGATAGTTTGCTTTATTCAACTGGTAAGCGTTACGCTGAATGCGCAACAAGGCAATAACCCTGATCTAAAGTTATGGTACAGTAAACCTGCTGTCGCCTGGGAAGAAGCATTGCCATTGGGTAATGGAAAAACCGGTGCGATGGTTTTTGGCGGATTGGTTAAAGAAAGGATACAATTAAACGATAACACCTTGTGGTCGGGTAATCGCGAGGAGGGCAATAATCCGAATGGCCCCATCATTTTGCCACAAGTACGGGAAGCAGTATTTGCCGGCGATTATGAAAAAGCAGCTGCTTTATGGAAAAAAATGCAGGGCCCTTACTCTGCCCGATATTTACCACTGGCCGATCTATGGTGGCATTTGAATGTGAAGGATTCATTACCGGCTACTTATTACCGCGATCTTGATTTGAACAATGCAGTGACTACCGTTCGATATAAAATAGGGGACGTAACTTATAAACGGGAAACCTTTATCAGTTATCCGGATAAAGTGTTGATGATGCGGATCACCGCCGATAAAAAAGGCATGATCAATGGAACGTTGGGTTTAACCAGTAAATTAAAATACACAGTAAAAACTACGGCGGCTGATTACCTGGTGCTGCAGGGCAAAGCGCCCAGGTTTGTAGCCAACAGGGAAATTGAACCGCGACAGGTGGTATATGACTCAGTGGGCGAAAAGCCTCAAGGCATGAACTTCGAGGTGCATGCAAAAATTAAAACAGAGGGCGGTAGCGTGCAGCAACGGGGTAATGAACTGGTTGTGAGCGACGCTAATTCAGTGACTATTTATTTGTCAGAAGCCACCAGTTTTAATGGATTTGATAAGCCGACTGTAGGAAAAGATCCCGCCGTGGAAGCGAAAGCCAATATGCAAAAAGCCTGGCTGCTTTCCTATGAACAACTAAAGAAGACGCATATCCGCGATTACCAGGCATTGTTCAACCGGGTTGAACTTAAGCTGGTTACCGATCAACAGGCAGCAACACTACCTACAGATGAAAGGTTGAAAAAATATGCCTCGGCGCCATCAGATCTGCAATTGCAGGTTTTATATTATCAATTTGGCCGGTACCTGTTAATAGCCAGTTCACGGCCCGGCTCACGGCCTACCAACCTGCAGGGAATATGGAATGACCAGGTTCAACCACCCTGGGGCAGTAACTATACTACCAATATCAACACCGAAATGAATTACTGGCTGGCTGAGAACACCAATTTGTCTGAATGCCATCAGCCATTATTCAATTTCTTAAAAGAGTTGGCAGTGAATGGTGCGAAAACGGCCAAAGTAAATTACAATATCTCCGAGGGTTGGGTAGTGCATCATAATACAGACCTGTGGGCGAAAACGTCACCGCCGGGTGGCTACGAGTGGGACCCGCGTGGTATGCCGCGCTGGAGCTGCTGGCCTATGGCGGGCGCCTGGTTAAGTACGCATTTATGGGAACATTATTTATTTACGGGCGATGACAGCTTTCTAAAAAATTATTGGCCGCTGATGAAAGGAGCGGCTCAGTTCATGTTGCATTGGTTGATTACAGATCCCGCAAATGGTTATCTGGTTACCAATCCTTCAACCTCGCCTGAAAACACCATGAAAATAAAAGGGAAGGAATACCAGGTTGGTATGGCTACCACCATGGACCTTAGCATCATTCGCGAATTGTTCACGGCGGTTATTAAAACAAGCACCCTACTCAAAACAGATGAGGCATTTCGAAATCAGTTAATACAGGCGAAAGAGAAATTATATCCTTTTCATATTGGTCAGTATGGACAGTTGCAGGAATGGAATAAAGACTGGGATGATCCAAATGATAAACATCGCCATTTATCGCATTTGTTCGGATTGTATCCCGGTAGTCAGATCAATCCGGCAACCACCCCAGAACTGGCAGCGGCAGCCAAACAATCGCTCATTTTCAGAGGCGATGTAAGCACGGGCTGGTCAATGGCCTGGAAAATAAACTGGTGGGCGCGTTTGCAGGATGGCAATCATGCCTATAAAATATTAAGCGATGCATTCACTTATATCGATCCGACAGTAACCCGGGATGCCATGAGTGGCGGAGGAACTTATCCCAACTTATTTGATGCGCATCCACCCTTTCAGATCGATGGCAACTTTGGCGCAACAGCGGGTTATACAGAAATGTTGCTGCAAAGCCATAACGGTGAACTGGCTTTGTTACCGGCACTGCCCGACGCCTGGAAGAATGGTTCTATCAGGGGGATTAAAGGGCGCGGTAATTTTACAGTAGCTATTGATTGGGCAGCAGGAAAATTATCGAAGGCCACTGTCGTTTCCGTGCTGGGTGGCACTTGCCGCATCAGTGCGCCATACTCTATTAAAATAATGGAAGTTGCTTCGAAGAAGGCCTCTGGCAGCAATGCCAACAGGTTACATACTTCATACGGACAACCACCTTATGAAAAAAGTCAGCAAGCAAAACTGACCGAATTACAAATACCGGAAAGGTTTACTATTGATTTTGTAACGGAGAAAGGGAAAACATATACGATTATCCCGACAGGGAATGAATAAAGGCTAAAGCAACTTAAAATATGCATCATACTAAGCGATTTTTACTGGTTATAATATTGTTGTTGAACGTATGCATGCTGGCTGCCCAGGACGTGCAATGGACGGAAACGGCGCCCGGCGTATGGAAAGTGGTAGCGGGTATGCCCGAAGCCTATGATCTGATAAAAGCTTCCGGCGCAAAACCAAACAAGGAAGCATTGTCTGCCATTACACCAGCATCATTTCCTTTATCCCAAAGCGATATTGTTATAAAAGTGGTGGATGGAAAAACATACCTGCGGTTCCCTTTACAAAAAGAAGAACAGGTATATGGATTTGGATTGAATTTTCAGACGGTGCACCAGCGCGGCAAAATTCTGCAGTTGCATGTTGACCACTATGGTGGAAAAGACAATGGCAGAACACATGCCCCATCGCCTTTTTATGTTTCCTCCAAAGGATATGGCGTTTTTATCAATTCAGCCAGGTATTTGACCGTTTATGCAGGAACAGGTGTGCGTAAAGACAGTAAAAATGCACCCCCCGCCAAAGACCGTAATACCGATAAAAGCTGGAATTCAAGGCCCTATTCCGATGCTGTAGAGATACTGGTGCCTGCAGCCGGTGTGGAAGTCTATGTATTCGGCGGCCCCACGCCGTTAGACGCGGTGCGCCGCTTTAACCTGTTTAATGGCGGTGGCTGTTTACCGCCCAGATGGGGATTGGGTTTTACGCAACGGGTAAAATCATTATATACAGCCGAAGAAGTAAAAAAAGAAGTGACTGCTTTCCGGGAGAAAGGTTTCCCGCTTGATTATATCGGACTGGAACCCGGCTGGCAAAGCAAAAGTTATCCCTGTACCTTTTCCTGGGATAGCACCCGGTATCCCAACCCGACCGGCTTTGTGCAGGAACTGTTAAAAGAAAATATCCGCGTTAATCTCTGGACCAATCCTTATGTTTCGCCCGAAGCGCCGTTTTACAAAGCGATCGTTCCATTCAGTGGTACCCATACGGTTTGGAATGGGCTGGTCCCCGATTTTACGATGCCGCAGGCACGAACATTATTCTTTGATCAGTTAAAAAATAACCAGATAACGGCCGGTGTCAGTGGCTATAAGTTTGATGAAGTAGACGGATATGATCATTACATGTGGCCCGATGTAGCTACGTTTCCCTCGGGAATAGCAGCTGAACAAATGCGTCAGACATTGGGAGTATTGATACAACGCTATAGTGAGGAAATATATCACCAGCAAAACAAAAGAACATTTGGCCTGGTGCGTGGTTCCAATGCAGGTGGTGTTTCTTTTCCTTATGTTATCTATAACGATTATTATAACCACGAAGATTTTATAACAGCGCTCATTAACAGTGGTTTTGCCGGTGTATTGTGGACGCCCGAAGTAAGGGCTTCCAAAACAGCGGAGGAATGGCTGCGCCGGTTTCAAACGGTTGTGTTTTCTCCTATGGCCATGATCAATGCCTGGGCCAGCGGTACCAAACCCTGGTCGTATGCAGAAGTGGCAGAACCCATTAAACAACTGGCAACATTACGGATGCAAATGATGCCTTACTGGTATACGGCTTTTGCCCGGTATCATTTTGAAGGCATTCCGCCATTCAGGGCTATGAACCTGGAAGAAGGTTTTATACCCGAAACAAAAAAAGAAACCGGTAGTACCAATTTGGAAGAGAACCCGTATGAGGAAGCTGTTTCAAAAGAGATCAAAGATCAGTATATGGCAGGCGACTATTTACTGGTAGCGCCCTTGTTTGCCGGTCAGCAAACCCGTAAAGTGATATTGCCAAAAGGCAAATGGTACGACTTTTATACCGGGGCCTTTGCCGGTGACGGGCAGGTAATAACGGTTACACCCGGCCTGGAGAAGATCCCTGTTTATGTAAAGGATGGCGCTATTATTCCCATGATGAAACCGCTGCTGCATGCGCCGGTAGTGGGGGAGAAAGTTGATCTTACGATCCGGTATTATGGAGAAAAGCCGGGGAAATATATGCTGTACGACGATGATGGCGAAACGTATAATTATGAAAAAGGCGACTACAGCTGGCGCGAAATTAAAGTGGAGAAAGATAAAGGTGGGAAGTTAAAAGGAACGATAGGTGCGCCGGTAAAAGGAAAGCCGAATACGGTAGGGAATGTAACTTTTCAGTTTATGACGAAGTAAGTTGACAAGCCTCAAAAAAGAAATATATGGAATTTAAAAAGATAATGATCTGTTGGCTATTGCTAGCTGTAGCGACAAATGGTTTGCATTCGTTTGTTGTGGCCGATGAAGAAGATGCGCCTGCAAATTCAACAGCAGATTATAAAAAGGAAGTGCTGAAAACCCTGCGCAAACAAATTTTGCGGGAGGCAGACTGGGCATTGCAACAGCAGCCCGTTACTGTAACAGCGCAATCATCATCCCGGAGCGCTGGTGGTAAACATGATTTCTTTTCCGAAGGCGATTATTGGTGGCCCAACCCACAGTTTCCCGACAGTCCGTATGTGCAACGCGATGGTATGACCAATCCCGACAATTTTGTAGCGCATCGTCACGCCATGATCCGTTTGAGCCAGATCGTTGGTGCATTGGCTTCGGCTTATCAGCTCACTGGCGATGAAAAATATATTGGCCAGGTATTGCAACATTGCAAGGCATGGTTTGTAGATACGGCTACGCTCATGAATCCCAATCTGCAATTTGCCCAGGCTATTAAAGGCCGCTTCACCGGCAGGGGTATTGGCATTATCGATACCATTCAATTGATGGAGGTAGTGCAGGGATTGCTGGTGATGGAAAATGCCAAAAACATGGATCGTCAATTATTGGAAGCGATCAGAAGCTGGTTTGAAAGATACCTGCAATGGTTGACCACTCATCAATATGCCAGGGACGAAATGAATGCGGCTAATAATCATGGCACCTGCTGGGCGATGCAAACGGCAGCGTTTGCCCGGTTTACTCATAATGACACGCTGACGCGCTTTTGTCGCGACCGGTACAAGAATGTATTACTGCCCAACCAGATGGCGGCGGATGGCAGTTTTCCGCAGGAGTTGCGAAGAACAAAACCATATGGCTATTCGATCTTTAACCTCGATGCCCTCACGACCATGTGCCAGATACTTTCTACTAAAGAAGACAACCTGTGGACATTTACAACACCCGACGGAAGAAACATTCGTAAAGGCATTGAATACCTGCATCCTTTTATTGTCAACAAAAGTAAATGGCCTAAAAAGCCGGATGTGATGTACTGGGATAACTGGCCGGTGGCCCAACCTTTTTTGATCTTCGGTGCCAATGCATATGATAGTAAGGAATGGTTCAATACCTGGAAAGGATTGGAACATGCACCAAAGGTGGAAGAAGTGATCAGGAATTTGCCAATAAGACATCCGTTGATTTGGCTGTAATAATATAATTATTGATACATGATAAAGAAAACCTTATTTGTACTGACTTATTCTTTCATCAGCTATGCGACCCTGGCACAAACCGCCGGTGATGAAGACGCGGAAATGTTCAACCGTGGCAAACAGCGCGATCAACAGGCTATTGACGAAGCGAAAAATGGCTGGTGGACTGCCTCCATGAAAAATCATGATGAACGTATTCAGTGGTGGCAACAGGCGCGTTTTGGCATGTTTATTCACTGGGGTGTTTATTCTTTGCCCGGTGGCGAATGGAAAGGGAAAAAGGTAGAAGGGTATGCGGAGCATTTGATGCGTAAGGAGAAAATTTCGCGGGCGGATTACCTGGCTTTGGCGCATCAGTTTAACCCGGTATTGTTTAATGCCGACGAATGGGCGCGGCATGCAAAAGAGGCGGGCATGAAGTATATGATCATTACTTCCAAACACCACGATGGGTTTGCCATGTACGACTCAAAAGTATCTGACTTTAATATTATGCAGCAAACGCCGTTTAAGCGTGATCCGATGGCGGCCCTGTCTGCAGCCTGTCATAAATACGGCATCAAATTCGGGTTCTATTATTCGCATGCGTTTGACTGGGAGCATCCCGATGCACCGGGGAACGATTGGGAGTACAGTAATCCCGGCGGCGATAAAGGATTGAATGGCGGTATAAACTGGTTTAACCTACATCCTGAATTATTGCCCAAAGCGCAAAAGTATGTGAATGAAAAAGCGATCCCGCAGATAAAAGAACTGCTGGCAAAATATCATCCCGATATTTTATGGTTCGATACGCCTTCCAAATTACCGTTATCAGAAAACATCCGGATCTTAAAAGCGATTCGTGAAGTGGATACACATGTAGTGGTGAATGGACGGTTGGCAAGAAGTTCGGAGATCAGTTTTGGGGATTATAAAAACACAGCAGACCGGCCGTTGGAGTTTTACCCGGTAACAGGTGACTGGGAAGCCATTCCTACAACTAATGAATCGTATGGATATCATAAATTCGATAGCAGCCATAAACCCGTTAGCGACTTTGTGCATTTGCTGGCCAAGGCAGCATCACGCGGTGGTAATTTATTAATGAATATTGGTCCCAAAGGCGATGGTGTATTTGATAGCAAAGACCTGGATATCTTAAAAGGCATTGGTGCCTGGATGCAAAAGAACGGCCAGAGTATTTATGGTTCTGTGGCAAGTCCGCTGCCTTTGCAAAGCTGGGGTGTATCAACTGTAAAAGGAAATATGCTTTACCTGCATGTATTCAACTGGCCCGCTGATAATAAACTGTATGTAGGTGGTTTAAAAAGCGGCACCGGTAAAGTATACCTGCTCGACGGTAAAAAGCCATTAACGGCCAAACGGGTGAATGAAAATGATATGGTGATCGATCTTCCGGCAAAAATGCCAGATACCATGGCTACCGTAATAGCGATTGAATTAAAAGAATCGTTAAAAACAGATTCCGTACAGGTGTTGACGCCGAATATGTCGAACCATCGATTGCTGGCATTTGATGCCCAATTGCATGGTAAAGGCTTAGGTTATGGTGATGGAAAGGCCGGCAAGTATTATGTACAGAACTGGAAATCGAATGACCAGTGGTTAAGCTGGACATTCCGTACAACCCAGCCCGCCACATTTACAATAAATATGAAATATATTGCCGGGGAAGGAAATGGCGGCACATTCGTGTTGCAAACCGGAACACAGACTAAGGAAATAAAAATAACCGGTAGTGGATCGGATACAAAGGTTTCAACAAAAGACATCGATACCATTTCATTGCCAGCCGGAACGCATGAGCTGATCATTAAACCGGTTTCGATTGATAAAGGAGAACTGATGAAATTGCTTGAATTACAATTGCAGGCTAAGTAATATATTTTGTTTAATTATATAGAAAATAAAACAGGATGCTTAAAAAAGGCTATAGCACAATCGCTTTCCTTATTGTTGGCTTAATAGTACAGGCGCAATCCGTAAAACTGGCGCCCGTATTTGCAGATGCAGAAAAGCAAACCCAGGTGATGCTGACCAGCATTGCTGAAGCAAAAGGAAGCAAGACAGAACTGGTAGCACCGCGTACTCTCGAAAACGGACAATTGAAACTGGTTCCTTCAAGGGATTGGACCAGTGGTTTTTTTGCCGGTGAATTATGGATGTTGTATGCGTTCACCCACAAGCCGGAATGGAAAGAGAAAGCGGAAGCATTTACTTCGCTGTTAGAGAAAGAGAAAATGAACGGCGGTACGCATGATATGGGATTTAAAATATACTGCAGTTATGGTACAGGGTACCAGATTACCAAAGATGCAGCGTATAAAGAGGTGATCATTCAATCGGCCAAAACATTATGTACCCGGTTTAACCCGGTTGTAGGTTGTATCCGTTCCTGGGACCATCATAAAGAACAATGGGGTTATCCGGTTATTATTGATAATATGATGAACCTTGAATTGTTGTTTGCCGCAACAAAGCTCACAGGGGATTCTTCTTTTTACAAGATCGCAGTAAGCCATGCGAATACGACCATGAAAAATCATTTCAGGGCCGATTATAGCTCTTATCACGTAGTAGATTACGATACACTCACAGGCAAGGTAGTAAAGAAGCAAACGCACCAGGGCTATGCCGATGAATCTGCCTGGGCGCGCGGACAGGCATGGGCGTTGTATGGATATACGATGTGTTATCGCGAGACAAAAAATGTGGCTTATCTGCAGCAGGCGGAACATGTTGCTAAATTCATATTACATCATCCCAATTTGCCTGCAGATAAAATACCATACTGGGATTTTAATGCACCGGCTATTCCCAATGAACCGCGTGACGTTTCTGCTGCTTCTGTAGTGGCTTCCGGTTTGTTGGAGCTTGCCAAATACAGCAAAAACAAAAAAGAATACCTGTCGGTAGCCAATACCATATTGCAAAATTTAACGCAGCACTATCGCTCCCCAATAGGTGAAAATAAAGGGTTTATCCTGTTGCACAGCACAGGGTCCAAACCAGCAAAGAGTGAAGTGGATGTGCCGCTTAATTATGGCGATTATTATTACCTGGAAGCTTTGCTTAGAAAAAAGTAAATTAAAATAAGTCATAGTAACATAGCCCCCGCCCCGGCTCTCAGCCGAGACGGGGCTTTTTTCTGGCTAATATCATTGAATAGAATGCAAGCCAGGCGGGCGTGGCGTCTTGTAATTATAAGTTAGTTGTGATAGTAAACAACACGGGTTAGTGCACGTTATGTGCTTAACCCTTCATTGTTCCATTAATCAAAACCACCTATATGCCAACGATGCTAACTGCCAGGCGCTGGAATGCCTTCTATTGTAAGAATGCATCCAGCCTCAAAAAAACACTTTCTTTTTCCCTCTTCTTTTTTGCCCTGTTACCCATTGGTTTTTCCCAGGCGCCATTGGTGTCTTTACAAAACGGACAATTGGTATATAATAAGTATGCGAACGCCCGTCAGACAAATGTCGTAAACCAGATACCTGATTTCTCCAATTGTGGTTACCGGGGCGGCGGCGTTAAAATTCCTGATGTTCAGGTAGTAAAAACAATACAACCGGTGCCTGGAAATTGCCGGGCGCTTATACAGGCTGCCATTGACAGTGTATCGGCATTGCCAGCAGATGCCAATGGCCGCAGAGGGGCCATATTGTTAAAAGTCGGAATATACGCGGTTGATAGCGCCCTGACCATTAAAGCCGGTGGTGTGATATTGCGCGGGGAAGGCAATGGAGTAACCGGAACTGTTTTAATTGCCACCAGACAGTTGCAACATAATTTTATTGTACTGCAGGGCGCAGGGAATAATTATGGTGAAGTCAGCGGCAGCCGTGTGCACATTGCCGATACCTATGTGCCTACGGGTACAAAAACCATTACCGTTCCGGCAGGGCACCCTTTTGCAGTAGGTAATACTATCGTTATACAAAAAACTCCCAATGATGCCTGGATCGATACCCTGAATATGCGTCAATATGGCTGGACGACTTCTCAATACCGCATCACCTTTGAGCGGCAGGTAGTGGCCGTGCAGGGCAACACGCTCACTTTAAATATTCCTGTCGTGGACCCAATAGAACAAGCTTATGGCGGGGCTGATGTTTACAGGTCAAACGTCAGTGGCCGTATAAAAGAATGCGGCATAGAGAATATGCGCCTTGAATCGGATTTTATAAGCGATACCAGCGAAAATCATGGCTGGGTGGCTATATACCTGGCCAGGGTGGAGAATAGCTGGGTAAGGAATGTGGTGGCTAAATATTTCGGTAATTCGTGTGTAAGTATATTGGGCCAGTCACGAAACAATACCGTTGAAGATTGCGCTATGATAGATCCGAAATCTGTTACAACGGGTGGTAGGAAATACTCGTTCAATATGGATGGCTATGCGACCGGTAATTTATTTCAACGCTGTATGACCTGGGGTGGCCGGCATGATTATGTAACCGGGGCCAGGGTAACCGGGCCTAATGTATTTTTAGATTGTGTGGCGGAAAATACGTTCGATGATATCGGGCCGCATCACCGGTATAGTGCTGGCTTGCTTTTCGATAATATTTATGGTGGTCGCATGCGGGTACAGGATAGGGGCGCATCTGGTACGGGACATGGCTGGGCCGGCGCACAAACCTTATTCTGGAATTGCCGCTCTGTTAAAAGTGATTTTGAAGTAGAAAGTCCGCCCACCGCCCGCAACTGGGGCATTGGTTGCATTGGGCTTGTTCAGGTAAATACTGGTTACTGGGAAAGCTGGGGTACACATGTATTGCCCCGCAGCCTGTATTTGCAACAACTGCAGGAACGAATGGGTGCACAGGCGGTAAATGATATTGCCACACCACAACAATTACAGAATACGCTACGCGACTCATTGAGGGCGCGAGCCGTTCGAATAGCCGCGGAGCCACGCGTATCTCCCGGTACAGTGCCGGGTACCTCTTTTGATTTAACAGATAATGGTGGAACGATTTCTGCCCAATATCCCAATACGAATGCCGCAGAAGATGTTCCCAAATTGATTGATAATAGTGTTCAAACAAAATACTACCGCAGCGGAAGGACCAATTTGTGGGTGCAGTATCAGTCAACCGTAGCTGCCATTGTTACGTATTATACCATAACATCGGCCAATGATGTGCCCGCACGTGATCCCAAAGACTGGACGCTGGCCGGTTCGAATGATGCGGTGAACTGGACAACGATTGATACCCGTGCTGGTGAAACTTTTGCCTCCCGGTTTCTGAAAAAAACATACCTGATCAACAATAACAGCACGGCCTATAGTTATTACCGGCTGACCATTACAGCCAATAATGGTCAAACAGGTACGCAATTTGCCGAATGGGAATTGTTCGAACGACGGCAACAATTAATTGCCATCAGTGATATACTCGATCAAACGTATGGCGATGCTCCTTTTGAGTTAGTAGCAAGTTCCAGTTCGGGACTTCCTGTTACTACCGAATTGATCTCGGGTCCTGGTATTCTGACAGATTCATTTGTAACGATAACCGGCGCCGGCGCCATTACTCTACGTTTCAGTCAAGCCGGAAACGAAAGATACTTTCCGGTAGTCGTTGAAAAAACGGTGACCGTTCATAAAGCAGGGCAACAAATTTCATTTCCGGCTATCGCGCCGAAATTGAAATATCAGCAGGTAGCATTGACGGCCACTTCTACATCGGGTTTACCTGTAGGATTTAATGTGGTGTCAGGGCCTGGAAAATTAACAGACAGTACCCTGAAATTGAACGGTGAAGGGCTGGTGACTATACAGGCTGATCAGCCAGGAAATGAAAATTATGAACCGGGCCAACCAGTTCAACAAATGGTATTGGTGTTGGGGCTGGAATCGGTGACAGATGAGTTTCGTTTACGGCTATTTCCCAATCCGACGCATGGTGCATTCTTCGCACGGTTCAATCAAGTAAAAGGCCGAAGCTATACATTTACCATTTTTAATAGCAATGGATCTATTGTGGGTAACACAGTTGTTAATGCGGAAAGCACTACCAATGAGATACCCTTTGATTTGAGTACCAGGCCCAATGGGTACTACTTTTTGCATGTAACGGATGGAAAAAGCAGGGTAGTGCGGATTGTGGTGAAATATTGAAGGGAGAAGCGTGATAACCCCAAAATGTAGAAAAGAAAAAAAGCGCATAGTATTGATTGTCAATATATAGAAAATTGGTTATTCACATGAATAACCAATTTGATTTAATAGGACCAGCATTTTCAGAAAAGCGATTTAAAAGTTGATAAAACTCAATAAATGATATAGTTTTGTGACTAATTAGTTGATTTTTGTTTCTAGTTCTTATAATTGTGCCATGAATTAGTAAATATGGCCACATTAGAAGAAGATGTACAAAAATTCCTACAGGACTTTAAAGTAAAGCTTGGCATTTGGGGAGTTGTATTTCGTGATGATAGGGGTAAAAATGCCAGAGCACTTTTAGAATTAGACATTACACCTGTTTACCGGGAAAAGATATTGAAAGAATTGCTGGTAACTGATTTTTGTGAAGGTCCGAAAAGAGAGTGTTTATATGGTGGTGCAGATATGTGGGTTTTTGGGAAATTAATCAATGGAATGGAAGTATACATTAAGATTACGTTGGGTTTTGCCGGAGCGCAGGTGATTTGTATTTCATTTCATTGTGCAGAATTTTCAATGAAATATCCTTTAAAAAGTAAATTATGAAAAGTCCATTTACCGGAGGTGTCACCAGATTGGAAAAAGAGCCGAGGGTTCTTGAGTACAGAAAGGATAAATTTGAGATGCTGTATCATTTTTATGCGTGTGTTGATACCGGTGAACAATTTACCACTACCGAAATTGACACACTCAATTTGAACCAGGTTTATAACAAGTACAGAGAAAAGTACGGTATCCCTTTTATAGATGAAATTAAAAACATCCGGGAGAAATACGGAATGAGTGCTGCTAAAATGAGTGAGGTGCTTGGCCTTGGAGTTAATGTGTATAGAAATTATGAAGCAGGGGAAATGCCCAGCGTTTCAACCGGTAGATTAATCAGGCTGGCTGAAGATGCAGAAGAGTTTAAGAGGCTGCTTGAAATGAGTAAAAATGTTTTTGAGTCGCATGAATATGAACGGGTAAAAAGGAAAATAGAGCAGGCGCAAAGTGTTGAAGGGCAGGTACAGGAATTGTGGAAAGGATGGTTGTCGGGAAATAATTATCCCAACATTTACAATGGATATAGAGTTCCTTCTTTACAGCGGATTGGGAACATCGTGCGTTTTTTCGCACAGCGAAATACGCCATTTACTACTGCACTCAATAAATTAATGTTTTATTCAGATTTTGGGCATTTTAAAAAGCATGGGCATAGTATTAGCGGAATGTGTTATAAAGCGCTGCCCAAGGGGCCTGTACCAGAGAATTATGGAGGAATTTACAACTATGTGGTAAATGCAGGATTTGTTAAGGTTGAAGAAATGGATTTCGGTGATTTTGTTGGCGATCGATTTATTACAGATGAAGTTACCGGTTATACAGTTGAAGATGCTCTTTTTGTGGAAACAGAATTAGAAATGATGAAATTTGTATCAGAGAAATTCAAAGGAAAAACTACCAAACAAATTGTTGAAGTTAGTCATGAAGAACCCGCCTGGCAGGAAAATATAGGTGATTATAACAGGATAAGCTTTGAGTATGGGTTTGAATTGAAAAATATAAACTGATAAATTAGAATCTGTAAATATTATATAAAATTGTTTGAACAATTCTTGCCAAAATAAGTGAATAAATTGCGGGTTACTTTGGAAGAACGGGATATAATATTTGGTTAGTTGCAAGATCATATAATATTCATAATAAATGCCTGTATGAAAAATGTTGTTTCTGCCATAGTGTTGTTTTGTTGTTTTCAGCATACTGTTTCTGCACAGACTTCTGTTAAAAGTGTAAGCAGCGATAAACGGATGGAGTGGTGGCGCGAAGCCCGGTTTGGCATGTTCATTCACTGGGGGGTATACGCAGTGCCAGCCGGATATTATAATGGCAGGCCCATAGCCCGCATTGGTGAGTGGATCATGAATCGCGGTAAGATACCCGTAGCCGATTACCAGGCATTTGCTGCATCGTTCAACCCTGATAAATATGATGCCGATGCATGGGTGAAACTGGCGAAGGAAGCCGGTATGAAATACATTGTAATTACGGCTAAACACCATGATGGTTTTGCCCTGTTTAAATCAAACGCCAGTAAATGGAATATCGTAGATGCCACGCCGTATGGCAAAGACCTGATAAAGCCATTGGCAGAAGCCTGTCGTAAATATGGAATTAAATTAGGACTCTATTACTCACATGCCCAGGACTGGAATAATCCGGGTGGCGCAGCTTCCCGAAAAGCAGCCAGTGAAGGATGGGCCAACCCCGATTCTGCTGCCATCGATGCGTATACAGCTGCGAATAGTGGTCATTGGGACCCGGCTCAAACCACCAAAACCATGGCGCAATACATTGATGATGTGGCCGTGCCGCAGGTGAAAGAATTATTGACCAATTATGGTGATATAGCCGTGTTGTGGTGGGATACACCAACCGGTATGACCGATGAGTTTGCCGAAAAACTGAACGCTACTTTAGCGCTACAGCCAAATATTATTACAAACGACCGGTTAAAACGTCCCAACTTTCCGGGTGATTATAAAACGCCTGAACAGCGAATTCCCAAGCTCAGCGAATTGGATGGCAAAGATTGGGAAACCTGCATGACCATGAACGGGACCTGGGGTTTCAAAAAAGATGACCATGAATGGAAAAGTGCAGAGACCATGATCAGGAACCTATTGGATATTACTTCGAAGGGCGGTAATTATTTATTGAATGTTGGTCCCAAAGCGGATGGTACTTTCCCTGATGAAAGCATTGCGCGGTTAAAACAGGTAGGCGCCTGGATGAAGGTGAATGGGGAAGCGATCTATGGAACAAAAGCCAGTCCGCTGGCAGAAGTTCCCTGGGGTCGTATTACAAAGAAAGAACAGAATGGTAATACCACTTTATACCTGAGTGTTTTCAACTGGCCGGTAGATAAGAAACTGGTCGTACCAGGTTTACAGCAATTGGTTACTTCGGCTAAATTACTAGGCGCCGGTAAAAAGTTAGCTACTGCTAAATCAGGCGAAGGTTTGGTTATTACGCTTCCTGAAAATGCACCCGATGCCATTGCCTCTGTTATTAAACTGGAGGTAAAAGGAATTGTTGCCGACAAGCGATTTACCGGTAAGGGTACCAGTGGGCTTGGTAGTGTGAAGGAATAGTACAGAATAAGAAATTTACAGCGTTTTGTATACTGGATTTGATACCGGAACATTTTGTAAGCGTTTAGTTAGTTAATTGGCGGCATCCTACTACAGCGGGATGCCGCCTTTTTATATTATGCCCGTATATTTGCAACCAATTTCTGCACATATGAAAAAAATGTTGTTGTCAGTGTTGTTAATTATTACAACTGTATGTTCCATAAACGCCCAATCGGTAGCCGATTCAACCATGTCGAAATCAAAAGCGGCGAAGTGGTTCAAGAAAAAAGAATGGTTGAATGGCGTGGCGTTGAAGCCGCATAAATCGATCAACAAACAGGAATTTGCCCGGCAGTACCAGATCAACAAAACATATTGGGATAAAGCCTTTGCTTTTTTGAAAGAACAGAACCTGCAAACACTGGCCAAAGGAAAATATCCCATCGATGGAGAAAATGTATTTGCCTCAGTGACCGAGGATCCCAGCAAGGATTTTGATAAAACGAATTGGGAGTCGCACCGGAAGTATATCGATGTGCAGTGCATTATTATTGGTGAGGAAAAAATGGGTAAGTGGCCTGTTGCAGAAGCTACAACGGTTACCAAAGAATACGATGAAAAAAAGGATGTCGCTAATTATACAGCACCTGGAAGATTCTATTCAATACCCGCCGGTACGTTTATCATCTTTTTTCCCGGTGAAGCGCATCGTCCAAACATTACGCCGGGCGGTAATAAAGTGGTAAAGAAGATTGTGATCAAGGTAAGAGCGGCCTAGTTCTACCGCTTCCTCGCCTTTAGTTGCGTCAGAAACAGCGAGCCAGGTTGCAGACCTTCTTTGTTTTGCCCTTCCCATTCACCATCAGGACGACCAGATAAACGGCCGGCATATTTTCCGCCCGTTAATCCAATGCAATAATTTTTTCCATTGGCCCAGGGACTTTGAACAGCGGCGCGTTTGGCCGTGCAGTTCCATACAACCTGAGTAACACCAGCCCAGCCATGACCGCTACCCCAATTACCCCGGTCCTGGATGTTGATCTCGCCATCGGTAATAATATTATCGTACAACGTACCTGATGACCAGCGATGATGGGGGCCTATATCGGCATGTGTTTGTGCAGACGTACAATTATAAAATACATTTGGACCGCAAACCCGGGCGCCGGTTACATAATCATGGCGACCTTCCGTGGTGTGACAGTTCATGACCAGATTCTGCTGTCCATCGTTATTAAAAGAATATCGGCGACCGCCGGTGATCTTTGATTTGGCATCCAGACAACGGCTATCTGTTACAGTAACCCATTTTGCCAGGTCGTTCAGGTGAACGCATGCATACCCAAAATAGCGGGCCGTTACATGCCGCACCCAGCCGTTTTCAATTTTGTCAAATTGAATGGCTGTCCAGCCATGATCTTCTGCGGTATCGCTATTAAAAGTTGATTCACATCTTAATTGTTCAATACCCACTTTCGACAGGCGGCCGGTAAAACGGTACTGAAAAATAGCGCCGCCACCATATTGTTTTTCAATCGACATTACCACCGGGTTATCAATAAAGATGGTTTTGTCCTGTATTTTAGTGATCACCCGCTCATAGCGCAGGTCGTATTCTTTTGGCCTCCATTGTTTGGTTCCGTCCCGCGGATCAATAGCATCCATTTTCAGGTCTTTTACCCAGGTGTCAATGCCTGGGCGGAACAATATTATTTTATCGCCTGTTTTAAAACCGGCTACCGATTCAACATGAAATGAGGTAGCGCCGGTTGGTACATAATCATCTGTGATAGCAACCCGGGCGCCTGGCAGTTCTTCTATATTGCCTGTTCCCGAAACATCAACCAATACGCGTTGGGTATTTCCGGTTGCAATAAGCCGGGTATCCTGTTCTCCATCGCCTTCGCCGCGGAGTATAATGCCGCTGGTTGTAATACGAATGGTGCCAGCTATTTTGTAGGCGCCTTTTTTTAACAGGATAGCTCCCCGAAACCCGTTTTTGTCGGGGGAGCGGTGCGACACTTCGTCAATGGCTTCCTGTATAATCGATTGGCTGTTATCTTCACCGGCTGAAATGGTTTTTACAACCGGTACATCGGGAATCGGTTGGTCACCCTGGAAATATCCTACCCGGCTGAAGTCGGGAATGGTATTGCCTTTTTCATCCGGATGATATTGTAAAGTGCCGTTAGCCGTTACAGTAACAAATTTCGATTCCCATTTATCGGCCGGAAGGTGAAAACTGAAGGCAACTATAATAGTAATAGAGGCAGCAACAATTTGTTGGCGCAGGCGTATGGTCATATGTAATTGGGTAAGCTATTGTTTCTGTATAAACTCCCGCTGGTAATTGAGGGGGCTTTTACCTGTTATGAGCTTGAAGTATTTATGAAAACTGGTGAAGTTATTGAACCCGCTTTCGAAGCATAGTTGTTTTATGCTCATTTTGTTTTCGATCAACAGTTTGCAGGCATGTCCCACACGCACCTCGATCAGGAACTGCGAAAACGTTTTCCTAGTTTTCGATTTAAAATAACGGCAAAATGAGTTAGGGCTGATGTTTGCTACCGAGGCAATTTCATCCAGTTGTATGGGGCGTTTAAAATTTTTAAGGGAGAAATCGTAGATCGCATTGATGCGGTCGTTTTCGGTATCCAGTTGTTCGTGCTTGAAGCCAATGGATGACAAAGGCACCAACTGCGTACATTCAGCGATGGCCGTTAATGCTTCTGTAAGTAACATAATGCGGTGTGGTCCTTCGGTATGCAATAACACATCCAGAAAATCAGCTACAACCGTCCGGGTTTTACCGGTGATCTGTAAACCGCGTCTGGCCTTATCCAACACAGTTTTGATTTTAATGTTTTCCGGCAGTTGCAGGAATTGCTCGCCCCAGAAGTTTTCACAAAAGTGGCAAACCCTCACATCGGCGGTGGCCGCTACATTTTCGTCGAAATAGGAATCGTCGAACCGCCAGTAATGCGGCAAACCCGATCCTACCAGGACTACATCGCCTGACTTGAATGATTTGATGTTATCACCGATGAACTGGGTGCCTTCACCTTTTCTGAAATGGATCAGTTCAATTTCCTGGTGGTAGTGCCAGCGGTTGTTGACATAAGGAACAAGATCCTGCCGAACGCTGAAGGAATGGTGGATCTCTTTAGATACTTTTAATAGCTGGGGCCTCATACATTAAGCTATTTTAACTTCAAATGGCAAATAAATGTGCAATCAGAGGTAATTTAGATTAACTTTTAGGGCTGACGTAATAAATCTACGCTAACGTTTCCGTAAAAATTCCGGTCTTCAAATTCACGGTAAACAGCAATTGCCCTGTTAATCTGCCTTACCATCTAGTAAAGACACCAGCCAGCTGCGAAAGGGGTAGTAGGTATGGTAAAATACCTGAATAATTAGACAATTTGCTGAACCCGTCATTTATGCATAACCTATTTATTTGCTTTTTAAACTGATCTGTTAAGCAGGCGTAGGCTAATTTTTACCACTATTTCTTCCTGGATAACATTTCTGTATACAAGCATAGCCATAAAAGAGGCCGGATGCATGGAATTTACAAACGTTAAAACAAATCACTATGGCTGAAACTGTCCGTAATCCTTTTATTAAGATACACGCTAATGATAATGTGCTGGTTGCGTTGCAGGACCTGGCCGCAGGTACTGTTGTTTCTGAAAGTGGGCAGCTTATATTGCTGCCACAGGATGTAGCCGCAAAACATAAGTTCTTTATTAATGACATGCAGGCAGGGGATGAGGTTATTATGTATGGATCGCTGGTAGGCAAAACCCAATCTGGTTTAAGAAAGGGAACTTTAATGACAACAACGAATACCCACCACGCGGCCGGAGATTATTCATATCGTAATACAAAAGTATCCTGGCAGAAACCCGATGTATCGAAATTCGTCAATCGTACATTTAATGGATATAAAAGAAGGGATGGCCGGGTTGGAACAGCCAACTACTGGCTATTTATTCCCACGGTCTTTTGTGAAAACAGGAACCTCGATGTAATAAAAGAAGCATTGTGGAATGAACTTGGCTATGCCGTTACTGATAAATACAGGCGATTTACGAAAGACCTTTTTCATGCGTATACTGCCGGTGAAAATATTGAAAACATTTCGTTGAATCCCGTACCTGCCAATGATCAGAAGCGGTTTTTTAAAAACGTTGATGGAATAAAGTTTTTGAACCACAGCGGTGGTTGTGGCGGTACCCGGCAGGATGCAGCAACGTTAAGTGCGCTGTTGGCGGCTTATGCCGATCATCCGAATGTAGGCGGTGTTACCCTGTTAAGCCTGGGATGCCAGCATTTACAGGTAACCGATTTTTTAAATGACCTGAAAAAAAGGAACCCGGCGTTTGATAAACCACTGTACATATTTGAGCAGCAGCAAACAGTAAGTGAGGAGGAATTGATTTGTGAAGCTATTCGCAAAACATTTTTGGGAATGGCAGACATTAATTTGATAGAACGGACACCTGCTTCACTGAGTAATTTATGTATTGGTGTGAAATGTGGCGGCAGCGATGGTTTTAGTGGCATTTCGGCTAATCCCGCGGTGGGGCACACGGCTGATCTGCTGGTAGCGCTCGGCGGTAAAATTCTACTGGCAGAATTCCCCGAATTATGCGGCGCCGAACAGGCGCTGGTTGATCGTTGTGTAAATGAAGACGTTGCCAATAAATTCATACACCTGATGCAGGCATATAATGGAGAGGCAATGAAAGTGGGTTCAGGATTTCATATGAACCCATCGCCAGGTAATATAAAAGACGGATTGATCACCGATGCAATTAAGTCAACCGGGGCTGCACGCAAAGGCGGCACCTCACCGGTTGTAGCCGTACTTGATTATACCGAACCTGTTGACCGGGCCGGGTTAAGTTTGGTATGTACACCGGGCAATGATGTAGAAGCAACCACCGGCAAGGCCGCCTCGGGCGCCACCTTAATTTTGTTTACCACTGGATTGGGAACACCTACGGGTAACCCGGTGGCACCTACCATAAAAATTGCCACCAATTCGGTACTCGCCCGGCGAATGGGTGATATTATCGACATTGATACAGGAAGCATTATCACCGGCGAAAAAAATATAGAGGAAGTAGGAGAGGAAATACTCGAATACTGTATTCGGGTAGCCAGTGGCGAAGCCATACCAAAAGCCGTACAGCTTGCGCAGGACGATTTTATTCCGTGGAAGCGGGGTGTATCGTTATAAATCGGGCACCTTTAAAAAGGAATCACTTTTTCTTTATAAATGTTGAAATAGAGGTTATTAATTCTTCGCTGATGGGAAGGGTAGGCGTAATATAGGCAGCCAGATTTTCTTTTCTGTCGCCTTCTACGATCCTGAAAATATGATTCATGTTTTTAATGAGCGTCAGTTGTGCTTTTGTATTTGATTTTGATAGCAGGTTGGCGTCTTCAACGGTAACCTGCAGGTCATTGGTGCCCTGAATGATCAAAACCGGGATCGTTAATTTCTTTATTTCTGTTTGTGGATCGTAATGGAACCAGGAGATCATATAGGGTTGTACGCTGGGCCTGAATAAAGTAAACAATAAGCCAGGCACGTTTTGAACGGTCTTTCCCATGACCAGGCTGTCGATAATAGGGTAGGAGGGATCTTTTACAGAAGGTGGTTGGCTGGCCAATTGTTCTTTCAAAATCTTATCGGCCGATCTGCCGGCGCCGGCAATGGAAACAAAACCATTGGCAGTTTGCAATGCGGCTATCATACCAATGAGCGATCCTTCGCTGTGCCCCGCAACAAATACTTTTGTAAAGCGGGTGTCTTTTTTCAACAGATCTATCCAACTCCGGGCGTCATTGATGTAATCTTCAAACCGAAGATCGGCTTCACTTTTAGCGGCGCTTTTGCTTTCACCAATTCCTCTTTTATCGAATCGCAGTGAAGCGATGTTATTTGATGCTAAACCATGCGCAAGCTTTTTCAGGCTCTCATTTTTCATCATGGGGTTATTGCCATTACGGTCTGTTGGTCCCGAGCCGGCAATGATCAAAGCAACCGGCATTTTACCTGGCAGCGTGGGGATCGTTAGAGTACCGGAAATGTCACCAGTGGCGGTATGCAGCACAACGGTTGTTTCGGTAAAACTGCTATCTATATCTGGCATAGCCATTGACGGGAGATTTAATAACACGAGCATTACTGCAATCAACCATGCGTTCTTCATAATACATTATCTGGTAAAACGGAAGTGATGAGGATGGGGTTATTTCTTGCTAAAGTCCTTTAGCATTTTCTTTTCTTTCTGGCTCAAGCTGTTTATTCCCCGTTTGCTTATTTTGTCGAGTATTTTATCTATTTCCTGTTGCTTATTGGACTGGCTTTCGTTGTATTTGTGATCGATGGAATAATGATCTGTATGTGTTTTAAAGAAGAGATTATCGATCAGTAAAATATGCGGCCTTGTTATGATCAGGTAAATAAATACCAGCGTTGGCACAGCTATAATTAAAATGGTAATATAATTTTCAAGCAGCGCAGCAGGACGCAGGCAAATGGCTACGAGCATCCCTATTATGGCGCCTCCCAGGTGAGCTTCATGACCGATATTATCTCTTTTAGAGCGTACACCGTAAATGGTTAGCCCAATGTACAACAACCCAAATAACCAGCCTGGCAAAAACATGATGTTAATACCGGGTTCCAGTGCAATGGTGGCAAAGATAGCGCCGTTTACAGCACCAGATGCCCCAACAGAGGTGTAATCGCCCTGGTTTTTATATACCAGCAACGAAAGCAGGTTGCCACCCACCAGGCTGGCAAAATAGACCAGTAAAAATTGAATGGGACCGAGTATGGAGATGAGTGATCCTGCAAAAAAATAAAGGGCCAGCATGTTGAAAATAAGGTGCATCCAGCCTACATGCAAAAAGCCTGAAGTGATCAGCCGTTTGTAATCTTTGTAAAGGCGCACTTTGTCAACACCGAATTCATATTTACCAAAAAAGAAATGGTCTTTAAACCCCCTGTATGAAACAACAGCGGTAACTAATATGAGTATCAAACTGATCATTCCTGATGTCATTCGAATAAGTTCATTATAATAAACATACTAACGATAATAGAAAGTTGCAAATATTTGTTAAATACGGGTCGTTCGCTATACGAATGGCTACTTCCGCTTGCTTAACTGTTTGCTGCTGTTGACGCCCGTTCAATTAATTGCGATGGCAACACCATTTTTTTCTCATACGGCATCAACATTTTCTTTTCTATGATCTTAAATAAAATGTTTGCTGCTTCACGACCAATGTCGTAGGCCGGTTGAATGATGGTAGAAAGCGCCGGATCGAACAGGGCGGCTGCCTGCAGATTTGAAAAGCTGATCACTTTCACATCGTGCGGAATATGCAGGTTCAATTCTTTACATACTTCGTAGGTGTTTACGGCAAACTTTTCAATGGCTGCAAAAATGCCATCGGGACGAGGCTGTTTTTGGAAGAGTTCCTTCAGTATTTCGCGATTGATATAATCTTTTGCTGTTAATTCAATAAACTGAGGAGGGGCCGTCGCTTTATATTTTTCCAGGGCGGACTGATACCCTGCCTTACGCCGGTTCGAAATAGAGAGGTTGCCGCCCATTCCTAAAAAGGCAATGTTCTTACAACCTCTTTTCAGCAAATGTTCGGTTGCTTTAAAAGCCATTTCGGCATCGTTGGTCATAATATTGGGTACATCAATGTCTTCACAGGTACGATCAAAAAGTACCAATGGGAAACCGGTCTGTCGCCAGGCGTCGATGTGATCCATGTTGATAGTCGTATTGGAAACCGAGATCATGATGCCATCGACCCGGCCATTTCGCAACAACTGTAGAATATCGCGTTCTTTATTATAATCTTCGTGTGAGAGGTAGATCAATACGTGATAGCCTTTATCGGGTGTTACCGATTCGATACCGTTTATTACCTGGGAGAAAAAGTTGTTTTCAATTTCAGGAATGATGACCGCAATGGTCTTGCTTTTATTCTGGCGTAAGCTGCTGGCATGTGGGTTGGGTTGAAATCCCAGCTTTCCGGCCAGCTCACGAACCCGTTCTTTGGTTTTCGGGCTAATTTCATGACTGTCTCGCAAAGCGCGGCTAACCGTCGAAACAGCCAGATTCAATTCTTTCGCCAACTTCTTTAAATTCACTTGATCCATATAGGAGCGTCCCCCACAAAGATTAAGAATTACGGGCTATTTTTGCAATATTTTCCGAAATCGTTTGCAAAGAATTTGAAATAGGAAATAATGTATCCTATTCATACAAATTGTAACCTTGTAAAAAAGTGCTCTAAATAACTACTTTATGTATCAATTTGAACAAACAATGCGCTGGTTTGGACCTGCCGATCCGGTTGGCCTGGCAGACATCAGGCAGGCTGGATGTACAGGGGTTGTATCGGCGCTGCATCATGTACCCAATGGCGCCATATGGACAAAAGAAGAGATCATGCTACGTAAGCAAACCATTGAAGCTGCGGGTTTAACCTGGTCGGTGGTGGAAAGCGTGCCCGTGCATGAAGATATAAAAACACAAAAAGGGCCTTACAAACAATACGTTGCCAATTATTGTGAAAGCATACGCAACCTGGCTTCCTGCGGTATTTATGTTGTTACCTATAATTTTATGCCGGTGCTCGACTGGACGCGGACCGACCTGGCGTATACCGTTGAGGATGGCAGTAAAGCGCTTCGGTTTGAAAAACCGGCCATGGTGGCGTTTGATGTGTACATGCTGAAAAGGCCGGGTTCAGAAAAGGATTATTCGCCGGCCGAACTGGCCAAAGCCCAGCAACGCCTGGCCGGCATGTCGGAAGAAGAGAAAAAAATATTGCAACGCAATGTAATTGCCGGACTGCCAGGCAGTGAAGAAAGCTTTTCCCTGCAACAATTTCAGGCTGCTTTGGATACCTATGCGGGTATTGATGCCAAAAAATTGCAGCAGAACCTGATCGAATTTCTGCAACAGGTAGCGCCGGTGGCCGATGAAGTGGGGGTAAAACTGGTGGTTCACCCCGATGACCCGCCGTATGCGATATTTGGATTACCCCGGGTAGTAAGCACTGCCCAGCAGGTGCAAGAGTTGTTTAAAGCAGTACCCAACGCCAGCAATGGTCTTTGTTTCTGCACCGGTTCATTTGGCGTTCGGGCCGATAATGACCTGCCTGCCATGGTGTTGCAATTCGGTGACCGCATCAACTTTATACATCTCCGCAGCACCCAGCGCGATGTGGAAGGCAATTTTTATGAAGCCAACCACCTTGAAGGTGATGTGGATATGTACGGAGTAGTAAAGAACCTGGTGCAGGTAATGCAACAGCGGCAAATTAACCTGGCTATGCGCCCCGATCATGGACACCAAATGCTCGATGACCTGAATAAAAAGACCAATCCCGGCTATTCTGCCATTGGGCGTTTGCGCGGGCTGGCTGAATTACGCGGACTGGAAATGGGGATTGCCCGGTCAATGAAATAGAGCCAGGGAGCAGCATATAATATAAGCAATAAATAAGCAACCTTTTCCGGGGTGGTAGCACTTTGGAAAGGGTTGTGTTGTTTTGTATTATTAAATTATGATATATCTCGTTTGCGTATTAACTATACGTGACTGATAAGGGATGTTTATCATGCTATTATGTCATTGTTAAGACAATTGGGTATTTTAGTTATAACCACATTATGGTATATAAAAATCAACCCCTGATATTGCATAATACCAAAAAACTTTCTACTTTTGAGCGTCCTCATTAACCTCTGATCGTCCAACATCCTCTGGAATTAACCGGTCGTTACCCGATTTTCCTTTCGAATCACCCCATAGGCCCGATTTCCTTCGAAAGCCTCTGAACCAATCCTTTCGAATAGCCTCTGGTTTACTATTTACTTGTGTACCGTTTTTGCTTTATTGGACCGCACTAACCTATTTACGATCTGATATTCCTCGTGATAAACGATGAATAGATGATGATTTGGGTATTGATCTTAATGGATTTAGATTTTATAATTTTTGATTCTCAGTAATAAATGTGACTGAGGAGAGCGGGAGCTTTGTGCTGAGATGTAAACTGCTGGTATGAACACTGATTTACGTTGGTATGCCTTATATACAAAACCCAGGTGGGAAAAGAAAGTAGCCGAGTTGCTGGGCAGTAAGCAAATTGAGAACTATTGCCCATTACAGAAGACGGAGCGGGTGTGGAGCGATAGAAAAAAGATTATACTGGAACCGTTGTTTAAGTCATATGTGTTGGTTCGTCTTGCGCCAAAAGCGCATATCCCGGTTTTGCAAACCGATGGCGTATTAGGGTTTGTAACCGTTCAGGGAAAACCAGCAGTGATTCGGGATGAGGAAATTGATATAGTGAAACAGTTTTTGACAGATTATGAGCATGTGCAGGTTGAACACATTGATGTTAATGTAAATGATAAGGTAACTATTTTACATGGTCCGCTGATGCAACAGGAAGGCCAGGTGATGGAAGTGAATAACAGGATGGTTAAGGTGATGTTGCCTTCTTTGGGTTTTGCCCTGGTCGCTATTGATAAAAATAACCTTGCAAAAGGTTCGTCACAATAAAACTTAAAAACTACAAACTGAAATATTGAATGGAAGAGACAAAGCAGTATCATTTAACGGTAATCGGATTAGGTTATGTTGGATTACCCCTGGCAGTAGAATTTGCTAAAAAGTATCCTGTCGTAGGCTTCGATATTAATAAGGAACGTATAGCTGAGTTGCGGTCGGGGAATGACCATACGCTGGAAATAACCAGCGACCACCTTGCTTCCGTACTCAAAAAGCAGGTAGATGGTGTCAATGGCTTATGGGTGAGCGATCAGTTGGAAGACATTAAAACAAGCAATGTTTTTATAGTAACAGTTCCTACCCCGGTTGATAAATATAACCGGCCTGATCTGACGCCGTTGGTGAAAGCCAGCGAATCGATTGGTAAAGTTTTGAAGAAGGGGGATATCGTAGTGTATGAATCTACTGTATATCCCGGTGTTACCGAGGAAGAATGCGTACCCATCCTGGAAAAAGTATCCGGCCTGGTATTCAATAAAGATTTCTATGCCGGTTACTCGCCCGAGCGTATCAATCCGGGCGATAAAGAACATACGGTTACAAAAATTAAAAAAGTAACCTCCGGTTCAACGCCGGAAGCTGCCAAAATAGTTAATGATATTTATGGCAGCATCATTGTGGCAGGTACGCATATGGCGCCCTCGATAAAAGTGGCAGAAGCGGCTAAAGTAATTGAGAATGCGCAACGCGATATCAACATTGCGTTCATCAATGAACTGTCTAAAATATTTAATCTGCTAAATATTGATACACAGGAGGTTTTAGCTGCTGCGGCAACAAAATGGAACTTTTTACCATTCCGTCCTGGTTTGGTTGGCGGTCACTGTATCGGAGTAGACCCATACTACCTGGCCCAAAAAGCGACGGAAGTTGGTTACCACCCCGAGATAATTCTGGCCGGGCGCAGGCTGAATGATGGCATGGGCGCTTATGTGGCAGGAGAGGTAATAAAACTGATGGTGAAGAAAAGTATACCTGTTTCAGGTAGCAAAGCCCTGGTTTTAGGTATTACCTTTAAAGAGAATTGCCCCGACGTTCGCAATACCAAGGTTATTGATATTATCCGGCACTTGCAAAGCTACCATGTACAGGTTGATGTGTATGATCCCTGGGCCAACCCTGAAGAAGTAATGAAAGAATATGGTGTAAAAACCGTTCAGGAATTACCTGCTTCACAATCAGAATATAATGCAGCGATACTCGCAGTAGCGCATAAGCAGTTTAGCTACGACATCATCAAAAAATTATGCAGTGATCATTGTGTGCTGTTTGATGTTAAAGCCCATTTGAATAAAGATTTAGTTGATGCACGTTTATAATTTTTAATTATGTATAATCAAAGATATCATACCAGCGATATTAGCAAGGCCAGCTTTCTTATAACAGGAGGCGCCGGTTTTATCGGATCTAATATTGTTGAATATTTATTACAGCATGGCGCTGGAAAAGTTCGTGTACTGGATAATTTCAGTACCGGCTCCATGGAGAACATCGAGCTCTATTTAGCGCGTCCTGAATTTAGTTTGATCGAAGGCGATATACGTGATCTGGATACCTGTCGCCGTGCAGTGGACGGTGTAGACTACGTGATGCACCAGGCTGCGCTGGGTTCTGTGCCCCGGTCGATCAACGACCCCATTACCAGTAACGAAGTAAACGTAAGCGGTTTTTTAAACATGCTGGTAGCTGCCCGTGATGGTGGTGTAAAAAGAATGGTGTATGCAGCCAGTTCAAGCACTTACGGCGATCATCCGGGGTTACCTAAAGTAGAAGATAAAATAGGCAACCCGCTTTCGCCATACGCAGTTACCAAATATGTAAATGAACTGTACGCACAGGTGTTTAGCCGGGTGTATGATTTTCATACCATCGGGTTGCGTTATTTCAATGTATTTGGCCCCAGGCAAAACCCGCGTGGACCGTATGCCGCTGTAATCCCCTTGTTTATAGAAAGTGCTTTAAACCAGGCAGCGCCGTTCATTAACGGAGATGGTACTACCAGCCGTGATTTTACTTATGTTGAAAATGCGGTGCAGGCGAACATCAAAGCCTGTTTTGCGCCCGATATTGCAAAGCATGAGGTAGTGAACATAGCAGTAGGGGAAGTAACCACCCTGAATCAGTTGTGGAAATACATTTGTGATATTGCAGGCATCGATCTGCAACCCAGTTATCGCGAAGAACGTAAGGGTGATGTGCGGCACAGCCTGGCCAACGTTAGCAAAGCACAGCAACTGATCGGATATCGGCCTGTTGTAACAATTCAAAAAGGATTACAAACAACCGTGGAGTGGTATAAGCAGTCGTCGTATTTAAAAGTAACATCTTAATATAGTTCAGCCTTACCAGCAACCGGCAATAAATAAATTAACGTAAAATGATTAGAAACCACACACATTCTGCTACCCTCATACTTTATTTTGCAGCGTTTGTTTTGATGCTTACCACTTCTTGCAGTACCGGAAAAAAATTAAATTATTTTAATGATTTACCTGATGCAGAAACATTGGAATTAAAAGCGATGCCTGTACCGGAGCGAATTATAGAGCGCGGCGACCGTTTAGATATTTCTTTTATTGTGAAAGACCAGGAGAGCGCCGCATTTTTTAATAAAAATAGTATGGGTGGCGTGGCGAATGCTGCAGCTGCTGTTACCGGAGGTGCTGTGGGTAAATCTGGCTCCGATTATTTGATCGATGTTGAAGGAGAAGTTGAAATTCCGGTTGTTGGTAGGGTAAGATTAGCGGGGCTGACAACCCAGCAGGCAAAACAAAAATTATACGGCCTGGTAAGTCCTTTTTTGAAAGAGCCTTTGGTTGAAGTGAATTTTAATACTTTTAAGATCACAGTACTTGGCGAGGTAAAGAATCCCGGCTCCTTCGTTATGTCGGCACAACATGCTACCTTGTTTGAAGCCCTGGCTGCAGCCGGTGATATGCCGCACACCGCCAAACGATATGATGTTCGTTTGTACCGCGATTATAACGGTAAAAGAACAATATCAAAATTCGATTTACGAAAAGCAAGTGTATTAGACGATCCGGATATTTTTCAAATGCGGCCGAATGACGTGATCTATGTCCAGGCTCGTCCCGGTTCTTTGTTCAAAGAAGAAGTTGGTTTGTTTGCCTCTATTTTTACCATTCTTATTTCGGCAGTAACACTTGGAATTACCATTCAAAATTCGAACAAATAAAACTTTCAACCATGGAGCAGAAGTATTACGAAGAGCCAGAAGAAAGTAAAGGATTTGATGCCAAACGACTTTTCGCGAAACTGGCAAAAAGCTATTATTGGCTTATATTATCTGCCGGCGTTTGTTTAGCTGCTGCTTTTATGTATATACGATATACAACACCATTGTATGCTGTATCTACTTTTATTCAGGTACAATCGCCCAGTGAAGTAACGACAAATATATTGGGAGGGTCGGCTTTCGGCCAGGCTCCTACTGCGGCTGCACAGGCGCAACCTGATTTGAATAGTGAAATATTCAAACTGGAATCTGCTGCGCTGATACAAAAGATCGTTGACTCATTACACCTCGATATTGAGGTGATGACAAAGGGCAGGGTGCTTGATAAACAGCTTCATCTCGATTCATTACCGTTTACGATCAGAGTAAACCGGTGGGATATTGATGAACAAACACCTGTATACAAACTGCTGGTAAATGAAGAAGGATATAAGCTGCAGCATGAAAAAGTACAGGTGAACGGTTTGTACAACCAGCCCCTGGTATTTAAACATGATACCATCATTATTGAGCCCAAGCCTTTTATCACCATTAAAAAAGGTGTATACCTGCTTCGCTTTCCTGGTGAGGCCGGAGCTGTGTCAAAATATGCATCAAGGATCTCTGCCAGTGCTGTTCCTAAAGGCGGCATGGCTATGTTGCAGGTATCGGTACGAGATGAAATACCTGAAAGGGCTAAACAGATTGTGGAAGTGTTGCTCAGCAATTACGATGAAGCCAATTTCGAATTCAAAAGTAAAGCCCTGCGCACAGAAATAGAGTTTCTTGAGAACCGCCTGTCTTCTGTATCTTCAGAACTTTCGCAACAGGCCAATAAAGTACAAAATTTTAAATCGTCCAACCGGGTGAATGATGTATCTACATCGGCCAACCAGATACTGGGTAACCTGGTTACACTCGACGGCCGCAAAAGCGAAAACCTGCTAAAAGAAAACCTGTTAAGCCAGGTCGAAGGCAGTGTGCGGGAACAAAGCGGCCAGGAGACGATCATTCCTAATGTAGCTGCATTGAATGATCCGGGTTTAAGCAGCTTTGTTGATCAATTCAATAAGCTGGTATTAAGAAGAAAGGAGATCCTCGATCGTGGTACGGCGCAGGATATCCGTTTGCCCGAAATTAATTCCGCCCTGGCCTCATTAAAGAACACCATATACACAAGTATCAATAGCATTCGGCAGCAATTAAGAACAAGCAATGCCTTTATTGCTACCCAGGAACAAAGCGCCACCGGACGTTTTCAGGGTATGGCTGAAAAAGAGAAAGACCTTAACCAAACGAACCGGGTTTTGGGCGTAAAGGATGCTTTGTATACTTTCTTACAGCAAAAGATCGAGGATAAGAAGATGGAGTATGCTTCTGCTGGTATTGCCGGTTCACGCATTATTGACTGGAATATTAGTAAAAGTGTAAATCCCAAACCTTACATGGTATATGCCATGGCATTAATGCTTGGTATCTTTTTACCAGTTTTGATCGTTGTGGTGCAGTTTATGCTGAATAATAAAATTGAGGCCCGCGAAGACATTCATGGCATTACCTCCCTGCCTATTGCAGGTGAAATCATTCTGGATGACAGCAAGGCTGACCTGGTAATTGCCGAAGAAACTGTTTCGCCCATTGCTGAACAGTTCAGGACCCTGCGTACGAATATATCTTATATGGGATATGGTCCCGAGCAGAAAGTGCTCATGGTTACCTCCAGTGTAAGTGGCGAAGGAAAAAGCTTTGTGAGTTTGAACCTGGCAAGTTCGATTGCCATCAGTAATAAAAAAGTGATATTGCTCGAATTCGACCTGCGTAACCCCAGCCTGTCTGAACGTTTAGGATTTAAAAAATCAATTGGTCTTACCAATTACCTGCGCGGTGAAGTTCAGGTTGATGATGTGGTGCAACTGGTTCCTGAATTAGAAAATCTTTCTTTCATCAGTGCGGGTACACCATTGCCATTGAACCCGGGCGAAATCATTCTGCATCCGCGCATGAAGTCGTTGTTCGATTACCTGAGAGCGCATTATGATTATGTTATAATGGATACGCCGCCGGTTGAAGCCGTGTCAGACGCGTTGTCGTTAGGTAAAATGGCCGATATAACTTTCTTTGTATTGCGGCATAAGTATACGCTGCGTCCATCGGTTAAGCTCATTAACCAGTTTCACGAAGACCAGAAGTTACCGCACATATCTTTGATCATAAATGGTATAAAGCCAGGCTATGGATTTCAGCATGTATATGGTTACGGATATGAGTATGGTCAAATGGGAAAATCGAAGAAGAAGAAGAAAAAAGATGGCGACCGTAAATTGAAGATAGCGTAAGTGCGTAAGTAGTAAGTTAAGTGTATAATTAAAGTGTAATAAAAAGTAATTCCTGAAGGGGCGATACCTGTACAGGTAAAATAAAACGAAAGATGAAATTCTCTCTGAAAAATAATTTCCTGACTCATTTCAAATATTACTACAGCATCATTGGCAATAAGCTGTTCTTCTTTCTGGGGCTGAGCATTTTGATCAGCTTTTTGGATGGTATGGGGCTGGCCATGTTCATTCCGCTGTTGAAAGCAGTAGGGGATGGGCAGGCACAGCATGCTGCTACGGATAACCAGGAGTCGCTGGGGCAGATCCAGCACATCATCAATCTCATTAAGAAAATGGGATTTGAGTTAACTATTACCACTGTGCTGGTGGCATTGGTTTCGCTGTTTGTGTTCAAAGGTGCATTGAAATATTTCCAGATGAAATATTACGCCGGTTTACGCGAGCTGTTCATTAAGAAAGTACGCTATAAACTGGTGCAAAACCTGGAAGGATTATCATATAGCGCCTTTTTGAAAATTGATTCCGGTAAAATTCAGAATACGCTTACCGTAGAAGTGCAGCGGTTGTTTTCTTCGTTCCATTTTTATTTCACTGCAGCCCAGGCTTCGGTAATGTTGCTAACCTATATGTTCCTGGCATTTCTGGCCAACTACCAGTTTGCCGTGCTGGTTTGCGTTGGCGCCGTGGTATCGAACCTGCTCTACAATAATATTTATAAGACCACGAAGAACGCTTCTAACGAGTTGTCGAAAAAGGGCGCCGACTTCAACAGCTTCCTTATACAAACTACACACCACTTTAAATATCTCAAATCAACCAATACTTTTAACCGGTATTCGAGTAAATTAAAGAATGTCATAAACCAGGCTGAAGGGTTGAACAAGAAGATTGGGCATATGACGGCCATTGCTACCAGTATAAAAGAGCCCATCATTGTAATAATAGTTATGGTAGTAATATTTGCGCAGTTGAACTGGATGGGCGCCAGTTTGGGCAGCATCATCCTGAGCTTATTGCTGTTTTACCGCGCACTCAGCTTTCTGGTAATGACGCAAAACTACTGGCAGGGCTTCGTTGAAAACAGTGGCGGTATCAATTCTGTAACTTCTCTTACCAATGAAATGGCTGCCTTACAGGAAGTTCACGGGCCGGTTTCATTTAAAGCCATTCAGGATAAAATAGAGCTTAAGGACGTTACGCTAGCATACGATAGTTTAAGAGTGCTGGATGGCATCAGTATTGAGCTGTCGAAAAAATCAACTATTGCTTTAGTTGGTGAAAGTGGCGCCGGTAAAACTACCCTGGCCAATATGATCGCCGGTTTAATAAGGCCCGATACAGGTGAATTGTATATTGATGGAATTGCCATGCAACAGTACAACCTGAATACTTACCGCGATAAGGTTGGCTATATTTCGCAGGAACCTGTAGTATTCAACGATACTATTTTTAATAATATTACTTTCTGGGCCGAACCAACGCCTGAAAATATAAAGCGGTTCAACAACGTGTTGCGCATGGCATCGCTGATCAGTTATGTTGAATCGTTGCCTGAAAAAGAATTAACCCGCCTGGGCGACAATGGTATTCTGATCTCCGGCGGTCAACGCCAGCGTATATCCATTGCCCGCGAGTTGTTTAAAGACACCGAGGTGCTTATTTTTGATGAAGCTACTTCGGCGCTTGATTCAGAAACAGAAAAGATCATCCAGGAAAATATTGAACAGTTACGGGGTACATATACCATCGTATTGATCGCTCACCGTTTATCAACCATTAAAGAAGCAGATACCATTTATTTACTGGAAAAAGGAAAAGTAACCGCTTCAGGTTCTTTTGACGAAATGGTACATAAATCAACCCGTTTCAAAAAGATGGTTTCTTTACAGGGTATTTAAAATTGCTTCATTGATCGCTCCTTAAAAACAATTTCAGGAAGGCATTCCAGTTCATTATGCCTTTAGTCCGTGATTCACGTCTGGGTCTACAACCTTGTTGTATGTTATTCCATAGATCCCTGATCCTTGTCCGAGCTTTCAATTAAGTAATCAAAATCACCCATGATACCAATCACTAAACCTTTCATGCCCCGGCTTGAAGAATACGAGAGCTATATCCGGGGGATCTGGCAACGCCAGTGGCTCACGAATAACGGTCCGCTTGTAAACGAACTGGAGCTACAATTAAAACAATATTTGGAGGTGCCACACCTGCTATATGTTTCAAACGGTACTTCAGCATTACAAATAGGCATAAGAGCGCTTCGGTTAAAAGGAGAGATCATTACAACACCATTTTCCTTTATCGCCACTACCAGCAGTATTTTGTGGGAAGGCTGGAAGCCGGTGTTTGTGGATATTGATCCGAAGACGCTTAATATGGACCCTGCATTAATTGAAGCTGCTATTACACCAGAAACATCGGCCATTATTGCCACACATGTTTTTGGCAACCCATGTGATATTGATGCCATACAGGAAATAGCTACCAGGTACAATTTGAAAGTTATTTACGATGCATCACATTGCTTTGGTACAAAGTATAAAGGGAAGTCTGTATTTCTGAACGGCGATATAAGCATTACCAGTTTTCATGCTACAAAGCTGTATCATTCCATAGAAGGCGGTGCCGTTTTTACCCGTGACGCCGGTTTGCTCAAAGAGATGGCGTATATGCGCAATTTTGGCTTCAACGGACCGGAAGAATTTGCCTGTATAGGCATCAATGGTAAAAACTCTGAGTTTCATGCAGCCATGGGCCTGGTGAATCTGAAATATGCAGACGAGTTATTGAAAAAACGAAAAGCTCAATATCTGCACTATACAGAGTTGCTGCAGGGATTGAACATGCAAATGCAGACAATTGATGCAAATGCTGATTATAACTATGCGTATTTTCCCATTATTCTTCCCTCGGAAGAGGTGTTGAAAAAAATGGAAGCGCATCTCATAGGCAATGGTATTCATCCGAGGCGGTATTTTTATCCTTCATTGCATACCCTACGTTTTGTTGAGAAATTTGAATGTATCAACAGCCAGTGCATCGCTCAACGTATTATGTGTTTGCCCATGCACCATGATTTAACCGATGAGGAATTGCATATGATTGTACGGATACTATTAAGAGCACAGAATAATTAGCCATGAAGGTCGCCATTATGCAACCGTATTTTTACCCTTATATCGGCTATTTTCAGCTGATACAGGCTACTGACCGGTTTATTTTGTTTGATGATGTACAATATATCAGGCATGGATGGATAAACCGGAACCGTATACTAAAGCCGGGCGAAGGATGTCAGTTCATTATCATGCCACTGGCTGCACATACCAGGAGCACGCTGATAAAAGAAATACAACCTGCAGAAGCCGATAAGAATAAAGAAAGAATACTCCGGCAGATTGAGCACTATAAAAAGACAGCGCCTTATTATAAAACCATCCGTGCGCTTATAGGAGATTGTTTTGCAACGAAGCAAGATACTTTAGTGGAAATGAATAGTTATTATCTGAAAACAGTTTGTGATTTTGTCGGAATCAATTTTAACGTGGAGATATCGTCACAAATGGATTTCGATTATTCACAAGTGCAGGATGCCGGAGAATGGGCATTGCGGATATGCGAACAATTGCAGGCAACAGAATATATTAACCCGGCAGGTGGCATGGAGTTGTTTGATAATAGCAAGTTTGAAAATATCAACATCCGTTTACGATTCCTGCAACCTGCTTTACATGCCTATAGCCAACGCAGGGAACATTTTGAACCTGGTTTGTCAATCATTGATGTTATGATGTTCAATGAGCCGGCTGCTGTAAAACATCTTTTAAACGATTACCAGTTAGTATGAAACCAGTGGGCGGTTATTTTGAGTTGGAGTTAAGCAAAGGCCCTTACTCATACCATGAAGTGCCATATACATTCAAAAGCGGGCGATCGGCGTTGCATTACATACTGCGGGTTTGTAAACCCGCTATCGTGTACGTGCCTTTCTATACCTGTAATGCTATGTTGCAGTCGTTTGAAGCTGCCGGTATCTCATTTAGAATGTATGCAATAGATGAAAAACTGGAGCCGGTTACCTTGCCGGCACTGGCAAATGACGAATACTTTTTGTACATCAACTATTTTGGTTTAAAAAACGCTGCGGTAACCAGGCTTTCGGCCATGTACGGCGACCGGCTGATAGTTGATTGTACACAGGCATTTTTTACAAAGGGGAATGGCATATCATGGTTCTTCAATTCATGCAGAAAGTTTTTTGGTGTGCCCGATGGCGCTTACTTATATCCGCCCGATAATATACAGGTTGAGGTCATTGAAAGCAGGAATGAGGTGTATACGGTGGAGCATTTAATAAAAAGGTTTAACGGACATAGTCAGGAAGGGTATGGTGCATTTCAGGAAAATGAAAAGTTATGTGGGCCTGAAATAAAAAGGATGTCTGCATTAAGCGAAAACCTGTTATCGCAGATTAATTATGATGAAGTAATCGCTTGCAGACGAGCGAATTTCGATTGTTTGCATCGAATATTCAGTAACCAAAACCAGTTTGCCATTATTGCCGGGGAAGAAAGCGTACCAATGGTTTATCCATTGATCCCTGATTGTCAGATTGACCGGAACGTGCTGTATAATAATGGAATTTACATTCCTACATTCTGGATAGAGTTGAAGGTTGGAACTGAAGCGGGATATGAAACGGAGCGAAGGCTTGCCGAAAAGTTACTACCCCTGCCTATTGATCACCGGTACAATGAAACTGATATACAAAGAATGGCAGCTGTTATACAACTTAGCAAATGAGCAACAATGTGTACATAAGGCCATTGGAGGTAGAAGATGCCCAGGTTTCGTATCGGTGGCGTAATGATCCTAAAATATGGCGTTTTACCGGATCGCGCCCCGACCGGTATATAACTGTTGAAATGGAAACAGCATGGTTATTGGCAGTACTGCAAAGGGAAAATGAAAAGCGATTTGCCATATGTCTTTGTGAAGATGATGAATACATTGGAAATGTATTTTTTACTGATATAAAAGAGGGGAAAGCCCAGTTGCATATATTCATTGGTGAAATACGTTTTTGGGGTAAGCACCGGGCCTATGAGTCATGCTGGCTGGCGCTTGAATATGGTTTCAGTAAACTTCATTTTGAACAGGTTTATATGGAAATGCATAAAAACAATCCTGGTAGAGGGGGTGTAATAAGAATGGGATGGGAACCGGGTACTGAATTAGAAACCGGTTTTATAGAATACAGATTCACCAAAACTATGTTTGAGCAAGCTCAGACTGCCATGGAAACCCAGAATAAATAGAAAAACCTACAAGTTCTTGTGTTATTGAACCCTATTTATTAAAAAGGCTCCGCTTTGCAATTCTTATTCAATAATATGATCCCAAGTGCATCACCTATGGTTTCGGTTTGCATACCCACCTATAACCAGGAACACTATATACGTCAGTGTCTGGAGGGGGTGATGATGCAGCAAACCAACTTTTCGTTTGATGTAATTATCGGAGAAGATTGTTCAACCGATAACACACGCACTATCATACAGGAGTTTGAATTGCGGCATCCCGGAATAATTAAACCTATTTATCACAAAAAGAATGTGGGGCCGCAACGGAATGCTTATGAATACTGCTGGCCTGCATTAACCGGAAAATACATTGCCGTTTGCGAAGGTGACGATTATTGGACTGACCCCTGCAAATTGCAAAAACAGGTTGATTTTTTAGAAGCGAATAAAGATTTTGTATTATGCTTTCATGGAGTTAATACAGTTGATGAAAATAATGAGGTGTTAAAGCTGGAAGAAATAAAAGACTACCTGGTTGTATACGATTGGAAAAGTATTTTTTACAAGCACATTGCTACGATGTCGGTAGTCTTTCGCAATTGCATTCCAACCACGCATGAAGATTTTGTACATACTACCTACGGAGATATTTTTCTGTTCACTGTTTTGTCCAGGTACGGTAAACTGGCTGAACTGGGTTTTATTGGTGGCAACTACCGAAAACACGCTGCCGGTATGTATGGTGGAAGAACAATGGCCGATAAATACAAAGGCTCTATTGAAACCAGGAAGTTTATGAAAAAATCTTCCCTGTTTAATGAAGAACAAAAAATAGAGATCACAAAAACTATGTGGCGTGAAAAGAAGAAGTATGCAAAAAATCTGATCAGGCATGGTGAAATAACCAGCAGTATTAGGATCCTTTTTCTATAACCCCTGCCTATATATAAACATATTTTGATAACCAGATTTTGGATGCATTTAATAAATTGATATGAGCACTAAAAAATTCGCTGCATTTGTTGTAACATTCAATCGTGCAGAAATTTTAATGGACACCATTCACAAAATACTTACGCAAACTTTACCACCCGAAAAATTATTGGTAGTTGATAATGGTGCAACAGATGAAACAAAGAAGAAACTGGATGAGTTATATCCCGAAGTGGCCTATGTAGCAGTGGGTTATAACTCCGGGCCTGCAGGGGGTGACAAAGTAGGACTTGAAATATTGGCTAAGGAAGGCTATGAATGGATCTTTTGGGGCGATGACAACGACCCGCCACCAACACCGGATACATTTGAAAAACTGGTAACACTGGCCGAATCATTTGAAGGAAATTGCGGCCAGGTAGGTATGGTTGGCAGCCGTTTCAATAAGTTTACAGGTTTATTACAGCGAACATCAAACGAAGAATTACGTAAAAACCCCTATATAGAAGTTGACACTATTGGCGGCGGACAATGTAAGATCGTAAGCGGCAAGAGCATATTAAGTGGCATTGTGACGGAAGAAAAGTTGTTCTTTGGTTTTGAAGATCTTGACTTTGACCTTACGCAAAAAAAAGCTGGTTACAAGATACTCGTGCATAGTGATCTGTTTTTGGGGTGCCGTGAACGCTGGAACCGTTTAGAGGTTCAGCATACTGTTGCGAGTAAAAAAGATGAGCGTGTATTGTGGAGGGATTATTACAGCATTCGCAATGCGCTGTTCATCATGAAGAAGCACCGGCATTACCTGGCATTTTTGTCTATTCTGCTTGTTTCATTTGGAAAAAGCTTTTTGAGCTATAAACATGGCTTCCGGTATGGAACCCTTGTTACTAAAAATACCTGTAGAGCTGTGCGTGATTATGGTTTAAGCAGGTTCTATAAAAGGTAGAAACAATATTAGTAATATTAATTATTCACGAATCATCCAATGCGAGCACCCCTGCCACCGCCTTAAATGTTTCACATTATGAGTAATAAAAAGTTTGCTGCATTTATAGTTACTTATCAACGGCCTGACATTTTGATGGACACTATTCAGAAGATCCTCGACCAAACCAGACCGCCTGATAAGCTGCTTATTGTTGATAATAACGACAACGATGAAACCAGGAATAAGTTGTCACAGCTTTATCCTAATGTAGCACATGTAAAGGTTGGTCATAATTCGGGTTTTGCAGGTGGTGGTAAATTTGGATTGGAAGCACTTGCGAAAGAAGGATATGAGTGGATATTGTGGGCCGATGATAATGATCCTCCTTATACTGAGGATACTTTGGAAAAACTGCTTCAACTTGCAGAAACCTATAAAGGCAATTGCGGCCAGGTTGGGGTAGTTGGCCATAAAATAAATAAGCGAACCGGTTTAGTTATAAGAACTACCAATGAAGAGCTGGAGAAAGGAGAACACCTTGAAGTAGATACAATTGGTGGGGGTATGATAAAAATTATTAAAGGCGAAAGTGTATTGAAAGGTATAGTGCCCGAACCAAAATTGTTTTTTGGATTTGAAGACCTCGATCACGATTTATCGCAAAAAAGGGCGGGGTATAAAATAGTGGTTCATACAGGTTTGTTTCTGGACCTGCGCAAAAAGTGGAACCGGTTGAATTTCAAAAAAACATCAACCGTAAGAAAGAAAGATGAAAGCGTATTATGGAGAGATTATTACAGCATCCGGAACTCCATGTTTGTGATGGCTAAAAACCGTTATTACCTGGCATTCTTTTCTATTTTGTTTGTTTCATTTGCAAAAAGCCTGTTAAGCTATAAATATGGTTTCCGGTATGGAAGGCTGGTGACCAAAACTACTTTTAAGGCAGTATGTGATTATGGGCTAAACAGGTTCTATAAAAGGTGATCTGTTATTTAAAAAATAGTCCTTAATTAAATTACCACCATTAGACTATCCGATTAATGATTTAATTAAACCCTTAATAATCTTGATTACTTTATGAATTCGAACGTATGCGCAATATTAGTTACGTATAACAGGCTTGAAACGCTAAAAACAGCATTGGAACATGTGCTGGTTCAGGCTATAAAGCCAACAACGATTGTAATAGTAGATAATAATAGTACTGATGGAACCATTGAATTTCTTCAGTCAGTGCATGGCCGTGATAATATTCACTGCATTTTTATGGATAATAACACCGGTTCGGCAGGCGCCATTGCCGCTGGTATGACCTTTGGATTAGCAAATAACCAAAACAAGTACGATTATTTCTGGGTATTGGATGACGATACATTTTATGCGCCTAACGCATTAAAAGATCTTGTTGAAAATATTGAACAAAGTGAGTTTTCAATGATTGGATTGCATGGCGCTCACATAAGAATGGGAAGAAAGATACAGGTGAAGGATGATGTGAAGTTGCAGGAAGCAGATTATGCTATGATCGATGGCGCGCTGATTAAATCAGAAGTGGTTAGTAAGCTGGGCCCCATTTGTGAAGAGTTTTTTATGATGTGCGATGATCATGAATATTCAGTGCGCATGCAGCGGAACGGGTATAAAATAGGTGTTTTGAAAAATGGCGCCGATAACCGGTTGTATCTGGGGGGCGGTGGTCAGTTTACCCGGGCTACATTATGGAGAGGTTATTATTCAGCTCGCAATCACATATTTATTATAAAGAAACATTTCTCTTTTGTAAATTTATTTGGGTATTGCCTGCTGCAAACAAAACTGTTAATAACTGCTGCATTCCTGGCCCCAGACCGGTTTACGCGTGTAAAATTCAGATTGATGGGCATATGGCATGGAATTATAGGAAGAGGAGGCAGAACATTAGAGCCGGGTACACTGAAATTCAGATCAAAAAAAGCCATGGAATATGCAAAGTCAAAGAGGCTGGTTATTCACCTGCCTGTAATTACTACACACGTGCTTGATGTAGTAGTAGATTACCTGGAACTTAGTCTTAATGTTATATAAACAGCAATATGAATACAAGTGTTTGTGCTATTGTGGTGACCTTTAACCGGCTCGAAACTTTAAAGACGGCCCTAGCGCATATTTTGGCGCAAACAGTGCCGCCGGCTGAAATTGTTATTGTTGATAATAATAGTACAGATGGAACTATAGAATACCTGCAATCTGTGAATGGTAAGGATAGCATTCGTTGTATTTTTATGGAAAGTAATACCGGCTCGGCCGGTGCTATTGCAAAGGCAATGACATACGGGCTGGCAAAAAGTACATTTGATTATTTCTGGATATTGGATGATGATACGTTTTATGCACCGAATGCGCTAAAGGATCTTATTGAGAATATTGAGCAAACACAATTTGTGATGTTAGGGTTGCATGGAGCCAATTTTAAATTTGGGGCTAAAGTGCATGCCGACCCGAACATCCGGTTGCAGGAAATTGATTATGCCATGATCGATGGCGCAATTATAAAAGCGGAAGTTGTTAAAAAATTGGGCCCCCTGTGCGAAGAATTTTTTATGATGTGCGACGATCAGGAATATTCAATACGGATCAGAAGACACGGATACAAAATAGGCGTATTAAAGAATGGTGCGGATGATCGTCAGTTGTTGGGCGGCGGCGGACAATTTACCAAAGCCACTTTATGGCGGAACTATTATTCAGCCCGCAATCACACGTTTATTATTAAAAAGCATTTTTCATTCATTGAATTCATTGCGTATACCTATCACCAGGCTAAACTGTTGCTTACTGCTGCTTTACTGGCGCCTGACCGTTTTAAACGGGTAAAATTCAGGTTGCTGGGCATATGGCATGGCATCAGAGGCATTGGTGGAAGAACGCTTGACCCAGGGACATTAAAGTTTATTACACGAAAAACTGTTATGCCTTAGTATATCATAGAATCGTGAGTTTAGTATGTTTTGTAAAGGAGAAGATATCGTAATAACATTCAATGACATCAAACAGAGAAATACACCATATGCATAGTGACGTTATTGCCGGTACAGACAGGAGTCAGGTTGCCATAGCAGGAAGCAATGGTGAGAGCAAGCATATGCATAAAGTATTGTTTGTTATTGATACATTACAAACAGGAGGGGCCGAACAAAGCCTGTTTGCGAATGTGATCCGTTTTAAAAATATTCAACCTGTAGTTTGTCACTTATATGCCGGCGACCTGCTAAAGCAACGGTTTACAGATCACGGTGTTCCGGTGTATTCGGTAGGGTTGAAAAAGAAATACGGATTTGCCCAGGCATATAAACAACTGAAAGCGATCGTTCAAAAAGAACAGCCTGACATTATAGTAGCTTATTTAACCCGCTCTGAGCTGGTTGCCCGGTTGGTTGGACGTTTCAATCAGATTCCGGTTATAGGCACATTCGTAAGTGAGCTTTACGCCGATAATTACAACACCGCGCTTTCGAAAAAAGCAAAATTGGCAGTGTCGTTTTTTAAGTGGGCTAATAAAACAACAGCCCGGTTTTGTAAAGGGTTTGTAGCAAATTCAGAAGTCGTAAAACAATCCAATGCCAGGGCATTGGGTATTGATCTCAATAAAGTTGAAGTCATTAACAGAGGCCGGGATAGTAAAGTATTCCGGTTTCAGGTACCGCAGACAATACCCGGAAAGCCACTCCGATTTTTAAATGTCGGTAGACTGGTTCCGGTGAAAGGCCAGCGCGACCTGATACTGGCCTTCAATGAATTTTTACCCGCATGTCCGCATGCTGTTTTACACATAGCCGGTGACGGCCCGGCCAGGGAACCTTTATCGGCACTAATTAATGAGTTAGGGTTACAAAACAATGTGGTTTTGTTAGGAAGCAGAAACGATATTCCCCTGCTTATTAATGAATATGATTGTTTTGTTTTTCCTTCACATAGTGAAGGGTTCAGCGGGTCTATTGTGGAAGCGATGTTTGCCGGCTTGCCGGTGCTGGCCAGTGATATTCCGGTTAATAAGGAAGTGATCACGCATTTAGAAACAGGTTATTTCTTTGAAACCGGATCGGTACGAAGCATTATGCAGGCTTTGTTGTGGTATAAGGATAATATTGCTGTTGCCAACACACTGGCTGCAAATGCCAATGAACATGCAAGGCAAAATTTTGAGCTGGAGAAGATCGCTGAGAAGCTGGAAAATTATTTACTCAACATGATCATTGCAAAAAATTGACTATACTTCAATTAGTTCAGAAACCTCAATTACGCGGGGCTGAAATGTTTGCTTCGCAACTGGCTACACACATTAATGAAAGGGGACATAGAGCAGTTATTGTATTTGTTTTTCCGGGCAACGCACCTTTGCCTTTTACCGGGAAAACCTACCACCTGGATGGTTCCCCTAAAAAGCGTTTCTGGGATATTAAAGCCTGGCGCAACCTGGCTAAGATCATCGATCAGGAAAGACCGGATATTATTCAGGCCAATGCAGGAGATACTTTAAAGTACGCGGTGTTGTCGAAATTATATTTTAAATGGAAACAACCCATTGTGTTCCGAAATGCCAGCACTATCAGTTTATACATAAAAACAACGGCGGCTAAAATACTGAATGGCTTTTTCTTCAAATATGCCAGTAAGATTGTTTCGGTAAGTAATACATCTGCAACGGATTTTGCGAACCTGTTTCCGCAATTCAAGGAACGAATTGTAACAGTTCCTATTGGGATCGAGAAGATTGAGTTAAATAAGACAGGTGAAGATAATGCGTGGCAAAGTGCTTCGAAACCTGTGTTGGTGCATGTTGGCGGGTTTACTTATGAAAAAAATCATGTTCGCCTAATAGAGATATTTGAGGGGATCAAAAAAAAACAACCCGGCGCCAGTCTGCATTTTATTGGTAGCGGACCACTTCAACAACAAATAGAGGAGCTGGTTAAACATAAAGGGCTTGAACAGCAAGTGCGGTTTTACGGGTTCAGGAATGATGCGATGCTGTTTATTAAAAATGCCGATGTGTTATTACTGCCCAGCATCATTGAAGGCTTGCCCGGTGTGATACTGGAAGCATTTTATTGTAAAACCCCGGTGGTGGCGTATGATGTTGGTGGCATTGGCGAGGTTGTGATCAATAATAAAACCGGTCGCCTTGTACAAAAGGATAATGAAGAAGCGTTTGTTGACAATGTACTGGCAGCGCTCAATGATACTTCTGAAAACCTGCAAATGGTACAAAATGCCTGGGAACTGGTTACAAGTGAATACCTGAATGTTCATATTGCCAAAAGATTTATAGAAGTATATAATTCAATAAAGGCATAGCGCCCAGCTATTTGTTACAACCCCTATAATAACTTAATACATGGATACCTTGAATAAAACATATATCCGTCAATTGTACCAGGAAAAAGAACCTGTCCCGGTGCTGCATATTATTAAATCACTGGGGCGTGGTGGAGCAGAGATGTTATTACCCGAAACATTACGTCAGCACGACAAACAAAAGTTCAAATTTCATTATATCTACTTTCTTCCCTGGAAAGACCAGATGGTATCAGCCATTGAAGAGGAAGGCGGAAAAGTTGTTTGCGTACAGGCAAAAAACAATGCAGCTATATTATTAGCCGTGCGCAAAATAGCAGCCTATGTACGTAAAAATAATATTCAACTGATACATTGCCATCTGCCCTGGGCGGGTATGGCGGGTCGTTTGGTAGGTAAACTTACCGGTGTACCGGTTGTTTATACCGAGCACAATAAATGGGAACGCTACCATAAGCTTACCTACCTGATGAACAAATTCAGTTTTTCGAGCCAGCAGCGCGTAATTGCTGTATCTGAAGAAGTAGCCAGCTCTATTAAAATAAATTATGGTAAGCCAAATCCACTTGTGCAGGTGGTTGCCAATGGGGCGGATACCGCAAAGTATGCCCGCACACAAACAGTTGAAAATGACATTCGAAAGGAATTAAATATTCCAGAAACAGCCACTGTGATAGGCATTACCTGCGTATTCAGAGCACAAAAGCGGCTGGGCACCTGGCTTGAAATAGCCCAGGCCCTGCATGCAAAACATCCGGATACTTTTTTTATTATTGTGGGCGATGGGCCGTTGCGTGACGATGTTCATGCCAAAGCCAAAGCATTAGGAACGGACAAGTATGTGTTTTTTGCCGGTCTGCAAACCGAGACCCGTCCCTATTTTACAGCTATGGATCTGTTTATGATGAGTTCCGAATTTGAAGGATTACCCATTGCCTTGCTGGAAGCGATGAGTATGAATTGTGTTCCGGTCTGTACAGCGGCTGGTGGTATACCGGAAGTAATAAAGGATGGTGTAAATGGCATTTTGGTTCCGGTTCAACAACCCATGCAATTGGTAGATCGTTTGTCGCAATTATTGCAACACCCCGATCAGGTGGCGCAAATGAAACAGACCGCCCGGGAAACAGTTATCAATTCTTTCAGTATGAAAAAAATGGTGACTGAGTTGGAAGCTATATACAATGATTTGATTAATTAATAAAAACCAGGAACTGTGATAGGTGGAATACTTTTGGTGATCCTGTTTTATGTAGCAACGATCCCGTTGCTGCAAATGATGAAAAAGCGCTTGCCCTGGTTTCAGGTTGGTATGATGAAAAACCTGTACTGGTTCCATACGCTATTTTGCATCATTTACTATGTATTTCAAATGTTCTCCCGGTCCGATTCGCAGGACTATTATTTGCGACCTCAACAAAATTACGCCACCTGGTTCAGTGCGTACGATACAGGCACCCCCTTCATTGATTTTGTGGGGTATCCGTTTATCAACTACCTGGGTTTTACCTTCGAAATGATGTTTGTGCTGTTTGCCTACCTGGGGTACTGGGGGTTTGTATACTTCTATGTATATTTTAAAGAGAATATAAAGTACAAGCATAAGTTCCTTGGCATGGAGCTTATAGGGTTACTGATGTTTTTGCCCAACATGCACTTCTGGACGGTTTCGCTGGGTAAGGGATCGTTCATCTTCTGGGGATTAGGCATGGTAATGTATGGCCTCAGCCAATTGAAAACGCGCAAAGCACACCTGATCATAGGCTTATTGATTATTTACCACGTACGTCCACACGTATTTTTGTTCATGGCCGTGGGCATTGTGGTAGGTTTGTTTACTGGCAAACAAAAAGTACCCATGTGGCAAAAATTACTGGTGTTTGGCGCGAGTGTTGGTGCGATGGTTTTATTGTATGATAAGATCATGGCTTTCTCAAAAATAGATGGGGATAACGTGATGCAGAGCTTTAACCAGTTTTCGGCTGTTCGGGCATACGAACTGTCTAAAGCCGGGTCGGGGATTGATATTTCGAATTATCCGCTGGTGCTGAAATTATTTACCTTCTGGTTTCGCCCATTATTTATAGATTCACCAGGGGCCATGGGGCTGTTGGTTTCTTTTGAAAATATGCTCTATCTGGCTTTGACAGCCAAGCTGTTTCAAAAAGGGTTTATTAAATTTTTACGAACCGGCTCAGCACTATTAAAAACAAGTGCTGTAATATTCCTGGCCACGTCTTTCGCTTTATCGAACACGATGTCGAACATGGGTATTATCATCCGGCAAAAAAGTATGATCATGTATTTTTTGCTGTTCGTAATTGTTATGTTCCTGGATTATAAAAAGCATGTACAGGTAATGAAGCGGCAACGGGCAATGAAGGCGCGGGAAGAAACACCCCCTGTTAAAGAAGTAAAGCTGGCGATTGCCGGTAAGCGGTGAACGGCCAACCGGAATCTGTAACAAAGAACTAAAAACAAAGAATTTAAAACCTATTTATGCAAGGTATTTTCACTATATCGCTCGATTTTGAATTGCACTGGGGTGTTTTTGATAAAAGAGACCGGCAGGCGCGTGAAGCCTGCTATAAAAATACATTGCGCATTGTTCCGCAAATGCTGGAGCTATTTGCCAAATATGATGTGCATGTAACCTGGGCTACAGTAGGAAGTTTGTTTGCCGCCAACCAGCAGGAGTGGGAATCGTTCAGGCCTTCTATTGAACCCGATTATGCTGTAGAGAAATATTCTGCGTATAAATGGATCAGGCAGTATGGCATGGAACCGCAATACCAATGGGCGCATTTTGCACCTGAAGAAGTAGCCATGATCTTAAAATATCCGGGGCAGGAATTGGCTACCCATACTTTCAGCCATTATTATTGCCTGGAACAACAGCGGGAGAAAATGGCATTTGATGCCGATCTGAAAGCAGCTGTTATAGCCGCTAAAAAATTCAATGCGCCTATGCAGTCGCTTGTGTTTCCCCGTAACCAGTTCAATCCTGAATATCTTAAAATATGTTATGATAATGGCATCAAAACGGTAAGGTCGAACCCGGCAGGATGGTTTTGGTCGCCCGTAACAAATGGTGGCGCCGGTTTTCTGCGCAGGGTGTTTCGTACTGCAGATGCTTATATACAGGTTGGTGGTGTAAGAACTTCATATCCGCTAAGTGATATTAAGATTACTCCCGGCGAACCACTGCAATTGCCTGCCAGCCGCTTTTTACGGCCCTGGAGCCCCAAATCGGAGCTGGCCAATAAAATGAGATTACGCAGATCGTGCCAGGAGATACGTATTGCAGCACAGCGTAAAGAAGTGTATCATTTGTGGTGGCACCCCGAAAATTTTGGTGACTATCCCGAACAGAATTTGCAAAGCCTGGAAGTGCTGTTACAGACCTACAAAAAGTGTAAAGAAAAGTATGGTATGACGAGTTGGAGTATGGGCGAGTATGATAAATTTTTGTGTGGAAACGGTGAACAGAAAGCGGTAAAACAAATGGGAAAAATATTACTTTAGATTTTAACCCTTGAAATAAATCAACAGCCGGACTTACCGGCTCTTCGCGGCTTATGAACTTTTAAAATAGTTCCATGTCGCCTAAAGAATAGCCCCAGTTTTTAATGTCCAGTAATTCAGGAAATCGCTCATTCATATTCAGATCTCTTACGGTAACAATGGGACCACGGTGCTGAACAGGTATCATACCCATCCAGTTAAGAGCGGATCTATGGGATTGATATTGCTGACCTGAAAATGAAATGACCTGTATTTTATTGCTTTTACAGTAGGAGAGAACCATCTTACTTATCCGGGAGTTGATGCGCCTGTTTGTTGGTGCACTATTGAAAAGCATACAATCTACCAGGCGCAGCTCTTTGGTAAAAGAATGAGGTTTTATGCGGCCAATGAGTAAGAAATTTTCAAAGTCGGTGAAATAATTATACCTGAACAAAGGATTATCGGCATAGCGCCACCGGATATACGATGCAGAAAGTGCGGTATTTAGCTGGTCGTCATTGCTTGCATAATTGTCCATCAATGCAAATACTTTTGGGTCCCACGATTGTTCAGGTGTAGGATCTTCAGCGCCCGATGGTGATTTTCCTTTTTTGAATGCAAGGGCATAAGCCAGCGCAATGGGATTTCGAACTTTGAGTTTTAAGGGCATTCTGCCTTGCTGAACCCAGCCCATTTTTAAATATCCGGGCCGGCTTTGATCGTTGGGAGTATTGAATACGAAATGAATGCCTTGTTGCTTACATAATTCAAGCTGCTGCAGGGTTAGCTTTTTAAAGATGCCTTTTCCCTGGTGATCGGGATGAGTAGCTGTATCAACTGCGCGAATGGCTTTATATACAGTACCTTTCCACTTCCATTGCCATTGCATAAATGCTCTTAACCCGATCAGGGTGTCGTTTTCTTCCGCCAGTAAAACAAAAGAAGCGCCAAACGGATTCTGTTCATGTTTCCAGGTCCAAAGTGCTTCTGATTTTGGAATAAGGCCTTCCCCCAAAGATTTTCTCAGTAACTCGATCATGGCGGGTTTGTCTTGAGGGGAAGCAGGTCGTATTTGCATGGTTCTTAAATTATAATTGATTGAAACTACATAAATGTATTATATAGTTCGTTATGCCAATAAAAACATTTGAATGCACATTGTAAAATAAAGTACAATTTTTTTTCTTAATTACAATATTACAGTCGTTTAAAAATAAGCATTCTTTATAGCGTACCCGAATTCGCAGGTATCGTACACAAATTGTACAACATGAAATCATCTCATAAACTGATCCGCATAACAACGGTACCGGTGTCATTAAGTGTTTTGCTCAAAGATCAGCTTAGGTATATGTCAGATCATTTTGAATTGCTGGCAGTTTCCTCTCCTGATAAAATACTGGAACAGGTGGGCGTTCGTGAAGGCGTGAGAACTGAGCCCATTGCTATGACGCGTGCTATTACTCCGGTAAAAGATATAAAAGCGTTATGGAAATTATACCGGTTATTGAAAAAAGAAAAACCGGCTATTGTACATACCCATACCCCCAAAGCAGGATTGCTGGGCATGATGGCAAGTCGCCTGGCTGGTGTTCCTATTCGCATGCACACCGTAGCCGGTTTGCCTTTAATGGAAAATACCGGGGTAAAAAGGAAAGTGCTTGATTTTGTAGAACGGCTAACGTATAGTTGTGCAACGGGTGTTTATCCGAACTCCAAACACCTGGCTGGTTTTATACTGCAGAATAAGTTTTGTAAGGCGAAAAAAATGAAAGTGCTGGGGAATGGAAGCAGCAACGGTATCAATACCCGTTTTTTTCAGCCCGGCGAGGAGTTAAGTAAAACGGCATGTGAACTGAAAAAACAGTTTGGGTTAACTGATAAAGATTTTGTGTTTGTATTTGTGGGCAGGCTTGTAAAAGACAAAGGGATTGAAGAACTGGTAGAAGCGTTCAGCTTGCTTAAAGAAAAACATCCGCATATTAAATTATTGCTGGTGGGACCGTATGAACCCGAACGCGATCCGTTGGCGCCAGCTACAAGAGAAATTATAGAAACGGATAAAGCAATCATACATGCAGGGTTTCAGCAGGACATCAGGCCATATTTGATGATCAGCCAGGCTTTGGCTTTCCCCTCGTACCGGGAAGGGTTTCCGAATGTGCCTATGCAGGCCGGTTGTTTTAATTTGCCTTCGATAGTGACAGATATCAATGGTTGTAACGAGATCATTGTAGATGGTAAGAACGGATTGATCATTCCTGCAAAGAAAGTACCTGAACTGCAGCAGGCTATGGAAAGCCTATTGACAAATTCGGCTTTATATTTAACTTTGCAGACCAATGCGCGAAAGATGATTGTGGATCGTTATGAGCAAAAATATCTTTGGGAATTGTTGTTAAAAGAATATCACGACCAGTTAAAAGCCCATGCAATTATATCGTAATTATTTTAAAAGGTTTTTTGATTTTACAGTAAGCCTGATTGCTTTTTGTTTACTATTACCCTTGTTTATAGTTGTTACCGTATCGCTTTTTATTGCTAACCAGGGCAGGCCCTTTTTCGTGCAGCAGCGGCCCGGTAAAAACGGCCGCATATTCAGATTGGTTAAGTTTAAAACGATGAACGATAGAAAAGATGCAGCGGGCAATTTATTACCTGATGCCGAACGGTTAACGGCGATGGGCAATTTTATCAGGAAAACATCACTTGATGAAATTCCGCAATTGATCAACGTCATTAAAGGTGAAATGAGTTTGATTGGCCCCCGACCTTTATTAGTTGAATACTTACCTTTATATAACGACAGTCAAAAGAGACGGCATGAAGTTCGGCCCGGCATAACCGGATGGGCGCAGGTGAATGGACGTAATGCCATTGGCTGGAAAGAAAAATTTGAACTGGACGTATGGTATGTTGACCATGTAGATCTTCGCCTGGATTGGAAAATTGTATTTATCACCATTACGAAAGTTATAAAGAGGGAAGGTGTTAGCCAGGAGGGTCATGTAACCATGACAAAGTTTGAAGGGAATTAAAGCTTTAACTTAAGAGATCGCTGTATTTAACACTGTTATATTGTTCGATTAATTTATATAACCATTTACTTATTAACCATTTTTAAACCTTAAGCCCCCTTTCTATGATTCGCTTTTCGCCACCTTATATCGATGAGGATATCATCAGAGAAGTAACTACCATTCTTCAAAGCGGTTGGCTAACCACTGGCCCCGCCACCAGGCAGCTTGAAAAGGAAGCGGCTGCTTTTTGCAATATTGAACATGCACTTGCTGTAAACTCCGCTACATCGGGCATGATACTCATGCTGCATTGGTATGGCATTACCAAAGGCGATGAAGTTATTGTTCCGGCTTATACATACTGTGCTACTGCGCTGGCTGTTATGCATGTTGGCGCAAAGCCGGTCATGGTTGATGTGGGCAATGATTTTAATATAGATTGCGAAAAGATAAGAGAGGCAATTACTGAAAAAACAAAAGCAATTATTGCGGTTGATTTCGCTGGTTGGCCTTGCGATTACGATGGCATATATAGCATAGTGAACGACCCGGCAATAAAAAATAAATTCCAGCCTTCCTGCGATGTACAGCATAAGTTGGGAAGAATTATGGTCATGGATGATGCTGCGCATGCCCTGGGTGCTACCTACAAAAACAAACCAATTGGTTCGTGTGCCGATATAACTGTATTCTCATTGCATGCCGTAAAAAATATAACTTCTGCGGAAGGAGGTATTATAACATTCAATCTGCCCGCCCCTTTCAGCAATGAAGAAGTTTATAACATGCTCCGGGTGTGGAGTTTGAATGGCCAAACGAAAGACGCATTTACAAAAGCCAAAGCAGGCGCCTGGCAATACGATGTTATATATCCCGGCTTTAAAATGAACATGCCCGATGTGCTGGCTGCGGTAGCGCTTGCACAATTCAAGAAGTATGAAAGCATGTTGCTGGTTGAAAGAAAAAGGGTATTTGATTATTATAACAACATTTTTTCGAAATACGATTGGGCTATTTGTCCCCCCTACCAGCAAACGGATTGTTTTTCATCGTATCATCTTTATCCGTTGCGCATTAAAAATATACGGGAGGAAGAGCGTAACAAGATTATCGAAGGTATTGCCGGTCGTTCGGTGGCCGTGAATGTTCATTTTACGCCATTGCCCATGCTGACTGTTTTCAAAGAAACTGGTTATAGTATCAAAGATTATCCTTCAGCCTACGATCTATATAGTAATGAAATATCGCTACCCATTTACCCGCAGTTGACTGCCGATCAGTGTAAAACGGTAACTGAAGCGGTTATTGAATCGGTAAAAGAACTACGACCTATAAAAAAACTTCTGTATTCATTATTCTTTCCGGTAATGATATTAATGGGGAGCTTCGATGGTACAATGGAGTCAGAGGAAGTTGACAAGGAAGAAACATATACTTATGCGGAAGGCCTTGAGAAGCGAAAAACAGGCCGCTATTACCGGCTTACTGCATAGTATGCATTAGCCTTGTTTAATGTTGTTTCGTAAGACTTACATATTCAGCTTATATGTAAGCGTGGCATTTACATAATTATAATGTTGCATATCAAATATTAAGGTGTAATTTTGCATGAGTATATTTGATATTGCTTTCTTTATACTTACCTGATTTGTATTGATTTAAAGTATGGTAAATATCCGTTATCCCGAATGCCCTGTTTAAGTTATGTCAAGTATCAATCGAACTTTTTTGTATGGAGCCAGTGGACATGCCAAAGTGATTTGTGAAATTCTGGAAGCTCAAAATCAAACACCCAGCGGATTCATTGATGATAATCCCGGTTTAACTTCCATCCTGGAATACCATGTATATAATACACTGGAGCAGGCTGAATTAACAGCAGAAGATCAGTTTATCATTTCTATAGGTAATAATCGCATCCGTAAAGCGATTGCAGAAAAATTAAATGCTGTTAAGTTTGCCAATGCAATTCATCCTGCTGCTGTAATTTCGCCACGTAGTTCTTTCGGGTTTGGAACAGTGGTAATGTCTAATGTTTCTGTAAATGTTCACAGCACCATAGGCAGTCATGTTATACTAAATACAAATTGTTCCATAGACCACGATTGTAAAATAGACGACTTTGTACATATTTCACCAAATGCCGCATTGGCAGGAAATGTACAGGTTGGGGAAGGAACACAAATTGGCATTGGCGCCTGTGTGAAGCAGAATATTCGTATAGGCAAATGGGTAATGGTGGGCGCCGGGGCTGTTATTATACATGATGTACCTGATTATGCGGTTGTGGTAGGAAACCCGGGAAGGGTAATAAAATTTACGCAGCCCTGATAATTTGATAAATAAATATTTTACGGATAATACTAAATTAATCTGTGTGTTGGAACTTGTTTTATCTGTAAAAGCGATATAATTTGCTAATTTAAGTTGCAATTTTTTTCAAAATGAAAGAGAAAATCTGGTTGTCGTCCCCTCATATGGGAGAAAAGGAATTGGAGTATGTTCAGGAAGCATTTGCTACAAACTGGATTGCGCCGCTTGGGCCTAATGTAAATGGGCTTGAGCATGACCTTGAAGCATTTTTAGGAAATAATGTGCATGTGGCAGCGTTGAGTTCTGGTACAGCAGCATTACATCTGGCATTGGTTATCCTGGGCGTTAAAGCCGGCGATGACGTGATTTGCCAGTCTATGACATTTTCTGCCTCTGCCAATCCCATAGTATATCAGGGTGCTTCCCCTGTTTTTATTGATAGTGAAGAGGATACCTGGAATATGTCGCCCGAATACCTTGAACAGGCTATACAAGACCGCATAAAAAGTGGTAAAAAGCCCAAGGCTATCATCGTGGTGCATTTGTACGGTATGCCAGCTCGTATGAGTGAAATAATGGCCATCGCCCGCCAATACCAGATACCTGTTATTGAAGATGCGGCTGAAGCGCTGGGTTCTACTTATAAAGGTCAGGCCGTAGGCACTTTTGGCGATATTGGGATCCTTTCTTTTAATGGTAATAAAATAATAACCACCTCGGGTGGCGGCGCCCTTATTTCAGCCAATGCGGAATATGTAAAACATGCCCGGTTTTTAGCTACCCAGGCCCGTGACCATGCGCCCCATTATCAACATTCACATATTGGCTACAATTACCGGATGAGTAATGTATGTGCCGGTATTGGCCGGGGTCAAATGGAAGTTTTGCCAAAAAGAATAGCTCAACGCCGGTACAATTTTGATTTTTATAAACAGGCATTGGCCAATATAAAGGGTATTGAATTTCTTGCCGATCCGGGAAAAGATTTTTACTCCAATCACTGGTTAACGACCATTTTGATCGATAGTAATGAATTTTCGATAGACGATATTCAAAACGCGCTTCATGACGATAACATAGACTGCCGCCCGCTGTGGAAGCCTATGCATTTACAGCCCGTTTTTAAGAATACACTTTGCTATGGTGATGGTGTCAGTGAGCGTTTGTTCAATAGGGGCTTGTGCCTTCCATCGGGGTCAAATTTGACCGATAGGGAGTTAAATAGGGTGGTAGACCGCATAAGGGAAGTGGTGAATATGAAAAAATCATTTAAAAATATTGCGAATAATCCAATTTCTTGTGTAACTTTCCCCCTGATTTCAGCCCTCTCTATAATCCTATGAATATCCGCGTAATATCTAATAGTTGTAATTCTTTCCGATAATATCCACGAATTCAGGAAATCTTAATCCTGATACGTCCGATCGATCCTTTGAAATGTCCTTCTTTACAAATCCATCTTTTGTCCTTCTTATTTGTCTGCTATATATCAATATCCTGATGTAAATCCTTTATATGTTGTTGTTTCTGTGTTAATCCTTTGAACTTCCTGCTGTTACAATCCATCTTTCTGTGCTTATTTAACCCTGGATCCATATTTCCTGCGCAATATCCATTTCGCCGTGATCTTCCTGTGATTATCACTGATGGTAATTCCATTTTATTCCTGGAAAATCCGAGTTCGGAACAATCAACATTGTAAACATATTGCTAATAGCATGAAGAAGTTTCTTTCTTTCTCCAGGCCAGTACCCAGATGGGTAATCTTGCTAATCGATCTGGTAATTACCGGGTTCGCCTTTACGTTATCTTATTTTATCGTAAAGCAGTTTGAGTTTCATGAAATTCTGCGCGGACACTTTTTTATATATACCATTCTGTATTGTTTAATATCGCTTCCGGTATTTTATTTCATGCGCATTCATACAGGGATGCTCCGCTTTTCGAACGTTTACGACATGATGCGGATATCCCTGGCTGTATTAATTACCGGAGTTTTATACCCAGTTGCGGTAGTATTTATCGTTAATCGCGAATACCACATAAACTCATTAAATATTCCGGGGGCATTGTTGATAAACTTTTTTATCAGTTGCACCGCACATATGATGCTGCGTTCAATGGTGCGCGGGTTTTATTATTACGTTAAGCAAAACTCGATTGTTTTAAAAGAAAATGTATTGATATACGGTAGCGATACAGAAGCGATGTTGGTAAAGCAGGCCATTGAATCGAGCATTACCAACAAGTTTGTAATTGCCGGGTTTGTTGAAACTGATATTAATAGGGCCAATGTTTCCATACAGCAGAAAAAAGTGTATCACATCAGAGAACTGCCTATCCTGAAAACGAAGAAAAAGATAGATAAGCTGATCCTGATGAACGAGCAACTCGACAGCAAGGATAAAAAAGTAGTGATTGAGAAATGTTTGCAATTCGGTATCAAGGTGCTTACCGTTCCGCCTTCTGATCAATGGATATACGGTAAACTCAGTTTGAAGCAAATTCAGGAATTGCGTATTGAAGACCTGTTACAACGCGAACCTATTATTATCAATAATGAGAAAATTTCCAGCGAGCTTACCGGGAAAAGGATCTTAATTACCGGTGCTGCAGGTTCAATTGGTTCTGAAATCGTACGCCAGGTATTATCTTTCAATCCTGAAATGGTAGTGCTGTGCGATCAGGCCGAATCGCCTTTGCATGAAATTCAGCTGGAAATGGAGGAAAAATTTCCGGATGCCAATATAAAAATATTCATAGGCAATATTCGCGACCGTAACCGGATGCAAATCCCTTTCCGCGAATATCGTCCGAATTTTGTTTTCCATGCAGCTGCTTACAAGCATGTGCCCATGATGGAAAGACATCCGTCTGAAGCCATTCTCACCAACGTAATGGGAACAAAGATCATTGCCGATTTGTCAGTTTTATACAACGTACATAAGTTTGTAATGATCTCAACCGACAAGGCAGTGAACCCAACCAATGTGATGGGTTCTTCCAAACGGATTGCAGAAATGTATGTACAATCCCTGAGCAATGTAGCCGACAATTTGGTTGATCAAACTATTATGGGCCTGATCAATGGTGATAGCAAGCATGGTGTGAATGGAAATACCAAAACCAAATTCATTACTACCCGTTTTGGTAATGTACTGGGGTCTAATGGTTCTGTTATACCACGTTTCAGACAGCAAATTCAACATGGCGGTCCGGTTACAGTAACACATCCTGAGATCACACGTTATTTTATGACGATCCCCGAAGCTGTGCAACTGGTAATGGAAGCGGCGATCATGGGTAAAGGGGCCGAAATATTTGTGTTTGACATGGGTAAACCGGTGAAGATCGTTGATCTGGCTTTGAAGATGATCCGTTTGGCCGGCTTAACACCCGATGAAGATATCAAGATCGTATATTCCGGGTTACGTCCTGGCGAGAAGTTGTATGAAGAGTTACTGAACGAACACGAAAAAACATTACCTACCCATCACGAGAAAATTAAAATTGCCAAGATCATACCTTGCTCCCATAAAGTTGTAAGAGATATTGAAGAGCTGATAAGCATGGGCAGGCTCGAAGATAATTACGGCATTGTTAAGAAGATGAAAGAGCTTGTTCCTGAATTCAAGAGTAAGAATTCACAATACGAAAAACTCGATTTACAACTTAATAAGGCCTTTACAGCAACGGCCGCCGATTGAAACACCAACCGCTACAGGCAGCAACCATAGTATATTGATGGGACCCGCTAGACAATGTATTATGATGGTTGTTGCCTGTTTCATTATTTGTTAGTCAAGCTGGTAATTGCGGGTATAACATTCTTATTCCAGCTGCCCAAACCCGGGAATTTCACCGACACTACATTTGAAGAAACTTAAAATAGTACGCCGTTTGTTGATGCTGACGGCCATATGTTTTATTTGCCTGCCTTTTTTATCAGCAGCAAAAAAAGTACCTTTCTATTCAATCTGAAAATGGGGAATAAAGACGGAGAATAAGTTTGGCCCAACTACTAAGGATTCCTTAACAGTAATTATTTTTTAATAAAATATCGCAGTCCATGGTATACATTCTAATACCAGTAGCATTCCTGGTAATAACCTTTATTCTAATGTACTTATATGCGGGCCCTTTTTTAAAAGGATTACCCGTACTGGTGTATCATAAGATCAGCAGTACAAAAAAGCCCGATTTTTTAACAGTTGCTACCTCCCGCATGCGCGAGCACCTCGAGTACATTACAAAGAAGGGTTACAATACCATCTTTATCAGCGACATGATCGAATATATCGAAAAGGGTACTCCGCTGCCGCCGAAGCCACTCATGATCACGCTTGATGATGGTTTCAGGGATAATTATACAGACCTGTATCCATTATTAAAAGAGTTCAATTGCAAGGCGAATATTTTTATCGTTGCCGGCTTTGTTCAAACACCTGATAACCTGGGGCCGCGTGCTGAAGGAGAGTTTATGCTGGTAGAAGAAGCAAAGACCATTTGCAAAGACAATGTTCAGTATGGACTGCATACGATGTATCACCAGAGTTATCACCATATGACGCTGGAAGAAATTGATGAAGATATGCGTGTATCGAAAAAAAGACTCGATGACCTGGGGATTCCTTACCAGCCCTGCTTTGCTTATTCTTTTGCCGCCTATATGAAAGATGATGCTGTAAAACAGAAGGCCGTGTTTGGGATTTTAAAAAAGCATGGGGTGCGGTATGCCTTTAAAGTGGGAGACCGATTAAACAAAATGCCCATGAAAAATATGAACAGGTTACTACTGAACCGTTTACATATGAATGGCGCATATTCCATGTTTAAATTTAAAATGGCCCTCCTTGGCTTTATAAGAATAATACAACGGTTTGAGCGTATTTTAAAATAGATATTTTAATATCTATATTTATTTTCTTAATATAGTGTGTCCTGATTTTAAACATGTAAAATCAAAGAAATGGATGAGTTGATCAAAGGTGACCTTTTTCGTTATTTTGGTAAAGTTGATACCAAAACATTTCTGAAAGGTCTTCGAGTGCCGGGGTTCAGGTATTCCTACATTTTAAGAAAATGCGCAAAACATAAAAAGTATTCTATTCCAGGCTTTTTTTACCGGTTTTTGTATCAGCGTTACAAATACAAATATGGCTTTCAGATCCCTATTACAACAAAAATCGGGAAAGGATTATACCTGGGTCATTTTGGTCTTGTTGTAGTGAACGGCAAAGCAGTGATTGGTGATAATTGCAATCTGGAACATGGTGTAACCATTGGACAGACCAACCGGGGGAAATATAAGGGGAATCCGGTAATTGGAAATAGCGTTTGGATAGGTACGGGATCGGTTTTGGTTGGTAATATTAAAATAGGGGACAACGTTTTAATAGCTCCCAATTCATATATAAATTCAGATATTCCTTCTAATAGCCTGGTTGTAAGCAATAGTTCACTTGAGATAATACCGAGAGAGAATGCCGTGGAAGGATATATAAATAACCCGGTTAAATGACATTTAACGAATGGTATATATAGTTATAGTTTTATTGGCTTTAATAGTAATTACGGTATTTATAGTTAGAATGGGCTCGTCTTTCGGCGGATTGCCGGTTTTGAATTACCATAAAATAAGCAGTGGCGATGTTCCCGATTTTCTTACAGTAACCACCGGGCAGTTACACAAGCATTTTGATTATCTGAACAGGAACGGCTATACAACACTTTTTATAAGTGAATTGCTGGAACATGTTGAACATAAAAAGCCATTACCCGCTAAACCTGTAATGATCACCCTCGATGATGGGTACAGAGATAATTTTACCAGTTTGTATCCACTCCTCAAGGAATATAATATTAAAGCGAACATCTTTCTGGTGGCCGGTTTTATTCAATCGCCTGACAATAAGCACATAAACCCCAACCCAATGGGCGAATTTATGCATGTGACCGATGCCCTTGTTATGAGTAATGATATGGTGCAGTTTGGATTACATACTTTCAGCCACCAGAGCTATTCAAAATTAAGCCTGCCCGAAATCGAAGCAGATATCAAAAGAACAAAGGAACGCTTGGATGAATTGGGGATACCAGTACAGCCCTGCCATGCTTATACATTTGGCGCTTATAATCAAAAGGATGAAAAAAAGCAACAGGCCATGCTTGAGTTATTGAAGCAAAATGATATCAGAATGGCGTTTAGGGTAAGTAATTGGGTAGATAAATTGCCGGTAAGAAATAAGTTATTTATCAGCCGCATTCATGTAAGTGGATTGTTCCCGTTCTGGACATTCAAGGTAGCTGTATTGGGTTTCATTAAGATCTTTAACCGGTTCGAGAAAATTTTCAAATAGATCAACCGCTGTAAACGGTTAATATTTGATTATAAAAAGTTTTCAGCTAAGTTGTTTTATGGAGGTAGCAATAAATTGTTTTAATTACAATTAAGTGCTACAAACGTTTGTTAGACATTTTTCTATTTATATAATATTGGGTATCGCCAGTTCTATTAAGATTATTTTTAATGGAACTGGCGATTTTTTTTCCTTACTACTCCTTCGAATGTTTCTTTTTATCACTTCATCGTATTATTTCAATTCCCGGATCTTTTATATAGTTTGTTGTTAGCCAGTTATTTTCTACAATGCACTAAGCATAATTACTTATCACGTTGTAGGATAATGGCTATATTTGAATAGTATATTCCTGCCGTATATATACGAAACACTTCTACTTTTTGAAATCTATCATTTTGCCTCACACTTTTTTTAATATCAATCTGTTTATAATAAAGACTAACACGGAACTAGGTTTTATGAAATATTTGATTAGTGAAATTGATAAAAGTTCATTTCATATTTCAATTCAAAAAAATGTGTTTGACTTAAGTCTATTTTTTTATCAAACTTTTATTGAACCCGTTTTCAGGCACCATAATTGTTAGCTAATCGTGAAACTACTCTTTAAGAAAAACGTAAAATATCCCTATGATCAACACTACACGAAGGAAATTCCTCCGGGATGCTTCTGTGACAGCAACCGGAGTGTGCATTGCCTCCCAATTAGGAGCGAAGAAACAGGAAATCCGTGCCAACTCGATTAAGTGCGCGCCCAGGCAGACTTTTGCGCTATTAGGCACAGTCTCCACTATTCAATCAGGCAATTGGTCTGATCCAGCAACCTGGGGCGGTAAATTACCAGGAACTGCAGATATTCCTCTCATCTCATCAGGTCATACAGTTACATACGATTTAACCTCGGCAAGTTATGCAGGAGTGAGTGTAAGCAGTGGCGCCACATTACAATTTGATAGCAACAAAAGCACAACGATGCAATCTTCTGGCAATGTTGTGGTAGAAGGAAAATTACAAATGCGCCCCTCATCAGCCAGCGTTATTCAAACATTACAATTTATTAATATCGACGAAAGCAGGTTCGTAGGTGGTGGTATGGATGTATTAACCACAGACGTAGGCTTGTGGGCGATGGGATCAGGTGTATTAGACCTGGTAGGAGCAGCTAAAACTGCGTTTGTGCGTGCTGCTGGTAATATTGCTGCAGGCACAACAAGTATTTCGTTAAACAGTACGCCTTCCGGCTGGCAGGTTGGTGATGATGTTAGCATCGCGCCTACTGAATCTCCTACTGTAGGAAGCGCTTATACCAATGGTTTTGATGACCGGACTATTAGTAATATTTCCGGCTCAACGCTTACCCTGAATACGGGTACATTACGTGCACACCCTCAGATCAATAACCTGTGGACTGCAGAGGTAATTAACCTTACCAGAAATGTACGTATTGAAGGAACTGCCACAGGCAGAACGCATATTTACATTCGTACATCTGTACCCCAAACTATTCAGAATGTTCAAATCCGGTACACAGGACCCCGTAAAGATCGTGGTGGAGATTCAGCCAAAGAGTTTGTGTTGGGAAGATACGGTATTCACTTTCACCATTGCGATAACGCAAGCGTAGGTTCGTTGGTGCAGGGCTGTGTTGTACGTGATACCGGAAGCCATAGTTATGTGCCCCACGCATCAAATGGCGTAACCATGAAAGGCAATGTAGCCTACAATTTCATGGAAATTGCTTTCTGGTATGATGTGTATGATTTAACACACGGTATTACATGGGATAGCAATATCGTCGCTAAAGGATCATTTATTCACGAAGCACTGGATATTGATTCCAGCGATGCACCTACATTTGCTGTAAGCGGCTTTTTATTAGGAGTGGGTGATGATAACGCATGTAATAATAATGTAGCTATAGGAACAACAGGCGACCATCGTGGCGGCGGCGCTTATTTCTGGCAGGAAGGATTGATTGAAAGTGTTTGGATATTTAAAAATAATATGGCCCATAATTGTAATGGCGGGTTAATTACCTGGCAAAACAATTTGAAACACCACGTTATTGAGGATTCTGTTTTGTACAATAATGCAATGGGTATATATCATGGCGCCTATACCAATTCATATTTATATCGTGGCGGTTATGTTTACAACAGTGAAATTCAAATCAAAGCTTCATCGGGAAATACCAACCGCGTAAAGTTTGAGAACCTGGTGATAGATGCAGCCGGCCTTGATTATGCAATTGTTATGGAAGAAGGCCCGCTGGATGGTGAAGTGCCTATATTCATCAGGAACTGCACCATCACTGGTCATAGAAAAGCAGGAATAGTGAATCAATCGCCCAATGCTACAAAAAAACTGGACGTAATACAGTGCACAACATCAGGTGTTGCCGGTGGAGCGCTATCCTTATTAGCCGGTGCCGTGGATTATTTGCTCAGCCCCCTTGCCGGAGCTGAGGAGACTATCAGGGTGCAACCTGTAAGTGGTCAGGCATATATGCTTTCAAAATTGGGCAAGGTAAATATTGCGCCGTTTGCTCCTACTATCTGGGGCCTTGGAAATGGTTTGAAAGGCGAATATTTTAATGATGCCAATCTTTCGAACCTGGCATTTACAAGAACTGATTTTACCATTTGTTTCGACGATTGGAACACATTGGGCGTGCACTATAAAATTACCAGCGGTAGCTACTCCATTCGCTGGACCGGAAAAGTAATGGCTCAATATACTGAAGCTTATACTTTCCAGGTAGATACCGGTGGCGGTGTACGTTTATATGTTGATGGCAAACTTGTGCTGGATAGCTGGAAAGAAATGTACCCGGGTTCTTTAAAGTCTTCTTCCATCAACCTGGTAGCAGGTCAGAAATATGATATTAAGCTGGAGTACTTTAATACGGATAACCGTTCTATCATGGGATTGCAGTGGACAAGCCCCAGCTTACCATTGGAATTCATTCCTATGGATCAATTGTTTTCAGATCCTATCGGTTCACAACCTCCTGTACCTTCTAATAATCCGCCTGTTGCCAATGCAGGTACAGATATCACCATTACGCTGCCAACCAATTCAGTTACGCTGGATGGTGCTGCATCGAGGGATTCTGATGGAACCATTGCGTCATATGCATGGGCAAAAGTAGGGGGGCCTTCTCAGTTTAATATAGCCAATGCAGGCTCTGCTACCCCAACCGTAAGCGGTCTTGCAGCAGGCGTTTATGTTTTTCGTTTGCAGGTTACTGATGATAAAGGTGCTACGGGTTCCGACGATGTTAATGTAACTGTGCTTGCAGCTAACCTGGGACCTGTTTCCAATGCCGGCGCCGACATCAATATCACTTTACCAACAAATAGCACAACCCTGAATGGTGGCGCCTCAAGCGATCCTGATGGCTCCATTGTAAAATATGCATGGGCTAAAATAAGCGGACCTTCAACATTTACTATCAGTGATCCCAGTACAGCTGCCACGCCATTAACCAACCTGGTTGCCGGTACTTATGTATTCAGATTAACGGTAACCGACAATAAAGGCGCTACGGCTACTGATGATGTTAATGTAATCGTTAACAATGCCAATACGCCGACCAATCAACCACCTGCTGCCAGGGCCGGAACTGATGTTACCATTACACTGCCAACCAGCAGCGTTACATTGAATGGCTCTGCTTCAAGCGATCCTGATGGCACTATCTCGAGATATGCCTGGTCAAAAGTCAGCGGACCCACAGCGTTCCTGATTGCCAGTAGTAGCTCTGCCATCACAATAGTAAGCAATCTGGTAGTTGGTACGTATGTGTTCAGATTAACTGTAACTGATAATAATGGCGCAACTGCCAATGATGATATAACTGTTGTAGTAATTGACGCTACATCACCTGGTAACCAGTCGCCGGTAGCCATGCCTGGTAATGATATTACCGTTCAACTTCCGGCTGCTAGTATAACATTGGATGGCTCGGCCTCTTATGACCCTGATGGTAAGATCATTTCATATAAATGGACAAAAGTAAGCGGACCTACAACCTTTACTTTGTTAACACCATCCGCGGCAACAACGGTGCTCAGTAATATGGTACCAGGTACATATGTGTTCAGGTTGAGTGTTACCGATGACAAAGGCGCATTAGACAATGAGACGATGACTGTGACTGTGTTGGGGTCGAAACTGCAACAGCCTGAACTGGGTATACTGACTGTAGTTCCTAAACAAAACCCATCAACATCAACCTTCGTTTTAATGGTAAGAAGTGCGAATACAGACTCTATCTTTATGCACATCTATGATTCGACGGGAAAAGTGGTGTCTTCCATTTATAATATTAGGAATAATGCAGATGTTACTGTAGGTTATTACTGGCGTCCGGGAACATATACTGTGGTTACCTGGCAGGGTAGTTTGAAAGTTATAACAAGATTGATTAAAGGTTAAGCAGGATATTAACCGATTATAAATAAACAAGTCCCGTCTCGTGCTTAGCCGAGACGGGACTTGTTTTTTAAAGCAAACTGTTGAGAATGTTTATTGAGTAATTGCTTTGAAAAAGAAATTGAATGTATTTATTAATCAGGGACTGATAGGTTCACACAAAAAAAGAGCAGGCTTGAAGGCCTGCCCGATATGGTTTCGAAGAAAAAACCGGAATATTACATTTCGGTTTGGATCCTTGAAGATGCTTTATCGGCAGCTTTTTTACCATTTTGCCACATGTCTGTAAGACGGTCAGATAACTTACCAGCCGAGTCTTTAATGTTTTTTCTTAAATCACTTCCTTTTTCAGGTGCCATTAACAAGCCAACTGCGGCGCCTACAGCGGCAGCGCCTACCAGGCCAAGAATAACTTTAGTTGTTGTAGTCATGATTATAAATTTTAAATAAATAATAGATATTGTTGTTGTTATTGAATATCATCAAATCCTATTCCGCAGTTAATGGGTTGACCTGTAAGGCTGTATACCCCAGGCTGTGTCCATAAAAATCCCCATCGAGGGAATGAAAACTGATCAGGCTGTTTTTCGGGCGGCTGCCACCAGAATCACAACTCCGCAAGCTGCTACGCCAATACCGGCGTAGGTAGGCCAGGCGACTTTTTTCTTCTCTTTTTTATTTAACTCAATTGGTCCAAGATCGGCTACTTCTTTTTCTGTAGTAAAGTTTACCTCTCTAAATATTAACATGGCGATGCCAATAACGATCAGGATGATTCCTAAGACTTTCATTTTAGTTGGTTTAAGTGTTAACAATTTCACCTCCATTGGGGTGAAGTATCTGTCCGGTTACATACGATGCTTCATCAGATGCAAGAAAAACATAACAACCGGCAATTTCTACCGGTTCACCAGCGCGGCCTAACGGCGTATCGGAGCCGAAAGAAGAAACATGTGAAGGCGGAAAAGTGGCAGGGATCAGGGGCGTCCATACAGGTCCTGGCGCCACGCCATTCACCCTGATCTTATATTTGGCAAAATAGGCCGATAATGATCTGGTGAAACTTACTATGGCGCCTTTGGTGGCAGAATAATCGAGTAAATGCGAACTGCCCCGGTAGGCGGTAACAGAAGTGGTATTTATAATAGATGCACCTTCCTGTAAATAAGGTTCTGCTGCCTGCACCAGGTAGAACATCGCGAAAATATTTGTTTCAAAAGTTTTTTTAAGCTGATCGGGCGTAATGGCAGAAAGTTCCTCCTGGGGGAATTGAATACCCGCATTATTTACCAGAATATCCAGTTTGTCAAAGCGATTAACAGTTTGCTGAATGATCTTATTACAATGGGCCGGTTTACGAATGTCGCCGGGTATTAGTAAGCATTGTTGCCCAATCGATTCAATACGGGCTGCTGTTGAACGGGCATCTTCATTGTCCTCATGATATGCGATCACAATGTCGGCGCCTTCTTTGGCGAAAGCTATGGCAACTGCTTTTCCAATGCCACTATCACCGCCGGTTATAATAGCGATCTTATTACGCAGTCGCAATGCATCCCTTTCCTTTTCAAACACTGGTTGGGGATGCATCTGTTTTTCTTTTCCCTGCTTTTTCTTAATGGTATGGGCCGGGCGAATTTTTCTTTTCTTTTGTCCGTGTTGCATTAATACAATGTTTTGCCTTGTTCGATTTTCAGATCTTTAATATGGCCGCCCATGAAGAATACTTCCTGTAATAAGTTTTCAGCGTCATATACCTTTTACATATTTGCTAAAATTTCATGCCTGTAAAGAAGCAGGGGTGTGTAGAGATTAATCTACAGCATAGCGAAAGATGATAATTGCAGTTTAAACAAAGAATAAGAGTATAAAGGGAAACCCGCCCCATTGACAAATTTCATTTACCTAATAAACGATAAAGGAGGAAATCAATAACTGATTCCCTCCTTTATGGGTTTAATAATTCATATGAATTCTGCTTCAATCCCATGGTACTTCCATGGAGGACAAGGTATAGAAAGGATAAGGCAAGCATCAGAGGAGCAATAGTGCCAGGAATTCCTTAAGGAATGTAAAGAGGCTTTTCCGGAATTTCTCTTAACAACTTCCTTTAAACTTCCTGACCTGGGGTTGCACGCGCGCCGATTGCTGCAGACAAAAAATAAACGTGATCGATACTGATCGTTCATAGTATTTATTCCATGCTACAAGCGTTCAGCGGGCTAAGGACAAGGTTTAAAAAACTAAGAGCATTAAGGAGTAAAGACCAAAAAGAGGTTTATGGAAAGCGCTCATTAAACTCTTTACTCGCTTAATCTCTTAGCTGCCAAGGACAAGGTTAATAGTAATGGCTAAGAACATTTAAAACAAAAGGAAAAGGTGATAATTATCCTTTTGCTTTTTTACGTACTTAGTTTTTAGGACAAGGTTAATGGTAACATCAGAAATAAGTGAAAAAATTAAAAGAGAAATGTGGTAGCCTCTTTAAATTTTCTGATAAGGTTCCTGACTTTAATCTGATATAAAATTTTGCCGTGTACAAACAAATAAGTTACATACGGCGTATTGATTATAAACCTGTTCTTCAAACTGAAATCCCGCTTTCAACAAAATTTCATTAAATACTTTGTTATCGGCTTCGGGTTCGGCAATGATCTGCCTGATTTCAGGGAACTTAAAGAAATATTCCATACAGGTTTGAAGGGCTTTGAGGTGAAGCGGACGCACTGTCTTCTTATTCGTATTCATTAATACCCGGATAATGTAGTCACCGGCTGAAGTTGGATAAGCATCAAACAATTCGTCCTTGTCTGCCGCGCAAATATCAACCTGGCAAAGGGCAGTCCGGTTATTAAGCATTACCATAAAAGAGCGGGCAAAATCTGAACTGCCGGCATATAAATAGCTTGCTGCCACTGAATTTGGTGCGCGACTTAGTTTCCATGCCCAGCTGTAAATAGCCGGCATATCGCGCGGTATGCAAAAAGGGCGTAAGGATAGGGTATAAGAAGAATGTTGAAAGTGTTTTGTATAAACTACTTCCTTCTTCGTATTGTGGCCGGTGGCAGTGATTAACCCATCCTGCAGGCCTGAAAAACCTGGTATAGCGCATACTATTTTCATAAAGAAAAATTTAAGCTCCCGGTTTAATCCGGGAGCTCTTAGTGCCTAACCAGAGCCTTGGTGTTTACTTTAAATGAAATTAAAAGGCGCAGTAATCGTAAAAAGTTTACTGCTGCTTATTTTTAAGCAACACTTCGTTATAAACACTCAAATATGAAGTAATGACAATAAAAAAGATGCGAAAGTTATTTATTTACAACCCTACCCGTATGTGGAGATACATAGAATCACTTAGTGCATGCATTGTCGATAGGATTCCTGTGATAAAGTATGATTTGTAGCGAGAATTTATTGTAATATATAACGTTTTATGATCTTCGTTAGTATATATTAATAGTTTTTTGTTGGTTATTCGGTGCCAATCAAAAAATCGGTATTGGTAACGGGGCCAATTATGATCAAAGCCGGGTGTGTTATTTGTTGTGCAGTGGCCAGTTGTGGTAGATCCTTGATCATTCCTTTTACCAGTTTATGATAAGGTAACGAGGCATAATGAATAATGGCCGCTGGCATTTCTCCATACCCTTTTTCAATGTATGTACTGGCAATTTCAGGTAGTTTTTTCATACCCATATAAATAACGACGGTTGCTTTGCTTTGTATAGCCAATTGCAGATCAGCCGATAAAGAGCCGTCTTTTTTTGTGCCGGTTACTACCCATATGCTTTCACTGATATTGCGAAATGTCAATGGAATATCATAGAAGCCACTAGCCTGCATACTGGTAATGCCCGGAATGAATGTGGTTTTAATACCATGTTGGCGCGCAAACAGGATCTCTTCGAACCCTCTGCCAAAAATAAACGGGTCGCCGCCTTTTAATCGCAACACTTTCCCTTTTTCAAATGCTTTTTCCCTGATCAGTTCATGTATTTGATCTTGCGGAGTATAATCACCGTAGGGGAGTTTGCCCACATAAATGTTTTCGCAATCGGGTTTTGTATAATCAAGTAAAGTTTTATTAACCAGGTTATCGTATAATACGACCGGAGCTTCCTGTAAAAGCCGGTATGCCTTTAAGGTGATCAATTCAGGGTCGCCCGGACCAGCGCCCGCTACAATCAGTTCGGGTTGAATAGGTGAAGCTGTCACTAATAAATATTTTAAATGAAAACAGATACCATCCTTTCTACATAACAGGTAATGTTAACGGATCATTCACCTGCATGTTCATTCAACTTGGATGTATCCAATACACAAATATTTTTACCAGATAAAGAAATGGACCCTTCCTGCACCATTTCATTCATAATTCGAAACACTGTTTCATAAGTAGTGCCGGTATAAGACGCCAGGTCCTGACGGCTTAGGTTAATATTTAAAAATCCATCCTGGGTGATTCCAAATTTTGCATGCATATATAATAATGCCTGGGCAATTCTTCCCTTTACCGGCATATGGGCCAGGTTACGCATTCTTTTCTCCGACTCCTTCAGTTCGCCGGCAAAGAACATCATCAGTTCGTAAAGGAACTGGTAATTCACTTTCAGGGTCGATTGAAAAAAGCCGAGATCAATAAAACAAACTTCCGACGGCTCAAGCGCAGTAGCCGATACCGGGTAATATATATCATTACCCAAACCACGATGACCCAAGATAGCGCCGCTCTTGGCCAGCCGTACTATCAGCTCCTTATCATCGGTCCATTTTTTATGGACCTTAAACGTTCCTTTATATATAAAATAGATACCGGTAACCTGGCTGCCTTCAGTAAATAGTATCTCTCCTTTGTTTACATGAAAGCTTTGGCGATAAATATCTATAGCCGGAAGCCAGTCCTTTGAGCATAGTTTGCAAAGAAAGCAGCTCTTCAAGTCGCAACCATGTTTGTTTTTTTTCACAGGAAAAATTATATATAAAATTATTTAATGTTAGCTCTTCCGACAAATCCAATTTGCAAAATCGGAATAGCAAAAATAGACATTCGAACTTCTAAAATCAGTCCTCAAAATTGACACAAAAACATAAACTTTTATACATGATTAAAATAAATATATTAGTCATATTAGATTCTACAGTAAAAATAATAATAAAAAGGACGTATTTTTATTACACAGATCACAAAACAGCGGTAAAAATTTAAGCGAATTGCCATTTTGATATTACATGTGATTTTATTTAATGTTTAACGATTGCTGCGGAAAAAATTGATTGAACTTAAAAACGCAGATTATGAAAATAGTAGTTATTGGCAATGGAATGGTTGGTTACAAGTTTTGTGAAAAACTAACTTCCAAAGCCCAAACGGGGCAATTTGAAATTGTAGTTTTTGGGGAAGAAACCCGCCCGGCGTATGATCGCGTACATTTAAGCGAATATTTTGCCGGAAAAACGGCCGACGATCTGACCATGGCTGGCCTTGACTGGTATGCTGAAAAGAATATCAGGTTGTACCTGGGAGATCCCATCTCTTATATAGACCGCGATAATAAGACCGTTCGTTCTCACCACGGAATAAATGAATCATACGATTATCTGATCCTGGCGACCGGTTCTGCCGCTTTTGTTCCCCCCATTCCCGGGGTTGAAAAAGAAGGCGTTTTTATTTACCGCACCATCGAGGACCTGGAAATGATGACAGCGCACGCCAAAAAAGCAAAGACCGGCGCTGTAATTGGTGGTGGTTTGCTTGGTTTGGAAGCTGCCAAAGCCATGATCGATCTTGGTGTTACGAATACCCACGTTATTGAATTTGCTCCCCGCCTCATGCCCCGGCAGATTGATGAGGCTGGCTCCAATATATTAAAGACAAAGCTCGAAGCGCTTGGGCTTTCCATTCATACGAGCAAGAATACTTCTGAGATATTAGGCGACCAGTTTATTACCGGTATGCAGTTCTCAGACGACAGCAAGATCGATGTAGATATGCTGGTGATCTCTGCCGGTATAAAACCCCGCGATGAGTTGGCAAAACTGGCCGGCCTCGAAACTGGCCACCGCGGTGGTATTGTAGTAAATGACAAATTAGCCACAAACGACCCATTCATTTTTGCCGTTGGCGAATGCGCCTTACATAATGGAATGATCTATGGACTGGTTGCGCCAGGCTATGAAATGGCCGATGTAGTGGCCAGTAATTTAATGGGTGGCGACAAAGCATTTACCGGTTTTGATATGAGCACCAAGCTGAAACTGATCGGTGTTGATGTAGCCAGCTTTGGTGACCCTTTTGTAGCGGCTTCCGAAGGACGCAGCATTGTGTTGGAAGATCGCATGAAAGGGGTGTACAAACGCATTAATATTTCACCCGACGGAAAATATTTATTAGGCGGTGTTTTGGTGGGCGATGCAGATGCATATAATATGTTGCTGCAAACAACCAAGAACAAAGTGATCTTACCGCCCAACCCTGAAGATGTAATTCTTGGTGGCCGCAGCGGATCGGGTGCCGAAGGTGGTGCAGGGGTATCCAGCCTGCCCGATGATGCATTAATATGCAGTTGCGAAAGCGTTTCCAAAGGAGATATCTGCAGCGCAGTATGCGATGGGGCAGAAACCATGGACGCCATTAAAAAATGCACCAAAGCAGGTACCGGTTGCGGTGGCTGCGTTCCTATGGTGAAAGACCTGATCACACATACACTGAAGTCGCAAGGTAAATATGTGCGCAACGTAATATGCGAACACTTTAATTACAGCCGGCAGGAACTGTACGACCTGGTTAAGGTGCATAAGCTGATGACGTTTGATGAAGTATTGAACAAACTGGGTACTGGCGACGGCTGCGAATTATGTAAACCGCCTGTTGCTTCTATTTTAGCCAGCTTGTGGAATGAAATGATCCTGGCCAAGGGGAATGATACTGCCCAGGATAGTAACGATCGCTTTTTGGCCAACATTCAAAAGGGTGGTACTTATTCTGTAGTACCCCGTATTCCGGGTGGAGAAATTACACCGGAAAAGCTGATCGTGATTGGACAGGTTGCTCAGAAATACAATCTCTATACAAAAATTACCGGAGGTCAGCGTATTGATCTGTTCGGCGCTCACCTGAACGACCTTCCTGAGATTTGGGAAGAGTTGATTGCCGCCGGTTTCGAAAGCGGGCATGCATATGGTAAAGCCTTGCGTACGGTGAAAAGCTGCGTGGGCAGCACCTGGTGCCGGTTTGGTTTGCACGACAGCGTTAGTTATGCTATTCGGATAGAAGAAAGATACCGCGGCTTGCGCGCACCACATAAAATTAAATCGGCCGTTTCGGGTTGTATTCGCGAATGTGCCGAAGCGCAAAGCAAAGATTTCGGCATTATTGCTACCGAAAAAGGATGGAACCTGTACGTATGCGGAAACGGCGGTTCAAAACCACAGCATGCCCTGTTACTGGCAACTGACCTGGATTCTGAAACCTGTATTAAATATATCGATCGCTTTTTGATGTTCTATATCAAAACAGCCGATCCGTTAACACGTACTGCTACCTGGTTGAATAAAATGGAAGGTGGCATAGAATATCTGCGCAACGTTGTAATACACGATAGTTTAGGAATTGCAGAACAACTGGAAGCAGAAATGCAACTGTTGGTAGATAATTACAAATGCGAATGGAAAGAAGCGGTTGAAAATCCTGAGATACGCAAACGTTTCTCGCATTTCGTAAATGCGCCGGAAGTAAAGGATCCTTCAGTGGAGTTTGATGCCATGCGCGAGCAGAAAAAAGCGAAGGAGTGGAAGTAGCGCGAGCTTAAAAATTGTCGATTGTTACTTTGGTTCACTATAGTCTTCTGATATACTAAAACGCACACTCAATGCCATGTAGCTGACCGGCTTTTTGCCGCCTTCAGTTGCGTATACTAACGATTGCTTGCCTGCATCAAAAATGCAGCGGGTTTTATATTTCCCCATTTGCATGCCATTTGAAAAATGATCAGTGAAAGCTGAATTGGGAATTTTTTGTAAACACAATGTTCATGTTATGATCCAAGAAAATGTACTTACCTGGTTTTTAGCCTGCCGTACTGGAGATGTACCCGAAAACGGAGGTGTATGTGTAAAATATCAGGACGAACAAATTGCGTTGTTCAATTTTAGTCGTCGCGGAGAGTGGTATGCCACGCAGAATATGTGTCCGCACCGTCAGCAAATGGCTTTAAGCCGCGGTTTGATCGGAACGCAAAACAGTGAGCCCAAAGTGGCCTGCCCGTTCCACAAAAAAACCTTTTCACTGGCTACCGGAAAATGTTTGAGTGGCGATGAATGCGGTGATATAAAAACATATCCCATAAAAATTGAAAATGATTGGGTTTATATAGGAGTAGAAAACAAAGAATAACGATTGAGAACAGAAGCCCCCGCCGAACAGCGTCCTAAAGCGGAGGGAAGGTTTTTTTAGAGGATGATTCTATCGGTTGCCTGCTTATGAGTTCATAAACGATTGCTTGCCATGTTTTAACAAAATTTATAAACAAAAATCACCGCATGGTAAGATCAAACAACACCAAAGCCGATTAAAAAACCCCGGCAGATGGCAGTCTGGCCGGGGTAAGCAAATTTTAAAATGAATCATCATCTTAAAAAAACCAAAACAAAAGTATGAGGAAAAAATTAATTTTCATGGCAGTATCCGGAATTGTGTGTTTTTTAGGGAGGCCACTTACCAGTACCGCGCAATTTTCATTGCAGGGACAACTGAGAACGCGGTCTGAAGTCCGCAATGGGCTCGGAACACTCAATGTAAAGGGTACTGATGCTGCTTTTTTCACTTCTCAACGGGCCCGTTTAACATTTGGGTACAAATGGGACCGGGTAAACTTCAATTTTTCTGCTCAGGATGTTCGGGTGTGGGGACAAGACGCTTCTTCCATTAATAATGCCGACGGAAATAAACTGATGGTTCATGAAGCCTGGGCAGAGGTTACCCTAATGAATGTGGCTGATACCACCATTAAAACAAAAGGTATCGACAATCTTTCTTTTAAAATTGGCCGCCAGGCTTTGATATATGATGATGTGCGTTTACTGGGTGACCTTGACTGGTTGCAGCAGGCGCGCCGTCACGATGCCTTACTGGTAAAAGCCATGCACCATGGATGGCAACTTGACCTGGGAGCAGGTTTTAATCAAAACAGCGACGCATTTGGTATTACAGGAACTTCTTATACAGCGGGTAATGTGCCGCCTTATGTTACCAATTCAATAGGCGCGCTGGTAGCTACACCAGCTGGTTTATTACCATTGGCACCCAATGGTTTAACCGGTGCTGCCAGCAGCAAAGCCGGTGCTCCGGTTCTTGCAAATAATGTAAGCACCAACGGTATGAACCAGCAGTATAAATCCTTCCAGATGTTGTATGTGAGCCGCAAGTTCGGCCAAACAAAATTTGCAGGACTTTTCTTTAAAGATGATTTCTCAAAATACCGCCTCGATTCAACGGGCAGCGCTTCAGCAGGATATGTTTTTGGCAGAAGATATGATGTGAAAGGCGTTAACAGCCGCCTTACTTATGGGTTGATGATCAATGGTACAATAGGTAATGCATCCGGATTGAAAAAAGCATGGCAGGTAGGCGCCTATTTTCAAAGTGGTAAAGACCGGGACGGAAAGGACCTGACTGCTTCGCATTATACCGCATCGCTCACCTTGCAAAAAGGTAAATTCAGTTTTGGTCCTGGTTATGATTATTTATCAGGAAATGATCCTTCAACCCCGGCTACTAAATCAGAACGTTTTGATCCCCTGTACGGAACACCGCATAAACATTGGGGATATATGGATTATTATTATGTAGGAACCGGTTCGCCCGTAGGTGGCTTGCAGGATGCTTACTTTAAAGTAAAATACCAAAGCAATTTATTTTTTGTAAGTCTTGATGCACACAATTTCAGGTTGGCTGAAAATGTACAAAATGCAGCTGATCCTGATAAAATTAATATCGACAAAAATTTAGGATACGAGTTTGATTTTATAGCCAATTATTCATTAAACAAATTCACCACACTGGAACTCGGTTTGTCATACATGAAAGCCAATAACAGCACCGAGTACGTTAAAAGATCAACCATGGACCTGGCCCGGCACGATGCAACATGGGCTTACCTGATGATCAACATCCGTCCCGATTTCTTTTTCGCTAAACCAGTGGCAATTAAACAATAATCATGGCCTTAAAACCAAACTGACATGAAACGCTTTAATATATCAAAAATACTTATAGTTACGCTGGCTGTTTTTATTGTGTCAACTTCTTTCGTACAACACACCGCGTTTAAACCAAAACCAACCCGGGTAATAAAACTTGGTTTCATTCCTTTAACGGATTGCGCTCCATTGGTGATTGCCAAAGAAATGGGCTTCTTTCAAAAATATGGGTTAGATGTACAGGTTACCAAAGAAGCATCATGGGCCGTTGTACGCGATAAAATATTAAATGGGGAACTGGATGGAGCACATTGCTTGTTTTCGATGCCTTTCTCCGTGTATGAAGGCATTGGCGGCAAAGCCGGTTCTGAAATGCGCATTGCCATGATGTTGAATAATAACGGCCAGGCCATTACGCTTTCTAAAGATTTTTGCGGCCTGGTTGGATTTAAAGAAATTAAAAAAGTAGCTGCCGCTGTTAAGTCGGTGCAATCGAGAAAAGAAGTAACGTTTGCACAGACCTTTCCCGGCGGTACACACGATATCTGGTTACGTACCTGGCTGGCTGCCTGTGGGGTAAATTCCAAATCTGTCGGTATAATTACCATTCCACCGCCGCAGATGGTAGCCAACATGCGGGTTGATAATATGGAAGGTTTTTGTGTGGGAGAACCCTGGAACGGCGTGGCTGCAACACAGAATGTTGGGTTTACTCATATCGCTACGCAGGACATTTGGAAGAATCATCCTGAAAAAGCATTGGTAGTAAATAAAGCATTTGCTGAGGGCAGCCGGGAAGACCTGAAGAAAGTAATGATGGCCATACTGGAGGCTTGTAAATGGCTCGATAACATGGGCAACCGCAAAAAGGCCGCTCAATTTCTTTCACGCCCGAATTATGTAAACGCACCGGCAGCAGTGCTCGAAGCCCGCCTCATGGGAAGCACCGACCTGGGTTGCGAGCTCGGCGTACAAAAGTATAAAGACGATTACATGCTGTTTCATAACAACGGTTTCGTAAATGCGCCGCGTAAAGCACATGGCATCTGGTTCATGTCGCAATACGTTCGGTTTGGATATCTCGGTGCATTACCGGCTAACTATAAGGAAATTGTTGATAAAATAATCATGGACGATTTGTATGCTGAAGTAGCAAAAAGCATGAACATACCTATTCCTGCCGATGATATGAAGCCATTCAAGTTGAATATTGAAACGGTAACGTTTGATCCTAATAACCCGAAAGCGTATATCGCTGCTTCGCCAAAATAAATCCGATTACGTAACCATTCAATTGTAAAACAATGAAAGTAAAAGCAATAAAAATAGGGTGGTCGGTAGTGTATTTCGTGGCAGGCATGTTGTTGCTGCTGGGTATGTGGGATATGGTTTCGCGTATTACTAAAGGTGAAATTCCTTCGCCTGTGGCAACCTGGGCTACTTTTAAAGAAGTAATGACCAATCCATTTCAAAATGACCCTGATTATAAAGGTATTGGTGTAAAATTATTGAGTTCGCTGGCTCGTGTGGGTGTTGGGTTTGGTTTGGGTAGTTTAATTGCCATTCCGTTAGGATTTGTGTTGGGCAGCAGCCGGATCATGATGAACATCATCAACCCCATTGTACAAATACTAAGGCCAGTGTCACCACTGGCCTGGTTTCCATTGGGGTTGGCCATTTTTCAGGATTCGCCCAAGGCAAGCATATTTATGATCTTCATTTGCTGTTTGTGGCCCACACTCATCAATACTTCTTTTGGCGCATCGAGCATACCGCAGGATCATAAAAATGTAGGAAAAGCATTCGGATTTTCAGTTTGGAAATACATTACCAAAATAATGTTACCCTATAGTTTACCCCATATATTCACCGGTTTGCGTTTGTCGATCGGCGTAGCCTGGATGGTGATCGTTGCCGGCGAAATGTTATCAGGCGGCATAGGACTGGGGTACTTTGTTTGGGAAGAAGGATTTAACGGCGGCAATGTAGGAAAAATATTGGTGGCCATATTGATCATCGGAGCTGTAGGATTATTGCTTGACCGGATCTTTACCAGTTTGCAAAAGCGGTTCACCTATGCGGTGTAATTCAACAATTCATTTATTAACGCATTAAAGCCGACAAACAAATGAGCGCAGCAACCACTAAAACAGCAACAAAAAATATTGCCGACTCCATTCTGGAGCCGGTACTGGCACCGTCAACAGCAATAAGCGTCAATAACGTTACGGTAAGTTTTAAAACACCAAAAGGAATATATACGGCGGTGAAAGAAATTTCACTGACCGTACAAAAAGGAGAGATCGTATCACTGATCGGTCACTCGGGTTGTGGAAAATCAACCCTCATGGGGACTATCAGCGGTATGGTAAAACCAACAACAGGGGAAGTAATAGCCAATGGTAAACGAGTCATTGGTCCGGGACCCGACAGAGGCATTGTTTTTCAGAATTATTCTTTGCTGCCCTGGTTAACTGTATACAGGAATATATATGAAGCAGTGGACTCTGCCTTGCGCGATCTATCGAAAGCAGAAAAAAGAGAACTGGTAGAACGCACTTTGAAAACTGTTCATTTGACGGATCATAAAGACAAATTACCCGGACAATTATCGGGTGGGATGAAACAAAGGGTTGCTATTGCACGGGCTTTCGCCATTAACCCTTCTATTTTATTACTCGATGAACCGTTTGGCGCACTCGATGCATTGACCAAAAGTAACATGCACGTGGAACTGCTGAAATTGTGGAACATCGACAACCGGGAGAAAACGATCGTAATGGTTACCCATGATATAGAAGAGGCCATCTTTTTGAGCGACAGGGTAGTGGTAATGAATAATGGTCCAGAGGCTACGATCAAAGAAATTGTGCCTGTTCCCCTGGAGCGGCCGCGTAATAAAAAAGATATCGTGCACGACCCGGTTTACATGAGCATTCACGACAAATTACTGGGCCTGTTGATCGATAAATTTTCGATTGCAGATATAGAGGAGTAACTAAGTATTTTTTATAACAGATTTAATTTTTGAGACATGAATCAACCGCTGGCAAAGCTGAACATTTTTTCGGGTAAGGGCATACAAATGCGCACCTTTCATATTACCTGGCTTACTTTTTTCTTTTGCTTTTTTGGCTGGTTCGGCATAGCTCCGCTAATGCCGCTGGTACGTGAGCAATTGCATTTAACCAAAGAGCAGGTAGGCAATATTACCATCGCATCGGTATCTGCCACTATTATTGCCCGGTTGATAATCGGTCGTTTGTGCGATACCCTGGGCCCCCGGTTATCATACACCATTTTGCTGGTAATAGGGGCTATTCCGGTAATGTGTATCGGATTTGCCAACAGCTACGAAACGTTCCTGTTGTTCCGGCTGATTATCGGTATCGTAGGTGCTTCGTTTGTGATCACCCAGTTTCATACTTCAGTAATGTTTGCGCCAAACGTAGTAGGAACTGCCAATGCGGTTGCCGGCGGTTGGGGTAACCTGGGCGGTGGTGTTACCCAAATAATAATGCCTCTGATAGCGGCTGCTTTTGTAGGCGCCGGTTATATAGATAAAGGCAACTCATGGCGTATAGCTATGATAGTACCGGGCGCTATTTTACTGGTAATGGCATTTGTGTATTACCGCTTTACCAAAGACACGCCTAATGGTAACTATAGCGAGATCAAACGCCAGACAAAAGAAAAGAAGAAAGGCACTTTTATAGTGGCTTTAAAGGATTACAGAACATGGGTGCTGGCGGTGGCTTATGCAGCCTGTTTTGGCGTTGAGATCACGGTTGATAACGTAGCCGCTATCTACTTCGTAGATAATTATAAAGCGAGCATTATTATGGCCGGTGCGCTTGCGAGCATATTCGGTTTCATGAACATCTTTGCCCGGGCACTTGGTGGTATCTTCAGCGATAAAGTTGGTAAAGTGTACGGATTGCGTGGTAAAGGATTACTGCTGGCCGCATTTCTTGTACTGGAAGGTATTGGCATCATGCTTTTTGCCAAAGCAGGCGCTTTACCCATGGCCATTATTTCCATGTTGATTTTTGCCCTGTTCCTGAAAATGGCGAACGGCGGCACGTATTCAATTGTACCATTTGTAAACAAAGACGCTATTGGTAGTGTGGCTGGTATTGTAGGCGCTGGTGGTAATATCGGCGCCATGCTGATTGGGTTCCTTTTCAAATCAAAAAACATTACCTATTCCCAGGCCTTCTTTTATATAGGGATCGGAGTAGCCGTGGTAGGCGGGGTGGTTCTTTTAGCACATTTGCGTACCTCGCAAAGATCAGAAGTGGCAACAAAAATGGAAGACGAAGCGGCTTTGGCAAGAGCCTAACATACAGTCAGGACATTGGAATAAAATCGTAAGATCGTAGATAGTAGCAAAGAGATATATCAAAAGCATAAACATGAATAATCAAAATCCCGAATCAGTGACCACTACCTGCTGCTATTGCGGCGTGGGATGTGGTATGGTTGTAAATAAGGACAAGAAGGGAAATATTACGGTTGAAGGCGACAAGCAACATCCGGTTAACAAAGGCATGTTATGCAGCAAAGGCATGAATCTGCATTATACTATCAATGATAAAAGCGATCGCTTGCTGTATCCGCAAATGCGCTACAATAAGAATATGCCCATGCAGCGGGTGTCGTGGGACGAAGCCCTGGAACGTACGGCTGCTGTTTTCAAAACATTCATCAATAAGTATGGTCCTGATTCCGTAGCCTTTTATGTTTCGGGTCAATGCCTTACCGAAGAGTATTATGTGATCAATAAACTGATCAAAGGGTTTATTGGCAGTAATAACATTGACACCAACTCGCGGCTGTGCATGAGCAGCGCCGTGGTTGGTTATAAAATGGCGTTGGGCGAAGACAGTGTGCCCGGTTGTTACGATGATATTGAAGCGGCTGATTGTTTTTATGTAACCGGCGCCAATCCGGCCTGGTGTCATCCTATTTTATGGCGTCGGATCGAAGCGCATAAAGCGGCCAATCCGAATGTAAAAATTATTGTTGCCGACCCGCGTAAAACCGATACCTGCTCAATTGCCGATGTTCATTTACAACTAAACCCCGGAACTGACATCACCCTGAACCATGCTATCGGCAGGTTGTTGATCGAGAACGGTGATGTGGATCTTGATTTTATTAAAAATCATACCGAAGGATTTGAACAGTATAAAAAAATCGTATTTCAGAAAACACTGGCGGAAGCTGCAGCTATTTGTGGCATCGATGAATTAACCATTCAACTGGCAGCGCAGCATATTGGCAATGCCAAAGGATTTATCAGTATGTGGACCATGGGGCTGAACCAAAGTGCAGTAGGGGTGAATAAGAACCTCAGCCTGATAAATCTCAATCTTATCACCGGCCATATCGGCAAACCGGGCTCTGGTCCGTTTTCATTGACAGGCCAGCCGAATGCCATGGGCGGACGCGAAGTAGGCGGTTTATCGAACATGTTGCCGGCGCATCGTAACCTGGCGAATCCCAAACACCGCGAAGAAGTTCAAACGTTTTGGGGTGGAACCCATATTTCTGATAAGGCCGGCCTTACCGCTACGGAAATGTTCGATGCATTGAATGATGGCCGGTTAAAAGCCATCTGGATCGTTTGTACCAACCCGTTGATCAGTTTACCGAATGTACGGGTTGCGGAAGAAGGGTTAAAGAAAGCGAAGTTTGTGGTAGTGCAGGAAATGAGCAACCGCCCCGAGACCCTGAAATATGCTGATGTAATATTGCCCGCCGCCACCTGGACGGAGAAAGAGGGCACCATGACCAATTCTGAACGACGTATTGCTTACCTGAATAAAATTGTTGATGCACCCGGTGAAGCATTGCCGGATGCAGAAATTATCTGTCGCTTTGCCCAAAAAATGGGCTATCATGGTTTCGACTATGCCGATGCGTCGGCTATTTATGATGAACACGTGCAGTTGACTGCCGGAACCAATATCGATATCAGTGGATTAAATTATAGTACGTTAAAAAACAGGAGGTCAGTGCAATGGCCGTATCCGAAAGGAGAAACAGGCCAGGGCACTGTACGCTTGTTTGCTGACAAAGTTTTCTATACACCTTCTACCAAAGCCATCCTTCACCCGGTGCCTGATGACCTCACCAGTGAAAAACCCGATGGCGATTTTCCATTTGTTTTAACCACCGGCCGTATTCGCGATCAATGGCATACGATGAGCAAAACCGGAAAGGTGAATAAGTTGAAGCAACATATTCAACAGTCGTTCCTGGAAATTCATCCCGAGGATGCGCGCCGCCTGCATTTGAAAGACGGCGATATTGCTGTTGTAACCTCACGCCGGGGTGAAGTGCAGGTAAAAGCTACAGTTACCAACTCCATAAAAAAGGGCGTTGTATTCTTGCCCATGCACTGGGGTAAAATATTGAACAACGACCTCAACCGGGCGAATAATGTGACCAGTTCGATGGTAGATCCGATCTCAAAGGAACCGGATTTTAAATTCTGTGCAGTTCAGGTAGCACCTTATAAAAAGCCACGGCAACGGATCGTGATCATTGGCGCCGGCGCCGGTGCATTCGGTTTTGTGAAATCGTACCGCGAAATGAACCGTGAAGATGAACTGGTGATATTCAGTAAAGAGAACTTTCCTTTTTACAATCGGGTGATGCTGCCCGATTACATCAGCGGCACACAAAGCTGGGAGCAGTTGGTGAAGATGAAAGAAACAGAAGAGCCCGGTTTTAATATCAAATTGTATAAGGGCGTAAGCATAGATAAAATTGACCGGGAAAATAAATGCGTGGTCGATTCAACCGGTCGTACAACGTATTACGATGTATTGATCATGGCCACGGGTAGCCGCGCGGCAGTTCCCCGTAATGTGCCTTCGTTAAAAGGCATTTTCACCATGCGCAGCCGTACCGATGCCGATGAATTCAAGAACCATGTTCCCCGCGACGGTCATGTGGTCATTGTTGGTGGTGGATTACTCGGTCTTGAGCTGGCTGCTTCTTTACGCGAAGTAGACATCAAGGTGACCATTGTACAACGTATCTCCCGATTCCTCGATCGTCAGTTGGATCCATTGGGCAGTCAGATGTTACACGAAGAAATGGCCGATCAGCATTGCGATATTTATTATGATGATGAAGTGCAATTGTTCTATGGTCGCAGCGAGTTAACCGGCATCCGGTTAAAAAGCGGCGCAGTAATAGATTGTAATGCCCTGGTATTTGCCATTGGCACTATTCCCAATATTGAACTGGCAAAGGAAACAGGTTTGCATTGCCAGCGTGGCGTAATTGTTAACGAGCGCCTGCAAACCAGCGATCCGAACGTTTTCGCCATTGGGGAAATTGCCGAGTTTGAAGGTACGTTGTATGGAATTACTGCCGCAGCAGAACAACAGGCGCATGTGGTTGCCCGCTATTTGCAGGGTGATATTGCCAGTTATTATGGTGGTAGTTTGTTCATGAACATTATTAAAATACATGGTTTCGACCTTTGCAGTATAGGCATACCGGAATGTCCCAATGAGCAGGATTACGAAGAGATCATCTTTTTAGATAAGGCAAAACGGTATTATAAAAAATGTATCATTCACCAGGACCGATTGGTAGGCGCTATTTTGATTGGCGATAAAAGTGAGTTCCAGGAATTCAGGGAACTGATAGCCAATAAAATTGAGTTGAATGAAAAGCGCCTGCAATTACTGCGTAGCGGTAATAAAGCAGAACCGGTATTGGGTAAGCTGGTATGTAGTTGCAACAACGTAGGCAGCGACAATCTGAAGAATAAAATAAATGAAGGTTGCACCGACCTCAAGCAATTGTGTTCTTTAACGGGTGCTGGCACCGGTTGTGGTTCTTGCCGGCCGGAGGTGCAAAGGATCCTGGAAGAAACGCTGGCTAATGTGACGAATAGTTTGTTGGTGAAGTAGCATAATAAGGGTGAGCTCCCTTTAAAAGGGAACCCACCCTGATAACTAAAACAAAGAACTTTTTCTATGCGCAAGTATCATTATATAAAGATCAATCTTCCCGGTGGAATCGTAGCTGCCGGCGATCTGCATGCGTGGATGGAAGCTGCTGAAAGATGTGGTGTTGACCAGGTGCAATTCGGTAACCGCCAGCATTTGTTTTGCCGGGCCGATAGTTCCAGTGAAAATGAATTCCGGAAGGAGCTGGATCAGCTGGGTGTTGTTTATGAAGTGAATCGTAATGAGTACGCCAACATACTCACTTCGTATGTTGCAGAAGATGTATTCCAGAATTCCAACTGGTTAAGTGAAGGCGTGTATAAAGATATTCTGGGTTTGTTTGATTACCGGCCCCGATTGAAGCTAAACCTGGTAGATGCCAACCAGAGTTTCATTCCATTCTTTACCGGCAACGTCAATTTTATTTCATCACCGGTAAGCAACTACTGGTATTTATATGTTCGTTTCCCCAAAACCACGATCATCTATTGCTGGAAGGGATTGATCTATTCAGATGATATTCCCCGCATGACCCGGTTGGTAGAAGAAGCGATCATAGAGAATAAAACATTGACTGATGGCGATGCGTTGTATGATATGGTGCATGCAAAAGAGCAATTCATCACCCAGCCTGTTACAGCTGAGTTAAGCATACCCAAATTTGTTTTGCCCTATTATGAAGGCTTTAACCGCTATGGCGAAAAAACCTGGCTGGGTATTTACCGGCGCGATGAATGTTTTCCCGTTTCATTTTTAAAAGATATAGCATCGCTGTGTTTGAAAACAAAAGTGGGACAGTTGTATGTCACGCCCTGGAAATCGCTCATTGTAAAAGGTATCGCACAAAAAGACCGTGCGGCATGGGATTTCGTGCTGAACACTTACCGCATCAATGTACGCCATGCGGCCAATGAACTGAACTGGCAGGTTGAAGACCTGAATGAAGAAGGGCTGAACTTGAAAAGATACATCATCAGGCAGTTCGATAAAGATGATGTTCGTACATACGGATTGAGTTTCGCTATTAAAACAAAATCCAAGTCGGGGTTGTTTGGTCTGTTTGGCGCGGTAGTGATCGCAAAACAGGATAATACAAGCCGTAATAAAAGCGCGGCCATGAACCGGTACGATATTATGTACACCAAAGATTTTAATCCCAACTCCAGGGAATACATTTTATTCCGGAAAGGCGTGCAGAAAGAAGAACTGGGCGCTTATCTCATCTCGCTCTGCAAGTATTTTTATGATCTCGCTATTGAAGCTGATAAGATCCTGCACAGTGTTTACCGGCAGGAAGTTGTGCAGGAGCCCACTGCCAAAACACCGGTGCATGCCCCGGTTATTTATCAGTGTAAGCATTGCTTTACGGTGTACGATGAACATTATGGCGATAGTGAAAACAACATCGCTCCCGGCACTCCATTTAACCAGTTGCCTGATGCGTATCATTGCCCGGTATGTGAATCCTCAAAATCGGATTTTCAGGCCGTAAACCCGGAGGGCGTGAAGGCATAAGGGGCACTTATCAGAATTTCCTACATATTTAACATACTTTTTATCTTCCCGGAATGGTGACTAAGATGGTTCCCGGGGGTGCTTGCGCCTTGACGTCTGAACCCTTATCTTTGTTACATGAAACCAACTGTCACTATTGAATATTGTCCAAAATGCGGATGGCTGCTTCGAGCTGCTTATATGGCACAGGAGTTGTTAACCACCTTTGCTGATGAACTGCAGGGTGTATTGCTGCAACCCAGTGAAGTCAGTGGCCGGTATACTATTTGCATCGGAGACCAAAAGGTTTTTGATCGCAAAGAGGTGGGCGGTTTCCTTGAAATTAAAGAAGTAAAGCAGTTGGTGCGTGATGTGGTGGCGCCGGGTAAAAGCCTGGGGCACGCAGATCGCAAAGTACATGACTGATTGTTGATTGATCACATTCCAGTATTAACATTATGGAAAACTTGCTAGGTGTTATATTATGTGGTGGCGAAAGCAAACGCATGGGGTCTGATAAGGGACTACTGCCAATTCGTAATACGATATGGGCCAAGCATATGCATGAAAAGCTGGCCATGTTTCACCTGCCGGTCGTGTATTCGGTCAACCAGCAACAGGTGCTCACTTACGTTGAAGAAATTTCTCCTGAATTATTGGTGGTTGATAATGCTGAAGTGGAAGGTCCGTTAAAAGGACTGCTCAGCGTTCATCAAAAATTTCCTGATAAAGACCTGCTGTTACTGGCTTGTGATATGCTCGACCTGGATGCAGGTTCCATTAATCACCTGTCGCAGGAATATATGCGCGATAACGAATATGATTTTTATGTTTACCAGGATACCGATTTTGCACAACCTTTCTGCGGCATTTATACCCGCACTGGATTGGAAAAAGTAGCCGGGCGCATTATGATTGGCCGACTAAATAACTACAGTCTGCAGGCGATCTTCGATGAAGGGCATACACTGCGGTTACCTATACGCCACCCGCATGTATTTCGTAATTATAACTCCAACGCCGATATTGAAGCGTATTTTGAACACCCGCCCGCAACCTGACTCCCCTGGTATCACCCCAGCTTTTTCACTAAATTTCCTAAGATTCGCAGTCCCCGTTCCACGCCATCATTCCACGGCTGACCATAACCGATGCGCATATAATTACTGTAGCGATCGCGCATGGAAAAAATTCTCCCCGGCGCTACCGATACCTGGTATTTTATCGCTTCCTGGTATAATTGAAATGTATTTATTTTTTTATTCAGTTCTAACCACAATACAAAACCACCCTGCGGTCGCGATACCTTGGTATCGGGTGGAAAATGATCGAGAATGCCCTGCACATAGCGCAGTTGCTGCGTATGTAAGGCAGTGCGTAATTTTTTCAGGTGATAATCGAACCGGCCCATGCTTAAGAAATGCGCCATTGCCTGTTGGGTAATAGTAACACCGGTAATGGTGTGCCGCATTTTTAAACGGGTAAGTTGTTCTTTGAACCGGCCGGGAATTGTCCACCCGATGCGATAGCCCGGCGCCAGTGATTTGCTGATAGAAGCGCAATACAATACCCAACCTTCCGTATCATAGGTTTTGCAACAGCGTGGCCGGTGATGGCCAAAATACAATTCCCCATAAATATCATCTTCGATCAATGGTACGCGATGCCTGGTGATCATTTCCACCAACGCCTTTTTATTGTCATCGGGCATACAACAACCGAGCGGATTATTAAAACTGGGAACAAATACGCAGGCTTTGATATTTGATTTTTTGATCGCCATTTCCAGGTAGTTCAGGTCAATGCCGGTCACTGCGTCGGTTGGTATTTCAATCACATGCAACCCCAGCGTTTCCATCACCTGGAATATGCCGAAGAAAGTAGGCGTTTCAATCGCTACCGTGTCGCCGGGCCGGGTAACTGCCTGTAAGGACAGGGATAATGCTTCCATACAGCCGGCGGTGATCACTACCTCATTCGCAGTAATTTTTCCACCCCAGTTAAAAGCCATCCTGGCCACTTGTTTACGCAATTCCAGGTTGCCCTGCACATCCTCATACTGAATGCAGCTGGTGGGAGAATGACGGAATGCATGCACCAGCGATTTATTCAATTTGGCCAACGGCAACAGTTCGATGGCCGGGGCCGCTATGGCCAGGTTCGTGATATCTGAAGCGCTTAGTTTTTTAAAAACAGTCGCTACCATGTCATCAACGCTGGTTGTACCGGCGAGCGTTTCAGTTTTGGGCGGAGCTGGCAAAGCGGGAAACCGTTTTTGATTGAAGCGAACGTAGTAGCCCGATTTGGGGCGCGATTCAATGAGGCCTTTGCCTTCGAGATAATAATAGGCCTGGAAGGCTGTGCCCATACTGATGCCATATTCATCGCTCAACATGCGCACAGAGGGCAGTTTATCGCCGATCTTCAATATTTCATTATGGATCATTTGCTCTAACCCACCGGCAATTTGCAGATACAGGTGATCTGACCCGTTCAATTTGTTCTTTTGCATCGGAATCTGATATAGTTAAAATTACGAAAATTCTAACTGATGCACAACGGGCGATTAGGGGACCTGGGGAGTTACCGTCTCTGTTTTCCCATCCGGAAATCCGATCAGGGCGAGGTCGGCCATATTGATGAAGAGTCCGTTATCTACCACCCCGGGAATGTCATTTAACTCAAATGATAATTCATCGGGTTGTTCAATACGTTGAAAAGGGCAGTCGAGAATATAATGACCATGATCAGTGATAAAAGGCTGGTCGTTCTGTTTACGCAATACAGCTTCAATATTATAGGTCTCACGAATGCGCCGTTGTACCTGTTTCCAGCCAAAGGGGATCACCTCTAACGGCAGTGGAAATTTGCCTAAGTGTTGTACCAGTTTCGACTGGTCGGCCAAAATGATCAGTTCGCGGGAGGCAGCGGCTACCATTTTCTCCTGTAATAGGGCCCCCCCACCGCCTTTTATTAATTGCAGGTGCGCGTCAATTTCATCGGCGCCATCAATGGTAATATTTATCCGATCCACATCATTCAGTTCGGCCAGTGGAATATTATTCTGGGCGGCCAGGGCAGCTGTTTTTTTGGAGGTTGGAATAGCCCTGAAAAATAGCCCCTCTTTTACCATATTACCCAACTCTATAATGAGCCAGTAAATAGTAGACCCGGTGCCAATACCAACGGTCATGTTGTTTTGCACCAACTGGGCCGCCTGTTTGGCCACTAATTGTTTGATCTGTTCCTGCGAAAGCATAGGATGAAGATAATTTTAAAAATCGGGTCGTTCAAAAGATTAACTGACCCCAAAAGGTTTTTCCGGACGTCACAAAAAAAGTAAAATGATATCAAAACTTTTTAAATGATACAGAAAAAGAATTGGATGATGCAGAAAAAAATTAAATGAGGTAGAAAAAAAACTAAACGATAGCAAAACTTTTTAAATGATACAGAAAAAAAATTGGATGATGCAGAAAAAAATTAAATGAGGTAGAAAAAAAATTAAACGGTAGCAAAACTTTTTAAATGATGCAGAAAAAAAATTAGACGACGCAGAAAAAAATTAAATGGGGTAGAAAAAAAATTAAACGATAGCAAAACTTTTTAAACGGTGCAAAAAAAAATTAAACGGCCCTGAAAAGTTTTTTGAGCATCATAAAAAAATTAGATGCAGAAAAAAATAAAATGAAGTGACTTGAAGGATTAACGTGTAATCTGAACCATATCCTGTAGGCTAAAAATCTCCGCCGGCCATCTTCCCGACAAGTCGGGATCGGGGGAGGTTGGGGGCTATGTGGCCCGTGGGTGAGCCGGCTCAGAAGATTCACGCGTAAACAACTCGGTGTCCAGGATCCGGGTCTCAAACTCTGTGACCGGGCGTTTGCTTTCAATGATCTGGATGAGCAATTCGATGGCTGTCTGTCCCATATCGAAAGCCGGTTGGCGTACTGCCGAAAGCGGCGGGTTAAACAGGTCGGCTATATTGGTGTTGGTAAAACCGATGACCGAAATATCTTCCGGGATCCTTTTTCCCGCGGCTTTTAACGCCGTGAGGCAGGAGGTGGTAATACGGTCACTGGCGGTTACAATGGCATCCGGCTTTTGGCGGGCACTGAACATTTTTTGAATTTCACCTTCAATCTCCTCGTAGATCATCCCACCGTGAAAACAATAATGTACCAGCTTGTCATCATAAGGCAGGTTATTCTTTATCAGGGCTTCCCGGTATCCCTGCAGCCTTTCTTTGGTAATTGACAGGTTGGGTGAATTGGTAACATGCGCTATGCGCGTAAAGCCCTTGTTAATCAGATGCTGAGTGGCATCAAAAGCACCTTTTACATTATTGGCGGTTACTTTATGGGTATTTATTTCGTCGGTAATGCGGTCAAAAAAAACGACCGGTAAACCTTTGTCGTGCAATTGTTTCAGGTGGCTCAGGTCAATAGTTTCGTTCGACAGGGAAACCAGCAATCCATCCACCGAACGGGAGGCCAGGTGTTGAATGGTTACCTTTTCTCTTTCGTACGATTCGTGGCTCTGGGAAATAATTACATGGTACCCCCGGTTGTACGCAATGGATTCTATTCCATTGATTGCCTGCGAGAAAAACGTATTAGCAATCTCACTCACCACCACTCCGATCGACCGGCTTTTTCGTTCTTTCAAACTCAAAGCGATCGGGTTAGGCCGGTAGTTTATCTTTTCGGCGTACTCAAGTACCAGTTTTTTGGTTTCCGGACTAATTTCATAACTACCACGCAATGCGCGCGATACGGTTGATGTAGAAAGTCCCAGCGCCCTGGCAATATCTTTTATGGTTACAGTCTCGAATTTCAAAGTGTGGCAGCTAAATGCCGATAAAAATAGTCTTTTTTTTATAAGACCGCTATTTACCTTTTTTTGAAATCGATGTCGGGAACGATTGCACAGAAAAAGGTTTGCGGAAATTACTTTATTCGAAAATATCTCGTTAGAATTGGATTAGGATACCTAATTGTTTTATAATTAAATAACCAAAATTGATTGCTGGCTTTTATATGTACTTCAAAATGTCCCTGTAGGTATAATGAGCTCTCAGCAATAATTCCCGAACCCCTGATTAGAATAGCCCTGTTGTTGGCGTAAGAAGAAACCTGTTCAGATACCGTACTGCTCCATGGTATGACCTGAGCCACAGGCCTGATAGTCTGTTGGTTAAAACGATTGCCTAAACCGGGCTGCTCGAAAGGCCCTGTTATTTTCAAACCTAAAAGAGTCGCCATATGATCAAATTTCATCCATTACTAGCCCTGCTATTAATTATTCCATTTTTTTTGAGTGCACAAACCCGTCAGGTTTCAGGTACGGTTACTGATGACCGGGGAGCACCGGCCGCCGGTGTTACCGTGCAGGTGAAGGGCGGACGAGCCGTTCAAACCGATGCCAAAGGGCATTTTACCATACCGGTTACTGCTTCGGGTAATGTCAGTCTTACCCTGTCGAGCGTAGGGTTTAAGCCTGTAACCATAACCGCCGACAGCAGTAAGGAAATGAGCATTCAAATGGAAAAAGATGCCACCACCCTGCAGGAAGTGGTGATCGGTTATCAAACCGTTCCCCGAAATAAAGTAAGTGGTTCGGTATCATCCCTTGCCGGACGTCAGATAAAGGATGTACCACTGTCTTCAGCAGCCGAAGCCCTTCAAGGCCGGCTGGCCGGGGTGCAGGTAACTGCATCGGAGGGCGCGCCCGGTTCTGATATTATCGTGCGGGTGCGCGGTGGTGGTTCCATTACGCAGGACAATTCTCCTTTATACATTGTCGATGGCGTTGTGGTTGAGAATGCGCTGTCGGTGATCTCGCCCCAGGACATTGCTTCCATCGACGTGTTGAAAGATGCTTCTACCACCGCTATTTATGGCGCCCGCGCTGCCAACGGGGTGGTGATCATTACCACCAAAGGAGGCCGGGCCGGTAAAACACAAATTTCGTATAACGGTTCCTTTGGCTGGCGCGAACTGCCCCAGACTATGGACGTTATGAGCCCGTATGATTTTGTGATCTGGCAATATGAAAGAAGTCGCGGTAACGTAGCCGACAGCACCAGCTTTGTGCGAACTTATGGCAGTACCTGGGATACACTGAGCGTTTATAAAGACTTTCCTGCGGTCAACTGGCAGAAGGAAGTGTTTGGCCGCAGAGCGAAATACAGTAATCAGAATGTATCCCTGAATGGCGGTAGCGAAAACACGACTTACAATTTAAGCCTGACCAGCAATAAGGAAGATGGTATTTTGCTGGAGTCGGGTTTTGATCGTTATCTCGTGAACTTCAAACTCGATCATAAAGCATCGGATAAATTAAAAATTGGTTTTAATGCCCGCTATCTCGATCAAACCATACGCGGCGCAGGGACAACCAACAGTGGAACCCGGGCTACCAATCGCCTGCGGCACACTATTAATTACCGGCCGTTTGAACTGCCAACCGCTACGGGTGGTATTGATGATTTTGATGAAGCCTATTACCTCGCTTCCAGTGGCGCCATCAACCCGGTTATTCAAACCAAAGCGGAATACCGGCGTCAATATACAAAAGCCACATATCTAAGCGGCTATTTGAATTATACCATAGTAAAAAATTTGAACTTCCGGTCAACATTCGGTTATGACAATGCCATTGCAGAAACCGATCTTTTCTTTAGCAAGATAACACCTACTGCCCGCAACGCGGCATCATTGCCAGTGGCTTCTATAGGGGAACAGTTCAACAATACCATGAGTAATACCAATACCCTGCAGTATTCGGTCGCTAATTATAAAGGACATCATGATATCACTGTGCTGGTAGGGCAGGAAGTCGTTGACCAACGGATGCGGACAAGCGCCTTTGAAACGCGCTATTTCCCTTCCGATATTACCGCTGAAAAAGCATTGGAAAATATGGGCGCCGGCGCAGCACCACCCGGTTCGGCCCAACCTTTACCTACTACTTTCAAGCAACCGCCCAGCCGCATATTCTCTTTATTTGGCAGGGCCAGCTATGAGTATGATGATAAATACTCGGCCACCTTTAACCTGCGTTCAGATCGGTCATCAAAATTCAGTTCAGATAATGGCTCCCTGGTATTCCCATCCGGATCGGTGTCATGGCGTTTTAGCCAGGAAGATTTTATGAAAGATCTTTCCTGGTTGAACGATGCCAAACTTAGGTTCGGTTATGGGTCTGTGGGGAACAACCGCATCGATAACCTGCTGTACCTGCAATTATATGGCGTTACCGGTCAATATGCGTTCAATCATATTATTCAACCTGGCGTAGCGCCTACGCACCTGCGTAATCCCGACCTGAGATGGGAGCGTAATACCACCATGAACCTGGGTATGGATTGGGCCATGTTCAACAACCGCCTGCAGTTTACAGTTGATGTATATAAGAATACAGCCAAAGATCTGTTGCTGGCAGTAAACATTCCACCTACTCTTGGTTATACCACCCAGTTGCAAAACCTGGGCTCTACTTCAAACCGCGGTGTTGAATTCCAGGTAAACGCCATTCCGGTTTCCAATAAAGATTTTACCTGGAACACCAACTTCAACATCTCGTTTAATAGAAATAAAATTGAAGGTTTAGGCGGTGTAAATCAAATAACCCGTAACTCGGGTTGGCAGGGCAGCGATGGTGTTGATGATTACCTGGTGAAAGTGGGTGAGCCGGCCGGCTTGATGTATGGTTTTGTAACCGATGGCTTTTATGGTATCGATGAATTTGATTATAACGCCACCACTCAAACATACACCCTGAAAGCAGGTATTGCCAATAACGGGGTATATGGAACGGCGCAACCCGGTATGTTGAAATGGAAAGATATCAGCGGCGTTAATGGCACTCCCGACGGACAGATCACGGCGGACTACGACCGCGTAGTGGTAGGCAATGCCAATCCCAAATTCACCGGTGGCTGGAACAACCAGGTAAGCTATAAAGGCTTTGACATGAGTGTATTTGTAAATTTTGTAGTAGGCAATGACATTTATAATGCCAACAAAATTGAATGGACCGATGGCGCTTTCCCTAACCTGAATACTTTAAACAGCGTAAAAGGCCGGTTCACCAATATTAATGAAGCCGGTCAACGCGTAACAGATCCCAAAGAACTGGCAGCGCTCAATGAAAATGCAAAGATCTGGACGCCGGTGCGCGTACAACGCTGGTGGTTGCATTCATGGGCTGTGGAAGATGGAACGTACCTGCGGTTTAATAACGTAACGGTAGGGTATTCATTACCAAAATCGGTGCTCAATAAGATCAAGCTATCCACCTTCCGTGTATTTGCAACGGTGAATAACCTGGCTACGCTCACCAGCTATTCAGGATACGATCCGGATGTTACGGCCCGCAGAAACGATCCGTTAACACCGGGTGTTGACTTTGCGGCCTATCCACGTTCACGTACATGGGTTTTTGGTGTAAACGCTACTTTCTAACAAATAAAAAACGATTGAAGTATGAAGAATAGAAGATACTATCAAATAATTTCCGGCTCCATCATACTGATTATATTATCCATAACAGGTTGTAAAAAATATACGGAGGTAGAACCGGAATCAGGGTATACGGTACCTGAGGCATTTACCGATGTGCCCAACGCCACCATGGCGGTTATAGGGGTGTATGATGATCTGCAGGGCGATAACGGGTATGGCATTCGCATCAGCATGTATTACCCGTACGATTCTGACGAAGGTATTGTAAGTGGCAATATTGACAATGGCCGTCGTGGCGTTGGCCGTTATCAGTTATTGCTTAATAATTCAGAATTGACGAACCCCTTCCGCCAGTTATACCGGGGATTGGAAAGAGCCAATTTGTGTATTGAGCAGATACCGGAAATGAAGTTGTACACTGAAGGAACAGATACGGAGAAAAAAGAGTTGCGGCGTTTGTATGCGGAATCGCTCACTTTGCGCGCGCAGTATTTGTTTGAATTAATGCGCAACTGGGGCGATGTACCGGCGCCGATGATCCCATCGTATAAGCAAACGGGTTTGTTTATACCAAAGAGTGATCGTGATTCAACGTACGACAAAATATTGAATGATCTGGCAACAGCCATTGACCTGCTGCCCTGGCGTACTGAAGTTGTTCGCAATGAACGCATAACCAAAGGCGCCGCAAAAGCTTTGCGGGCAAGAATAGCGTTGTTCAGAGGCGGTTATTCTTTGCGCAGCAACAAATTGATAGAACGGCGCAGTGATTATTTAAAATACTACCAGATAACCCAGAAAGAATGCGAAGACCTGATGGCGCGTAGGGACCAGCATACGCTGAATCCCAATTTTGAAAGTGTCTGGCGCAACGTGACCTCGTTTATATATGACCCGCAGGGCGAGATCCTGTTTGAAGTAGGGGCCGGTGGTGGTAATGGCAATAGCGACAGCCGTATGGGTAATTATGATGGTCCCAACCTGGCCAACAATACCCGTTATGGCGCCGGTGGCGGCGGTATCATTATGTTGCCCAATTATTTTTATGCATTTGATTCGGTAGATACCCGTCGCGATGTTACTGTTACCTGGTACCAGGTAACAGGGGCCAACAATGTAAAATCAATGCGCCGCCTGAATGAATTGAATACTGGCAAATACCGGCGCGACTGGCGGGTGCCATTATTACCTGGCACAGTATTAAACGTAGGGTACAACTGGGTGATGATCCGTTTTTCAGATGTGTTGCTGATGTATGCCGAAGCTGTCAATGAGATCAATGGCGGTCCAACCACACAGGCTATCAGTGCATTTGAAGAAGTTAGAAAAAGGGCTTACCGGGGAAATACAGGCAGTATAGGTACTACACCCACTGATAAAGCTGGTTTCTTTAACGCGGTAGCCAACGAACGTTACCTGGAGTTTGGCCATGAAGGTATCCGCAAATACGATCTGTTACGCTGGGGCCAACTGTCTCAAAAACTCGATGAATCAAGAGCCAAAATTGAGCAGATAAGGACCGGTGCCGGTGTGTATGCCAAAGTTCCGGACACCATTTATTATAAGAACATTGGCGAAGAAATTCAATTTTATGCAGGCACCAATACAGCCACCACGGCACAACCTTTCTGGCAACCCAAACAAAAGCCAAGCCCTACAACGGGTTGGACGGCCCTGCCCTGGCGGACGTATCTGGTGACCAACGTTATAGATGGTAAGCCATTGCGCACGGGTATGGCCAGTTTTTTTGTATCAGGAAAAAGCGAATTGTTCCCCTTCGATCAACCAACGTTAGATGCTTACCAGGGGCAGTTGACGCAGAACCCGAATTATTAGCGCTACAGGCTTAACGCTAAACGCCTAATGCTTAACGCTGAATACAATTTGTATTTGGCGTTTTGCTTTCTGCGTTAAGCCTTTCGCGTTCTGCGTTTTACATCGTTGCCGGGAACGATTGCATAGAAAAATGCATGCGAAATCCGTCATTTTAAAGAATATCTCACTACACTTGACATTGGATTTATATTAAGACGATTTTGCTTAGTAAGTATTCCGGATCTCAGCCCATTGAAAAGGTATCCGGAACTGTAAGAATCTCAAAAGAACCGCCATATGAGTACGAGAATGCCCCTGATTACCCTTCTTATAATTTCTCCATTTTTTCTATTGGGCCAACCCATCGCTTTTCCCGGCGCTGAAGGATTTGGTCAATTCGCTACCGGTGGCCGGGGTGGTAAAGTGTTTGTAATAACTACGCTCGATGATGATGGACCCGGCAGTTTTAGAAAAGCGGTACAAGCTAAAGGGCCGCACATTATTGTATTTGCGGTTTCAGGCACCATTCATTTGCTATCAAAGCTGGATATAAAAGGAAACGCCACCATTGCCGGGCAGACGGCGCCCGGTGATGGTATTTGTGTGGCCGATTACCCGGTTTATTTATCCGGTGATAATATCATTATCCGTTACCTGCGGTTTCGCATGGGCGATAAGAATCAAAAGGGAGGTATGATCGATGGCAACGGTAGCGATGACGCTTTTGGCGGTATCCGTAGAACTAATATTATCATCGATCATTGCTCAATGAGTTGGAGTACCGATGAAGCCTTTTCGGTTTACGGTGGCGACAGCACTACACTGCAATGGAACCTTATTTCAGAACCATTGAATTATAGTTATCATTTTGAAACGGGCGATAAAGATTATGAACACCATGGATACGGTGGTATCTGGGGCGGCAGGCATTTATCGGCGCATCATAATCTCTTTGCGCATTGTAATAGTCGCAACCCCCGCTTCGATGGTATCCGGAATATAAAAGAAGAGAACGTCGATTTCCGCAACAATGTAATTTATAACTGGGGCGGAAACAATGTATATGCCGGCGAAGGCGGCAGCTACAACATCGTGAACAATTACTACCGTTGCGGCCCCGAGACTAAAAAGAACGTCATGTACCAGGTAATAAATCCCTGGAGTAAACCACCTTCTATTCCATATGGTAAATGGTATGTGGATGGAAATTATGTGGACGGATCGAATGAAGTAAGCAGCAATAACTGGCTGGGCGTCCGCATGGGCGACAAGAATGTTGATGACCCGGCGCAGGCAAAAGCTCAGGCGCCTTTTGCTATTGTAACAGTCACCACACAACCGGCCAAAGAAGCGTTTGACCTGGTGTTGAAACAGGTGGGCTGCAGTTTGCCGCAAAGAGATACATTAGATGCACGCATTATAAACGATGTAAAAAACCGGAAAGGCCGCTTTATCGATGTGCAGGGTGGTTATCCGCATGGTACTGCTTATGAAGCTACCGTAAATGCGTGGCCGGCATTAAAGTCATTGCCTGCCGCATCGGATAAAGATGCGGATGGTATACCGGATACCTGGGAAACAACCCATAAATTAAACCCGGCCGATGCGGGGGATGCTGCTGCCTATACGATCGATAAACAGTATACGAACATAGAAGTGTATTTGAACGGATTGGTAAAATAACAGGAATGAACAGAATTGTTTTCATAGGGCTCATGATACTCACAGCGTTTGACTTGCCACCCAAAAAGAAGATCACCGTTTGGATGATCGGTGATTCAACGATGTCGGTAAAAGATGTAAAAACATATCCCGAGACCGGGTGGGGGATGCCCTTTGTCTATTTTTTTGATTCAACAGTAACCGTAGACAACCGCGCACAGAATGGTCGCAGCACAAGAACATTTATGGCAGAGAACCGCTGGCAACCGGTGGTATCGGCCTTACAGGAAGGCGATTATGTTTTTGTTCAGTTTGGACATAACGATGAAGTGAAGACAAAGAAAAGCTATACGACAGAAGAGGAATTCAAAGCCAACCTGGTTAAATATATTTCAGATACCCGTAGCAAAAAAGCCAATCCGGTATTACTGACCCCGGTGGCGCGTCGCAATTTCGATTCAACGGGTCACGTAGTGGGAACCCATGATGTATATGCACTAATTGTACGCAGGGTGGCTAAAGAAAATAATGTGCCTTTGATTGACCTGGATAAAGACGGACAGGCGCTATTGCAACAATGGGGTGTAGAAAAATCCAAATTATTGTTTAATCAACTGGCTCCGGGCGAACATCCCAACTACCCGCAGGGTAAGGAAGACAACACCCATTTCAATGAACTGGGTGCACGCATCATAGCACAGATTGTTTTAAAGAATATAAAGAGCCAGGGTTTTGAGCTGGCCGAAAGAGTGAGAAAATAGGGGATACAATTTACTGCTGTACGAAATATGAAAAAATGTTACCGGCATGGTTCATAGTTGCCGGGTAGTTACACCATTGCACCTGCTTGCGGCTTGACGCGCGCGTTCTGCCCTGGCGGATGTAGCCAATTCACGATTCTTGAAAATTGATTGACAACCATACTAACGATTGCTTATGCGAAATTTTACCCGCTGTTACTTCATTGTATTCATCAACTTTTTGTTTACAGTCGCTCTTACTGCCCGTGCGCAGCAGCCTGCATTTCCTGGCGCCGAAGGAGCCGGCATGCATACGACCGGAGGCCGTGGCACCATTGCTACACCTACCACCGTATTTGAAGTTACCAACCTGAATGATGATAACAATCCCGGCAGTTTTCGGTACGCCACACAGGCTACTGCAACCTACCGCACGGTTGTATTCAGGGTATCGGGAACCATTCATTTGAGTTCCAAATTAAGCATCAAGGCAAATACCACCATTGCCGGACAAACAGCGCCGGGCGACGGCATCTGCGTGGCAGATTATCCGGTATCCATTGGTGGTGATAATGTGATAGTACGATATATGCGTTTTCGATTAGGCGACAAGAATCAGAAAAAAGTAGATGCCAATGGCAACCCGGTTGATGGCAGTGGCGGAGATGACGCATTTGGCGCAACAGGGCCCAGCAATCTCATCATCGATCATTGTAGCGTAAGCTGGAGTGCCGATGAAGCATTGACTGTTTATCGCGGTGATAACCTCTCCATACAATGGTGTTTTATTACAGAGCCGCTTAACTATTCCTATCATTTTGAAACAGGAGATACAGATTATGAAAACCATGGTTATGGAGGTATTCAGGGCGCCAAAAGAGGTACCATACATCATAACCTGTACGCCGATTGCAGAAACCGTAACCCCCGTTTTGCCGGTATTGAAACCTATTCACCCAATACCGTAGGTGTTGAAAATGTAGATTTTCGCAATAACGTTTTGTATAACTGGGGTATCAATACCGTATATGGCGGCGAAGGCGGCAATTATAATGTAGTGAACAATTACTATAAATGGGGGCCTAATACCGGATCTGGTGTTAAATACCGGATCTGTAATCCCAGTTACAATACAACCACACCCATTCCATTTGGGAAATGGTATGTGGATGGAAATTATGTAGATGGTTCTGCTCAGAATACCAGTAATAACTGGTCGGGTGTAGCAATGCAAACCAATGCAGCCGATACGGTCCTGTCGAAAGTGACTACGCCATTTAATTTGGGTTATACCGTAACCACGCAGGCGGCTACCGATGCGTATGATGCTGTATTGCTGGGTGCGGGCGCCACCTTGCCCCGCCGCGATACGCTCGATCAGCGCATTGCCAACGATGTACGTAACAGAACGGGGCGCATTATAGATGTGCAGGGCGGTTACCCGCATGGCACGGCTTATAGCCTCACCGTAAACGCCTGGCCAACCTTGAATTCGACCACAGCTCCGGTAGATACCGATCATGATGGTATGCCCGACAGTTGGGAAACCAGTCATAATTTGAATCCCAATGATGCAGCTGACAGGAACACATACGACGGCAGCGGTTATACGGCGCTGGAGAATTATTTAAATGGTGTTGAAAATACAGACCCTTCCGTGGCAGTAGGCGGAACATTAAAATATTTTTCACAATCTTCGGCCAGTCCGTCAGATGTACAAACATATACTGTAGCCGGGTACAACCTTACCGGTAATGTAAGCATTACGCCCCCGGCTTCCTATGAATTATCTCTCGATGGCACTACCTGGTATGGCAGTACCAGTCCAATCGTATTAACACCCACTGCCGGTACGTTAAGCAGTACAATCATCAGGGTTCGGTTAAAGGCCACCGCTGAAGGCGCTTATGCCGGAAACATTACGCATGTAAGTGCCGGCGCCGTTACTACCTATGTAGCTGTAACGGGCATGTATACCACCATCTCCAACGGGTTAGGATTTAATGCCGATATGGATGGCGGTTTTGAACACCAGATCGACGGATCGTATACTACGGTAACATCGCATAGCTCAACTACCCAATGGGAAGCCTCGGCTGCCTGGAATATAACTTCTTCTGATGCGAGAACAGGTTCAAAATATTTTCATTTTAACCAGGCAAGCACCAGCAACAAATATATTTTCACGCCGGTGTGTACCAGTACGCCACTGGCAGCTTCCTCTCCATATGTAATACAATTCTGGTATCGCGTACCTGCTGCATTAAGCAGCACGATCGCATTGAGTGGCTGGACAACCGTAGCCGGGGCAACAGGCGGCACCGGTTCTTCTGGTACATCAGCAACTGCTTCATTAGGCGCCTCCTCAACACCGGGCACCTGGTACTTTTTTTCAGGCACGTTGAACTCGCCCGCTGGCACGCCCACCAGTACCTATGCAGGTATGAAAGTGGCCAACCCGCAACCTCCTTATTTTGACATAGATGATTATGTTGTATATGCTGGTACAGCAGTTGATGCAACAGCGCCCGATGCGCCTGCTTCACCCGCTGCCACCGGTAACCCTACTAATAATACCATTATCGTAAACTGGACGGCGCCTGCTACCGGTGTAGACGGTGGTGGTTATGTGGTGGTGCGAAGTACATCATTAACCGCTCCGGTTCCCAATGCAAATGGTGTATACATTGTCGGCAACACCATGGGATCGGGATACCAGGTAGTTTATCTGGGAACCAATACTTCATTTACTGATACCGATCCTGCGTTATCAGCTACTACACGGTATTATTATTATGTATTTACGGCCGATAAAGCATATAACTATTGTACAGCGCCTGTTTCGGCTAATGTAATGATCGATGAAAGTGTTACACCAACACCGGCCATTAGTGCAGCAGGTACATTGACTGCATTTACGCAAAACAACGGTTCTCCTTCTCCTGTACAAATCATAACCGTGTCGGGGACCAACCTCACGGCCAATATAACTATTACACCACCAGTCAATTTTCAACTGTCAACCGATAATGGTACAACCTGGAGTAATTCAACAGTTACTTTAACACCAACCAGTGGCACGGTTTCAGCTACAACCGTATCTGTACGGTTGAATGCTGCCGCCAATGGCGCTTACTCAGGTAATATTGTTGTAAGCAGTACCGGTGCAACAACGGTGAACATAGCGGTAAGCGGAAATACCGTACCGATTGGCAGCCAGCCACCGGCAGGTACAAATAAAGTGGTAGCCAAAGATGGCAGCGGCGATTATACCAGCATACAGGCTGCTATCAATGCAGCGCCAACCGCACAAACCACTCCTTATAAGATTTATATCAGGAAAGGCAAGTATGTGGAGACCGTTACTATTCCCAGTAATAAACCATTTATACAATTGGTAGGGGAAAGCCTGGCCGAAACCATCATCTCGTACGATAACTATTCGGGTAAAGCGAATCCAGCGGGTGGTACTTACGGTACTTCTACCTGCGGAACCGTGATCATTAATGCGGCGGATGTGATGATGATGAACCTGTCGATCGAAAATGCGACCGCGTATGGTATCAATGCCAATGCATTGGTTCCGGCGCCTGGCGATGGTCCGCAGGCTGTGGCTGTTTACACTACATCTGACAGAGTCGTGTTTTATAATTGCCGCATGAATGGCGGACAGGACACTTATTACGGTGGTAACAATAGAGGAACAAGATGTTATTTCAAGAATTGTTATGTAGATGGTAATACCGATTTTCTGTTCGGTTCTTCTACTATTATTTTTGATACCTGTATCATATATCCCCGTACCCGGTTGGATAACCAAACCGGTGGCTATGTTACAGCCGTGAATACCAAACTGGAATCAGGGTATGGTTATGTGTTCCGCGATTGCAAGATCACAAAGAACAGAGGGTTTACATTATACTCACTGGGCCGTCCCTGGCAGAATGATGCCGGTACCGCCGATGCCGCCAAATCGCGCAATAAGACCGTGTTCCTGAATACCATAATGGGTTCTACTGTACGACCCGATGGCTGGAGCAGTTGGGATGCAGGTACCAATACGGGTTATATTACATATGGTGAATACAATTCAAAAAATTATAACGGAACAGCGGTTAATATAAGCAGCCGGGTAGCCTGGTCGAAACAACTGACAGCTGCAGAGGCTGTAAAATATTATAACAACGATACGGTATTTGTGAATGCCAACACACCGGTTATGGCCAACTGGAATCCGTACGCTACCTGGTCTGAATTAAGCGGCGCCTTCAAGCCAGAATTGGCTGTATCGAACCTGATCGCTAAAAAAGGCACAAACACTTCAACCATCACCTGGAATATGTCGTGGCCAATGACTGGCATTACCTGTGAATTATACCGCAGTAGCGACAGAGCAAATTTCTCTTTAATAAACTCGCAGGTAAGTACCGAAGATTCTGCCTGTAACTTTAGTTTTTCTGAAAACATACCACCGCCCGGTCAAACCTGGTATTATATAGTAAGGACTTCCAAAACCGGTTATACAGGTACAACATCCGATACCACGTCAGTGGTAAGTACGCCTACTATAACTGTATTAGGCACGTTGGGCAGTTTTTTACAAGGGTTGGGAACACCTTCCGGTATACAAAACTTTATCATCTCGGGTACTAACCTCACAACGAATATCACTATTACGCCACCGGCAGGGTACCAGGTTTCTGTTGATAATACAAACTGGTACAATAGCAGCTCACCACTTATAGTAACGCAGTCGAATGGCGCGGTAGCAAACACAACCATTGCTGTACGGCTTAATGGCACGTCAGTAGGCGCCTACAACGGCAATATTGTAAATACGTCAACTGGCGCTACCGCTGTCAATGTGGCTGTGAGCGGAACTATTCAGGCTGACCCATTGAGTGCAGGCATCATTCTGGAACAATGGCCGTTAACAACCAATAACCTCGATAGCGTTGCCGTGCGGAATGCAGGCGTTGTTGGAACAACACCTGTGCTGAACAGGTTGGTGTTATCGAACGGAACAACGGAACCAACGGTGCCGGCTTATTCCGGTTTACACGGACAGGGCTATGCTGCAACGGCCGATGGATCATGGACAACAGCCAGTGGCGGACCTGGTGGTACGCTCAGTAGAAGCTTTTACGAACAATTCACTGTGGTGGCTGCTGCAAAATATACGCTGCGTGTTGATTCAATTCTTTTGTCAACATCTTTTTACAATACCTCCAGTGGCACTAAAGTGGCGGTGTTGTATTCCAAAACGGGTTTCAGGAGTGATTCAACCGAAATAAAAATAGCTTCCAGGAACGGTACAGCGCTTACGCCTGGTACCAATGGCACGTTCACCAATGCATTTGACATAAATAATCTCACGGCTGGCAATACCGATGTATATGCCCTGCTCGTAAATGGTTCTGCCGGTATTACACTAAAAGCGGGTGATACGCTTTCCTTCCGGGTTTACCATTGTACCGGTTCAGGTAGTCCGGGCCGGTATGTGAAACTAAAAAATGTAATAGCAAAAGGAGATGCGGTAAAAGATCCGGTACCAACTATTGTTGCAACCGGTACGCTCAATGCATTTTCACAAACGGTCAGCGCTCCTTCATCGGTACAAACTTATACAATATCAGGCAGCAACCTGACGGGCAATATCACCGTTACGCCACCGGCCGGTTACCAGGTATCAACCGACGGCACAACCTGGTATAGTAATACTTCACCGCTAGCGCTTGCATCAACCAATGGTTCGGTAACGGCTACCACCATTCGCGTACGGCTGAATGCAACTGCCGCCGGAAACTATGCCGGTGATATTACACAGGCAGCTACAGGTGCAGTAACGCAAAATGTGGCAGTAACCGGTACGGCCGTAGTGCTTACGCCGGTGATCGCTGCAGCCAATGTGCTGAAAAACTTCTCGCAAACAGTAGGCAAACCTACGGATGCGCAAACAGTCGCAGTGGCGGTGACCAACCTGATAGGTGCAGTTACCATTACCCCACCTGCAGGATATGAAATATCAGTAGATACCGGGAAAACATGGTATGGGGCATCATCGGTACCGGTGCTGGCCGCAAACGCAGGTAATGCGTTATCAAGATCACTCATGGTTCGGTTAAATGCATCGGCTTCAGGGATCTATGATGGATCCGTGTTGATACAGGCCAACAGCGTTACTGTAAATGTATCAGTGGCAGGGACCGCTTATAGTGACTACTCCATCAATCCGAATCCGGCGGATAACTATGTGAATATTTTCCATGGTAAACTGTATACGGTAGCAATTATCCGGATATATAATTTAAAGGGGCACCTGATGGGATCGTATTACGGCAAACCGGTCACTAATTACACAACTATTAATATTAGTGCATTACCCAAAGGAATGTATTTTGTAGAACTGGAGCGGTTTTCTGAAAAAGTGTTGTTGAGATTTATTAAGCTATAACAGGGGCAACCCGCAACTTTATAAAGGTGTGTTGCGTCTAAATGGCGTAGCACATCTTTTTTTGTCTTGAGCAAGTCGGTCCTGAGCGGAGTCGAAGGATTAATTTAGGTTAAAAACATTTTGCATGATCTGTAAGGCTGTTTATTTATTTGTTGCATGTATGTTGGGTACCGTGGTGATGCAGGCACAGGATTTTATTCCTTTATGGCCTGCCGGTAAAATGCCCAATACAAAGGGCATGCGGTTAAAGGATAGTATTTATAATGAACGGGTGTACCAGGTAGGAACTCCGGGTATGTATGCATTTTTCCCTTCCATACAGGAAAATAAACAATGTGCTGTGATCATTTGTCCGGGCGGCGGGTATCATCATTTATCCTACCAGATCAGTGGCTTTCAACTGGCCAAATGGTTTAACACCATGGGCATTAACGCTTTTGTTTTAAATTACCGGTTGCCCAATTCGCCCGATCTGGCGCAACGGGAAATGGGTCCTTTGCAGGATGCACAACGGGCGATGCGTATCATTCGCGCCAATGCAGGTCGCTGGAATATTGCGCTCAATAAAATTGGTATCATGGGTGTGTCTGCAGGCGGGCATCTTGCCGCTTCCCTGGGAAATAGCACCGGTGATGTTACCGCCGTCAGCGATTCGCTCAGTAATGTCTCCTTTCTGCCCGACTTTACGATATTGGTTTCACCGGTAATTACTATGGGCCCGTATACGCATAAGGGAAGCCGGGAAAACTTACTGGGCAATAACCCGTCAAAGGAATTGATAGAAAAATATTCTATGGAGTTGCAGGTTAAACCAACTTCGCCTCCCTGTTTTATTGCCGATGCTTTTAACGATAAAGGAGTAGATCCTCGCAACAGCCTCCTGTTCTATCAGGCTTTGCTTGAAAAGAATATTTCTACCAGCTTTCATGTTTTTCCGCAGGGCGGTCATAACATTGCACTGCGTAATAATCCGGGGTCTACCCAATTATGGACGGTGTTGTGTGAACAGTGGTTGGTTGAAATGGGGTTTGTGAAATAATGTGATAATTTGCTAATATGCTAATGAAAAAATTGTATGTTCTATTGATGTTGCTTGTTCCAGTGGTACATGCCATCGCCCAGCAACAAACCTGGCCAACACGTTTGACGGTGGCGCAGGATGGCAGTGGTAATTATAAAACCATTCAGGAAGCGGTAAATGCCATGCGCGACTTCTCGCAGGAGCGGGTAACCATTTTTATTAAGAAAGGAGTTTATAAAGAAAAGCTGGTCATTCCATCCTGGAAAACCAACATTGCACTGATAGGTGAAAGCCGCGACAGCACGATTATTACGTTTGATGATTTTAGCGGCAAGCCTTTACCGGGTGGTAAAGATGTTACTACCGGCCGTGACAAGTTCAGCACCTTTAATTCGTATACCATGCTGGTGCGGGGAAATGATTTCAGGGCCGAAAACCTGACTATACAAAATACCTCGGGTCGCGTAGGACAGGCGGTGGCGCTGCATGCAGAAGGCGATCGTTGTGTAATACTCAACTGCCGGTTACTGGGCAACCAGGATACATTATATGTTGGTATCGATAGCAGCCGGCAATACTATAAAGATTGTGAAATAGAAGGAACCACCGATTTCATCTTTGGTCCGGCTACCGTATTATTTCAACGCTGTACCATTAAAAGCCTGTCAAACTCATATATCACGGCAGCTTCTACCACACCGCGACAGGCATATGGAATGGTGTTCTTGAACTGCACGCTGGTGGCTGATACCGGGGCTAAGAAAGTGCTGTTGGGGCGGCCCTGGCGTCCTCATGCCCGAACTGTTTTCATTAATACAGTAATGGGTGAACATATCGTTGCAGCGGGTTGGGATAACTGGCGAAACCCCGCCAATGAAAAAACGGCTTACTATGCCGAGTACAACAGTACTGGGGCCGGCGCCAATCCATCGGGCCGGGTAAACTGGTCGCACCAGCTCACTAAAAAGGAAGCGAAAAAATATACGATGAAGAATATCCTGGGAGATTGGAAGCCGGAGGGCTTAAATGAAAAACAGAGAAATTAAAAAGGATAAAATGCTTAACAATTAAGCAAGTATTTTGCGTGCTGCTGTATTCACCCCGCCACGGCGGGCAGGCTATTGACAATTGACCATTCACGATTCAAGAAATAAACGGAGTAATGAAAAAGTTATTTGTATTAGGACTCACTTGCCTCAGTTTGTATTCCACTGCACAGCAACCCTATGTTTCAAAAGTGTGGGTGTCGGATAACAAAAACGGAACATTTAAAAATCCGGTATTGCATGCCGATTATTCCGATCCCGATGCCTGCCGCGTGGGCGACGATTATTATCTCGTTGCTTCCAGCTTTGCCGACATTCCCGGGTTGCCGATCCTGCACTCAAAAGACCTGGTAAACTGGACGATCCTCGGATATGCATTAAAACGCCAGCCGCCGTATGAGCATTTTTCACAACCCCGCCATGGCATGGGCGTATGGGCGCCATCAATCCGGTATCATAATAATGAGTTTTATATTTATTATCCCGATCCTGATTTTGGCATCTATGTAATAAAAGCAAAAAATATCAATGGCCCCTGGTCAGAGCCTGTGTTGGTAGAAGGCGGCAAAGGATTGATAGATCCCTGTCCGTTGTGGGATGATGATGGTAAAGTATATCTTGTTCACGCCTATGCAGGCAGCCGGGCCGGTATAAAAAGTATTGTAGTTGTAAAAAGACTCGATGCATCCGGTACCAAAGTAACGGATGGTGGCGTAATGGTATTTGATGGCCACGATCAGGACCCCACGCTGGAAGGCCCCAAAATTTATAAACGCAATGGTTACTATTACATCTTTGCACCGGCCGGTGGTGTTGCAACCGGCTGGCAACTGGTGATGCGTTCAAAAAATATTTATGGTCCGTATGAAAGAAAAGTAGTGATGGACCAGGGTAGTTCACCTGTTAATGGTCCGCACCAGGGCGCCTGGGTAAATACCCCAACCGGTGAAGACTGGTTCCTGCATTTCCAGGACCGCGAGGCTTATGGACGTATCGTTCACCTGCAACCGATGAAGTGGGTCAATAACTGGCCGGTAATTGGCATTGATAAAGATGGGGATGGAAAAGGGGAGCCCGTGCTGGTATATAAAAAACCAAATGTTGGCAAAACATATCCTGTACAAACACCGCAGGAGTCGGACGAATTTAATGGCCATACCATGGGATTGCAATGGCAATGGGCGGCGAATCCCAAACCTTACTGGGCTTTTCCCGGTAATGGTTACTTGCGTTTGTTTTCGGGCATGGTGTCCGATACGGCAAAGAACCTGTGGTTTGTGCCCAATGTGTTGATGCAGAAATTTCCGGCCGAGGAATTTACCGCTACCGTGAAGCTTGATTTTAAACCTCGTTTGGCAGGAGAGAAAACCGGGTTGATCATAATGGGGTACGACTATGCATTCGTTGGCCTCACTAAAAAAGAAGATGGTATCTATCTTTCTTACGTGGTATGCAAGCAGGCGGAGGGTGGTAAACCCGAACAGGAAAAAATAATAGGTAAGATTACGGGCGCTACTTCGTACTTGCGCGTGCAGGTTAGTAAAGGAGCTAAGTGTAGTTTTACGTATAGCGAAGACGGTCAGCATTTTACTTCCGCAGGCGACGAATTTACCGCACTGCCTGGAAGATGGGTTGGCGCCAAAGTGGGTTTATTTTGTACCCGCACAACGGTTACAAACGATGCCGGATTTGCTGATGTGGATTGGTTTAGAATTGAATAATCGCGTAAAAATCGTGTTAGCCGTGCAACTGACCTGATCGCGTGCCTCAGAACAATACAGAGGTCGTTGAAAAGGAAACCGTAGCACGGTTAACACGGCTTTCATGATACCAAAAAATTGACTACATTTAACGCCGATAGACTGCCTATTGAGAAAGCATGACCAGTAGCTTGCCACATATTCAACAGGGTATATATGCCGGAAACGAACAATGTCTGGCTGAATTATACAAAGTATTCAGCAAACGGCTGCATCATTTTTCTCGTGTCATCACCCGTTCGCCCGAAATTGCCGAGGAAATTGTGGAAGATGTATTTGTAAAATTGTGGAGCAACCGTCTCCGGATAAACGAAGTAGAAAATCTCACCGTATATTTATATGTGGCTGTAAAGAACAGGTCGTTAAATGCCATCTCCCAAAAAGCCACTGATCTCATCAAAGCCCCGTTTGATGATCTGGATATAGAAGCCGGCCAGGTAGTTACTGATCCTTATAACCTGCTGGTCACTGCCGAAATGATGAAACGCATGCAACAGGCAGTTGATAATTTACCCCCACGTTGTAAAATGATCTTCAAGCTGGTGCGTGAAGATGGTCTCAAGCACCGCGAAGTAGCCGAAATTCTTAATATCTCTATCAATACGGTCGATGTGCAAATGGCCATCGCCATTAAAAAAATATGTGCTGAATTGCAGATAAACCGCACCGTTAAAGGCTTTGGCGCGCCAACACAGCATGCAAAACGCTAAGTGCTGCTCTGTATTTCCTTCAACATTGAACATTAATATTCAATATTGTTTGTATTCATTGCCTTTCCATTATCACATTAGTTAATTATCACATTTGCCCCTCCTACCAACAAAGCTTCATGTTTTTTAAAAATATTTTAAAAACTCTTAATGGTACATTAAAGATCTCCTGTCCTTTACGGTATAAACGCATTTGGCGCAAATGGAAACACCCGAAAGAATATGGTTTTTACTGTCTCGCAGTTTGAGCGGAGATGCAACTGAGCAGGATAAGGAAGAGCTGAATAGCTTGTTGCAACAGCAACCTGAATTGATGCAGCAATACGACATGCTGCACCAGTTATGGTCGGTACATACCCCTGCAAACGAAGAACCTGCAGCCGGTGATAAGATCAATCGCATTTTACAATTAGCCGCGGCAGAAACAGGCGATAAACAAGCTGCCAGTCCGGTTATACGCATGAGTACATGGCGTAAACTATCCTGGGCTGCTTCTGTGGTAATTGCCCTGGCTGTATGCGCCTGGTGGATTGTAGACTGGAATAAACAGCATGCCCTCGCGGCCAATGAAGTGGTGGCGCCCAAAGGAAGTAAAACAAGGACCATATTGCCCGATGGATCTACCGTATGGTTGAATGCCGGCTCGCGCATCGTATATGCCAATTTCAACGGCCCGGTGCGTGAAATTACCCTTGAAGGCGAAGCTTATTTTGATGTGGTTACTGTAACCTCGGCTACATCCCATCAAAAAAAACCTTTTATTGTTCATGCTGGTTCCATAGATATTAAAGTACTGGGTACGGCATTTAATGTTAAATCGTACCCCGAAGAAAAGACAATTGAAACCACCCTCATCAGGGGATTGGTGCAAATTACCCGCAAGGGCGATCACAAAGGGGCGCCGGTTTATCTGCATCCCAACGAAAAAATTGTGTTACCCGTTAACAGTCCCGATGCGGGTACGGCCAGCACACCGGCAATTATTACTCAAAATCAGCCGGCGCTGCAACAAATAGTACATATCGACAGCACGATAAAAGAGAACGAGCATATTGAAACTGCCTGGGTATATAACCGGCTTGAATTCCGTGGCGACAATTTTGAGCAACTGGCGCTGAAGCTGGAAAGATGGTATAATATCAGGATCTATTTTGAAGATGATGCCGCCCGGCAATTGGTATTCAACGGCTCGCTGCAAAACGAAACGGTTGAACAGGCTTTTATGGCATTAAAAGAGGTTGCTCTGTTCAATGTATCAATAACCAATAACGAAGTATTTATAAAATCGACGAAATAATATGCATCCGACATAATGAAAAAAAACGGAGAATGTTGGTAGCATTCTCCGGGCATTACAGGTTAAAATTTTAGGTGTTGTATTCTCACGGTCCCGCTTGGTAGGCGGGCAGTGGAAGTGATTTCTTAACCCATAATAATACTAATGTATGAAAAGTTTTAGAACGGGTATAAAAAACCCGTTGCTTTCCAATGCGCTGCTTGTTATGAAAATAACTTCTTTTTTACTACTTGTTTGTGTGTTGCAGGTTTCGGCCCGTGGCTTTGGCCAGGGTAAGTTGAACCTGCGGTATAAAAATGCTGAAATCGCTGGCATTTTGATCAATATTGAAAAACAAACCAATTATCGATTCCTGTACAACAACCAGTTACAGGGTATTCGGCAAAAGGTTACGGTTAACCTGGAAAACGTCGATATTCACCAGGCCTTAGATAATTTGTTCTCTCAAACAGTACTTACCTACCGGTTTATGGCCAATGGTCTCATTGTGATCAATGAAGCTGCAGACCGTCAGGCGACAGAGAAAAAAGTGACCGGTAAAATTACCGACCCAAACGGAGCCCCGCTCTCAGGAGTTACGGTAACCATAAAAGGCACAACAAAAGCCACCACCACCAATGAAGAGGGTGTATTTACCATTTCAGCTGATGATAAAGATGTGCTGGTATTTTCATACGTAGGCTATGAAGCACAGGAAATAAAAGTGGGCGACAAAACCCAATTCAGTTTATCCCTGGTATCTGCCGCTTCAAGCCTCGAGAACATTGTAGTGATCGGTTATGGTACGGTAAAGAAAAGAGATCTTACCGGCGCCGTTGTTTCACTCAAAGGCGATGAAGTAAAAAAAGTAGCTGCCGGTAATGTCATGGAAAGCGTGCAGGGTAAAGTGGCCGGGGTTGATATTACCCGCACCAGCGGGGGCGCCGGTTCCATGGTCAATGTTACTGTAAGGGGTAACCGGTCGATCCTTGCGCAAAACACACCACTATTTATCATTGATGGTATACAATATGCCAACTTCCAGGATATTAACCCGAACGATATACAATCCATGGAGGTGCTGAAAGATGCATCGTCTACCGCTATTTATGGTTCACGCGGCGCTAACGGCGTAATTATCATTACCACCAAAAGAGGCGCATCTGGAAAAATTAAAGTAGCCGCCAATGCCTATTATGGGGTAAATGAAGAAGCCGGTTATCCGGTTCCCATGAACGGTCCGCAATATGCAGAATTAAAACGCCAGGCAAGCCGCACGGCCGGCTCGTGGAACTCTTCGGCCGATGATGCCAAGATCTTTGGCGCCGACCTCACGGCGGCTACAAGCGGTGTTTCAACCTACTGGCCCGGCCTCTTATTAAATAAAGGCTCGCAACAGGATTATAACGTGAACGTGGCCGCCGGTAGTGAAAAAACAAAAGTTTTCTTCTCGTTCGATTATTTTAAAGAGAAAGGAATTCTGAACAACGACTTTTCAGGTCGTTATACATTACGCCTGAACATCGATCAAAACATCGTCGGCACCTTTAAGGTGGGATTGCAAAGCCAGTTAACTTATTACGATGAGAACAGGCGTACCGACAATGTACTTACAGTTGCCAATAAAGTAATACCATATTACACACCTTATAACTTGGACGGTTCTCTGATTAAGTTTCCCGGCAATGCCAACCAGGTAAACCCCTTGTTGGAAGAATTGCCGGGGGCTTACATCAATGAGACCAATACCACCCGCATTTTATCTTCTGCCTATGCAGAATGGAAACCATTCAGCAGCCTGACATTGCGCAGTAACCTGGGTATCACCAACAGCAATTCCCGCAACGGTTTGTTCCTGGGTGAAAATACCATTACCCGCGTTACCTCAACCGGTTCGCTGGCAAAAGTTACCAATGCCACGCAAACGGATCTTATCTGGGAAAACATCATCACCTGGAATAAGAAGTTTACCGATCATAGCATAGATGTTACGGCTGTTACCAGTTACATTTCCAGCAAACAGGATAGCTCATACGCACAGGGAACAGGACAGCTGATTCCCGGCCAGTCGTATAATGCGTTATTGGGTAATCCCCTCAACCTGGGGATCTGGAGCAATTATATCGGCAGTAATCTGTTATCAGGTGCGGTAAGAGTAAACTACGGTTACAAAGGAAGATACCTGTTAACATTAACCGGCAGGGCCGATGGATCTTCGGTACTGAACAAAGATAACCGCTGGTCTTTCTTCCCATCAGCGGCAGTGGCCTGGCGCGTGATCGATGAGAATTTTATGGCAGCACAACATCTCTTCAGCGATCTGAAACTGCGCGCCAGTTACGGAATAGCCGGTAATGCAGCCGTTAAACCATACTCTACCAATACAGGAATAATACTTATTCCTTTTTCATGGAACGATATTGCTGTACAGGCTTATGGCTTTGACCCGCAGAACGGTAACCGCGACCTGAAATGGGAGCTCACCGGTACACAGAATATAGGGTTAGACTTCGGCTTGTTTAAAAACCGCATCAGCGCCAGTGTGGATTATTATGATTCAAGAACACGCGACCTGTTGCTGCTTCGCCCATTGCCTGGAACTTCAGGCCACACCAAAGTGATAGAAAACGTGGGCAAAACCCGCAACAATGGTATTGAAATATCATTACGTACCGTAAATGTGCAGAACCAGCAAATAACCTGGACGAGCGCCATTACCTATACCCGCAATAAAGAACGGATCACGGACCTGATCAATGGAAAAAATGATATAGCCAGCGGCTTGTTCATTGGTTCTCCCGTGCGCTCGTTCTATGATTTTAAAAAAGAAGGGATCTGGCAAACAGCCGATACCGCCATGGCGAGAGGTTTTGGTTATAAAGCCGGCGACATTCGTGTAGCCGATCTGAGTGGTGATAAAGGCCAGCCCGATGGCAAACTCGACGCTACTTATGACAGAACGGTAGTAGGTTCAGCCGTGCCGAATTATACCTTCGGCTTCAGCAACGATGTGAGCTATAAGAATTTCGATCTGAACATATATGTGTTTGCCCGGGTAGGACAAACATTTGTATCGGACTACGCCAACAAATTTGAGCCCAACGCTATTGAAAATGGCGCCAATGTAGATTACTGGACGCCGGAGAATCCAACCAACGATTATCCGCGCCCGAACATCAATATTTCAAGAGCCTCTATGCCTTTTGCTACCACGCTTGGTTATAAAGATGGCTCTTTTGTAAAGATCAGGAATATCACCCTGGGCTATACGCTTCCCAAAACATTTACCCAGAAATTCCATGTGAACAGTTTGCGGTGGTATGTAAGCGCCAAGAACTATTTCACATTTGCGAAAGAGAAGGATTACGATCCGGAAGGGGAAGGTTCCTTTGAACGGCCATTGACAAAACTGATCGTTACAGGGATAAATATTGAGTTCTAAATCTAATTAACTATCGAATTAATTACTGCAATATGCAAAAGAGTATAAATAAAATATTGCTCCTGGTGCTGGCTGGCTCAGTGATGTTTACCTCATGCGATAAAAAACTATCGGAATATAACCCCAGCGGCTTAACCCCGGATGTTACTTATTCAAATGCCAAAGGTTTTGAAACGCTGGTAAATGCAGCATATACATACACCCGTTTCTGGTATGGAAAAGAAGAGGGGTACAGTTTGTCTGAAATGGGCACCGACATCTGGACCAACGGAACAGGGGACATCTTCCCGCAATTATCTAGGTACGATAACCTGCAGGGAAGTAATACCACAGCCCTGAATCTGGAGTGGGACAACTTCTATGCAGCCATCTTCCTTTGTAACACCGGCATTGCCAAAATTGCGGATATCCCCGATTATACCGCAGCGCAAAAAACAACCCGCGAAGCGGAGTTACGCTTTTTGCGCGCATTCTATTACTGGCATATTGTTGAAACCTGGGGTGGTGTTCATTTTACCACCGAACCGGCCGTAGGCACCGAATCTACTTCCAACAGAACACCGGTAGAGACCTTCTATAAACAGATCTTTGCCGACCTGGAAATTGCGGTAAAGAACCTGCCGGCTACTACATCTGATTACGGACGTGTTACCTCTCCTGCAGCCAAAGCCTTTTTGGCCCGCATGTATTTAACCCGTGGTATGAATGAGCAGGCGATTGCCATGGCCAGTGATGTAATTAAAAATACGAATTATACGCTGGTGCCTAAATATGCCGATCTGTGGAACATGGGCAATTTGAAGAACAAGGAAGTGATCTGGGCAGTTGACTATTCTACCAACCTTTCGAATAACGATCTTTTGACGTCTGCGTTTCCCACCGGGCACAGCCGGGGTAGCAACAGCGGCCATATGTTATTTCTGCAGGTATATGACCAGGTGAACTCAACCATTCTCGCACGTGATGTGCCCAATGGCCGGCCATTTAACCGCTATATGCCTACCCGGGCGTTCCTGAACCTGTTTAATGAAAGCGACGATGCGCGTTACCAGTCGAGTTTTCAAACAGTATGGTATTGCAACAAAGCAGGCCGGGCAGCAGGTAATACGTTCAGCTCAAAAGATACCAACAATTTCAAAGTGGGCGATACGGTGTGTTTTACAGCTAAAAACGCCTTGTTAGCTACTGATATGAATGCCAAACGCTATACAACCTACGACCTCAACCGGGTGTATGCATCGGCAACTGGTATTCCGTCTCAAAGAAGGTTCTACCCGTCGCTAAAGAAGTTCAAGGATTCAATCCGCACATCGGTCAATGAAGCGCAAAGCGCCCGCGATGTGTTTGTGATCAGGCTGGCAGAAATGTACCTGATCGCTGCGGAAGCAGAAATGAAGATCGGCAAGCTTGATTCAGCGGCTTATTACCTGAATTTCATTCGCACCAGGGCGGCTGTTCCGGGGCGTGAAGCTGCCATGCAGGTGATTGGTTCCCAGGTTACCCTCGACTTTATACTGGATGAACGCGCCCGGGAACTGGCTGGTGAGCAATTGCGCTGGTTCGATCTGAAGCGTACCAATAAATTGAGCGATCGGGTAAAGACGATGAACCCAGATGCGGCTCAATACATAAAAGATTTTCAGGTTGTGCGGCCCATACCGCAAACCCAGATAGATGCTGTTACCAATAAAAGTGAGTTTACCCAAAATACAGGATATCAATAATAGCTTCCCGTTTTGAGTTCTGTGGTTGCCAGCTGGTGCAAGTCATTATAAAATTTGGCACGGCTGCAACCAAACTACAAACTAATTAATCTTCTTGCTGGCAGTCGCGTAAAGGGGTATGGTTCTGGGTAATTTTACGTTGATTGCCAGCATTTTATTTCCAATCCGTATGTTATCGTTGCCGGTAACGTTTGCGTAAATAAAATTCTCCATTCGTTTCGGTGGGTTTAAATATCTGTGTACACTTGCCTTGAAAAACAGGTATTAAACGGTCACAGGTTGTCCCGCCATTGGCGGTATAACCTGTTCCTTGTTTAGTATACGATTGCCTTGCACGTGTTTATTGCATATTTTTACCTTTTCCAAAACTACTGCAGTCGTACGCGCAAATCGTTAAATCACCGGTTCGGTTCCGCGGGTCACAATACCTTTGCATTTTAAAAATTATTGAAGTAAACAACGTGTAATGAACAATTGGTTTAAAGCAGCAGCAGTATCGGGTTTAATGGCTTGTTCTACCAGTATGTTTGCCCAGGGCAAATTACCGGTCATACAGCAAACCAGTTTCAGAAAAGATTCAATAAGCATTCTAAAGTTTGGAGCCATAGCTGATGGTCAAACCTTGAACACAAAGGCCATTAATACCGCCATTGACGCCTGCAGTAAAAAAGGGGGTGGGGTAGTCGTTATTCCAGCCGGATTGTGGTCTACCGGTCCCATTGAGTTAAAAAGCAATGTGAATCTGCACCTGAAAAAAGGCGCGTTGTTACAATTCACCAAAGATTTTGATCAATACCAATTGGTAGAAGGCAACTGGGAAGGTTTACCGCAAATGCGTAACCAGTCGCCCGTGTCAGCTACCAATGCGACCAATATTGCTATTACCGGTTATGGTATCATTGACGGTGGCGGGGAAGCCTGGCGCCAGGTAAGAAAAGACAAGCTTACCGAAACCCAATGGAAAAAATGGGTTGCCTCAGGCGGTGTTGTTGCTGAAGATGGCAAGTCATGGTATCCCTCAGAACAATGGCTCAAAGCTTCCAAAATGAAGAACCCCGGTGAGATCACGGGCGATAAAACACCGGAATTCTATAAAAGCATTAAAGATTTTCTGCGACCTAATTTAGTGGTGCTCACCAAATGCAAAAAGATATTGCTGGAAGGCGTAACCTTTCAAAACTCTGCCGCCTGGTGTTTACATCCGCTCATGAGTGAGGATCTGACCGTGCGGCAGGTAACCGTACTGAACCCCTGGTTTGCACAGAACGGCGATGGCATCGATGTGGAAAGCTGCAAAAATGTACTGATCGAAAACTCAAAATTTGATGTCGGTGACGACGGCTTGTGTATGAAAAGCGGTCGCGATGAAGCCGGAAGAAAAAGAGGCATGCCTACCGAGAATGTAATTATCCGCGATTGCCAGGTATACCATGCGCACGGTGGTTTTGTAATTGGCAGCGAAATGAGTGGCGGCGCCCGCAACATGTGGATCAGCAACTGTACTTTTATCGGTACCGATATTGGCCTGCGTTTTAAAACGACCCGCGGCCGTGGTGGAATTGTAGAAAATATTTTTATAGATAACATCCAGATGATGGATATTCCCGGCGAGGCCATTCTGTTTGATATGTATTATATGTCGGTAGACCCTGTTGCCCTGGCCGGCGAAAAACGCGAGTTGCCTAAAGTGGAAACATTGCCGGTAACCGAAGCCACGCCACAGTTCAAAAATTTTAATATTAAGAATGTGGTTTGTAATGGCGCTGCCAAAGGCATCTTCATTCGCGGTATCCCCGAAATGCATGTAAAGGATATTCATTTAGAGAATATGGTATTGCAGGCTGAAAAAGGCATCGATTGCCAGGAAGCATCGGGCATTACCTTTAAAAATATTACGATCCTGAGCCGCCATACCAATCCGGTAGTGGATATCATCAACAGCGATCGCCTCACTTTTGATAAACTGAGCTATAGGAAAGACGCGGAATTATTATTCAGAGTGGCCGGCGAAAGAACAAAAAGCATAAACATTCAGAATACCGACGCTTCAAAGGCCAAAGAAAAGATACAGTACGAATTTGGCGCAACAGAACAAAATGTAACGATCAAATAAATGTAGTTACAGATTACAACACATCATTGCCATTAAAAAAATAAGCTATTACGATGAAAGGATCACGGATATTGATTGCTATATGTACATCTTTAACCATTCATAGTTACGCCCAGCAGGGTACTGCGGTATCGGAACCAGTGATTGCAGGCAAACAGAACTGGTCGCAGGGAATGGCGGCATCGGTAATGGGCTGGTGGAACGATTCCACAGCAAAGAAGCCAGGCAAATGGAGCTACGATATGGGTGTTGTTTTAAAAGGCATGGAAGCCTTGTGGAAAGCGACCGGCGATGCCACCTATTTCAAATACATTCAAAAAAGTATGGACGCCTGGGTGAACGAAGACGGCACCATACGCGGATACGAAGCAGACGAATATAATATTGACCATGTAAATAATGCAAAGCTGCTGTTGCTGTTATACCGGGTTACCGAAAAGGCCAAGTATAAAAAAGCAGCAGATCTGTGCCGCGCACAGTTACAAAACCATCCGCGCACGCATGAAGGCAGCTTCTGGCATAAAAAAGTATATCCCTGGCAGGTGTGGCTCGATGGCTTGTATATGGGCCAGCCGTTCTATGCAGAATACGCCATGCTTTTTGGAGAAGATACCGCATTCAATGACATTACCCGCCAGTTTGCAGCTATAGAGCGCCATACCCGCGATCCCAAGACCGGGCTGTTGTATCATGGCTGGGACGAATCGAAAGAACAAAAATGGGCCAATAAACAAACCGGTACATCGCCCCATTTCTGGGCACGTGCATTGGGCTGGTACGGCATGGCCATGGTAGATGCGCTGGAATATTTTCCTGCCAATCACCCCGGCCGCGATACCATCATCGGTATCCTGAACCGGTTTACCAAAGCCGTTACAAAAGTACAGGACGCCAAAACCGGCCTGTGGTACGATGTGGTTGATATGCCCACCACCCCAAAGAACTACCTCGAAGCATCGGCCTCAGCCATGCTGGTATATACAATAGCAAAAGGTGTTCGACAGGGATACCTGCCTGCCACTTATTGGCAAAATGCCCAAAAAGGTTACGCCGGTATACTGAAAACATTTGTAGATAAAAATGCGGAAGGACAGGTGCAGTTGAAAGGAACCGTAAAGGTTTCCGGTCTGGGTGGCAACCCCTATCGCGATGGCAGCTTTGGCTATTATATGAGCGAACCGGTGATCGTGAACGACTGGAAAGGAATAGGGGCTTACCTGCTGGCTGGCGCCGAAATGGAGAATCTGCCTGCTGCCATGCCCGGCAAAGGCAAAACAGTGACCGTAGATTACTATTTCAATCATGAAGAGAAAAAGACCCTGAACGGTTTCCAGTATCCAACCCATTATACCTGGAACGAAATGAGCTATAACGGATTCAGTTATCTGGGCGACATCTTCAGTAGCTATGGCGCAAAACTAAATACCCTGGAAGCAGCGCCCACAGCCGCTAACCTGGCTAAAACAGATGTTTACATCGTTGTTGACCCCGACGGTTTAAAAGATAATAAGAACCCCAATTATGTAGAAGACAGTCATGTGAAAGCCATCAGCGCCTGGGTACAAAAAGGCGGTGTACTGATGTTAATGGCAAACGACAGCGTCAATTGCGACCTGGAGCATTTTAATAAACTGGCCAGGGCGTTTGGTATTACCTTCACCACCCGGGGCCGCAATTTTGTGCAGGGTAATGAATATGAGACCGGTGCTGTTCCCATTGCGGCCGGCAACGAAATATTCAAACAAACCAAAAAGACTTACCTGAAAGAGATCAGCATCATTGAAACAAAAGCCCCGGCCAAAGCGGTTGTAAAGAAAGAGAACGATGTGATCATGGCGGTAGCCAAATATGGCAAAGGAACTGTGTTTGCGGTAGGTGATCCCTGGCTGTACAATGAATATACCGACGGCCGTAAAATACCGGCCGAGTATGAAAATGCCAAAGCAGCTTACGAGCTGGCCAAATGGTTGTTGCAGCAGGCACCTAAGAAATAATACATTAGCCGCTGGCTATCATGATAATGTAAGCAGTTATTGGGCAGTGAACAAGGTAGGTGCAGGATAGGCATTAGCCGAATACAATTGATATTGCATAGTTGAATTGTTGACTGGTTCAATAAAAAGAATAACCGGTTATTTTATAGAGATTATTAAAAACTTAAACGCGTAGTGTATGATCCTTTCGAGGTATAACCTGAAAAATATCAGTGCGCAGGATGTTGTAACGCCTGCTGAATCCGTTTTTGATCTTCCTGAAAAAGTATTGCAGTTTGGCACAGGCGTATTATTACGCGGGTTACCCGATTATTTTATTGACAAAGCCAACCGCCAGGGCGTTTTCAATGGCCGGGTGGTAGTGGTTAAATCAACCGACAGCGATTCTACGGCATTTGATAAACAGGACGGATTATATACTTTATGCGTTCGTGGGTTAGACGGTGGTAAAACAGTAGAAGAGAACATCATCAATTCCTCTATAAGCCGCGTGTTGAGTGCAAAAGATGAATGGAGCGAGATTCTGCAATGTGCGCATAATCCCAACATGCAGATCATCATTTCCAATACCACCGAGGTAGGTATTCAGCTGGTACAGGATGATATTCATCGCCTGCCACCGGTTTCCTTCCCCGGTAAACTGCTGGCGTTTTTATTAGAGAGATACAAGGCATTTGACGGCAGCCGTCAAAGCGGAATGGTCATTGTGCCTACCGAACTGATCCTCGATAATGGCAAAAAACTGGAATCGATCGTGCTGGAACTGGCCCACCTGAACGGCCTCGACGATACCTTCATTCAATGGCTGGAGAACTGTAACTATTTCTGCAGCTCACTGGTTGACCGTATTGTGCCCGGTAAACCCGATAGCGGCATCCGCGAGCAACTGGAAAAAAAGTTTGGTTATAAAGACGAACTGCTTACCATGTCAGAAGTATATCGCCTGTGGGCTATCGAAGGCGGCGAGCACATTAAATCGGTGCTTACTTTTGCCTCGGTAGACGAAGGCGTGGTGATAGCACCCGATATTAACCTGTTCAGAGAATTGAAGCTACGCATGTTAAATGGTACCCATACTTTATCGTGCGGACTGGCTTACCTGGCCGGTTTTGGTACCGTAAAACAGGCTATGGATGATACCGCTATGCAAACATTCATCTCCCGTTTGATGTTAAATGAAATAGCAACCGGCATTCCTTACAATGTAGAGCAGGACGTATCACAGGCATTTGGCAATAAAGTATTAGACCGCTTCGCCAACCCGAACATAGAACATCACTGGATCAACATTACCATGCAGTATACTTCAAAGATGAAAATGCGTAATGTGCCCGTGATCCTGAAATATGCAGAACGGATGAAGACTGTTCCGGAGAATATTGCTCTGGGATTTGCTGCTTATCTGTTATTTTTGAAGCCCGTAAACAAGAAACAGGACAAGTTTTACGGCGAATGGCAAGGGAAAGAATATGTGATCCAGGACGATTTTGCAGCATATTTCTTTGAAAAATGGAGCAAATTAACACCGGCTCAACTGGCCGATGAAGTGTTGGCCGACGCTGCCCTGTGGGGTGCCGATCTGAGCACCATCCCTGGTTTTGCCCAGGCAGTAAAAGACAATATTGCCTCGTTGCTGGAAGCCGGCGTAGCTAAAACAATTCAAATACAACAGACCAAAAAAGTATTGGCGTAATGAAGAAAAAGGTCTTAAAAGTTCATGAAGATGATAATGTTGTCGTAGCACTGACCAACTTATCAAAAAACGAAACAGTATCACTCAATGGTCAGGAATTTACGCTGCAGGAAGATATTACTGCCAAGCACAAATTCGTGGCTGCTGATCTGCAGGCTGGCGACTCTATTATCATGTATGGCGTATTGGTTGGTAAGGCCCAGTTTCCCATTAAAAAGGGCGGTCTTATTTCAACAGCCAATGTAAAACACGCAGCAAATGATTTTGAAATAAGCGACCAACGCAACACGGAATGGAAAAAACCAGATGTGTCGAAGTTTGCCGGCCGCACCTTTATGGGCTATCATCGCCCCAATGGTGAAGTAGGTACAGCAAATTACTGGCTGGTTATTCCCATGGTGTTTTGCGAAAACCGCAATCTCGATGTTTTACAGGAATCGCTGGTGCGCGACCTGGGTTACGGCCGTAATAGAAAATACCGCAACCAGGCACAGCAACTCATAGAATTATACCAGGCCGGTAAAAGTGTTGAAGATATTCTGAATGCCGATCTGCAAGCAGAAGCTGCGTTGGAAGAATCAAAACGTTTATTCCCCAATGTAGATGGCATCAAGTTCCTCAATCACGAAGGTGGTTGTGGCGGTACCCGTCAGGATTCACAAGCCCTTTGCGGGCTGCTGGCCGGATACATTACCCATCCCAACTGTGCCGGCGCCACGGTGCTGAGCCTGGGTTGCCAGAATGCACAGGTCTCTATCCTCGAAGAAGAGATCAAAAAGCGGGACGCTAATTTCAGCAAACCTTTATATATACTGGAGCAACAGAAGATCGGAATGGAATCTGATCTGCTGGCTGCAGCCATTAAACATACATTCGCCGGTTTGATCATTGCCAACCAGAACAAACGCGAACCGGCTCCCCTGAGCAAGTTGTGCATCGGGTTAGAGTGCGGCGGCAGCGATGGTTTCTCCGGAATTTCTGCCAATCCGGCCATCGGTTATACCTCCGATTTGCTGGTAGGCCTGGGCGGTTCGGTTATTCTTTCAGAATTTCCTGAGCTGTGTGGTGTAGAGCAGGGACTGAGCGACCGTTGTGTGCAGGTGGATACCGCCAAACGGTTCTCGAGCCTGATGAAAACCTATAACGCAAGAGCCGTAGCTGTAGGCAGCGGCTTTGATATGAACCCTTCACCGGGAAATATCAAAGACGGCTTGATCACCGATGCCATTAAATCAGCCGGCGCTGCCAAGAAAGGTGGCACTTCTCCGGTGGCAGATGTGTTGGACTATCCCGAAAAAGTAACCAAACCCGGATTGAACCTTCTGTGCACACCCGGTAATGATGTAGAATCAACGACCGCCGAAGTGGCCAGTGGCGCCAATATCGTGTTGTTTACAACCGGTTTGGGAACGCCAACCGGCAACCCCATTGCACCCGTAGTTAAATTATCGAGCAATACCGCTTTGTATAATAAAATGCGTGATATCATTGACATCAATACCGGAACCATCATCGAAGGCGATGAAACCATTGAGCAGGCCGGCGAGCGCATTCTGGATTATGTGATCAAAGTGGCCAGCGGTGAGTTGCAGATAAGTGCTGTACGTCATGGACAGGATGATTTTATTCCCTGGAAGAGAGGAGTATCACTTTAGTTCATAGTTCTCAGTTTTGATTACAATCTTTAAAAAATAGAAGGAAATGGTGAACGTAGTGAGTCAACTCACCATTCACCATTGACCATTCACCAAACAGGCCAAATGAAAAAGTTTGTTGACGAGCATTTTTTATTGCAAACACCAACCGCACAGAAGCTGTATCATGAGTTTGCCAAATCAATGCCCATTATAGATTATCATTGTCATTTACCACCCGATCAAATAGCCAATGATACGCAGTTTGAGAACTTAACGCAGGTATGGTTGTATGGCGACCACTACAAATGGCGCGCTATGCGCACCAACGGGGTGAATGAAGAATTTATCACCGGCAATAAAAGCGACTTCGAGAAGTTTGAAAAATGGGCTGCTACCGTTCCTTATACTTTACGCAACCCGTTGTATCACTGGACGCACCTTGAGCTGCAACGCTACTTCGGTGTGAACGACGTTCTGGATGCTACCACTGCTAAAAAAATATACGATACCTGTACAGCAAAGTTGCAGACAAAAGAATATTCTGTCCGCGGCCTGCTGCGCAAGATGAATGTAAAAGTGGTGTGCACCACCGATGATCCGGTCGACAACCTGGAATATCATAAAAAGATAAAAGCAGACAATCTCGATGTAAAAGTATTACCCGCTTACCGGCCCGATAAGGCCATGAATGTGGATGATGCTACTGCATTCAATGCGTATGTAGCCAAAGTGGAAGCGGCTAGCAACACCTCCGTTGGCAGCTACAGCGAATATCTGTCTGCGTTGAAAAAACAACACGACTTCTTTGCTACCATGGGTTGTGGTGTATCGGATCATGGACTGGAACAGATCTATGCCGAAGACTATACCGAAACGGAGATTAAGAACGCTTTCGATAAAATAAGAGGCGGCAAGGAACTCTCTTACGAAGAGAACCTGAAATTCAAATCGGCTATGCTGGTTGAATTTGCCCGGTGGGATTGGGAAAAAGGCTGGGTGCAACAGTATCACCTCGGCGCGTTGCGTAACAACAACAGCCGCATGCTGAAAAGACTCGGTCCCGATACCGGTTGGGATTCTATTGGTGACTTCTCACAGGGACGTGCACTGGCCCGTTTCCTCAATAAGCTCGATACCAATAACCAACTGGCAAAAACCATCCTGTACAATTTAAATCCTGCCGATAATGAATTGATGGCTACCATGATCGGTAATTTCAACGACGGCAGCGTGGCCGGTAAAATACAATTCGGTTCGGCCTGGTGGTTCCTGGATCAGAAAGATGGCATGGTTAAACAAATGAATGCTTTGTCGAACATGGGGCTGTTGAGCAAGTTTGTAGGCATGTTGACCGATTCAAGAAGCTTCCTGTCATTCCCCCGCCACGAATATTTCAGACGCCTCCTGTGTAATTTATTTGGAGAAGAAATTGAGAATGGCGAATTGCCCGCAGATATAGAATGGATAGGTAAAGTGATTCAGGACATTTGTTTTAACAACGCTAAAAACTACTTCAACTGGTAATGGGCAATGTGCTAAGCTTTGGAGAATTACTGCTGCGGTTATCGCCTGATACAGATGGTCAATGGTTGGCTAACACATCGATGCCCGTACATGTGGGCGGTGCCGAGCTGAATGTAGCAAGGGCGCTGGCCCTTTGGAAAATACCGGTGAAATACTGCACCGGCTTACCCGATAATTATTTATCACACCAGATAGTTAAATCACTGCAGCAAAGTAATATCGATACGTCTGCCATACAGTATGGCGGTCAGCGTATCGGGTTATATTATTTGCCCCAGGGGTTAGATGTAAAGAATGCCGGCGTTATATACGACCGCGCCGAATCTTCATTTGCCCGCCTGCAAAAAGGCGCCATCAACTGGGATGCGATACTGGACGGCGTAAGCTGGTTCCATGTAAGCGCTATTTGTCCGGCATTGAATGCCGATGCGGCCGATGTATGTGAAGAGGTGATGCAGGTATGTAACAAAAAAGGCATAACGGTTTCCATCGATCTAAACTACCGCGCCAAATTATGGCAGTATGGTGTACCGGTACATGAAGTAATGATGCGACTGGCGCCTTACTGTGATATTATCATGGGTAATGTTTGGGCTGCGGAAAAGATGTTACAGATACCGGTTCATCCCGATCTGGTTACGATAGATAAAAAAGAAAATTATCTCGAACAGTCGTTGCTTACTTCTCAACAGATCATAAAGCAATACCCTCGTTGTAAAGCAGTGGCCAACACGTACCGGTTCGATCACAACGGGATATTATATTACACCACTTTATATACCAACGCACAATTGCATGTTTCATCGGTATATACAACCGAAACAGTGATAGATAAAGTAGGCAGTGGCGATTGTTATATGGCTGGTTTGATCTACGGTTTTTACAAGCAGCAGGCGCCCCAGGAAATTGTAGAGTTTGCTACGGCAGCAGCCTTTCAGAAACTGTTCATTAAAGGCGATGCCACCAATAAATCGGTCGAAGAAATAAACGCATCTATAAAAAAAGCATGAAGAATCAACAGGACATTATAACGCAGATCACACAGCAGAAAATGCTGCCGCTGTACTTTCATAAAGACAAAGAAGTAAGCATTAATGTATTGAAAGCGTTGTATGAAGCCGGAATCAAAGCCGTGGAATACACCAACCGCGGCGTGGAAGCGGTTGAAAATTTTAAAGCATTACGCCAGGTAGTGAACGACAGTATGCCTGGTATGCTGTTAGGTATTGGAACGGTAAAAACCATTGCCGATGCAGAACAGTTCATTAAGGCCGGTGCAGATTTTATCATTAGTCCGGTGGTATACCCGCCGGTAGCCAAAGTGGTACAGGATGCCGGGTTGTTATGGATACCAGGATGTTTAACGCCAACAGAAATATTTACGGCAGAAATGAGCGGTGCTAAAATGGTGAAGATATTTCCTGGCAGCGTGGTAGGTCCTTCTTATATTTCAGCCATTAAAGAATTGTTTCCCGGTATCTTGTTTATGCCTACCGGTGGTGTGGATATCACCGCAGAAAACATACAGGAGTGGTTTGATAATGGCGTATGTGCAGTAGGGATGGGTAGCAAGTTGATCACCAAGGGTATTTTACAGAACAAGGAGTACGACAAACTAACGACACTAACGAAAGTAGTTTTAGAGATTCTAAATAATATAAATAAAAATTGATCCCTAAAATATAAACATGCAAGCTATAGGAAAATACCGCTGGACCATTTGCGGCCTTGTCTTTTTTGCCACCACTATCAATTACCTCGATCGTGCCGTTATCAGTTTGTTGAAAGAAACGTTCACCAATGAATTGGGATGGAATGATGGCGATTATACCGATGTGGAGATTGCTTTTAAAATTGCCTATGCTATTGGTTTATTACTTGCCGGCCGGGTGATCGATAAATTGGGTACCAAGATGGGTTATGCCATAGCTACAACCTTATGGAGCGTAGCTGCTGTAGCGCATGCAGCCGTCAATACGGTTTTAGGTTTTGGTGTCGCCCGCGCCTTTCTCGGCGTATTTGAAGCAGGTAACTTTCCTGCCGCTATTAAAACCGTAGCAGAATGGTTCCCCAAAAAGGAAAGAGCTTTGGCAACGGGTATCTTTAATTCCGGTGCTAATGTGGGAGCTATTGTGGCGCCTATAGCAGTACCGTACATCGTGGTAACATTAGGTTGGCAATGGGCATTCATTATTACTGGTGCGTTAGGATTTTTCTGGTTGATCTTATGGTTCATGTATTATGAAATACCCAAAAAGCAAAAGAAATTATTACAAGCTGAATATGAATACATACACAGTGATAGAGATGAAACCCCCGCGCTGGAACAGGTAAAGCCAAGTGTATCCTGGATTAAATTGCTCACTTACAGACAAACCTGGGCCTTTGCCGTTGGTAAATTGCTCACCGACCCTATCTGGTGGTTCTATCTTTTCTGGTTACCCGATTTCCTGGGCAGTGAATATGGTTTAAAAGGAACAGCAGTATCATTGCCGGTAGCCGTGGTTTATACTATGTCTACAGTGGGAAGTGTATTTGGCGGATGGTTGCCTATGAAATTTATCAATGGCGGCATGGCAACTTACAAAGCCCGTAAAACATCCATGCTTATTTATGCCTTCTTTGTTATTCCTATCATCTTTGCACAGCTTGCTGGTGGCGTTGACATGTGGTTTGCCGTTATCATCATTGGTATAGCTGCATCTGCCCACCAGGCATGGAGCGCTAATATCTTCACAACGGTGAGTGATATGTTCCCCAAGCATACAACAGGTTCCGTAACCGGTATTGGTGGAATGTTCGGTGCATTAGGTGGCATCTTGCTTTCTGCCGCTGTTCAGAAAAACCTGTTTGTGCACTATCGCAGCATAGGGAAAATTGAAGTTGCTTATTATATTATGTTTGCTGTGTGTGGTGGAGCCTACCTGCTGGCCTGGATGATCATGCACTTCCTGGTGCCGAAGGAAAAACGTGTAGAAATATAAGAATAACACATTAATTATAATTTGAACGGGGAAGATACCAGTATACGGTTTCTTCCCCGTTTTGCTTTAAAATCCTTTTAGCGTTGCAACAGCTGTTCAAATTGCATTAAAACCGCCAGGATCGCCGATTTTGAAGGGAGCCTTCAAAATGCGTAAAATACTCACAATGGGGGCAAATAATGCCCCAGCGCCTGGTAATTATTAAAAAAAATAGAAACAATTGCTCACTAATGATCGTTCATGTGCAGGAATTTTGTAAATTAGAAATATTCTAAATCGACTGTTATGGAAAGAGCCTACAAAAGCTGTCAATCCTGCGGTATGCCGATGAAAAAGGCAATTGGTGGTACCCATGCGGATGGCACCAAAAGTACGATGTATTGCATTCACTGTTTCCAGGATGGGAAATTCACAGTGCGCAACATTACAGTTGATGATATGAAGGAACGGGTAAAGGGTAAGCTAAAAGAAGTTGGCTTTCCTGGTTTCCTGACCGGTTTTTTTACCCGTAACATACATAAGCTGGAGCGCTGGAAATCACATCCCCTTGCTGTTGAATAATCCCATCGGCAAGGCGTTTTTATGAACATTGATCTATTGCAATCTTCACCCGAAAATTTATTGTGCTATCCGATCTCCCGGATGGTAAATCCGTCTGCGTGCAGTATCAACCATATGTTTTTCCTGGTTGGTACAGTCCTCCCTGTTATCGTTAGTGACCATCATGGCCACTAACAAAATCTGTTATTGCCTTTTCGGAATAAATTCTATCTTGCAGATCATAACCAGTTTGGCTAAGGGAAACGCCAGGGGATCAGACTACCCTAAACTTGTAGTTATGAAAAAAACAGTATCACTGTTAACCGGTTTCCTGTTTCTTGCATTTGTTTTACATGCTCAGAAAAAGCAACCTAAGTTTCTGACTGAATTGTCATTCGGTCCTTCTTTCCCCCTCGGCAGATTTGCCGCAACATCTTATAATGATAAGAATGAAATACCCGGGTTTGCAAAACCAGGGTTGGGTGCGCATCTTTCTTTAGGTTATTATTTAAATCAATCCGTAGGGCTTTTACTATCGACGGGTTACACCGAACATCAACAGGATGAGAATGCTTACAAGGATTATTTTGAAGGAGTTTTTAATAATATAGTAGTGACCCAGGTTGAAACACAAAAATGGAAGACAGTAAAAATGATGGCTGGTGGTTTTTTGATAACCCCAATAACATCGGAGTCTGAACTGGTTTTGCTCACAAAGCTGAGCGCCGGTGTTAGTAAAACGGCTATTCCAAAATCCAACTGGTCCGGCTCTTATCTAAGCGGAAGTTATATTGGCGGTGGTAACTATACGAAAACGCCGCTACCCTGGTCATTTTGTTACCAGGTGAGCGTTGCATTACAGTATTCCTTCAGCCCCAACTGGTATGCGCTTTTAGATATCAGCTCCTTTAATACAACAGCCAAAAAAGAGTTTACCTATACTATTTATCCCGACCCGGTAACTTCCCCAGGCGTACCAGGAACAGTTATGACGGTAAAAAATAAATACAAACAGGCCACTGTAAATGCATTGGTGGGAATAGGCGTGCGGTTTTAAAGAACGATAATACCTATAAATAAAAGTCATGAAAAAAACAGTAACCCTTCTAACCGGTTTCCTGGTATTTATTATCTCGTTGCATGCCCAAAAAAAGCAACCCAAATTCCTTGTTGAATTAAGCATTGGTCCATCCTTTCCTATTGGGAAGTTTGCCGGTAAATCATATACAAATTTAAATGAGAAGGACCCCGACGGATTAGCTAAGCTGGGATGGGTAGGGAATGTAACCGTAGGGTATTACATAAACAGCTCCATAGGCGTTTTGCTAATGGGTGGATATAGTGAGAATAAACAAAATGCTTCCAGCTACGAAGATTACCTGAGAAGGTATTGGCTCAGCGGATATAGCAACGTAAACGCAAAAACCAATAAATGGAAGGTGAAAAAGGTAATGGGCGGCGTTTTCTGGATCACGCGATTAACTTCATCATCGAAAATTAAATTGCTTACGAAACTGGCAGCCGGTATTTGTAAAACTGCTATCCCCGGCTTTAGCTATAAAGCCAGTAGCATATATCCTCCTGGATCCATCCCTTCCGGATCCATCCCTTCCGGATCCATGTATGCTGAAGGGTATCAGGGTAAAACGGCATTAAAGACGTCGTTTTGTTACCAGGTAAGTGTGGAAGGACAATATAAATTGAACAATAAAGTGTACGCACTTTTAGACATTAGCTCCTTTAATGCTTCGCCGGAAAAAACAATGACCTATATGACGAATGAGCCTGTTCCCATTGGTACAGGCATATCCTACCGAACCCGTACTGAAAAAAGAGCATTTAAGCTGGGCTCAATAAATGTACTGGCCGGTATCGGGCTGAATTTTTAGGCTCGCATTATTAAACAACCTCTATGAAAAAACAATTGAATACAGCATCCTGCTTACTTTTGATCTCCTGTATACTGCATGCCCAGAAAGAACAGTCCAAATTCTTTGTTGAACTGTCCGTTGGCCCTTCTATTCCTATTGGGAAATTTGCTGATAAGCCATATAAAGGTTTTACTGATGATAATCAACCTGCCGGTTTAGCCAAAACAGGAGTGAGTGCTCAGGGTTCATTTGGGTATTATTTAAATGAATCTTTCGGATTATTGCTAACGTCGGGATACAGTGTACATGCACAGGATGCGTCGGGATATGAAGAATATATGAAACAGTCTTACATTTCTAGCGGCAGACTGACTTCAAGGGTAGATGTTGAAACCCAAAGCTGGAAGATTGTAAAACTGATGGCCGGCGGTTTTCTGGTCACCCCATTAACATCTGCTGAGGATCTTGTGCTGCTAACAAAACTAACCGCCGGAGTCTGCAAAACGGCTGTACCCGAGTATAGCTATCAGGCATATGATCAAAATGGAATGTATGCAGTTGGCAAAACGGAGAAAACCTCCTTATCCTGGGCCTTTTGTTACCAGGTAAGTGTAGGCTTGAAGTATAAATTAAACAAAAAACTGCATCTGCTGATAGATGTTAATTCCTTTAATGGAACGCCGCAAAAAGAGTACACGTTTAATGCTTTTACTTTTCCAAATGGTGATACCGTTCCCGCAAGAACGGAAAAAATAAAATACAAGCTGGCCGAAGTTAATGTACTGGCAGGCGTGGGGCTGAGCTTTTAGGCTCGCATTTGCGCTTTCAAATGTTTATCCTTATTAAGCGCATTCGATCTATATGATTTTCAAAGATTAACCTGCCTATAGGCGGGTTTTTTTGTATGCTGTCTTTCTTACCCCATTTTCTCATGTCATTTTAATCTCCGGTTCGTAGCACGGGCAGTATCTTTGCCGGCGAAACCAGCCTGTTTACGCTTATTCATCTTCTACCATGCATGCCATACCGGTAAACCCGGTCACCCCGACTTCATCGGGGACCAGGTATTTTTGTCAGTAACAGGGTTTGAATTTTATTATGAAGAAACTCATCAGCGCAGTACGTAACCGGATGAAACGCGTGTACGACCGGTTGCACAACGAACGGTTCAAGAACAATTTATTACAAGCCATTCCCTTTTGGATAGCGTCATTTATCACTGGGCTTGTCGCCGTGTTATATGCCAGATTGTTTTCCTGGGCCGAAATGGGAACGGAATGGATAATACATCATGGCGCCTGGTTGCTTTTTATTGTTATGCCCGTTTGTTTTGTAACTGCATGGTGGCTCGTGTATAAGTTTGCACCGGCTGCGCGTGGCAGCGGTATTCCGCAGGTGATTGCAGCTGTTGAACTGGCTACTCCCAAATACATTGATAAGGTTAAAAAGCTGTTGAGCATTCGCATTATCTTCATTAAAATACTATCCAGCATAATTATGGTGTTTGGCGGTGGCGTTGTGGGCAGGGAAGGACCTACCATTCAAATGGCGGGTTCCATCTTCAGAGCCGTTAACCAATGGCTGCCTTCCTGGTGGCCGAAAATATCAAAACGAAATATGATCATGGCCGGCGCAGCAGCAGGACTGGCTGCGGCTTTTAATACGCCGCTGGGTGGTGTGGTGTTTGCCATGGAAGAAGTAACACGCACCCATATCAGCTATTTTAAAACAGCCTTGTTCACCGCAGTGATCATTGCCGGGTTAACCGCGCAGGGTTTGCTGGGGCCTTATCTGTATCTGGGCTATCCCGATGTAGGTAATTTATCAGGCTATATTTTCTTCGGTGTTATTGCAGTGGGTATTGTAACCGGTATTATGGGCAGCAGTATGGCCCGGGTGATATTATCTATCATGAAATGGACACGGTCATTGACTTCCATTCCTAAAAGGGTATTATACATTACCGGTTGTGCTTTGGTGTTGGCCACTCTGGCGTTTTTTGTAAATGTCAGCGTATTGGGCTCAGGTAAAGAGATCATGACGCATGCCTTGTTTACAGCCGATAAACACCTGCCCTGGTATATGCCGATTGTACGTATGTTGGGGCCGGTATTATCATTTACTACCGGTGCCGCGGGCGGGGTATTTGCGCCCGCATTAACTGCAGGCGCCAGCATTGGAGCGGTGATGGGCGACTGGTTCCATGTTTCTCCTACAAATGTGAATTTGCTGATACTGGCTGGTATGGTGGGTTTTCTCACCGGCGTAACCCGTACGCCATTTACATCAGCCATCCTGGTGCTTGAAATGACCGATCGCCACAATGTTATCTTTCACCTGTTGCTGGCCGGTATGGTAGCCAGTCTGGTCGCTTATGTAGTTGACCGGCATTCATTTTACGATCACCTGAAAATGCAATACATCCATGATGTGCATCATGAGGCGATACCGGTGGAGGAAGTTGATAACGTTGATAGTGTTGATAAAGGCAAGTAGGGATACCTGATTGACGAGGTCTGGTTGATAAGGTTGATAAAGCTGATATCGTTGATACAGGGATACAACTTTGAATTATTCGCTTTATCAACTTTATTACCTCTATCAACTTTTTAACTTTACTTCTTCTTCTCACTCCATCCTCTGAATTGTATCAGATCATCAAAGTCAAATGAGAGTGCTTTTTTAAATACTACGGCGGTCCTTAAATAGAACCAACGGTGTAACAATGGCATGTGATGCCAGTAACGTACCCGCTTTTTGAAGGTATGCTGTAGTTCGGCGACCAGCAATTTTTTATCCAGTTCGCCATCTTCCTTTACTTCCTTTAATAATTTCAGCGATAGTATACCAACCGCAACGCCGGCCATAAAGAACAGGTTCCATTGTCCGCGGCCAAATAAATTGATCACAAAATGACTGGTAAAGAAGTCGGCCAGTAAACCACCCGCGAGGGGAGCGGTGGCTGAAAATACAGCGGTAACAATATTTTTGGTAACCAGGTAAACAATGCCTTCCTCGGCAGGCGCCAGCTTTAACCCGATATTCTGTAACGCAAGCGTAATGCCGGCATTGGAAGCGCCCATCAGTATATGCATAACCACCAACAGCGGCAACATTACTACGGGACTCATAATGCCTATTACCGACCAGGCCATAATACAACCAATGTAAACCGGGGCGCAAATACGGATAATGGTTTTATTGCTGAACCGGTCCGAACATCTTCCCCAAAGTTTTATAGAAGTAATGCTGCTCACCTGACTAACAATGTTCAAACAGATAACGTATACCAGCGGCAGCCCCAGGGTCTTCATCATGTAAACCGCGAAGAAAGGCGTAACCAGGTTGAAGGCAAAGATCCAGCAGGAATTAAAAACCAGCAGTTTTCTGAAATTAGGTACAGTAAGCGGCTTGCTGAACAGTTTTACAATATTATCATTAATGGGTGTTGATTTGGGTTCGGGCGTACGGGCCAGGGCATAAACGCCCCACATACCGGTAAGGCCACTGATGATAAACATAACTGCATACGCAGTGATCTCATGCGTGGGATAATGTTCTTTTATATGATCAACGCTCATGGCAATGAACAGGCTGAGCGTAACATTCAGAATTTGCATCAGGCGGCTGCGGTGCGAAAAATAACTGCCCAGTATTTGTTGGGGAATGAGGTCGCGCATCCATGCATTCCAGCTGCCGCCGGCAATAGACGCAAACAGGTATTGGAACGACAATAAAAAGATAAGGGCTGAAACGCTGGCGCTATTGGAAAATAATAATGGTAGTATACCGATCACCAGCAAAGGAATACGGGCGCAGATAGCGCCGGTTACCGTGATGGCGCGCCGGTTATTGAATCGTTGCACCAGATAAACAGATACCAGTTGAAATATATTGGTGAAAGTGGGTAATGCGGCCAGTATACCAATCTGAATATTAGAGGCGCCCATGTACAAAGCAATGGCAACCAGGAAGGTACCTGCTGTAAGGGTGTTCATGGTCTCTGTAGCCAGGCCATCCTTTAATATTAAATGCAACCCGTTTTTTACCTGGGTGTTGGTTAATTGATCAGATGGTTGAAGTTTCATTACTGCCTCTTAATGATACAATATTAACGCACAATTGAAAAACGAATTACAACTGTGGATATTATTAAAGGTGGATACTTATTGCCACTTAGTATATCATAAATCCATTATTTATAATTTCGTTAACGCTGAACACGAAACGCAAGGGCAGAAGGTCCGGGATGTGGATAAGAATGCAAAACGCCTGATGCGGCTTTAAGCGGCATCAGGCGTTTTTTATATTAGGCGTTAAGCGTTAAGCATTTAGCATAACTCAGCTGTCGAACCTTTCATTATTTGCTTTCACATTGGCATCTTCTTCTGCAATTTTAGTCAGCAGGCTGTCGGTAACCTTTTCTTCTGACAGGGTTTGATCTAACAGCTCGGCCGCATCATCATGGCCCATGGTACGGGCTAACGTAACCAGCCCGCCATAGGTGGCTATTTCATAATGTTCTGCTTTCTGGGCTGCAAATATTAATCCTACATCCCGTTGAGCGCTGCCTTCATCGGTTTCATCAATAATATCTGCGCCTTCATCTATAATACCCGCCATCGCCGGGCATTTCAGGGCTTTGGGTTCTGCGCCCATCAGTCCAAATATATTTTCAAGTCGCGTAACATGATTAATGGTTTGTTCAAGGTGATCGTTAAATGCCTGCTTCAACCGGTTTGAAGTGGCCGCTTCAGCGAGTTTGGGCAATGTTTTTACCAGTTTCTTTTCTGCCCAGTAAACATCCTGCAACTGTTGCATAAAAAATTGATGTAGTTTGGAATCGGGCATAACCGAAGAGCGGGGAGTTGATTCCGGAGATCGCGTGTTAGATTGCATAGCCATAGTAAAGTTGTTTAGATATGAAATAATGTGGGCAGGGTTCAATTTCTTTTAACAGTGCTTGCCGTCCTAAGGCTGCAATTATTATACCCTTGAAAAGTGTGGATCAATGTTGTGGGAAGAGAGGCCCTTAGAGTGCATACACTTTTCCTTTCTCAATGATCAATTCTCCTTTATCGTGCAGGTGACGCATGGCCCTGATAACGGTCTCCACACGTAAGCCGGTCATATCGGCAATTTGCTGCCTGGTCAACTTTATCTGTTTGCAATTCGGACAGGTATGCTTGTGGTTCTTTTTGAAGTAATTCAACAATGTACTGATGTGGTGTTCGGGATTATAATAAGCGAGTTCACGAATAGTCAGAAATTTAAAACGCATGCGTTCAGCCATTAACCGGGTGAACGCAAAATGGATCTCGGGGTTATCTTTTAGCAGTTGCAGAAAATTACTCTTATGCAACCGGATGATCACCGTGTCTTCATCAGCTATGGCAGTGGCTGCATACATCCCATCATCAAACAATGGCAGTTCGCCAAAACTTTCTCCTTTTTCTACCATCAGTTGAATAAACTCCCGGCCTTCTTCATTAATACTCACCCAACGTACCGAGCCACTCACTACCTGGTAATAGAAATTGGCACAGCCTCCTTCATGAAAGATGATTTCATCTTGTTGTACTTTTTTATAGGTAGCACCCCAGGTGAGCAGCAGGTCAATATCGATCATAATAGTAGAGTTATTAACGGTATCAAAACTAAACCAGGGAGCCAGGTATGTGTATGATCTAATACAAAACTGCACATGATTTACATCAGTCGGCAAAGTTGTTCTGTACCTGCTATAAACGAGGGTAACGTCTGCAACCCAATGCAGGATGAGGTTTTACAACAAAAACGACGTACTGGTAAACACATGATGAAAGTCAGTCGCTACAAGTGTTATACGGTAAACTGAGGTTAACCGGTGTTGTATATGATTGCGATCATAAATACCCCCTCTACCTTAGTGTAATCTTGCGTTGTAATACAATCAAAATATATTAGGTATGAAAAAAATGATTCTGATACTGAGTATAGCTGTTGGTATATATGCCTGCTCGGGCAATGCATCTAAAAAAGAAACGCCGGCTGCAGAAGCTGCCAACGAAACAGGAACGCCTGCATATGATACTGCACGGGGCGCCGGAAAATTCACCAATGTTACTATTAGTCCTACCCTCGATGCTGCTAAAGCCGAAGCCGGATTAAAAGTATATGATGTAAAGTGTGCATCCTGCCATAAACTGAGCGATGAAAAGTTGGTTGGACCAGGTTGGAAAGGAGTTACAGCAAGGCATAAACCTGAGTGGATACTGAATTTTGCAACCAACCCCGACGAAATGTTGCAGAAAGATTCCAAAGCACAGGCAATGCTTGAAGTGTGCCTGGTGCGTATGCCCAATCAAAACCTTACCGATGAAGAAGCATTCAGTGTGTATGAGTTTATGCGCAAGAATGATGGGGTGAAGTAGGATCAAATTTTAAAATAGTCTCCAAATAAAAAGAATATATGAAACCCTTCAATCAAACGTTCCTCTTAATATCATTGGCCGCCGCTGCCTGGCTGCCGGCCTGTAAACCCAACAACGCGGCTACTGCCGTAAGCGGTGGCGCCGCTGCCAAAGCGTATGTTGCGCCTGGTAAGTACGATGAGTTTTATAATTTTGTTTCCGGCGGCTTTAGTGGGCAGCTTTCTGTTTATGGATTGCCTTCCGGTCGCCTGTTGCGCGTTATTCCTGTTTTTTCCGTTGATCCTGAAAAAGGATATGGTTATAGTGAGAACTCCAAAGGCATGTTGAACACCTCACATGGTTTTGTGCCCTGGGACGATCTGCACCATACCGAATTATCACAAACCAATGGAGAAGTTGATGGCCGTTGGATATTTGCCAATGCCAATAATACGCCCCGCGTTGCGCGTGTTGACCTGAAAACTTTCCGTACTGCTGAAATTATTGAATTGCCCAACAGTGCAGGGAACCACTCTTCGCCTTTTATTACTGAGAACACGGAATACGTTGTGGCCGGCACCCGGTTCAGTATTCCTATAGGTGAGAACCAGGATGTACCCATCAACTCCTATAAACAGAATTTCAAAGGTTCGCTGAGTTTTATCAGTGTTGACAAGACTTCTGGTAATATGGATATTGCCTTTCAACTGCAAACGCCGGGCGTTAACTTCGACCTGAGCCATGCGGGTAAAGGGCCAAGCCACGGCTGGTTCTTCTTTAGCTGCTATAATTCAGAACAGGCTAATACCTTGCTGGAAGTGAATGCTTCCCAGCGTGATAAGGACTTCATTCTGGCCGTTAACTGGAAAAAAGCGGAAGAGTACCTTAAAGCAGGCAAAGGCGTAAAGAAATCGGTGAAGTATACCCGCAGCCGGTACGATGAAAGATCGCATACCGCCAAATCAGAGGTCCTCAACGAAGTGACCGTACTTGATCCGGCTGTATTAAAAGATATCTGCTACTTTATTCCCTGTCCCAAATCACCGCATGGTTGCGATGTTGACCCAACCGGTGAATATATTGTAGGCAGCGGTAAATTGGCAGCACTTGTACCTGTGTTCTCTTATACCAAAATACAAAAGGCCATTGCCGATAAAGCTTATGATGGAGAGTTCGAACACATACCTGTCATTAAATACGAAGCTGCGCTGTACGGTGAAGTGCAAAAACCAGGCTTGGGGCCTTTGCATACCGAATTTGACGGAAAAGGAAATGCCTACACATCTTTCTTTGTATCATCTGAAATTGTGAAATGGAATATCAAAGACCTGAAAGTGCTCGACCGCGTGCCTACGTATTATTCCATCGGTCACCTTTGTATACCAGGTGGCGATAGCCGTAAACCGAACGCCAAATATGTAATTGCCTATAACAAGATCACCAAAGACCGCTATCTGCCTACTGGTCCTGAACTGGCTCAAAGTGCGCAGTTGTTCGACATTACCGGTGATAAGATGCAGCTGATCCTTGATTTCCCTACAATAGGCGAACCGCACTATGCACAGGCAATAGCCGCCGATCTCATCTCGAAGAACTCAGTCAAATTATACAAGATCGATGAAAACAACAATGCCTACGTTACCAAAGGCGAGAAAGAATCAAAAGTTGTACGCGAAGGAAATAAGGTGCATGTATATGGCACCGCTATCCGCAGTCACTTTGCCCCGGATAACATAGAAGGTGTGAAAGTAGGCGATGAAGTATACTTCCATATTACCAACCTGGAGCAGGATTGGGATATTCCGCATGGCTTTGCGGTAAAGGGCGCCAACAATGCCGAATTGTTGATTATGCCGGGTGAAACACAAACCCTGAAATGGGTACCCGAAAAAGCCGGCGTGTATCCTTTCTACTGTACCGATTTCTGTAGCGCTTTGCACCAGGAGATGAGTGGTTATATCCGCGTATCGGCTCCCGGAAATAATGTGCCCATCAGTTTTAGTTTGGGAAAAACAGAGTAAACGTTTTGTTATGAACAACAGGTTATCTGCTACTGCAAGAATTATAACATGGGTGTGCGCCCTGTCGCTGATAGGTGTATTGTTCTTGCCCATCTGGCGTATCGAACTCTCGGCCCCGCAATACCCCGAAGGACTGGTGTTGAAAATATATGCCAGTAAGCTGGGCGGCGATGTAGATGTCGTGAATGGGTTAAATCACTATATCGGCATGCGCACACTGCATGAAAAGGATTTTGTTGAATTTACCGTGTTGCCGTATATCATCGGCGCCTTTGTGTTGTTTGGATTGTTAGCGGCACTTATAAACCGGAGATGGATCTTTGTTTCCTGGGTAGTAGGTTACCTGTTGTTTGCGCTGGTAGCCATGGTTGATTTTTACCATTGGGAATATAACTATGGCCATAATCTGGACCCATCAGCACCTATACAGGTGCCGGGCATGAGCTATCAACCTCCATTGATCGGGTATAAACAGTTACTCAATTTCGGCGCCTGGTCTGTACCCGATGCCGGTGGTTGGATCTTTGCCGGTGTTGGCGCGCTGCTCGTGTTGTTTGCATGGCGGGAATTACGTAGAAAAACCAATCAGTCGTTTACCAATATAAGGAGAACATTAACCACTGCTGCTGTATTTATTATGGTTTTTGGCAGCAGTTGCAGCTCCGGACCACAGCCTATTCAATTTGGCAAGGATGCCTGCGACTTTTGCAAGATGACCATTTTAGATCAGCGGTTTGGCGGTGAGGTCATCACCCAAAAAGGAAAGGTGTATAAGTTTGATGACATACACTGCATTACCTCGTTTTTAAAATCCGCACAATCAGAGAAAACCAATGTGGCAGGCATTTACCTGCTGGAATACGCTTCTCCCAAAAAGTTTGTACAGGCCAAACAGAGTTTCCTGTTACACAGTAACGACCTACACAGCCCAATGGGCAGCAACACCGCTGCTTTTATATCTGAAGCAAACAGGGAACAATGTAAACAACAAGTGAATGGTACAAATGTACAATGGAATGAAATTGCTGATTAACCATATGAAAAATAGCTGCCTGGCCATAGGCCTCATTGTGCTGGCAATGACGGCAAATGCCAAAACCTGGATCGTTCGTTCGGCAGGACCGTTGCAATCGCTTCAGGAGGCGATTGACCTCGCAACGCCGGGCGATACGATCACGGTAGAACGAGGTGTATACCGGCAGCCAACCATCATCGTTAATAAACCGCTTTACATAAAAGGTCTTGGTTATCCGGTGCTCGATGGTCAAAAGAAATATGAGATCATGATCATCAAAAGCAACCAGGTAGTGGTAGAAGGATTTGCCATACAGCATTCCGGTTATTCAGGATACAATGATATTGCCGCCATTCGCATCATCAACAGCCGGTACGTTACCATACGTAAGAACAGGCTGTATGATACTTTCTTCGGCATCTATTGCCAGCATGCTACCAGCTGTACTATATCTGATAACGATCTGCGTTCAAATGCCGTAAATGAAATTACTTCCGCCAATGGCATTCACTGCTGGAAGAGCGATAGCATGGTGATCACGAACAATACGATCAAGGGCCATCGCGATGGGATCTACTTTGAATTTGTAACCCATTCCCTCATAAAGAACAATATCAGTACCGGTAACGTACGGTATGGTTTGCATTTTATGTTTTCAAACGACGATGCCTATATAGGTAACCTGTTTAAAGATAATGGCGCCGGTGTAGCGGTCATGTTCTCGAAAGGAGTGAACATGCAGCAGAATACGTTTCAGGAAAACTGGGGCGCCGCTGCCTACGGCATTTTATTAAAAGAAATTTCCGACAGCCGTATCGAGCATAACCGGTTTATACGCAATACTACTGGTATTTATATGGAAGGCACCAACCGCATTATGATCGCCCAAAATGTTTTTGATAATAACGGCTGGGCGTTGAAGATACAGGCCAGTTGTAGCGACAATACCGTCACCACCAACAATTTCCAGGGGAACAGTTTTGATGTAGCTACCAATGGGTCGCTGGTGCTGAATAGTTTCAACAGCAATTACTGGGATAAATACGAGGGCTACGATCTGAATCGGGATGGGGTAGGAGATGTGCCTTACAGACCCGTGAGTTTGTATGCGATGATTGCAGAACGGAACCCGGTCACCATGATGTTGTTCCGGAGCTTTATCACCACCCTGCTCGACAAAACGGAGAAAACAATTCCTGGTTTTATTCCGGAGAACCTGAAAGACAATCAGCCCCGGATGAAAGCCATTAAAAATATCAGCTCATGATCATTGCAACCAACGTTACCAAGCAATTTGCGAAGTTAAAAGCGCTCGATAACGTAAGCGCTACCTGTAATAAAGGACAAACGATCTCCCTCATTGGGCCGAACGGTTCGGGTAAAACCACTTTTATCAAATGCCTGCTGGGCATGGTGGTGCCCGATAGCGGCTTTATTACTTTCAATCAGCAGAACATTGCCCATAACTGGCAATATCGCTCGGCCATTGGTTATATGCCGCAGATAGGTCGTTATCCTGAAAATATGACGATTGCCCAGGTGCTGGATATGATGAAAGACATTCGCAAACGATCATCGACACAACTGGATGAAGAGCTTATTCATTTGTTTAAGATCGATGGCATGATGAATAAGCGGATGGGCACCCTGTCGGGCGGCACCCGGCAAAAAGTAAGCGCTTCCCTGGCTTTTTTATTTAATCCCGATGTATTGATCCTGGATGAACCAACCGCCGGGTTGGACCCGCTTTCTACCGAAATATTAAAGGACAAGATCAGGAAAGAAAAGCAACAGGGCAAACTGGTGCTGATCACTTCGCATATCCTGAGCGATCTTGATGATATAGTGACCGAAGTAATTTATATGGAAGAAGGACAACTGCGATTTCATAAATCGCTCAACCAGTTACAGGAAGATACGGGTGAAAAGAAATTGTCGAGGGCCATTGCCCATGTGATGGAGACTTCGGCAACATAAAACTACAACCATGAAAAAGATCATTAAATACGTATTGCTCGATCTGTTACGCAACAGGATCATCATTGCCTATACGCTGTTTTTAGCCGTGATATCCATGAGTGTGTTCAACCTGGAAGACAATCCCTCAAAAGGTATACTAAGCCTGCTGAACCTGGTATTGATCATTGTTCCCCTCGTGAGCATTGTATTTGCAACCATATACGTGTATAATGCGGCCGAGTTTATTGAGCTGCTGGTTTCGCAACCGTTGCGGCGCGTCAACATCTGGCTGAGCATATTTACCGGGCTGGCTTCCTCTATGTGCATGGCCTTTTTAGTGGGCTGTGGGTTACCGGTGCTCATTTATGCGCCGGCAGATGTGGGGCTTATGATGACAGCTATGGGCTTGCTGATAACCATTGTTTTTGTGGCTATTGCATTGCTGGCTTCGGTTCTCACCCGCGATAAAGCAAAAGGAATTGGTGTTGCTATTTTATTATGGTTTTATTTTACCCTTATTTTTGATGGCATTGTGTTGTTCCTGCTGTTCCAGTTTATGGATTATCCCATGGAAAAACCAATGGTCGTGTTCAGTTGTTTAAATCCTATCGACCTGGCGCGTATCCTGATATTGCTGAAGCTCGATGTGTCCGCTTTAATGGGCGCCTCCAGTGCTGTTTTCCTGGATTTCTTTGGCCATCGATGGGGAATGGCGACCACTGTTTTGATCATGATTGCCTGGGGGTATATGCCCTTGTGGTGGTCGGTAAGAAAATTTAACCGTAAAGATTTATGAAGAAAGACATTAGCAATAGGGCAGATATACAAGAACTTGTAGATACCTTTTACATCAAGGTACGTGCCGATGAAACGATCGGGTACCTCTTCAATGATGTGGCCCGGGTGAACTGGGAGCAGCATTTACCGCGCATGTATGATTTTTGGGAGAATATCCTCTTTCAAACCGGCAGTTTTAAGGGTAATCCCATGGCGGCCCATGTTCAACTGCATCAGAAATCGCCGTTGAGCGCAGCCCATTTTGACCGGTGGCAGCAGTTGTTTAATGCCACGGTTGATGAACTGTTTGAAGGCGATATGGCCGAACTCATAAAACAGCGGGCCCTTTCCATTGCCACCATGATGCGGATCAAGGTATTCCCAACTAACGATCCGAAATCTATTATGTAACGCATTTACCGGGTTCGCAATAAGAGATGGATTGAATGCCAGGGTGATAGTCAAAATTTCCAGTGAGAAACGATTCATTTCTTACCGGAAAAAATGTATTTCCAATGGGAAATATGTTTTTTCCGATGGAAATTATGTTGCAGCCGCGGGAAATGGATAATTGCCTGCGGGAAATATATAATTTCCAACGGGAATTTGATGATTTCTCCGGGAATTGGATAATTGCCAGTGGAAATTTTCCGATTGCCGTGGAAAAAATGATTTTTCCACCAGGCGATGAACTTTTTCTCACTGGAAATTATCGATTTCCCATGAGCGAAGATCCTTCGCTCATGGGAAAAGACTTTTTCTTATAGTAAATGAACCTGCGCTTATAAGAAGCGGAAAAATTTCCACAGGGAAATATATTAAAGCCATGCGAAATGGACCTGCGCCCCAGAAATTGAGTTTTTTGGAGTGGGAAATTAACCTTCGCCCATGCGCCAAAAGCGCCTTGCTGGCCTGTGGGGTATAAAAAAAATCCTCCCCACCGAGGCGGAGAGGACAATGTCTTTTGGCAAGTTTCCAAAAGGCGGTTTTCAGCGATCTTTCATTGGATTGGACATGGATTAGGTCCTTTAGGGTCTACGGGTGCCGGATTACAAACGGGTTCGGGTTGGGGCTCCAAGGGTGCGATCAATCCTACGGTTTAGTTATTCAAAGGATACGGTCTGATAAGGGTTTAAGGTTTTCAGGGATAAGCTTTATGCTGGAAATGATTGAGCCTGTATTTTTCGCTGTATGCCTCGTTGTCTTGTTGCCTCGTTGCCTCGTTGCCTTTTCATTTCCTTTCTGATGTAAAAATAGCGTTATGAACAGGCGCTTTGCAAATTTCGGCTACCCTGTTTGTGCAGAATGACCGTATTGTTTAACCGACGGTACAGGGTAGTACGTAGGGTTAGGGGAGAAATGAGGAATCTGCTAATATGATAATGCTTGCCTGTCGGTCCCCCGACTCGTCGGGGTCGCTTAAGCCGAAGCGCAAGCCCTGCCGAACCCGTTCCCGGCAACGGCCCCCGGTGACCGATAAATTATTTTGGCATATATCAAATGTTGATTATATTTAATATGCAAACGGTCTCTGATTAATAGCATAGCAATTAATTATCAATATCAAAACTAATTGAGCTATGCAACGTTACAGCCTTCAAAAGCACCTCGGTCCCTACACCGTTGACAAAGCATTATTTCAACGTATTGAAAACTATATTAACAGCAATATTCCCCGTATTCTGCTGTTAAATCTGGAGAAAGGAAGTGAGAAGCCACTAAGCCCATTTATTACTACTACCATTCAAAAACAGGAAGGGAAAGAAAAATTACGATCCATTGATGATTATGGGTATGAACTATTTGATGAAAACGTAGAGGAAATATCTATTGAGCTGATACACAATAATGCCTTTAATTTCTGGGGGCAGAAGGTGATCGTGCTCATTATGACATTTAATCTGGAAAGCGGCTATTGCGATCTATCTGTAGCCCTTAATGAAGAAGATCCCCGGGATAAAGTATACGCTATTGAAAAAGGATTGAAAGCAGTTATGAGCCGGAATAAAAAAACATTACCCCTGGCAAGGTTTTTCAGGTAAAATTCTGCTTGTGTTGTTTTGATGTTAACAAAAAAAAGTCCCCCGCCTATGGCGGGGGCTTTTTTCATGAAACTATGTGGTAGTAACCGGTTATTTATTTTCCAGCCTGTTATTGATTATAAACAACAGATTGGCCCGGTGGGCTTTCGTTTCTTCGTTGGTAGAAACGGCCGCGGTCAATTGCGTTTTGATCTTTTTCAATGTATATAAAGCGGCGGCTTTTGATACATCGTCGAATTGCTGGTTTTGGGATTCAGTTATAGATATCAACTGCCGTACATAATAGGTTTGCAAATACTGGCGGTATACGTTTACGTTGGTCGCAATATCTGCACTGAAGATGCCTTTCTGCAAATCGCTCATCATGCTGGCAACACTGTATTGGTTGCCATATAAACGGCTGTTGGTGATACGCTGCAACGTAGCGCCATGCAATAAATGCGATAAGGCGCCGCCGGCCTGCACTGACAACAGGTTATCGGTTATGCGAAAGTCATCGCCTGTGCCGTTTTGGGTGAATCCACGGCGTTGTGGCTGCAGGTAAGCAAATACCTGGGCGTCGGCATCGAATGCATCGGGTGCAAATACATATTTGCTCAGCACTTCCATAGCCCGTTTTTGGGTAGTCAGGGCCACGGGGGTATAAGGTTTAACGCCAGGTTTCTGTTCCGGATAATTTCTGTCAATATAAATACCACCGACATAACGGCTTACGGCAGATGTCATGCTATAGCGTTGGTTCAGCAGTATGCCATACCGCGACCGCAATTCAGCATATGACTGGCCTTCTTTGGTATATTTCTTAACCAGCTTGTCCATAGTCTGGTTCACTATTTTAAACCGGTCTTCAGCATACCCGATGGCATCGCTGGTAAGTTCATTGACGTTTACGCGCGGGTCCATGGCCTTGCCGGGCGCGCGCATGTCATCGCCGTCGTTACCAAATACCAGTTTGGGATCGGTACTGCGTGCAATGATCGTTTTCAATCCGTCTGCTTCTTCGGTTTCGTTATAAGGCGTGTAGCCGTATTCGATAGCCCAAAGATCGTAAGGGCCGGCTTTGGTTGTGTAATAATCGCCTTGTTTGCTTCTGTCCAATGCAATATTGATGGCGGGATAATCCATTACAGAACCGATCAGGCCCAGCTTATGGGTGATCTCTGTATTGTTGATCTCGGCGGGTGACAGCATCTGGCTGGCTTTCATATTATGGTTCAGCCCAAGCGTATGCCCCATTTCATGCATTATAAGATAGGTGAGAAACTGCTTGTGCATTTCTTTTATTTCGTTGGCCGAAGCGCCGGTGGCATCAAGTACAGTCATACCCGTAAGTAACTGGCTTTTCAGTTCACCGGCCAGGGTACAATTCACTTCATGCTGCGGGTCCATGCCGGGATATTGCAAATTCATGGTTGATGCATTCCCTTTATATAGTTCATCAAAAATGGGCGTAGCGCTTCCCGAGAACCATTCGATGGTTATGTCAGCGCCAATGATTTGTCCGGTCTTGGGGTTTACAAAGCTGGGGCCAATAGCGCCATAGGTAGGCTGTGCAGAAGAAACCCAGCGAATAACATTATACCGGATATCGGCAGGGTCCCAGTCCACACTATCGGGCATGATCTTCATTTGAACGGCATTTTTGAAACCGGCTTTTTCAAATGCTTCATTCCATTTTAAACCAGACTCAATGATGGTTTGGCGGTATTCTTCAGGAGTCGTGTTTTCTATCCAGTAAACGATCGGTTCAACAGGTTCGCTGAGGGCAGCGGCAGGATCTTTCTTCTTCAGGTTCCACCGGTGTATAATGTCTTTGTAAGGAACCGGGCTGATGCTGGTTTGGTCATTTACTAATTGTGAAAAATAACCAACACGCGGGTCGTCGCGCCGGGCGCGAAAATCATTCTGCGGCATTTCTATCAGGCTGTGCTGCATCCGTACCCGTACATAACGGGCATCAGTAATGTCGTTGGTGCCACTATTGTAGGGTGCCGGGTTGTCGTATGCGAGGTCTACAACTATGTCGGAATTATTGGGGAAGGAACGAATGTTCGAATAGCGCGATTTGGCCGGGTTCAGATTTCCCAGGTTAAATATGGCAGTTGGCGGTATGCCGGGTGGAAAAAGCGGCTTTACCGGATCCAGTTTTTCGCTGATGAATAGGCCATCGGCACTAATGAGGTAGCCGTCTGCATCTTCGGCAACAGTTTTTTCTACCAGGAACACCGCTTCAGGTTTGTCAACCTCCGCTGTTTTGCTTACCGGGTTATTGCGGTCGTACCAGAAACGGGTATTTACCCGGGCGAATTCCAGTTTATCAAATGCTTTCTGCACTTTGAATACCAGCGTAGCGCGGTGCATGCTTTGGTTCAGGTATAACTGGTTGGGACCGTTAATAGAAAAACTTTGGTAGATATATTCTTTACCCAGCTGTTTTTTCTTTACGTATAATTGAACGGTGCCGGTGGCAGTATCCTGGTACAGGGTGAACAGGCCATCGAATTTGCGGCTGCTTTTCACTTTGTCGGTAATACCGGCCGGTTTCTTTTTGGTTGTATCGGTCGCTGGCGGGGATGCGGCGGCCCCTTTGCTCTTATCTTGCGCCCGGGATGCAGTAAACCAAAGGCAGGGCGACAAAATCAGGACCATCAGGAATTTTTTCATACATGAGTTTTTAGGTATTTCAATTTACTGATGGTTTTAGGTAAGCAGGCGTGTTTTGGGATGGATGCGGGAATTTTAAGGATAGATTAACTGCCGGGCTGTCTGACGGTTAATTTCAGCCGAAAAAGTGAATACTAATTTGATAATCCGCTAAAGCGGGACAGGTTGTAATGAAATGATGATCCGCTAAAGCGGGACAGGTTGTGATAATGAGATACAGAGCGGCATGCAAAGGGCAGCATGTAGCAGGTATTGCGTTAACTTGCTTTCCATTAGCTAATTAGCACCCGCCTTCTCCGCCGGTTGGCGGATACGGACGGGCAAGCATTATTGAATTATCACATTGGGTTTTCGTAATTTTGTATATCGCTAAAAATCAGTGAATAAATTATGGGAGTCTGGAGACAATTGCAGGAATATTTCTATTTGAAAAAGCGTGATCCGAATGCCCCGAATACAACCTGGATGCGCTATATGCACGGTATTAACAGGATCTCGCTGTTCATGTTTTTGATAGCGCTGATCGTTATAATTGTGAAGTTGGTGATGAAGAAGTAATACCGCTGACCCGTTTAGGGATTGGGAGTTAAAAACTCTTTTATTACCTGTGCAGCTCTTGCAGACGCATGCCCTCCCTGACCAAGTAATTTTCGCAGATCGGCATAATCGTTCCGTAATTGTTGCTGGGTGTTTTCGTTGGTGAGTATATTATCCAGCTCTCTTCGCAGATTGCCCGGCGTTAGTTCGTTTTGAATTAATTCTTTCACTACGAGTTTATCCATGATCAGGTTTACCAGCGAAATATATTTAACCTTAATGAGCCGTTTGGCTATCTGGTACGAAATATTACTGCCTTTATAACATACCACTTCCGGAACGCCGAACAGGGCTGTTTCCAGCGTAGCGGTGCCCGATGTAACAAGGGCTGCCCGGGATTGTAACAACAAATTATAAGTAGCATCACGCACCGATGAAACATTGGGGTACATGGCCAGTAACGATTCATAAAAACTATCTTCCTGCCCCGGCGCTTTGGCTACATAGAATTGATAAGAAGGATAAATGCGGCTTACCTCCAGCATGATGGGCAGCTTTTTCAGTATTTCCTGCTTGCGGCTGCCTGGCAATAGTGCGATCACTGGTTTACTCGACAATGGTTTGCTGCCTGGCGCCAATTGCGCCTGTTCTACAACTTCTACCAGCGGATGTCCTACGTATTCAACATCCCAGTTCCATTTGGTTTTATAGTATTCTTTTTCGAACGGAAGTATCACCAGCATTTTATCAATGCATTGCTTCATCTTGTGAACGCGGTTCTCTTTCCAGGCCCACACCTGCGGTGAAATATAATAAATGATCTTATAGCCTTGTTGTTTTGCCCATTCGGCAATGCGTAAGTTAAAACCCGGGTAGTCGATGAGAATGAGTGCATCGGGTTTGTATTTGGTGATATCATCTTTACAAAACTGTAAGTTCTTTAAAATGGTACCCAGGTTTTTGGCTACTTCCCAAAAACCCATAAAAGCCAGTTTGCGGTAATGTTTTACCAGTTCGCCCCCTGCCTGCTGCATACTATCGCCGCCCCAGCAACGGATAGTTGCCGAGGTATCTGATTTCCGGATCTCTTTTATAAGATTACTGCCGTGCAAATCTCCTGAAGCTTCCCCTGCTATAATGTAATAACGCATAGGGTAAAGATAAGAGAAAATAGCTACACGCTGCTCGCTTCACGCTTCACGCATGAAAAGACATAAAGGCAACGATGGAGAACACTAAAGCTTTGGGCCTTTGGCTTTCGCTTGTAGTATGTGGCTTAAAGTTTGCAGCTGTGCTTCTTCTTGCAGATCAGCATTTCGCTTTTTGCATTTGCGTGTAGCGTGCGGCTTGCAGTGTGCTGCTGTATTAGCCTTTTGGCTTTCTGCTTGCAGCTGTTTTTCAGTATTACAGAATAAATTTCAACAATAATGCTGCGATCGCATATACAAGTGTGATGGCAAAAATACCTTTGGCGGTTTTGTCGCGATGCGTATTGATGTAAAAAGTGAACAGGGCGATATTCAATACCAGGCAGGGAACCGAAATGGCTGTGATCTGGCTTTTATTAGCAGCTACAAATCTAAAAAAATCTGCTACACTAAAAAGGGAGAACTTAATAAAATAATAGGCGATAAGGCTTAACAGAGGGGCAATAAAGCCCAGCAACATGCCAAAACGGAGGTTATCTTTTTTGAACATTACAGTTTCCAGGTTTTTTCAAGCTTTTCTTTTAGTTGATAATTGGTCAGGTCAAATTGCACTGGTACAACGCTCACGTAGTTATTTTTAAGCGCCCATACATCAGTATCTCTTCCTTTGTCGAAATTTACGAACTCACCGGTTAGCCAGTAGTACTTGCGTCCGTTAGGGTCGTTACGTTCAACAAAGTCTTCTTCATATTTCGCATAGGCCTGGCGGCAAATGCGAATACCTTTTATCAATTCGGGTGCAACAGCGGGGAAGTTTACATTCAGTACCGTATGTTTATCCGGTGTTTTCTTCAACATTTGCTCTACAAGAATGCGGGCGTAATGACGGGCTGCCGTAAAATCGGCATCGATGCTGTAATCGAGCAATGAAAATCCTATAGAAGGAATGCTTTCAATAGCAGCTTCAACGGCGGCCGACATGGTACCGGAATAAATTACGTTGATGGAGTGATTGGCGCCATGATTGATGCCGCTCAAACACAGGTCGGGTTTACGACGCAGTATTTTATCTACTGCCAGCTTTACACAATCAACCGGGGTGCCGGAGCATTGGTAGGCTTCCACGCCTTCAAAGAACGTAGACACTGAACTCAGGCGCAGGGGTTGACCAATAGTAATGGCATGTCCCATGCCAGACTGTGGTTTATCGGGGGCTACGACTATTATCTTCCCGAGGTCCTTGACTGCTTCTACCAGGTTGTGAATTCCTGGTGCAGTTATGCCATCGTCATTCGTTATCAGGATAACGGGTTGAGCTTTCTTCTTTTTTGCCATATCTTATAACAAAAATGCTGAAAATTTCTGTCAAATGCGTTAAATGCTTTAAATAAGTACAAGGTGGTGTGAACCCTTGAAGGGGTAGGTTTACCGGATATGTACATGTTTATCTAGAACGTTTTTATTTCAGGAACATTATAAAAATGGATATCATTTTCTGGTGGGTGTTGGAGGGCAAAATAAAGGGTACGTATCATTTGTTTTATAGTGACCAGTCCTTGCTGGCGGCTTTGTTCACGTGCCGCAGGTATTAAACGGGCCAATGCATAGAAGGGCAGGAGCATTACCGGCCACCAATGCCCCGGTCCTAATACATACCAGGGCCTTATAAATGAACATTGGGCGCCTGTGGCCTTTAACAACGCTTCACCCGCTGCCCGTATTTCCCTGTATTCTTTCATGATGCGGCCGGGGTACTGGCTCACGCTCATGTATATAACATGAGGCAGTTTGTTCTCCCGGATTACCACAGCAGCCTGTTGAACCGATACCAGGTCGATGGCATTAAAAGCTGCTATTTTGGATGGAGACGGGTGAGGTACGCCTACCAGGTGAATAAAAGTATCGGTATGGGTGGCAGCCGTGCTGTAGGTAGCTGCATCCAGGGCATTGCCAATAATGACCTCACAGCCGGGCGGAAGTTTGTGTACTGAATCTTTTCGAACCAGTGCCTTTATCCGGAATTCGCCGGTTTGCAGCAAAGCTTTAATAAGCCGGGAGCCGATGTAGCCGGTTCCGCCTGTAACAAAAATGGTGTGCATAATTGGGGTGTTGCCTTCTAATATATACGAAACGAAATATATTACGGATTTTGTATAAGAAGGGTGCCCGCGGGGATAAGCCCCATCCCCATCAAATCCACACCCCACACGGAATTTTACACAGCACGTGGAATTTTGGCCGCTTTCCGCTACCTTTGCAGCCGATTAAAACTACAGGTAGGTTTATTGACTCTATTTAGTTGATTTTTAATTTGTTATAGAGCGAAATCCCTGGTAAATGATCAACATTTCAACTTTGCAATATGGCAGGTCAGTTAAAAGAAGTTCGTAATAAGATCAAGGCTACACAAAACATGCAGCAAATTACCAAAGCAATGAAAATGGTAAGTGCTGCCAAGTTAAGAAGGGCTCAGGATGCTATCATTCAAATGCGTCCATATGCACGCAAACTGCAGGAAGTGCTGAGCAACATCGTAAGCAGCTCCGAAAGCGATACAAGCATATCCCTGGCAACTGAGCGACCTGCCGAGAAAGTGTTATTCATCGTTATTACCAGCGACCGGGGTCTGTGCGGCGCATACAATGCCAATGTGATAAAAATGGCCCGGAATGCCATCCAGGAAAAATATGCAGCCCAGGCTGCCAAGGGTATGGTGCACATCTGGGGCATTGGTAAAAAAGGGACCGAGTTTTTCCAGAAACATAAATACAAGGTTAGCGAAACTTATAAGGACATGTTCCTGGGTTTGAAGTTTGAGAACGTGCAGGTTTGCGCCCAGGCTGCGGTAAAAGCCTTTGAATTAAAGGAATATGATGTAATAGAACTGGTGTATAGTGAGTTCCGGAATGCAGCGATGCAGCGGTTTACAGTAGAACGTTTTCTGCCCATTCCCAAAGTAGAGAAAAAAGAAGGCGCTAAAAAAAGCGACTTTATTTTTGAACCTGCCAAAGATGAATTGATCGCTGAGCTGATGCCCAAGATCCTGAACACCCAATTATACAAAGCAGTACTCGATGCCAATGCTTCAGAACATGGCGCCAGGATGACTGCGATGGATAAAGCCAGCGAAAACGCCAACGAATTATTAAAGCAATATAAAATAGCATACAACCGCGCCCGCCAGGCAGCCATTACTACAGAACTTGCAGAAATTGTGAGTGGTGCTGCAGCATTAAAAGGTTAAGTCAGTTTATAGTTTATAGTTTGGTGTTTTTGACTAACTACAAACTATAAACCAGAAACCATAAACTAAATAGATGGAAATTTCCAACCTGATACCCCATATAGAAGCTTTAATCTTCGCCAGTGAAAAGCCATTGACCACTTTGGAGATCACTGACCTGATCAACCAGGCTTTTGGCTTTATGGAGGATAAGATTATGCTCGATCAGATTGAATCTGCCATTGAAGGTATTCTTGAAAAATACAAGGCGGAGTTCTATCCCTTCGAAGTGCGCGAGAGTGGCGGTGGCTGGCAGTTCCTGACCAAAAGAGATTTTCATAAAACCGTTGCCCAGTTAAACGGCGATAAATTCTTAAAGCGCCTGTCTACTGCAGCGCTGGAAACCTTAAGTATCATTGCTTATAAGCAACCGGTCACCAAGTCTGAAATTGAAAGCATCCGCGGTGTAAGCAGTGATTATGCTATTCAGAAATTACTCGAAAAAGACCTCATCGTTATAACGGGTCGCAATGAAAACCAGCCCGGCCATCCATTGGTATACGCCACGTCCAAGAACTTCATGGATTATTTTGGTTTGAACACTACCGATGACCTGCCAAAACTGAAAGAAGTCTTCGACGACAATTTTGTGGGCCCAACAGGTGTTAGTGAAGCAGGCGAAGCCCAGGTTGCGGAAAATGCCGACGCCGTTGCTCCATCACAGAATGGTATTGGCTTAAACGGCGCCGAAGTTGAATTTACAGAAGAAGGCGCGGAAGGTGAACAGGAAGAAGCGGTAGAAAACACCGAAGATGAAGAAACGCTGGATGTAACAGACGAAAGCACAGCAGATGATGCTGAAGATATTGCAGAAGATACCTACGAACAGGACACAGATGAAGCCGCGATAGAAGAAGAAGCCGAAGCCCTGGATGTAGAAGCAGATGAAGTGTTGGAAGAAATTGCTGAAGAGGCGTTCGAAGATGACGAAGAGACCTTCAATAAGGAAGAAGAGGAGGAAGCTGCAGGGTTTGAAGAGGAAGAAGCCTACATTACGCCCGAAGAAGAAGAGGATGCTGATACCGAGGACGACTCAACCAGCTTCAAGGTCGACGATCATGGCGAATTGATAGTAGAACACATATTGATTGAAGAAGAGGAAGATGACCCCAATATGGCCGAAGAAGACGCTGAAGATGATGAAGAAGAAGCCGGCGATGACGAGGGTGATGACGCCGACGATAAGCCGGACGAAGAAAAAAAGTAATTACAACATTTATATAGAAAATGCGCATTCACCAATTGGCGGATGCGCATTTTTTGTGTCCGTTCTGAGTTCCTGGTTTTACTTGCAGCGTGTAGCTAGTAGCGGTTTTGTTCTTATATTCGCATACTATGTCACAGCAATTATCAAGAGAGTTATTAATTCAATTAGCAAATGAATACGGTACCCCATTGTATGTGTACCATGCTGAAAAAATAAAAGAGCAATACGAAAAACTGAAGAAGGGTTTTGAAAAGATCAACGCCCGGTTTTACTACGCCTGCAAGGCGCTTACCAATATTAATATTTTAAAATATATCAATAGCCTGGGTGCGGGTGTGGATTGCGTGAGCATTCATGAAGTTAAGCTGGCCCTGAAGGCCGGGTTCGATCCAAAGAACATTCTGTATACGCCCAACTGTGTAGACTTCCAGGAAATTGTTGCTGCCAAAGATCTGGGTGTAAATCTCAATATCGACAACATCTCCATTTTAGAGCAGTTCGGTAACAAGTTTGGCGGCAGCTATCCCGTTTGCATCCGGCTTAATCCGCATATCATGGCCGGCGGTAATTTCAAGATCTCTACCGGGCATGTAGACAGCAAGTTTGGTATTTCCATACACCAGATCAGGCACATAGAGCGCATTGTAAAAAGCACCAAAGTAAAGGTAACCGGCGTGCACATGCATACGGGTAGCGAGATCAAAGACATTGGCGTGTTCCTGGAAGGACTGGAAGTGATGTTCGAGATCACCAGCCATTTCCCCGACCTGGAGTTTATTGACCTGGGCAGTGGATTTAAAGTGCCTTACCAGCCCGATGATCCGGAAACGGATGTAAATACATTGGGGCAGAAAATGGCCGTGGCCTTTAAAAATTTTGAAAAGGAGAGCGGTAAAAAACTGCAGGTATGGTTCGAACCAGGTAAATACATGGTAAGCCAGTGCGGTTATTTTGTGGTAAAGACCAACGTGGTAAAACAAACGCCGGCCACCGTATTTGCAGGGGTGAACAGCGGGTTTAACCACCTCATTCGTCCCATGTTTTACGAGGCCTACCATCATATTGAAAATATCACCAACCCCAATGGTCCCGAAAGGATCTATACCGTTGTAGGCAACATCTGTGAAACCGATACCTTTGCCTGGGACCGCAAACTGCATGAAGTACGGGAAGGCGATTACCTGGTATTTTATAATGCCGGTGCATATGGCTTTGAGATGTCTTCCAACTTCAACTCACGCCTGAAACCGGCAGAAGTGCTGATAAAAGATGGCAAAGCCCACCTCATACGCAAGCGCGATGAATTTGAGGACCTGCTGAAGAATCAAATTGAAGTTTTATAAAATAATAATGCTCCGCGAGGGGCATTTTTTGTTTATTATCCTTAGTACATTTAATAAACCTTAACAGCTATCTATGAAAAAATGGTTCTGGATGAGCATCTTTATTTGCGGTGCTTTATTAAGCCAGGCACAGCAGGTAAATAAATTTAGTTTGTACAATCCAAAGGAGAATGCCGATTCTGCTTTGAATAAGGCGATCGCGGATGCAAAGAAGACCAGCAAATATGTTTTTGTACAAATAGGCGGCAACTGGTGCGGCTGGTGCGCCCGCTTTCATGAATTTATTTCGAATGATAAGCAAATAGATTCATTGATAAGATCGAGCTATGTGGTTTTGTATTTGAATTACAGTCCCGAGAACCGCAATAAAGACCTGTTATCTGATCTTGGGTTTCCACAACGGTTTGGATTTCCTGTATTTTGTATACTCGATGAAAACGGGATGCGTATACACACGCAGAATTCTGCCTACCTTGAAGAAGGAGAGGGATATAATAAACAGAAAGTGATGGAGTTCCTGAGTTCCTGGACGCCCCAGGCGCTTGACCCGAAGACCTATAAAAATGAATAGGGTTTGTTGAAATAGATCTATACAAAATTTTACAACCGGTTTCCCCCTACGCGTTGGGATAATCTTTAAAAATATGCCGTCACAAAAATTCATACGATTACTCAGCAATCCGGTTGCATTCAGGTTATATCTGTTCTGGAAGCTGCCGGCTGCATTCTTTTCGGGCGTTCGCATCAGGGAAATTGATGGGCAGCATTGTGTGGTAACCGTTCCCTATAAATGGTTTTCGCAAAATCCTTTCCGTTCTACCTATTTCGCCTGCCTGGCTATGGCGGCAGAAATGAGCACCGGCTCGCTGGCCATGGCGCATGTATACAAACGGAACCCGGCCGTATCTATGCTGGTGGTAAAGTTTGAAGCCAGTTATTTTAAAAAAGCTACGGGACGTACCCGCTTTGAATGTAAAGATGGTGCGTTATTATTGAGCGCCATTGAAAAGGCCATTGCTACGGGTGAACCCCAGGTTTGTGTTACTACGTCAACAGGAACCAATAAAGAGGGGGAGAAAGTAGCAGAATGTTTGATCACCTGGTCGTTCAAAAGCCGGGCTACTGTTTGAGGCTATTGCCATTCACGTTAAAAACTTATATAAATGAAGATTGCTTTTCATGGCGCTGCACGTACCGTTACGGGGTCAAAGCATTTGCTTACGTTGAACAATGGGCGCAAGTATTTACTCGATTGCGGCATGTTCCAGGGGCTTGGCCAGGCTACCAGTAATTTGAACCGGCATTGGGGCTTTAATCCGTCGGAGGTCAATCATCTTATTTTATCGCACGCACATATCGATCACAGCGGATTGATTCCCAAGCTCACCAAAGATGGGTTTACCGGTAATATCTTCTGTACGCCGGCTACCAAAGAGCTGACGGAAATACTGATGATGGATTCAGCTGAAATACAGGAAGATGATGTGAAGTATGCAAACAAAAAAAGAGCCGCGGAACGGCAGCCTTATCTGCAACCATTGTACACGGTAAATGATGCGGAAGAAGCGAAACAATATTTGCGTACTGTTGATTATGGCCAATGGCATGCGATCGATGAATTTGTGGAGTTGATGTATACCGATGCCGGGCACATTATCGGCAGTGCCGTTGTAAACCTGAAAGTAAAAGAGAATGGTAAGGTGACTCGTATTACGTTCAGTGGCGATGTTGGTCGTTACCGGGATGTTATCTTACGCTCACCTGATGTTTTTCCGCAGGCAGATTATATTATTCTTGAATCAACCTACGGCAACAGCCTGCATGAATTGAATGTTACCACCCCCGAACAATTGCTGACCTGGATAGAAAAGACCTGCCTGCAGAAAAAAGGCAAGCTGATCATACCCGCCTTCAGTGTGGGGCGCACTCAGGAATTGTTATATCATTTGAATCAACTGGAGCTGGAGCGCCGCCTGCCCGACCTGGATTATTTTGTTGATAGTCCGTTGAGCGTAAAAACTACGGAACTGGTTAAACGATATCCTGCTTACTTTAACAAGACTATTCAAAAAGTGCTGGAGTCAGATTCGGACCCATTTGCCTTCAAAGGATTGCGGTTTGTAAAAACGGTACAGGAATCGAAGCTGCTGAACTTTCGCAACGAACCCTGTGTGATCATCTCTGCCAGTGGTATGGCAGAAGCGGGCCGGGTTAAACACCATGTCAGCAATAATATTGAAAACAGCCGCAATGCCATATTAATGACCGGATATTGCGAACCGGATTCATTAGGCGGCCGGTTATTGTCGGGTAGAAAAGAGGTACACATATTTGGGGTATTGCACGAAGTGCATGCCGAGGTTGGTGCTATACACAGCATGAGCGCTCATGGTGATTATGAAGACCTGAGCCAGTTCCTGGCCTGCCAGGATCCCCGGCTTGTAAAGCGTTTGTTCCTGGTGCATGGTGAATATAATGTGCAGCAGCAATTCCGGGAGCGGCTCATTAAAAAGGGCTTTTCCGATGTGGAGATCCCAGAGGTGCATTACGAGATCGGGTTGACGTAGTTGACGGGTTGATATGTTGACAAGTTGATAAGGTTGATAAAGGTGAAGGATATCTGTAATTAGGAAAGCCAGGTGAGCTCATAATTTCGTTAGTCTAAAAATCATATACCTGCTCGATTGTAGGCCAAACTCCCCTTTAGGGGGCAGGGGGGTAAAGCAAAAAACCGCCTCACGGGGCGGTTTTTTAATTCTTTAATCTTTGGGTAGTCTCTAAGTAAATTTTAATTCATCTATAGGTTCAGATTTGTTTTGGCTCTCCTTCAGATAATTGGATTTAGATGTTTGGACTTTTCATCGGATCGGATTGTTTAGGGTTTTTTCTCGAGGAGATCTTTTTGGGTTTTCATGGATTGTTGGATAAAACGGGTTTGGTTTTTCTTGGATCATCTCGGGCTCCGTGACGCCTTTGAATTGGATTTCCCCTTTCGGGTCTTTTGGTTTTTAACAGGAATTGCGATCTTGAAACAAAGGTGGTCATTCTTAGTCCGTAGTTCAACTTTATTCGACTAATAAGTGGAAACCTTCGATTTTTAGGTGGAAAAACCCGGGTAAATGAAGTAAATGCCTAATATGTGTACAATGCACCCTTATTGGGGCAGGCTGTGCCCGGCATATATAAAAAAGGAATCCCGCCTTTCGGCGGGATTCCTTTTAATGAAATCCGTATCATGAGCAGGCTGGAGATTCTTTGATAACACTAGTTTTCATAGTGTTGGATTCCACTTTTTTCTCTTCCGTTTAAGAGATAGGGTTTATTATTGATAACCGTCACTAATAAATAGATTACACAGTATATTAAAGGGTGTGCGTTTCGTGTTTGCTGATGTAACAAAGATGGTTATGAAGGCCGGCAAAGAGAAAATTATTAGCCCTTTGGGGGCATAATGCCGGTAAACAGAAAGAATGTTTCGATGAAGATCAGATGATGTTTAAACGCTTTAATACGTCCGCCTTATGGGCTTTACTTACCGGAATTTCGTTCCCTTTTATATACAGATCGTTTTCGCGGATATCGTCTATCTTATTGATATTTATTATGTAAGAGCGGTGAACCTTAATAAAGCATTGCCGGTTCACTTTTTCTTCGAGGTTCTTGATGGTATTGTGGGTAATATACTTTTTATCGAACGTTACAAACTTTACGTAGTCGCCCATGCTTTCAATGAATAGTATATCATCATTGTTTAAGCGAACCAGCTTACCGTCGCATTTAATGAAGATATGATCGGTTGCCGTGCTGCTGATGTTGTTTTCACCGGTTGGTGTGGTCAATTTATTAAGCGCTTCCTGGAAACGTTGATAGGTGAAGGGTTTTTTCAGAAAATCTGTGACATTATATTCGAAAGCGTTATAAGCATATTCTTCTTTGGAAGTAGTAAGAATTACTTTGGGGTAGTAGGCCAGTTGATCGAGCAGATCGAACCCGGTAGCGCCGGGCATTTCCACATCGAGAAACAATATGTCAACGGAATTTTTATTGAGGTAATCAAGCGCCTGTTCCACATTGGCAAAATGTCCTTTCACTTGTAACACGCCACTTTTTTCGCAGCATTTTGCCAAATAATCGGCGGCTACCTGCAAATCCTCAACAATGACACAGGTCCATTTCATAAAAAATTGGAATTGAATTCTTTCAACTTATTGTACTCCCTTGCAATCAGGTCTTTACTGTTTGCTAAAGTAATTACAATTTGCTGATATTCTGTTTTTAATTGATTCGAGGCGTTTGCCTTTTGGCAAATATCTTCAAATTCCTGACAAATATGCTGCACCAACGGCAAACCAACAAACCCAAACGTCGGTTTGATTTTATGTATTGCCCTTTTTAGTTCTAATAAATTATTTGATTCGTAAGCGATTCTAATGGAATTATAATCTTCGTCAAAGTGGGCGAGGGTTGTGGCAAAGATCTCTTCTATATACTGGTAATCATCTTCATACAGGCTATAAAGATAATTGCTGTCAATTTTTTCATTGAAAATGAATTTTTTAGAGAAATTTGATCCACTCATAGGAAATAGTTTATCCATTTTTTCGTTAATTACAGTTGTCCGTAGAATGAAACGATTCGTTCTAATCCAATAACTCTATGAAGGAGAAAATATTATATCTTGTCTGGTCTATTTACAGGGAGATCGTTCATTCTGGCCTGTATGAGGGTGTTACTAAGGATTTACGTAAAAGGATCATCCGATTCAACCAGTTTATACTATTGGCTCTGCTGCTTAACTTTTTCTCTGTCTTCTCCTATTTTTATCACAAGCTATATATTAGTGCGTTAGTAAACATTACTTCGGCTTATTTTTTCCTGCTCGCATTTTATTTTGGTTCAAAACGAAAGCTCGAAACAGGCCGCATTATAGCGGTGATCAATATAAACCTATACCTCATCGTAATATGTTATATCGAGGGGTTGCGGGCGGGGGAGTACCTGTTGTATTTTCCCTACTTCGTGGTGCTGACGTTTGTGGTTAGTATCAGGCGTAATTTTAAAGAGCTGATATCCGTATACTCCATCACGGTTATAGCATCCCTGGCCTGTGTAAAAATGAGTCCGTATGTAAACAACGTACAGGTCATTAACGAAGCCCTGTATGCACAATTGTACAGCGGTAACCTGGTTATTTCGCTGGCCATGACCATTATTTTTTCCTATTCCATATTACAGGTGAATAAAGACAATGAGGTGGCCATTCTGCAGGAAAAAACATTCGGGGATACCATTTTCAATACCTCGCTCGACGGGGTATTTATTATTTTCAGCCAGAGTAACATCATTGCCAGTTGTAATAAGCGGGCAACGGAATTGTTTGAGGTGAAGGAGAAACGGGAACTTGAAGGAACGAACATAGAGATCTGGTTCGAAGAACATCATATCAAACAGTTTAACTCCATCAAAGAATCTTTGTCGGGTGAATCACGTCCCTGGCAGGGCGAGTTAACCTTAACAGCCAAAACCGGCCGCATCTTTTATGGCTTTGTAAGTGTGGTGCCTTTTGCTTATAAAGATACCGGCTACACCAAGATCAGTATTCTGGATGTAACGAATGTGAAGATGGCTGAGTTTGAACTGATGAAAGCCAAAGAAAAGGCCGAATCGGCAGCCAGAACAAAATCGCGTTTCCTTAGTAACATGAGCCATGAATTGCGTACCCCGTTGAATGGCATTATAGGAGCATCGAATTTGTTGTTGCAGGAAGAGCATATGCCCTCACAGGAGAGCCACCTGGATATTCTGAAGTTTTCATCAGAGCATATGATGATGCTGATAAACGATATCCTGGATTATAATAAAATGGAAGCCGGTAAAGTGGAACTGGCAGATGTACCGGTGAACATTAAAGAGTTCATGCAAAAGCTGGCTTCGCAGTTCTCGCCACAGATAAAATTAAAAGGACTCGATTTTAAAATAGATATCGATGAACGGCTTGACCTGGAATTTTATACTGATGAAACCAGGTTGAACCAGGTACTGAGTAACCTGCTGGCCAATGCCCTCAAGTTTACCCACCAGGGCACCATCACCATGGCCGTTCGCAGGTTGTTTTCATCAAGCGCCAAATCAACGCTGCAGTTTATAGTGATGGATACGGGTATTGGAATTCCTAAAAATAAGCACAAGGAAATTTTCGACAGTTTTACCCAGGCTGATGTAAATACGACCCGCAAATACGGCGGTACGGGATTGGGGCTGGCTATCACCAAGCGAATCGTAAATATGTTTAACAGCGACCTGTTGCTTGAAAGCGAAGAGGGGAAGGGAAGCGCGTTTCATTTTACGGTTGAACTTAAGATCTGTGAGAACAGGAAGCGCTATATTAATGAAGACAATATAAAGCACCTTGAATCGCTGGAAGGTGTACGATTACTGATCGCAGAAGATAATCCGGTAAACCTGTCAATCGCCAAACGATTTTTAACCAAATGGGGTATACAGGTTAGCGAGGCCACCAATGGCCGGGAAGCGCTGGCCCAATTTAAAAAAGGCACGTACGACGTTTTGCTGATCGATCTTGAAATGCCTGAAATGGATGGCGCCACTGCTTTAAAGGAAATACGGAAGATCAACACGTCTATCCCTGCAGTAGCATTTACTGCTGCCGTTTATGATAATATGCAGGCTGATCTGTTGCAAAAGGGATTTACAGATTTCATCCATAAGCCGTTCCGTCCTGAAGAATTGCACTCTAAGATCTCTTATCTGGTATCAGCTTTAAGGGCATAAGAGGGGAGTGGGTAGCATTCCATGATAAGTTTTTGTTTTTTTTTAAATAAAAATGAAGTAAATTTTGAATGTCTTTGAATGAGTTAACGTTTTATTCAAAGTCCTTTGTATCTTGCATACCTGTTCAAAAGTATAGTATAAGTATAGCATAGTTCAGTATAAGCCGAAAAAACAAAGCCATGAGAAAGATTCCAATGAATGTTTCTTCAATCAGTTATAATCTGCCACCGCACCAGGCAGCGCCATTAACCAGCCAACTGACGGAGTTTCAGCATTTAACAGGCCGGTCTCTGATTAATCCACTTTGTATTATTGCATTAATTTCCAATTCATTTACCGGGTAATACCGTTCGGTAAGCAAGTCGGCTTTGAACAATTCTGTACTACACTAACTATTCTAACCAACCTTTTTCCTAAGCTTTTACAATTACGATAATTTAAAATTATCATACATCTTTTCCGGGTAAAACATAGCCGCAGCAATCCATCCGGAAATCAAACGGTTGCTGCATAATTTTCTCATGTGACTCGCAGCCCTGATTCTTCAGGGCTGCCTACTTTTTAGGGGTACTTCAACCCCAAACTGGTAAAAAGGTTCCACCCTCTAATTCTAACATTTCCTTAAACATACTTTCACAAAGCCTTAGAAATCGGCACATCCTTTTCAACGTATCTTATAGTAGGTGATTTTAACACAAAAAAGGAGGAATCAATATGAGAATGCTAAAAACAATACCAGTTCTTATGCTTCCCATTATACTGGCGGTTAGCTGTGCTACGCCAGCCTACGTGGAGAAAGACGAAACGGCCGATTTCAGCCGGTATAAAAACTACGCCTGGATAGATAACAACAAGAAAGATGACAAGAACAGGCATACGGAATTTATGAAAAAGCATGTGCATGATGCTGCAAATGCTCAATTGGTAAAAGAAGGTTGGCGGGAAGACAGGAGTAAACCGGATGTTTTGATCAGTTACGATCTGTTGGTTGAAAAAACAACCCGGGAACAATCGAATCCTGTTTATTCAAGGCCTTACCAGCGTATTTATTACAATCCATTTTATCGCCGGTACGGTACCATTTATTATCCCTCTACCTTTATGGGATACGATAACAATACGGAAACGGTTCGGGAAGGTACATTGACGATAACGATGGTGGACGCGAAAACCGATAAAACCATATGGCAGGGCTGGACAACCGACGACGTGAACAGCCGTAATGTTACCCAAAAGGAGATCCAGAGCAGCGTAAATTCAATCTTCCGAAAATTTGATGTCGTAAAGAAATAAATGCAGAACTGGTAAAAAAGAAAGGTGGGTCATCCGCCAGCTGGCGGAATGGCCCACCTTTCTTTTATGGATCAATGCTTAATTATAATTTAAATGTAATTCTACCCGTCTGTTTTTGGCGCGACCGGCAGGGATTGCATTGTTTGCTATAGGTTTGGCATCGCCAAATCCCTGGGCAGTGATGCGGGTTTCGGCAATACCTTTTTTCACCAGGTAATTCTTAACCGCCCGGGCACGTTTGGCCGACAGTATTAAGTTACCCGCCGCATTGCCTTTATTATCTGAATGTCCTTCAATGCTGATCTGCAGCGCGATATCCGCTTTCAACACTTTAACCACTACATCCAGTTTGGGGTAAGAAACTTTCTGAATAACATCTTTACCCGACATATAGTAAATGGCTTTCGCAGCGATAGCCACCTTCTTCACTACATCCTGTTTTATTTCAGGACAGCCATTGTTAGCTGGTTTTCCAGGAGTAGCAGGGCATTTATCTTCTTCGTCGTTAATGCCGTCTCCATCGGTATCGGGTATGGGGCAGCCATTGTATTTGGCAGTGCCGGCAACCTGGGGACATTTATCTTCTTCGTCGTTGATGCCATCACCATCCGTATCAGGAATTGGACAGCCATTGTATTTGGCGATACCGGCAACATCAACGCATTTATCGTTTTTATCGGCTATGCCGTCTTTATCTGTATCCGGACAACCGGCTAAAGCAACTTCACCAGCTACTTCGGGGCATTCATCTTTTTCATCAACAATACCGTCGTTGTCTTTATCGTGTGTAACTTCTTTTATTACTTCTACATTTTTTACTACCGTATCAACCCTGGTTTCAACCACCGGCTGCGGCTGAATGGCTTCAACTACAGGTTGCGGTTCTATCGTTTTAACGTCTGGTGCTGATTTGGCTTTATACCGCTTTGTTCTTACACGCTGGTAAATAGACAAGGTTACACCCAAATGAAAATCGGCAGCGGTAACATTTTTATTGGAAAACATATTCGACAGGATCGAACCTGAACCGGCAAAAAATTGTCCTGCCCGTAAGCCTGCGCCCACGGCCATTTTTTTATTCAGCGAATTGTAATAGAACGGCGAATAAATGCTGAACCATTTTTTCTCTAACCGGGGAGTAATCGTAAATGAGGTAGCATATTGAGCTGAGTTCTGGTTCTTATCCCGGTTTAGGAGGTTAACGATGGTACCCACATTGATGAACAACCTTTTGTAAATGTGATAGTCTGCATCAAAACGAAGGGTAGTGGGCAGGTTCACCTTCATTTTATCTTCATGGGTAAGGGAGTCAAGGATACCTATGTTATCAAGACGGGTAAAATATTCATCGATGGTTTCATCATCCTTTTTGTCCAGGTCATCGGTCGTCTTACCAGATGCATTCAGGACATAGCTGTTGCCATGTGCTGAGTTCTTATATTTTACTGCGCCGATATCATTTACCGAAGCGCTTACCCGCAGTTTATAGGCGGTAGGATCGTTCCGTAACCAGTTGCTTTTATCGGGCCTCCATTCATAAACAAAACCCAGGTCAAGGCCCAGGCCATGATTACCGGAGGATTTATCCAGGATGTCAGAAAAATCGTCGTCCACGTCATCCAGGTTCGATGAGTAGCGAGCATTTAAATCACCCTCGAGCTTGTTGATGAAATCGTTCTTATCGATGTTCACATCTAATTTTTTGGAGTAAACCGAAGCGGCTGCAATACCAATTACATACTTACCGGTAATACCCATTTTCAACAAGTGCTGCGGGGTGTTGTAAATAACACGACCATATGTTAAGCCGGCTTCAGCAAAGGCATGGGCTTTTAGCTGCACATTTTCTTCCTGAATGGGCGTATTGTAAATAGCGTCATCCTTTCCAAAAAAACGAAATGTTTTATCACTGAGGCCATATTCATTGACCAGGGTACGCATGCGGCTATACAAACCAAGACCACTTTTTTTGCCCGTCGTGAACATAAAAGAGGGGCCCATGATATCGGTATTCAGCCAGAGGCTCTTTTTGTCGGTATTACCCGATTTAAAGTAATCCTTGTTCTCTTCCAGGTCTGAAAAATCGAATTTTTTGAATTTGTCGTTCTTAAGCTCATAAGCATTATTGCCGGCAAGGGCGCTTATGGAGAAAAAGTTGATGTTCACTTTGTACTTACTGGCGGCCACGGAGGCCGGATTCTGTAACATGCCGTGAACACCGGAGTAATTGTCGTAGGTATAACCTGTAAACTGTTGTGATAAACCAAACAGGGGTACACAACTTATAAGGCCTAGCACGAGGCTTTTTTTCATGACTTACGGATTTGGGAGTTAGGCGGTTAAATTATAATGTTTTTGCTATAGCCTAAAACGCCGCAAGGTGAAATAAATTATATGTATAATGAAATGGAATGGATTATATATGACACAAATCAATTTATTGCCTGTTTGCTAAGGAATTGTCCCAAAGTTGGTGGGTATACCATAGTGTTGGAGTGACTCATTTGCCAGGATGCCGGCCCTTATACACCCCCTTGCATTGATACTTTTATGACAATGCAATAGAAATTATTTTACATATTATATTCCTGCCATTGCTATAAGGTTAATAATGAACCTGCTTTATATTCATATGTCGACGCTTTATATACATGATATGAATATGCGAAAAGGGGGAAAGTTGCTACTTTTAACGTTGCATCATTAATCTAATTCCTGGATTGAAGAACCTTTGTTACTACCAATAACTACCGGTATTATGTACTTATTAAAGACGTGCCGGTTTGTTGCTGTTTACCACAATTGTTCTTCCTCATTTCCAGCCTCCATTGATCAATAGCCTGTTTGATTGATAATCAAAATACCCGACCCATTTAAAACAATTCCGTACGTATGAAAAACTTTACACAACCGGCCTTACGGTTATACCTGGGGCTTTTTCTTAAAATTATTATTTGCACGTTATGGTTGCTATGCATTGCATCGGCAGCTATGTCGGCTGATGCCGGTAATAACAAATTATTTGCCAGCATTACCGTACCGCCCACCAGCAAAAGCGCTTGTGCCGGCACTACCACCACGTTTACCGTAACGGCTACCGGCGGTGCTCTTACCTATACATGGCAGGTAAGCACAGATAATGGTGCTACTTTTAACAATATTACCACCACCGCAAACTACTCAGGTTTTAACACGGCAACACTTACCATTTCCAATATTCCGGCTACATTTAATGGTAACAGGTACCGGGTTGTTGTAACGGATGGAACACCTGTTACATCAGCCGCCGCCACACTTACTGTTAACGCGTTGCCTGATGTTGAATCAGCCAACATCTCACAGTCTGTTTGTCAAAGCGGAGGTACTTCATTACCTGCTAAATCAGGAGCCGGTTATACGTATGTATGGCAGGTGAGCACAGATAACGGCGGTTCATGGAGTGCAGTACCTAATGCGGCCCCATATGCCGATGTAACTACCAACAACCTGAAAGTTAATAACGCTACAATTGCTATGAGTGGTTATTTGTACCGGGTGCAAACGTCTAATGGTACCTGTACGGCTACCAGCGGCGTAGATACTTTGTTGGTTTATCAACCCAACGTTAGCACGCCCGCTGCCTCCATTGCTTTCTGCACAGGAACTACGGTTACGCTGCCAGTAACGGCTACCAGTCCTTTAGGGGCCGCGGCGCTTTCCTATATCTGGCAAATTCGTACCTCACCCACTACATATGCCAATTTAACGGACGATGGCACCTATAGTGGAACTATCAGCAATACCCTTTCGATAACAAATATTCCTTCTTCATTAGATGGGGCCGGGTATAAACTTATTGTAACAGATAGTAAAGGATGTTTTTCAGAACAAGCCATTTCGCTGGTTCGTAATCAGCCTGCAGTTATCAATACCACCCCGCCTGATACAGCGCTTTGCGCCGGTACCAGGTTATTGTTGCGTGGAACCGGTAGTAATGTATTGTCATTTCTATGGCAAAGCGATAACGGCACCAATGGGGTTACCTGGACGACACTTAACACAAGTTCTATTTATAATATTCCCGCAGTTTCCACCGCAATCAACGGTCATAAATACAAGTTTTCCGTAAGCGATGTCTGCGGCGGTTCTGTAAGCCGGCAATTAACGGTGACGGTACGGCGTAGCGGTACCTGGTATGGTACAAAAGATATAAAGTGGGAAGAACCGTTAAACTGGTGCGGCGGTGTACCCGATAACACCATTGATGTACTGGTTCCCAACTCGCCATTTCCTCCGAACATGCCGAATATAAGTGATGGAACGGGTACTGCTTTCTTTAAAAGCATCGTCATAGAAAGCGCCACCAGGCTTACTATCAGTGGCGGTACCGTAGATAATATGACGGGGCCTTTCGATATACAGGGAACCGTTGCCTATACGGCTCCCCGTAACCAATCTGTTTTTCCTGCCAATCATGGGTCGCTGGAGATCAATGGCAGCGGTAATAAAGTTTTAGGAAGTAATGTTGATATCAGTCATAACCTGGTGTTGGGTGGTACTGCCAAACTGGTAACCGGTACAAATATCCTTACTATGAAAACCGGCAGTAATCCCATTGTGGCCGCCGCCTTTACCGACCCGGCCACCAGCTGGATCGTTACTGGAAATGGGAGTGCGGGTGCAGCTAATACGGGTTTGGGTGGATTGCGTATTGAGCAGATAGATGCGGCCGATGGCGCGGTCATGTTCCCGATAGGACCAACGCCTGTAGCTTATAATCCTATTCAGTTGACCAATGCCGGTACGCTGGACCATTTTACCATTGCGGTTAATGATCAGGTGATACCTGGTGGTATATATGACGCAGGTGTTAACAGAACATGGCTTGTGTCGGAAGCAGTGCCCAACGGTAGTAGTGTAACGCTTTCCATGAAATGGCAGGGTGGGGAAGAACAAGCTGCTTTTGATAGAACACAAACGAAGATCATTCGCTCGAACGGATCAATGATTGTTGAGTCAAGCGCAGCAGCGCCGGCCAGTGGTACGAATCCGTATGCCCGTGCCGGCGGATCTTTTGTTACGCTATCCCAATTCAGTGTGGCCAGCACAGTAGTCGTATTACCAGTGGAGTTAAGATCATTTACGGCGCAAAAAACAGGTAGTGCGGTAGTGGGTTTAACCTGGAATACAACAGGGTCTACAATGCCTAAGTATTTTGCGGTACAAAGATCAGCCGATGGCGTTCATTTTATAAACATCGGCCAGGTAAATGGCGAAACCGGTAAAGCAGCCTATAATTATACTGATAACTTACCCGGTTCTGGTACCGTGTATTATCGGTTACAAATAATCGGACAACAGCAGGAAATTACATATAGTGGCATTCAAACAGTTTTACTGAACAGTGCCAACCTGGTTCAACTTAGGCCTTCTGCCACTACCGGTTCAACCACCCATGTATATATACAGACAATGCAACAATCAGTGGTTTCTGTTTATGTAACTGATATTACTGGCCGCATTCATAGCCGTCAGTCAGTACAGTTGAATAAAGGAGAACACCTGTTGCCGGTTTGGATCGGTGGCTTGCCTAAAGGCGTGTATTATGTGCACGTGAAAGATTCAAAAGGAGATGCTAATGTGCTTACGTTGGTGAAGCAGTAAGCTGTAAATAGAACTAAGCGAATTTATAGGATTGCGATAACGAAGGGACTGACCCCCAAAGTCAGAACCTGAAAAAGTGAAAAAATATGGCCCGCCAGAGCGGGCCATATTTTTTTAAAGGTGCGGCCTACGCGATAGCGATGGTGCGGGATAGCAATCGGATAGGAGTTGGATATGCGTTACATACGATACTGATAAGTTGCAGGTAGCAGTAACTCACAGGAGCTGGTATGTAGTTGCTATGGAGCTGAAGGTGAACTGCAGGCGAGTATCTGGCGAGTTGCATGGGAGTATGATCTCTATAAGTTCCCCATGTCTCCTATAGTTCCCCTATAACTCCGCCATATAATAGTGCAGTTTATTTGGAGTTTGCTTTACACATACGATGTCTTATGGTTCACACATAAAAAAAGCCCCGTTCCGCCTTAGGCGGAACGGGGCTTTTTTTATGCTTTAAGTACTTGCTTATCGAATGATCAGTTTGCCCGATTGCTCGTAGCCTTCACTGGTTAACTTAAACATGTACATGCCCGGTTTTAACGGACTGGCCGGTTTTACGGTAATGATACCATTGGCCGGTTTGTAATAGTTCGTGTACATCAGCTTGCCGGTAAGATCGGTAATGATCAACTGATGATTTTTGTTGCTGTATGCTTCGCTCACCCGCACGCTGAATTGATCATGCGCGGGATTTGGCCAGGCAACAGAAATGCTTTGCATATCCGTGATATTTACCGATACAATGCCCGAATAAGATGTCTGGGCTGTTGGGTCGCCGGTGATTTGCAACTGGTAATAGTTTTTGCCAGGTACCACATTGGCATCGGTAAATGAATAGTTGGTGGTGGTGTTGCGGTTGCCGGTGCTTTTTACTGTACCAATGGTAGTAAAATTTACACCATCGATCGAATGCTGAACCGTAAACAACGTATTGGCATCATCGCCGGCCGTCCAGTGTAACACTGCTTTTTTGTTGTTATTCTCTGCTGAGAAATGCAGTAATCGAACTGGCAATACCGATCCAATACCGCCAATAACACCGGCATTATTACTGCCCGTACCGCTGCCGGCCCGGGTAGCGCCGGTTGCATTGCTGTTTAAACCACCGGTACCCGGTGTGGTGCCGGTAGTAACATTGGCTGTGGGTACAGTGTTTGAAAAAAGGACAGCTCCCTGGCCGCCGCCGCCACCGCCGCCATGGGCGCCGCTGTTATTTACATTGCCGCCATTGCCGCCGTTTGCCTGTATTTGTAACGGACAGGATGATGGAACACTAAAGCTGGTTACCTGCAAAAGAACGGTTCCGCCGGCGCCGGCGCCGCCAGCCCCATCGTTGCCGTTTCCGCTGGTGCTTGAAGAAGCATTACCATTGGCCGAGATCCTTACTGTAGAGGAAGTACAACTGGTGGTAATAGCATTTGCTTTTATGATAACAATGCCGCCACCTGGCGCTCCGGCTGTCTGGGTTCCATTATTGCCCTGGCCGCCGCCTCCGCCACCACCCATAAACAAACGGGTGCCTGCCATTAAATAGGTGTTCAGGGCTATGCCTCCTAAACCACCGGATGGTGTGGCGCTGCACGTCCAGCCGGCGCCACCGTCGCCGCCCGCTGAATAGTTGCCACCACCGGCGCCGCCGGCGTTGTCATCACTGCCACCACCGCCGCCATTCAATAACCTGGCCCGGCCACGATTATAGTTGGTGTTGGTGCTTAAGTAAATACCTTTTCCTTTGGCTGCGTAATCTCCAGAGTTTGTCCGGTACACATCAGGTTCACAACCATTTTCATAATCATCTGAAACGGCGCCGCCGGTGAAGCCCTGTCCGTCGGCTGTAACCGAATGCAGCAGTGTTAGCGTGCCTCCTACCTGGATGGCCACCACGCCGCCGGTACCAAGGCTTTCACTCCATGCTACGGCTGGAATGTTGGCTGTTGTTGAGAAATTACCTGTAGCAAGTGAAGTAAAGCTGACAACCTGTACACTGCTGTTAGTTCCAATGGTAAATGTGGCTGGCAAAACTGCAGAGAGTGTCATCGTAGTTGCTGTAACGGCATAAATGTTAGCTACTTCATAAAAACCTGCATTACCAATGGCAGAAAGGTTGCCAAATGCAGCATTGTTACTGGTATTGCTACCAATTACGTTTTCCTGCATCTGCATTACTATAACCTGCTCTCCTGTTGCAAACGTATGATACGTTTGGTTCCTGTTGCTGATGGTTAAAACCGATCTGCCGCCAGTAGTTGTAATGGCGGTAACTTTTGCATAAGCGTTTACCTGTGCATGACTGGTTGTTGGTAGCAACAGAAACAATGAAAGTGTAAGGGCAATTAGTAATGGTGTACAATAAATACGATAGGGGATACCGTATAAGCGGTAGATTTGTTTCATCGGGTTCGGATTTTAGTGGGTGACTATATTAGGTGATACCAATAACAAAGTAATGCAATTATTTAATTCAAACACACTATTCTTTTTGAACTACGTATATATGTTTGTGATATGTTTTTATGCATTAATTTTTGAATGCATTCAATCCCTGTTGACTGTTTGTTTTTATGAAATGCTTGCTGGTGCTGCGTTTCATTGATTTTAAAATTTACCTGTGCAATTCCTGTATTCGTTCACATGTGTGCAAATAATTTTATGTGTGTGGCTTTTAGGATACCCGTAATAGTTGATGTACGATTTTCGCTTCGTGAATTTTCGGCTGTTGTTATCGTAATATGTGTTGTATATAAAAGACCCCGTCTCGGCTCAGCCGAGACGGGGTCTTTTATGTGATTTTTACGATGCGTTTTTTTTATTTCACTACTATCAACCTGTTGTTATTTACTTCCCATAGGCCGATAATGCCGCTATTTTAAAAGCAGTCAGAAAAATCTTCAATTACTTCTGTTGTATAGGTTGAGGAGCAGCCATTGCCTTCTGACCGGTTATCGGTTACAATTAAACGGTAAACACCGGCTGTAGTTATATTGCCGGCAATTTGTGATGACGAACTGAATGCGTTTGGGCCGGTCCAGTAATACGTAAGCCCGGCGGTAGCGGAACTTCCGGTGAGTGTTATTTCGGGCGTGCTGCAACTAATGGGACCATTATTGGCCGCCGCCGCTTCCGGTTGGGCTATGTTTTGTGCTACGGTTATTGAAACTTCGCCTGTACAACCATTTACAGGGTCCGTAATTTTTAAAAAATAGTCGCCTGGTATTGTAACAATGGTATTCGCCGCTGAATCGGTAAAGTTATTTGGCCCCGTCCATCTGAAAGTGGCGCCTGCTGTTGTGGAATTACCTTTCAGTTCGGTGCTCGTTCTGCGGCAACTAAGCGCATTGTTATTGGAGGCCGTTCCAAGGGGGTAAGTAATATTTTGCGTTACCGGAATTACAGTAACGGCATTGCAACCACTGGCGGAATCTTTTGCCAATAATGTATAATCGCCGGTTGCAGCTACCGAAATAGTTTGGGAAGAAGCGGTAAAGCCGCCAGGTCCGAACCATTTATAGGTTACTCCGGCATTCGGCGAAACGCCGGTCAGCGTAGCTGTACTATTGGTACAGGTAATGGCGTTGTTACCGGTTATGCCTGTTTGAAATGCATTGCCCTTTGCGCCGGTAATGGTTACATTGTCGAAGAAATAAGATTCATTGGCGTCAGAAGCCCTGGTCCTTATGATCACCTGTATGTTAGTGCCCGCCAGGGAGCCTATAGATGCAGTGGTATAATTTGCATAGTTATTATTAATGGCCCCCAATCTTTCATGGAATAGTACTTCTGGTCCGCCATCGAGTTTATAATACAGGCGAAGGTAATCGCCGTTGGCCGACGTGTCTGCTTCGAGCGCCACGGTTGAATCAGATACACAACTGCGCACATGCACTGCTATTCCAACGTTGGCTTTGCCTGCAATATTTATTACCTGCGAAGTCCAGGTGGCTTCTTTTCCCGCTCCGATATTACTGGCCCTGAATTCGTAATTGATGGGACTGAATTTAGTGGTGGCGGTACCGGTATAGGAGGTTGTCCACTGGTACAGACCGGTGTCAATACGAGTAGTACCATCAGGTACGGTAAAACCGGTTGTCCAAATGGTTGTAGAGGTGGCAGCGGCCACAGTCACTGCTTTGGAGGCAGTGCATCCGTTTACCGGGTCGGTTACCGTAACCGTGTAAGTGCCAGGGTTTGTTACGTTGGTTGGTCTTTGTAAAGTACTGGAAAAAGAATAAGGCCCTACCCAGCTATACGTAACATTGGGTGTTGTTGAGCTGGCATACAATGCAGCATTGGGCAGACAGGTAAGTGAGCTGCCCGAAGCTGAAACATCAGGTTTTTTTAAATTTTCAGTTACGGTTACACTGGCTGATCCCGATCCTTTTGAACTGGTCACCTTTACGGTATAAGTGCCGGGTGCAATGACCGTTGGATTTTGTAAGTCTGATTCGAAGCCATTGGTGCTCGTCCAACGATAAGTAACGCCTGTTGCGGTCGTAGTGGCATAAAGTACAAGCGAAGTAATAGAACAGGTAAGTACGCCATTGTTTAGCGCGGTTGCCGTAACAGGGATGGTATTTCCGGTAACAACTGGATGCTCTTTAGCAGCATATGTTTTTTCTCCGGTATAATGGGGCGCAGCCTGTAGTTGGTTAATTTCCCCAAAAACAAATAATGCAAGGGTTAAAAAATGTCTCATGTGAATATTGAATTTTAATGATTGGATGGTATTCTAGTAATAAAACAGCCCCGCTTGTGACGGGGCTGTTTTGATACGTATGACTCCTTTATTTTATAACAACTAACTTACCATTGTATACTTTTCCATTGGTGTTTATTGTGTAATAATATGCTCCTGCATGCAACTGTTGCGGAACGGGCAGCTTGTACAATTGACTGGCTGCAGCATTTCCTTTAAACAGTATTTTTTCGCAGGCGCCCAATGCATTGTAAAGTGTTACGGTAACCGGTGCATTTTGCGGCGACGTAAATTCAATGACTGCATTTGCATTAACCATCGGGTTTGGATACGCCTTGAAAGTAAGCTGCGTTGCTGTGCCTGCATTGGTATTTATAGCGGGCGAAGCATTTGGCGTTGAGGCGGATCTTGCCGTGGAGGCTGCTGCAAAACAGTCTGAGAAATCTTCGATTACTTCTGTAGTAAAGGCAGCAGAACAACCATTACCTTCTGACCGATTATCGGTTACTGTTAATGTGTAAATGCCTGGATTGGTAATGTTGCCAACAACCTGTAATGGCGAACTGAAGTTCTGCCCGGTCCAGTAATACGTCAGTCCTGTTGTTTGCGAACTGCCCGTAAGTGTTACTTCCGGTGTGGTGCAGCTAATAGGACCGTTGTTGGTTGCTGTTGCTTGTGGCTGCGTTAAATTCTGGATTACTGCAATGCCAATATTACCCTGGCAACCATTAGCTGGATTGGTTACTGTTAACATATAATTACCGGCAGTGCTGGTGGTAACATTAGCGGTAGTGGCGCTAAACGTTCCCGGGCCAGTCCAGTAAAAGGAAACACCCGGTGTGGTAGATGATCCTTTCAGTTCCGTGCTGCTTCTGCGACAATTGATTTCATTGTTGCTTGAACCGATTGCCAGTGGCTGCACTTTGTTTTCTGTTAAAACGGTAGTGTCTTTCTTTGTACAACCATTAGCAGGATTCGTAACCGTTAAAATATACGAACCGCCTGCTGTTGCTGTTGCATTGGCTGTTGTGGCAGAGTATCCGCCGGGACCACTCCACTGATAAGTAGCTCCGGATAATGTAGAGCTACCGGTGAGTGTTATGGAAGGAACGGTACAGGTAACCTGGGTATTTGAACCTGGGTTGGAAACCGTTACATTAGTTGGCGTCTCTATATTTTGCGAAACCACCTTGCTTGCTGAAGACGAACAACCATTATTCGGGTTGGTAGCTGTTATGGTGTACGTTCCCGATGTGCCTGCAGTGGCTGAGGATGTATTTGATATTACACCGGCAGGTCCGCTCCAGCTATAATTTACACCCGGTGTAGTGGTGCTGCCTGATAAGATCACATTATTATTTAAACAGGTGATCTGGGCCGAACCCGGAGTAGCTGCAATGACTGCGGCAGCCGGGCGTGTGGTGTCTGCGCTTACCGTTGTAGCGGCCATTGCAGTACAGGCACCCAGTGCTACCGTTAAATTATAAGAACCCGCAGCAGTAACAACAGGGTTTTGCGCAGAAGAAGCATAACCATTAGGTCCGCTCCAGGTATAGGTTGCGCCTGATGCAGCTGTGCTTCCCTGCAGGGTTACCGAATTGTTGATGCAATTAATGGCGCCGCCTGTAGCGTTTGCCGTTACATTGGCGGGTCCTGTTGCCACAATTTGCATATTGTCGAAATAATAGAATTCATCATTACCAGTAGCCCTTGATCTTACTACGATCTGCAGGTTGCTGTTGTTGCTGTTTGGAATGGCAGCAGACAGCGCTGTAGGCGTAGTGCTATGGCTGTTTATAATGCCTTTCTTTTCAGCAAACAGTACTTCAGTCCCGTTGTCCAGTTTATAATAGAACCGGATATAATCGGCATATTCACCTGTTTCGTTCATCACGGCATTGTTAATGATTGAACTTCTTGTGATGGTAGAAACGGCAATATTCGTCTTTCCGGTAATGTTTATGGGGCCTGAAGTCCAGACTACTTCACCAGTGGTGGTGCAGTTACTGATCCTTAATTCACCATTAAGCACCGAGATCAGCGCGGTAGATGGGTTTTTAGAAACCGACCATGGGGTTGCGTCTGCATCGGATGAAGTGCCATTAGCATGTGGGAAATCTTCCAGCCAGGTAGTAGTAAAGGTATTGCTGGCTGCTACCACAGTACTGGCGCTGCTGGTGCAACCATTTGCCGGATTGGTCACTGTCAGGTTATAAGTACCTCCTAAGCTAACCACCGGGTTTTGTGTGGTTGAGGTGAAATTATTCGGTCCGTTCCAGCTATAGCCCACACCCGAAGTGGATGAAGTACCTGAAAGTGTAGCCGAAGAACCGGTGTTACAGGTTAGTGCGCCGGTTGTTGCAGCTGTGGCGCCGGGGGCTGTATTGTTAATTGAAACCAGCGCTGTATCGCTGCCTGTACAACCTGTTGATGGATCGGTTACTGTCAGGTTGTAAATACCTGCTGCAGGCGCCGATGGATTTTGTGCGGTTGAAGTAAAACTATTAGGACCTGTCCAGCTATAACTTACAGCCGATACCGATGAACTGCCTGTAAGCGCTACGCTGTTTTTGGTACAGGTAAGTATGTCGGTGGCCGTTGCCACTGCAGTCAGCGAAGACTGGGTGGTTCCTACAACCTGCACGTTATCGACATAATAGAACTCGTCGTTAGCTGTTGCGCGCGAACGTACCACGATTTGCAGATTGGTACCGTTTAATCCGGCTACAGAAATAGTCGTTGGTGTTGTGCTGTGATTGTTGATGATGCCCATTTTTTCGGCAAACAGCACTTCCGTTCCATTATTGAGTTTATAATAGAACCGGAGATAGTCGGCTAATTCGCCGGAGTTGTTCATCAGGACACCATTGATAACAGAACTTTTTACCGAAGCGGAAATCGTAACGTTTGTTTTTCCGGCAATGTTGATAACGCCTGAGGTCCATACACCTTCACCCGTCGTTGTACTGTTGGTGGCGCGTAACTCATTGTTGAGCACCGAGAACACCATTGTTGACGGATTGGTAGTAATTGACCAGGTGTTGGTCGTACCTGATGTACTGCCATTGGGCTGCGTAAAGGTTTCCAGCCAGATAGTGCTGGTACTGGTGCTGCTCATAGTAACAGTAGCGGTTGCGCTGCTCGTACATCCATTTACCGGATTGGTAACCGTTAAATTATAAGTACCTGCCACTGTAACTACAGGGTTTTGCGCTGTAGATGTAAAGTTATTCGGTCCAGTCCAGCTATACGTTGCTCCCGAAGTAGAAGACGAACCGGAAAGGGTTACGGAAGAACCTGAGTTACAGGATATCGATCCGCTTGCACTGGCGCTGGCGCCTGGTGCTGTGGTGTTCAGGGCAACCAGTGCCGTATCGGTACCTGAACAACCGGTTGATGGATTGAACACCGTTAAGGTATAAATACCTGTTACGCTTACAACCGGGTTTTGTGCTGTAGACGTGAAATTATTCGGACCTGTCCAGTTATAACTAAGGCCACCAGCCGTTGTGTTGCCAAACAAGGTAACCGGTGTGGCGGTACAGCCTATGACGCCGCCGGCAGTTGCAGTAACACTTTCACCTACTACATCACTTCCGGTTAATTTGATATTATCGAAATAATACCGTTCGGTTGAAGATGAATTGTTTGTTTTAATGATCACCTGAAGGGTGCTGCCACTAAGAGAAGCGGATGTTATGGTGATAGACGCTGTGCCGGTAGTGGTGGTACCTATGCCTGCGATATCTTCATATACCAGGGTTTCCGCACCCCCGTTTAATTTATAATATACCCGAATGTAATCGCTTGTTTCAAAAGGGTCGTTTGAACTGGCGGTTTCACTGCGCAGATCAACCGAAACGGTCACATTCGATTTGCCCGCGATATTTATAACCTGTGAGGTCCATACTCCTTCTGCCTGCGCAGTGAGGGAGGTTTTAAATTCATTGCTTTGTACAGAATAGGTACCGCTGCCGGAGGTAGTGGCTGTCCATGCAGTACCGCCTGCATCGGATGTGGCGCCATCAGTGAGACCGGCAAAATCTTCGTTCCAGAAAATGGCCGCTGCCGTAGAACCGGAAGAAACTGTTACAGCCTGCGAAACCACACAACCGTTAGCCGGGTTGGTTACGGTGGCGGTATAAGTACCTGCCGTGCTTACTGAAGGGTTTTTGGCCGTACTCGTAAAACCGTTTGGCCCCGACCAGCTATAGGTAGCATTGCTAACACTCGAATTCACGTTTAATGTAATCGTCGATAAACAGCCGAGGCTACCACCGGAAGCCGTAATGTCTGGTGCTGTTTTGTTTTCGGATACTGTAGTAGTAGCAGATACGGCACATCCTGAGGATAGGGTCGCTGTTACTATATATTGTCCGCCTGCGCTTACAACCGGGTTCTGCAGGGCGCTCGTAAAGCCATTAGGGCCAGTCCACGACCAGGCCGTAACTGAGCTGCTGGCTGTTGCCGACAATTGAGCCGTAGCTGTACAGGTCACCGTTCCGGTTACGGTTGGTGTAACCGTTGAAGTACCCGCATTGGAGCCGGTTACTTTAATGTTATCGAAAAAGTAGCGTTCTGTAGGATCAGAGTTACTCGTTTTTATGATCACCTGCAGCGTACTTCCGGCCAGCGTGGCTGAGTTTACAGTGATGGAGCCGGTGGTATTGGTAGTAGTACCGATACCGGCAAGGTCTTCATACACCAGTGTTTCGGCCCCGCCATTCAGCTTATAATACACCCGGATATAATCGGTTGTTTCTAAGGCATCGCTTGTGCTGGCAACTTCACTGCGCAGATCAACCGAAAAAGTAACATTTGTTTTGGACGAGATGTCTATCGATTGGGAAGTCCAGATACCTACGCCCTGACTGCCGCTAAATGAAACTTTGTATTCATTGTTTTGCACAGAATACGTACCGGAACCAGTAACAGAGGTTGTCCAGGCGGTGGACCCTGCATCTGAGGTGGCTCCATTGCTCAGGCCGGCAAAATCCTCGAGCCAGAAGGTGGCGGCGGTAGCTGAGCCGGCTGTTACTGTTACTGACTGCTGTGCGCTGCATCCATTGGCCGGATTCGTGACCGTGACGGTATACGTACCCGCTGCACAGACTGTTGGATTTTGGGAGGTAGATGTAAAACTGTTGGGTCCCGACCAGCTATAGGTAGCGCCGCTTACGTTCGAAGTGGCGCTGATGCTTACACACGAGCCGCAGGCCAATGCGCCGCCGGTAGCTGTAATAACAGGTGCTGTTTTATTTTCTGATACGGTAACACTGGCCGATCCCGTGCCGGTGCTATTGGTGGCCACCACCGTATAGGTACCGGCAGCAGTTACAGTTGGGTTTTGTAAAGTGGACGTATAGCCGTTAGGGCCAGACCAGCTCCAGGTAGTAGTGCCCGAACCGGTAGCTGTAGCTGATAAGCCCAGCGATGAATTGGTACAGGTTAAGATACCTGAATTAGCGGCTACCCCTGTTACCGTAATGCCTGAAGCGGCACAGGGTCCGTGTTCTTTAAATACCCGGTATTCTTCAATATAATACTTGGAGGTTTGTGAGCCGCCATTATTATAGTTGTAAATTTTTACAACCAGCTGCACATTGCTGCCGTTGAGAACGGGTGAAATAAAATCTATCGTACCGAAATTGCCGGTACGTGAATCCAGCAGCATTTCTGCACCGCCGTTAATTTTGTAATAGATCTGCACATATTCCGAACTGTTCATATCTCCTTCGGAGGAAATTTTTACAGCAGTCTGGAAATCGGTATAGCCCGCGGTAGAAAATACCCGTGAATACCAAATGCCTACGCCACCCAGTTCCTGGGCATGCAAACGGTTTGATTTTACGGAAAAAATACCGGTGGAAGCTACATTGGTTGCATTTAAATACCATCCGGTAGCAGAAGGATCGGAGGTAGTGCCATCGGCTAATTGAAACCTGCTTGTTACAATGGGACAATCAGGTGTAGCCGAGAGATAATTACTTAGTAAAAAGAAAAACAACAGTAGAGTGAACGGTTTAGGTACACGTTTTTGCATATAAAGGGTGTTTGTTCGCGTGTTGGGTTTAGTGCATGACGCTATTTTCCTTACCCGCAGTGCAGGTGAGTGAATGCATATAGGTTATGTTAATGAATTTCGCCATGTATGGTATGCATGGCTTAAGCGGTTATGTATATCCCTGTTAGTATATACATGCACATTGCCTGAACGGGCAATTATCTGAATTCACCAGGTTCGTAGGAAAAGGCAGGCAGTGACATTACCGCCTATAGCGCAGGTTATTGAACGCGCTCAAATTAATAACAAAGTTTTTGGGGAAACACATATATTTTCGGCTTATCCCTTTAACAGTGCCAGTCAACCGATGATAAGTTATGAATATATGCCAGATGAGTGTTGCAACAGTAAGTTGAACAATGAGATTAATAAGTTCGTATATATATGATGCTTTTAATGAGTACCAAAACAAATTCCAAAAAGCAAATTCCAAGCTCCAAAATAATACACTTGGTATTTGTGATTTGGTTCTTGTGCTTTGGTCTAGTTCACCTTCTGCATGTATTCAGTAAGGAATTTTTTAGGAGGTTGTCCGGTTATTTTTTTGAACACCCGGTTAAAAGTAACGGCATTATTAAAGCCGCTTTGGTAGGCAACAGCAGCCAGGCTGTCGAAATTTTCTGCTACAATTTTTTTACAGGCTTCATTAATGCGTACTTCATTCAGGAAGGCAACATAGGTTTTCAAGGTATGTTTTTTAAAATACCGGCAAAAAGCCTGTGGCGTAAGATGGGCCACATCGGCAATTTGTTTAAGGGAAATGTTCTCGGTATAATGCGTCATGGTATATTGGTATATATCATTCATGCGCAGCCCTTCCGACTCCGTAATGGAGCTTTCAGTATGTGTATTTGAAAGTGATTTATATTGTTTGATCCTGCTGAGCGTTTGCAGCAATTGAATAAAGAATGCCAGTCTGATGCCGTTTTTAGCTTCTTTGATCAGTATCATCTTTTTCAGAATGTCCTGCTGATGTGATGTAGGTACTTGTAATCCCTTGCGGGTGGCTTCCATGAACTTTTTAACGTTGTTCATTTCAGGAAGGTCCATGATCTTGCCAAAGGGACCGCGCAGGTCAACAAACAGCGTAAGGGCATGTATATCTCTATCACTGTTCTTTTCAAAATAAGCAGGGTCGCTTTTAAACAGGTGAGGCTGGTTGGCGCCCAGGATATATATATCGCCAGACTGAAAGCGTTGCATAGCGGTGCCGGCAATGAGTGTGCCTTCACCCTTGATGATCCAGGTGATCTGTGTTTCATTATGACGGTGCAGGTGATTATAAAAATGCGGCAGTTTATCTTCCTGTACCATAATGGAATGTTCCTGGGAAACCGGTATGGTGAACTGTACGACCTTCATGTGCAGTGGTTTGGTCTGTTTAACCAATATTACCATTTTTTTCTCATATTCAGCCTCATGAGGTTAATATTGGTAAAGAAGTGATTAATTGAGGAGAAGTTGATAAGGTTGACAAGTTGATAAGGTTGATATGGGTATTCCCTTTATCAACTCTATCAACTCTATCACCTCTATCACCTTGTCAACTTACCCAACTTGTCAATATTGGTAACAAACTGATTAAAACAAGCTATCCTATACTAACTGCTTCATAATACCTTTATTAAAAATTAATACGAATGAGTATATCATGGAAAGGTGTTTTTCCTGCCTTCACAACCAAGTTCACAGCTAATGATACCCTCGATCTGGCATTGTTTGAGAAAGGACTGCAAGCGCAGTTGGATGCCGGTGTGGATGGCATTGTTTTAGGAGGCAGTCTCGGGGAAGCCAGTACCCTCACTACAGGCGAAAAAGAAACGCTGGTAAAACTGGCTATAGAAATAGCCGGTCCGGTTCCGGTTGTATTAAACATTGCGGAAGGGGCTACCAATGAAGCCATCAAACAGGCTGCGCTGGGCAAAAGCTGGGGTGTAAAAGGATTGATGTTATTGCCGCCCATGCGCTATAAAACGGATGAACGTGAAACACTCACTTTCTTTAAAAGTGTTGCCCGGTCAACCGACCTGCCCATTATGATTTACAACAATCCTGTTGATTATAAAACAGATGTAACCCTGGATATATTTGAACAACTGCAGGAATGTGATAATGTACAGGCAGTAAAGGAATCAACCCGCGATATCTCGAACGTTACGCGTATGGTAAACCGGTTTGGTGATCGGTACAAGATTTTATGTGGGGTAGATACCCTGGCTATGGAAGAATTGGTGATGGGCGCCGATGGCTGGGTAGGTGGACTGGTAACTGCTTTCCCACGTGAAACAGTAGCCGTGTACCGGTTAATAAAAGCGGGTATGCTGGAAGAGGCCCGTACTATTTACCGCTGGTTCCTGCCCCTGCTTGAACTGGATATTCATCCCAAACTGGTTCAATACATAAAACTGGCCGAAGCGCAGGTAGGTTTAGGTTCGGAATATGTACGTGCTCCCCGGTTAACTTTAATTGGTGAGGAAAGAGAACGCATACTGGCAATTATTAAAGAAGGGATTGCTACCCGGCCTGTGTTACCGGAGTATATGAATGTGCAAATTTGAGGTCAGAAATGAAAGATGAAGAATTTAGAATGAGGAATGAGAAAGTGAAAAAGCCATATTATCACATTGCCTGTTGAACATTTACGCTACTGATTATGAGAAAAAAACAAATACTCTTCCGTTATGTAGCTGCGTCCTGCTGCATGCTGCTTATTACCTTATCAACCAGGGCGCAATCGGTGCTGTACCAGCAGAACAGTGAAGTTAACAACCTGATGGTACACTACGAAGCCGACCGCGGAAGTTTGAACCGGTTCTATTTTGTAGAAAATTCACCCGAACGCCGCGACAGGTTGGTAACCCTGGCGAATGACTATTTAAAACAGGTGCAGCAACTGAATTATGAAAGTCTGCCTACAGGTAGCAGGGTAGATTATATCCTGTTTAAGAGAAATCTCGATGAACAGCTGCGGGTGCTTGACGTGGAGAAGAAAGAATGCGCACAGCTCAATACCTGGTTTTCGATGGCGGCCGGCGTATATGATATGGAGAAATTCCGCCGCCGGGGCACGCAGCCGGATGCACAACAATGGGCGGCCAATATGAAAGCTATTACTGTAAGCATTGATAAGCTATCTAAAACCCTGGCCAATGATTCTACCATAACCATTAACCTTATTCGACGGGCGCAGGGAATTGTCAGGGGATTGCAGGCTGCTTTGAAAAGCGTCAACGAATTTTATGCAGGTTATGATCCTGCCTTTACCTGGTGGCTGCCCGGAACGTTTAAAGACCTTGATAGTACATTGGCTGCCTATGGCCAGCGCTGGCAACAAAAAGCAAAAGCGGCCCCCGGCGGCAAGGATGATGGCAGCGGTATTGTTGGCTATCCGATCGGTAAAGAAGAGATCATCCGCCAGTTGCAATTGGAATTTATTCCCTATACACCGGAAGAACTTGTCGACATTGCCAATAAAGAGTTTGCCTGGTGCGATGCGGAGATGCTAAAGGCTTCGCAGGACATGGGATTTGGCAAAGACTGGAAAAAAGCGCTGGAAAAAGTAAAGAATACCTATGTGCCCCCGGGTAAACAACCCGAGGCCATTATGAAATTGTACAATGAATCGGTCGCCTTTCTGAAAAAGAATAACCTGCTTACGATTCCACCCATGGCCGAGGAAACCTGGCGCATGATCATGATGACGCCGGAGCGCCAGTTGGTGAATCCATTCTTTACCGGTGGCGAAGTGTTGAGTATTTCTTACCCAACAAATACCATGGAAGAAGATGATAAAATGATGAGTATGCGTGGTAACAATCCGCACTTCTCCCGCGCTACGGTACACCACGAACTGATTGCCGGCCACCACCTGCAGGGCTTTATGAGCAACCGGTATAAAATGTACCGGAATTTTGAAACGCCTTTCTGGGTTGAGGGCTGGGCATTATACTGGGAAATGTTATTATGGGACCTTAAATTCCCGCAATCTCCCGAAGACCGTGTGGGCATGTTGTTCTGGAGAATGCACCGCTGCGCCCGTATCATTTTTTCATTGAATTATCATTTGGGTAAATGGACGCCCCAGCAGTGTATTGATTTCCTGGTTGATCGGGTAGGGCACGAACGCGCCAATGCAGAAGGTGAAGTGCGCCGTTCTTTTGTTGGCGGGTACAGTCCTTTATACCAGTTGGCTTATATGATTGGCGGATTGCAATTCTATGCCATGAAAAAGGAACTCGTTGATGGTGGTAAAATGACCTATACGCAATACCACGATGCAGTGCTGCACGAAAATGCCATGCCTGTCAGCATGGTAAGGGCCATTATCACCAATCAGGTTATTGCAAAAGACTATAAAGCGGAGTGGAGGTTTTATAAGTGAATCGTGAAACGGCAAACGTGAAACGGCAAACCGCGCGGCACGATTACAGAGAACTAACAAACTAAGAACTATAAACCTTACATCCAAATAATGAAAAAGCATCTTCTATTATCATCGCTGCTGTTGTTACTATGCATTGGTAACTACGCCCAAAGCTACGTGCCGGAAAAGCAACAACCCCTGATGAAAGTGAAACCTGTGGTTCCTGTGAAGGCATACAGTTTTCATCTGAAAGACGTGCAGTTGCTCGACGGTCCATTCAAAACCGCTATGGAAGCCGATGTGCGCTATTTACTGCTGGTAGAACCCGATCGACTGCTGGCAGATTTCCGCGAACACGCCGGTTTCAAAGCAAAAGGCGCCCGCTATGGTGGTTGGGAAAACTCGGGTCTTGCAGGTCATACACTCGGTCATTATTTATCGGCCTGTGCCATGCACTATGGCGTTACCCGCGATAAACGTTTTTTGGATAAAGTAAATTATATTATAGAAGAGCTTGCGGAATGCCAGCCTAAACGAAATGGTTATGTGGGCGCAATTCCCAAAGAGGACAGTATGTGGGCCGAAGTGGAAAAAGGAAACATCCGTTCACGGGGATTTGATCTAAATGGCGCCTGGTCGCCCTGGTATACGGTGCACAAGATCATGGCCGGATTGCTGGATGCCTACCTGTATTGCGATAATAAAAAAGCATTGACGGTTGAAACCGGTATGGCAACCTGGACGGCAAACATTATCCGCAACCTTCCGGACAGCTCTCTACAACGCATGTTGTTTTGCGAATATGGTGGTATGAACGATGTGCTGGTGAATACCTATGCATTAACAGGTGATAAAAAATACCTTGACCTTTCGTATAAATTCCACGATAAACGGATCCTGGATTCGCTGGCCCTGCAAAAAGATATTTTACCCGGCAAACATTCCAACACACAAATTCCCAAGGTCATTGGTTGTATTCGACGCTACGAGTTAACAGCCAGTGATAAGGACAAGACCATTGCTGATTTCTTTTGGCAAACCGTGGTGAACGATCATACCTATGCACCGGGTGGTAACAGCAATTACGAATACCTGGGACCGGCCGGCAAGCTCAATGAGACGCTTACCGACAACACCATGGAAACCTGCAATACTTACAATATGCTTAAGTTAACCCGGCATATGTTTGCTTTGCAGCCTTCGGCCAATCTCATGGATTATTATGAACGGGCCTTATACAATCACATTTTGTCTTCTCAAAACCACAGCAATGGTATGATGTGCTACTTTGTACCGCTGCGAATGGGTACCCAAAAAGAGTTCAGCGATTCGTTCAATACCTTCACCTGTTGTGTTGGGTCGGGTATGGAAAACCATGTTAAGTATGGCGAAAGCATTTATTTTCAGGGGGCAGATGGCAGCTTGTATGTGAACCTGTTCATTGCTTCCCGGTTGAACTGGAAAGAAAAAGGCATTGTTGTTGAGCAACAATCACAATTGCCGGTCAGTAACAGCGTGCAGTTAACGATTAAAGCTGCAAAACCCGTATCGTTCCCGCTACGTATCCGTAATCCGTACTGGTCAAAAACACCCATATGGGTAGCCGTGAACGGAAAAGAACAATCGAATATACAAACAGATGCCAGTGGCTATTTTACCATTTCCCGCACCTGGAAGAACGGCGATATAATAACATTCAAACCAGATCTGCAATTGTATACCCGGGCCATGCCTGATAATCCCAATCGGGTAGCGGTCTTTTATGGGCCACTGGTACTGGCTGGTGTATTTGGCAATAAAGAACCCGATCCGGTGACCGGTATCCCGGTGCTGGTATCAACAGAAAACAATCCTGCCAACTGGTTGAAAGCAGATAATAGCCGGCCGCTGGTTTTTCATTCTGTCAATACCGGCCAACCGCAGGAGATTACGCTGATCCCTTTTAACCAGGTAGAAAAAGAATTTTATAGTGTGTATTGGGACCTGTTCACCCCGCAAAGCTGGACTGAGCAACAAAAAGTATACGAGGCAGAGCGAAAAAGACGACATGACATTGAAACCAGGACGGTTGACCTGTTACGCCTGGGTGAAATGCAGCCTGAACGGGATCATGATTTCGTGGGCGATAAAGTAAACACCGGCGAAGAGCATACCAAAAAATACCGGGTTGCCTATCCCGGCGGTTATTTCACCTTTAATCTGAAAGTTGATTCGTCAACAACAAACAGCCTGTTGTGCACTTACTGGGGCATGGATAACCGCGGCAGAACGTTTGATATTCTGGTGAACGATGTGAAGGTGGCCACGGAAGACCTGAATAAATACAAGACCAGTAAATTCTATGAAATTGTATATGCCATTCCGGCTGACCTTACCAAAGGAAAAGAAAAAGTGAAAATAACATTCAAGCCGGCTGTCAACAATATGGTAGGTCCGGTTTATGGAGAAGTGCGGATGATGAGAGGGGAGTGAGTTGATAAGGTTGATAAAGTTGAAAGGGTTAATAAGTTCAATAAAGTAAAGCCCGAAATTGGAATGCTGCTACAGCAAACCGCTTTCGGGCTTTTTAATTTACCTGATTTACCGTCTCTATATTAAAGCTTTTGAAATTGTTTGATTGTTGATACTCCGGTTGCAGGGATCTGCAGTTTCAATAGGTATGCACCCGTAGCCAGCTTCGATACATTCAGTGATTTAATAGAAATACCCTTCTGTAATACTTCTTTTTGACTGATAACCGGTTGCCCGGCGATGTTAAACACCTGCACGGTAGCGGTGACCTGGGCGTTGTTCGATACCATATATTGAATCGTAGACGTAGCCTGGGTAGGATAAACGGTCATTTCCTGGTTATTGCCTGTATTTTTCAACGTGATCACCGGCGAATAAATAGAAGTTCCGTTGATATCAACCTGCTTCAGGCGATAATAGCTGATCGCATTTGTATTGTTCTCTGTGAATGAGTAGGTATTTGTTAAGTTGGCGCCCGCCTGTACACGGCCGGCAGAGTCGTAGGTACGACCGTTTACAGAACGCTCAATAACAAAGTAGCTGTTGTTTTCCTCATGTGAGGTAGACCAGGTCAGTGCGGCTTTGTTATCTTTTATTATGCCCGTGAAGTTGGTGAAGGTTACCGGTAATACGCCTGTTACCACAACAGCCGCGCTTAAAGAAGTTACTACACAGGTTGAATTGCTAATAGTAACGCTCAGGTTTTTATTTCCGGTAACGCTCCAGCTGGTTGAAGGGGTGGCTGAAGTAGAAGTAGCGTTGTTAGCGTTAGCGCCCATGTTCCAGTTGTAAGTGATGCCTGAAGAAGGACTATTGCTTACCGAATAATTATAGGTTGTGCCTATTACTGCCGAAGTAGCACCGCTGATGGCCATATCAGTCTGGGGATGCAGTTCAATATCATCCAGAATAGCGCCCAGGGTGGTGTGGTTGTTATCATCTTTAATATGGATGTTTATTTTCCGCTCATTGCTATTGGCCGGCACAGTGAATGTGTATGTTTGGGTAGAGAAATTAAAAGAAGTGTTGTTATAACTTTTATTTTGATTCACATAAGTAGTGCCTGTATGCACGCCTTTAATTTTTATAGAAACTCCAACGGAGGAAGGGGCGCCGCCGGCTGTTCTTCTTGAACCTTTAAAGCTCAAACTGTAAGTAACACCAGGCATGATACAAACATCCTGATCGATGCAGGTTTCTTCATCAATTTCTGTAACGCTATTAGATGCATTTGATCCGCCATATACAGTTTCGGAATATATTTCTACATAACAGCTGCTTGTCCAGCTGGTACTTCCATTGCTGAAATCAGCATTAGTGACCAGGTTCTGGGCCGATACAAACACTGGCATTAACAGGCTGGCGATTATCAAAACAATTTTTGACATTGAAGGGTTTGTTTTTGAAGGGTTGGGAGTAGTTGCTGTTTTCATTTTATTGGGTTTTGTTGCACACATCATAATAATCCAGTCAGATGCCAAAATGTAAGTAGCTTACTATTAACGGCTTATCAAGTGGCGCCAATTGGGAATTTTCCATGTATGGGATTTTATTCCAGTTGTGTTACTGGTGGGATTTGGCCGATAGGTGAACTATATAGTGGGTGGTAAGTGTTATTTTGTATAGAGAAAAGGGGGCTTACAGCTCGATTTTTGGGGTTTGAACGTCCGTCATTGCTAACCGGGTTGCTGCATTTTTAGCAGGCTGATCAGCATGCCGGTATAGTTCCGGGAACGTTGCCGGCAAATAATGGCAGACTTTTTTGTTCGTGGTAAGGAGGTGATAATCGTTAACGATGTTCGCGATTCTTTATATAGTTCTATTAGATAATATACCTGTTCATTAACAACAGCATGTAAAAATTATCACTTTAGTTCTTATCTTCGGCGCCTGTTTAACCTTTCATTTTCGGTTATTGGCAAACGGAATATTATTATCGTACCTCGCACAATAAACTAATAAATGGTACGGTTAATGGCCTGTTGGTTTTGATATATAGTAAAAGTATCTTTTTAAACTACTTATTTTTTTATTGAATGGCATTCCTGGAGAAACAGTTGTACGTTAAAACATCAACCTTACCCGGCGCTGGAAAAGGATTATTTACCAAGAAATTAATTCCCAAAGGAACCCGGATTGTAGAGTATAAGGGCAGAACAAGAACCTGGAAAGAAGTGCGGCAAGACGAGGAAGAGAGTCCTTACATTTATTATGTAAAACGCAATTTTGTAATTGATGCGTTGAATGACAAAAAAGCCATGGCCAGGTATGCGAATGATGCCCGGGGCTTACAACGAGTAAAAGACATTAATAATAACGCCGAATATGTTGAAGATGGCGTTCGGGTATTTATCGAAGCGGCAAAAGATATTCCGGCCGGCGGAGAGATCTTCGTGAGCTACGGCCCTGAATACTGGCAGGTGATACGCCATAACATGCGTATTGATGAAAAAGCGAAAAAGGAATTGCTCGCTAAGGGAACCAAAGTAAATGGCAAGGCTACGAAGGTAAATGGCAAGGCAACAAAGGTGAATGGCAAAAAGGTAAACGGCCAGGCTACCAAAGTAAATGGCCAGGCTTCGAAGATAAATGGCAAAGGGGCCAAAGTGAATGGCAAAGAAGTGAATGGCAGATCGCCTAAAACAAACGGCAAAGCACTTAAAGTAAACGTATCAGGCAAAAAGGTGCAGGCTACCACCACCAGGCGGTCGCTTGCAAAAGTGTAAAGCGTGGCAATGCTGTTACCTGATTAATTTTTCAACGAACAGGTTGATCACTTCAACCAGGATGAGGATGATAATGATCCACTCCAGCACAATACTGTTCCTGTATTGAAGCAGGTCTTTAAATAAGTCGAGGTTTTCTTTTACGATTTCCAACCCCTCGCGGATAGTTCTGAACCGGGCCTGCAGGTCGAATGTTCTTTTAAGACCAATGTCCAGCCGGTTCAGGTTCTCATCTTCCCAGGTTTCTTCAGGTGAGTCAAAAATATACAGGTTGGCCTCAATGCGGTTTTTGAGGTTCAGCGTGCGGCCAATGTATTTTTTGAGGTTGGTGCCCGAAAGGTCGAGCCGGCCTTTCCGCTCCAGTCGCTGGGTGTGATGAGTGGTTTCCTCCAGCAACAAGTTGGTTTGCTGGCTGAAATGATCCAATGCTACAGACTGGGACACGTTTAGCATAATGAGCCGCAGGGCTTCGGTAGTGGCGCCTTCTATTTCAATTTTATTATAGCCGAATTTATTGCGGCCTGCATTTACTTCAATATCAAATTCATCACTGATGTGCTGGTCGAACAGGTTTTTGCAATAGGGTGCAATAGCCTGGATGAATGCCATGGTCTCCACTTCGTTATAGCCAAGCAAACTCACGATGCCATATTTGAAGATATAGGCAAACTTCTGTGGCAGTGCCTTCACCCTGTAAAACAATTCGTCGGAATCCCCATGCAGCAACTCAGCCTTAAATACCGTTTTAAATTGTTTTATATCAATGCTGTCGGCTATTTGTAAAGACAATACTTTTAGCATACGTCGTCTGTTTGATGGATCATTTTTTTATCTCCAGGCTCTATTAAAGTTACAGCTTTAATAGTGTTTCGTATTTGACGTTCTGCTTTTCGTATACTCTCAACAAATTCCTTGCATTGTAGCCAGATCGGGAGCGAAATCAGGAAGCAATTGCGGTAGTCAGGCTTTCGCGTTTCCTTTTACGTTTTAATATCAGGGCACTGATGAGAGAAATAACCAGGCCAATGGGCAGCACCTCCACGTAGGTAAGCAGCACCAAAAAGAGCGGATTTTTATACATTTCTTTATACCAGTTCATTTGCGCGTTTGTTTTATCCAGTTCAAGCTGGGTAACGCCGCCTGTTTTGGCTTCGTTGATCATATGGGTACAGTATTTATCCAGCCAGTCGGGAACGAAAACATAATATTCAATTACCCAGGCCAGCACATACAGCGTAGAAGCGAGAAGCGTAATGAATAAACCTACTTTAAACGCTTTTCCAAAACTGATCACCCCGTTGTTATACTTATCGCGGTAATTTTTAATGCCCACAAAAATAAAGGCAAAGGCGATCAACATGCCGGCATACCCAACTACTTCGCTGGCCTTAAAATCGGCATTTTTATAACACATCAGCGTGGAGTATATCATAAAAGCGGTGATGATAGAACCGGACAGCAATCCAAATACTAATACATTTTTTTTCATTAGTGTTACTTTTAGTGATGAATAACTACGGCCTGGCACTCAGGGCCGCCTATGCCACAAAAATGAAGGGCAAAACGGAAATTCCGTTCATACTTTAGAGTGATTTTAGTGTCAACGCTGTTTTTTATACTAACGGGTGAATGGATTTAAGGAATGAGGTTCAGTCTTTTAGCTTTTTCTATAGCCTGCGTACGGCGCTTTACATCCAGTTTTTCAAAGATGCGCGAAGAATGTGTTTTAATCGTATTCAAAGAAACAAATAAACGGGCGGCTATCTCCTGGTTGCTCAAACCCTCGGCAATTAGTTGCAGCACTTCCAGTTCCCGTTTGCTTATACCAAGTTTAGCCAGCTGATCTTCATTGATGGTAAAAGTATTGGCGGGCGTTTTATAAATTTCCTTTTCCACTATAACGGTATGAATTTTCGGCCTGGCCAGTTTCAGCGCCAGCCAGATGCCCAGGGCTGTAAAAATTAACGCAATGGCCCCGATGTAAATTTCCAGGGCATGGTCGATAATAACAAAACGGTACTGAAGCCATTTCAATAAAAATAATAATATGGCCAGGGATATACCATATAATATCGGGTGTTTATATTTTGCCAGTTGCTTACCTGTCATGCATCGAAAATAATAAAGGAACGGTATTATAAAAATACGCTATTTTATGGGCTGGTAAACAAGAGGTTATTGAATATTCACCTGAAGTTCATAATTGTGGAGATTCGGTTTGTCCAGTTTTTTGTACAAAAAACTGGACAATTGTGTATATTCGTGGGGAGTAAGAATGAAAACAACAGACTTTATAAAGAAGCAGCTAGAGAAATTGCCTAAAGGGCATGTTTTCTCTTATGCCGATTTTATGAAGCAGCCAGAACAGAAGGAAGCAATTATAAAGGCCTTAAACCGGATGGTGGCAGCCCAAAAACTGGTAAAACTCGCAAAGGGTAAATATTATAAGCCCGAAGAAACTGTATTTGGTAGTTTAGAACCAGATCAGTATCAAATAGTAAAAGATCTGCTAGAAGCAAATGGAAAGGTTATTGGTTACCTTACTGGTTATAGCATCTATAATAAGTTAGGGCTAACCACTCAGGTAAGTAATGCTATTCAAATCGGGAAAAATGATATCCGGTCTCCTTTCGAACGTGGCAGATATACTATATCATTTATTAAACAAAAAAATGAGATAACTAAGGAAAATATTCCTTTGCTGCAAATTCTTGATGCTATTCGATATATAAGAAAAATTCCTGACACCTTGCCCGGAACCTCCTACAAACGTTTATTGCGAATAATAAAAGATCTGGGTCCCGCAGATCAAAAAAACATGGCCAGGCTCTTGCTTAAATATCCTGCAGCAACGCGGGCGCTTACAGGAAGCATGTTTGAAATAATTGGAAACATACAATTAGCTAAGGCATTACGAAAGACCCTCAATCCAGTCACTGCATATAAGATTCCCGGAGTTTACAAACATATTGATAATGCAGAAAACTGGAATATCAATGACACTCCACGAGAATGAGAATTTATTCAGACAAGCGGTACAATTTACTGCACAGCAACAGGGGATCCCGGAAATATTTGTTGAAAAAGATTACTGGGTAACTTTTGCTCTTCATACATTGTTTAAGAGCGAGATTGGCTCTGAAACAGTTTTTAAAGGCGGTACTTCCTTATTAAAATGCTTTAACATAATAAAGCGATTTTCTGAAGACATTGATCTGGTAGTTATAAGACGGGAAAATGAGTCAAATAACAGATTGACCTGGAAGATCAGATCAATTAGCGAGATTGTATCAAATGTACTTCCCGAAGTTGCATTACCTGAAGTAACAGTAAAAATGGGTATGAATAGAAAAACAGCGCATACCTATCATAAACGGTTTACCGGTAATTATGGTCAGGTCAGAGATGTAATCATAATAGAAGCGACCTGGTTAGGTTATTTTGAACCTTATATGAAAATGCCAATAAATTCCTTCATCTATGATATGATATTGAAAGGAAGCCAAAAAGGGTTGGCCGAAGAATATGGGTTGCTTCCATTTGATGCAAAAGTTTTATCGCCTGTAAGAACACTATGTGAAAAAATTATGAGCCTTGTGCGTTTCTCCTATGTTGAAAATCCAGTTGAAGTATTGAAGATGAAGATCCGGCATGCTTATGATTTACATCAATTATTGCGTGTTGAGCCATTTGCAGGGTTTTTCTATTCAGACAATTTCATACAAATGCTCCTGAAAGTTGGTAAGGACGATGTGGTCAGTTACAAATCCAACAACCAATGGCTGAAAAACCATCCCGTTGAGGCGCTTATTTTTAAAGAACTTGATGTTGTATGGGAAGGCTTGAGAGGCGTTTATGAAAGCGATTTCAGGGCAATGGTTTTTGGAAATGATTTTCCCAAAGCTGAAGAAATATTTAAAACACTTCAACTGATAAAAAATCGCCTTTCAGGTGTCGATTGGACGATCACGGTTGCAGAAGACATAAATTAATAAATACTTAAGTTCATTTTCCCCGGTTTTCTTATTACTTAGTTAAAAAAATCATTAATGGATAAGATGCTACGAAAGCATATATGCTTTTCATGATTAATCATACTGCGAAGTATCCCCCACCGCTTCATCTGTTAAAGTTTTGTTTATGGCACACGGCGCCATGATCCGGATGGTCATCGGGTTAACCAAACACCATAAATATTTACAGATGAAAAACGTGTATGCTACCCTGCCGGTATGTTGCTTATTGCTTTATAGTATTTGTTTTGCTCCCGCCTGTAGAAGACCTTCCAGCGGAAGTGAAGTGATCGTTGGTAACTGGACCACCGCTGCCGATTTCAGAGGAGACCCCAGAAGTGAAGCTGTCGCTTTTGTTATAGGCAATACGGCTTATGTATTAACAGGGTCAGCGGATAAGGGTCCTTATAATGATATGTATGCGTATGACGTGCTTAGTGGCACCTGGTCCAAAAAACCAGCATTACCAGCCGAGCCCAGGAATGGGGCCGTTGCCTTTACGGTCAATGGAAAAGGATACATTGGTACAGGGTATAACAGTAAAACAGCCATGGCTATGCAGGATTTTTGGGAGTATGATCCCGTTGCACAAACCTGGACACCCAAAGATAACTTGCCCGCTGAAGCCCGTTATGATGCCACAGGGTTTGCCATTGGATCAAGGGGCTATGTGTATGCCGGCTGCGATGGCAAAGGCTTTAATGATTGCTGGGAATTTGATCCAACAGCGCCTGCCGGTTTGCAATGGAAAGAAATGGCCGCCGCTCCCCGGAAGACCAGAGGAGCTGTTGCTTTAGTTCTAAAAGATAAAGCATATGTGCTGAATGGTAATAATAACGGGGAGGTACAAAAGGATCTGTATGAGTTTGATCCGGGACTCAATAAATGGACGATCAAAAGACCCGTATATAATTACAGCAACGAGTCCTATGATGATAAGTATACTTCTATTGTGCGCCAGAATGCCGTTGCCTTTACGTTGAACAATTATGGCTATATAACCACCGGTGTAATGGGTGCATATGCTTCAAGCTCCTGGCAGTATGATGCCGATGCAGATACATGGAAAGAAAAAACAGGGTTCGAAGCAAAAGGGCGCGAAGGGGCCATTGCCTTTACTATCAATAACCGGGCGTTTGTTTTAACTGGAAATAACGGCACTTTATATATGGATAATATGTTTGAGTTTCACCCGGATGCTGAAAAGGTAGAAGGCGATTAGCGATGAAATGAAGTTATGCCTATTTTTGGTGGCACTTAAATAATCAGGCAGTTATGATACAAAGCAGTGTGTTCCAGTTTGAGAAAGACATTCCCTGGGAAGATGTAGGCAATGGCATACAACGGCAGATCTATGGATACGATGACCGCGTTATGCTGGTAAAAGTAAAATTTGAAACCGGTGGGGTAGGCTCATTGCATCAACATCCGCATACACAGGCCACTTATGTGGAAGGCGGTGTTTTTGAGTTTACCATCGGAAACGAAAAGAAGATCATCCGCAAAGGCGATGGGTGCTATGTGCCGCCCAATACCATACATGGTTGTGTTTGTTTGGAAGCCGGTATGTTGATCGATGTGTTTTCCCCGCACCGGGAAGATTTCCTGAAGTAAATGCAGTTCCTTTACGCACTTTTAGTTGCCTTTACAGAAGAATACAACGAAACGCAAAAGGGGGTTATATAGGTCAATACGATCCTGATAACATTTCTTGTGGTGAAGTTGCCGTACCAGAAAACATCATAGCTGTTGATCGTATTCAGCAAGCTACCTACAACAACAGCCACTATTAGCGCCCTCTTTATATTTTTATCAGTCATACAAATGTTTTTAATGTTCGGGTAATTTGTATGGCTGCAATCGTAGATAGATAATAGGGTAGTATAAGCAAATATATTATGTTTGGGCATGGTTTTATGTCGGGTAACTGACATGAGACGTATTACTTAAAATATATAAATATGAAGGCGGACGAATTAAAGAACCTCCAATTGCCCCTTAAGGAAAAATACCGCAATGAACCTGAAGCTGCTTTTATTACTTTGAAAGCACAGGGAAATATCGGTGAAGGCATTTCATGCAGTGTGGAAACAGGAAAAGCGTTGGTTCAGGCCGGATTGCATCCTGCTACGGGAGGCACTGGTTTACTTGCCTGTTCAGGTGATATGCTGCTACAGGCCCTGGTGGCTTGTGCCGGCGTTACATTGAATGCGGTAGCCACTGCCATTGGCATAGAGATAAAAGCCGGGACCGTTAATGCTGAAGGGGACCTTGATTTTAAGGGAACATTAGGTGTATCGAAAGAAGCGCCGGTTGGTTTTACGGCTATCCGGTTATCTTTTGTTTTGGATACAGATGCTGATGATGAAAAGTTGCAAAAACTATTACAACTTACAGAAAGGTATTGCGTGGTGTATCAAACCTTACGCGCCGGGACAGCTATAGAAACAGGATTAGAAACCGTGCAATAATGTGGTCACTAAAATAATTACCATACTCACCAGTTTCTCCCCATTCAATTCTTTTCGTAATACCTGCAGGGCTTTGCCAATGTGTTTCTCCACTGTTTTAACCGATATGCCCATTTCCTGCGCTATGTCTTTATAGCTCATGCTGCCATAGTGGTTCAGCATAAACGCCTGGCGGCATTTTTCGGGGAGGGTTTCAATACCTGCCCTGATGCGCTTTTTTAATTCAGTATGTTCATAAGGGAAGGGCTGTGAAAATGTTGCCCGTTGCTCGCTATGTAAAATCGTCAAATGATGTGTTTCCTTCGACAGCCGGTCTCTTAACAAGGTTGATACTTTATACCTGACCGCATTGGTTAAATAGCCAACGATGTTCAGATCGGTTGGTAATTCATGTCTTCTCGTATACAGGGTTACAAAAACATCCTGCAGAATATCTTTGATAAGCTCCCTGTCCTTTAAAATGCTGTACGCCTGATTGGTGAGTATGAATACTGTATTGTTATACAACAGTTCAAAGGCTTTTTCATCGCCCTGTCGTATAGCACTCCATAATTGATCGCAGGTATGGTAGCTACTATTACAGATAACTGGCAGTTTTGGCAGGCAAAAGTATCTGCAATATAAAAAAATACAATGTTATCTTACTGTAAACATTTAATAATCTTAAATAAACTTAAAAAGAATTTATTTTTTATGGGAATTGCATGGGGGGAAATGCCGGGTTGCGAGATAATGAATGAAACGGACCAGGCCATATGACGAAAGACCGGTTGAAATATTTGCTCGGCAGGTATCTGACGAACACAGCTACAGAAGAAGAGCTGCAGGAATATGCCAATTGGTACCGGCAACAGGGGGAAGACGGAGCGAAATTGTTCTCTGCAATAGATAGTGAACCGGCGGAGGAATATAAAAAGGATCTTTTCCGGTCAATATTAAATAATATACAATTTGTTGAATACGAACAGAAGCAACAAGACGGCCGGGTGCGATCCCTGTATTTAAAAATAGCAGTGGCTGCACTGGTGGTCATTACCGGAACGCTCGTATTATATTATGGTCTTACATCAAAGACATTAAATAATGTTGTTCGCAACGAAACAGTTGCACCTGTTTCGAATAATCATGTTATCGCTGTCAGGAACCATACTGGCAAAAGCACTGCTGTTCATTTACAGGATGGTTCTGAAGTGCAATTGTTTGCCGGCAGCGAATTGCGTTATGAAGCACCTTTCAGCTCCAACCACAGGCATGTTTATTTGAGCGGAAAAGGTTTTTTCAAAGTAGCAAAAGATCCCAACAGACCATTTACGGTGTACAGTCATGATATTGCCACTACGGCATTGGGTACATCCTTTACCATTACAGCATGGCCGGGTAATAACGATATTTCGGTGGCATTGCATACCGGGAAAGTAATAGTGCAACACCTCACAACCGGTCATGTAGCTCACATGAAAGATGTATACCTCGTTCCCGGGCAGCAGGTAAACTGTAATATCGTAACCGGAATAGCCTCCATGCACAAGCCGGTATTGGCAAAAGTTCACATCCCGTCATTGGGTTCCCGCACCGGCTTTGCGGTGGCTTTTACAGATGAACCAATGATCGATGTATTAAACACAATAGAGAAAGGATATGCCGTTCGCCTGCAATATGATAAAGCGCAATTGGCTGATATGATTTTCACCGGCCGCATCCGGGAAAAAGATTCCTTGTCCCAGGTGTTAAACCGTATATCCATATTATACGACCTGAACATCAAAGAAACCAGCAACAGGATTATTATTCAGAAATCTCATTAATTAAATATTAAGTAAGATGACACATCGCTACAACGTAGTGAAGGGATATGCCATGCCCTTTATGAAACGGCAGCTCGCATGGTTACTGCCGGTATTTATACTTATACTATTGGGTTTGCCGGGGCAGGCCCAGGAAAAGAGATCCGGGATAAAAGGATTGGTTGAAAATGAACAGGGAGAAGCCATGGAAGGCGTAACGATCGATTTGAAGAACGAAGCCGGTGATAAAAAGCGTTCAACCGTTACCAACAAAAAAGGCGTATTTACGTTCGACAACCTTGAGGCCAAAGGAGCCTATGTATTTACTTTCTCGTATGTGGGGTTTGTTACGCAGATAGTGCGTAAAGAAAACCTCGACCCGCAAAAAGAAGAGGCCATATCCGTTGTGTTGAAAGGAAATGCTGCTAACCTGGAAGTTGTGGTGGTAAGTTATGGCAAACAACGCAAGCAGGAGGTAACAGGTTCCATTGCGCAAACGGATGCATCTGATGTAAAGGATATGCCGGTAGGCCAATTTGCGCAACAGCTGCAAGGGAAAATTGCCGGCGTACAGATTGGTCAGAACAGTGGATCGCCAGGCCGTGGTATGGAATTCCGTATCCGGGGTGCATCCTCATTATCATCAGAAACCCAGCCTTTGTTTGTGGTGGATGGTATTCCCATTACCGGTAGCATTAATAATATCAATCCGTCGGAGATTGAAACGTTTACCGTATTGAAGGATGCCGCTGCCAGCTCTTTATATGGATCGAGAGCGGCCAATGGGGTGATATTGATAACCACCAAACATGCCAAAGCCGGTGATGCCAAAGTAGAGTTCAATACGTATTATGGCACCCAGGTTATTCCGAAAAAAAGAAGGCCAGACATGATGACCGCCCGGGAGTTTGCAGAGTTTCAAAATGAATATTATGAGGACAAGGTAAAGTATGAAGGAACCGGCACTTTGGCGGCTGATTACAAGAATCCGGAACGTTATGGTGATGGGACTAACTGGTTCAATGCATTGACCCGTAATGCGCCTATTCAGAATTATGACCTGCTGGTTTCCTCCGCTACCGGTAAATCTTCCTCCACCTTAATGGTCGGTTACCAGGACCAGCAGGGCGTGGTGATCAATACGGGGACCAAATTATTCTCACTTCGCCTTAACCAGGATTTCAACCTGGTGAACAATAAATTGAAAATAGGTTTTGGTATAGCGCCCAGTTACCGTATAGACCATAATAACCGGTTAACAACGGAAGGAGTGGGTGGCCTGATTGAGAAAATTGTAGAAGCAAGTCCATTGATAGCCCCTATTGACAGCAATGGTAAAATGCCATTGAACGTTCATTCTGCAGGCATGGTGGCGAATATAAATCCATATGCGCAGCTTATTGGCATTAAAGATGATTATAAGACCACACGTATATTGGGTAATGCTTTCCTGAGCTATGAGATCCTGAAAGGATTGAGCGTAAAGGGATCTATTGCGTTGGATAAAGGCGCTGAAACCCGTAACCGGTATTCGCCCACCTACCTCTCTTCAACATCGGTTGCCACCGGTACCAGTAGTTCGGTAGATAATTATTCATGGACGGCAGAAGCCACTGTCAACTACGCAAAAACATTTTTCGATGACCATCGTATTGAGGTGCTGGCCGGTTATTCAGCCCAGCAGTTTGAACAGGAAAGCAATAGCGTGAATGCTACTAACTTTCCCAGTGATGATGTGGAATACCTGAGTGCCGCCACTTCCATAACTTCAGGCACCAGTAATGCCACTGCTTACTCCCTGGTGTCAACGTTAGGCAGGTTGAATTACAGTTTCAGGGGAAAATACCTGCTGTCAGCAGCTGTTCGCCGCGATGGTTCTTCCCGGTTCGGCGCCAATACCAAGTTTGGGAATTTCCCTTCTATCTCTGCCGGCTGGGTCATCTCTAATGAGGCATTCATGGACAGGTTCCGGGACATCAGCTTTTTGAAATTGCGCGCCAGTTACGGCGTCACCGGTAATAACAACATCGGTAATTATACCAGCATATCGCAGGTTACTAACAGCAATTATGTATTCAACGGCGGTCTGGTGCCAGGAGCCACCATCTCAACTTTACAAAACCCGGTACTTCGCTGGGAGCGTAATAAACAATTTGACATTGGTGTTGATCTTACGTTGTTCCATAACCGGTTGTCGTTCACCTATGATTTTTATAACAAAATTTCCGATGGCTTGATCCAGGACAGGCCGATTCCCAGGGCATCGGGTTATACTTCCGTTACTTCCAATGTGGGCGTGCTGGAAAACTGGGGAAATGAGTTTACGATTAGCGGCGCCATCCTGACAGGCAAGGTAACCTGGAACGCCTCTGTTAATATGTCGTTCGACCGGAACCAGATCAAGACGTTATTGGCGCCGGGCTTTATTCGCCGCAACAATACCATTACTTCCGACTATTATCGCAACCAGGAAGGACATGCACTGGGTGAGTTTTACGGATTCGTTTTTGACGGATTGTATAAAGACCAGGCCGATCTGGATAATTCGCCCAAATCCAAAATCTCTGGTAGTGCCTCTGATATAGGAACCATAAAGATGAAAGACATAACACCTGATAAGGAGATCAATGAAAACGACCGCACCTTTATCGGTAATCCCAATCCTGATTTCCTGTACGGTTTCAGTAACCAGGTAAGCTATAAGAATTTCGATCTGTCGGTAACGATAGCGGGCTCTTACGGAGGTAAGATCCTGAATCCATCCAAATGGGCATATCTCACCAACCTGGATGGTGCAAGGGCTTTGCTGTCTGCTGTAAAAGACCGCTGGCGGTCGGAAGATAACCCGGGTTCAGGTATATATCCCAGAACAAAAACCGGTACCACTGCCATAGGGCGTTCCGTAAACACCCAATGGGTAGAAGATGGGTCCTATCTTTCTGTAAAGAACATTACCCTCGGTTATGCGTTGCCACTGAAAGGGAATGCAGCCCTGAAAAGCCTGCGGGTATTTGGTTCCATACAACATGCATTGATCCTGACGAATTACTCCGGTATCAATCCTGAGATCAGTTTAAATGGGCTGTATGGCACTGGTATTGGCATTGATGAAAATGCCTATCCCGTTCCCCGGGTATTTGCGATCGGTTTATCGGCAAGCTTTAAATAATTAATCCTGGTCACTATAAAATTATGTTATGAACAAGATATTTATCATAGTGGTGCTGGCCTGCACCATTGTATCCTGTAAAAAGGATTTTATTGAATTGTCGCCCGAAGATCAGATCCCGGAGGCGGGCTTTTATAAAACCGAAGCACAGTTCAGGATGGCGCTCACGGCCGCTTACACGCCCTTGCGCGATCTGATGACGAATGATTTTTATACCGGTGAAATGCGTTCCGATAATACGCATTACCAGTATTACCAGATCAACCGGGGAACGGCGTACGTTATGCGGGAGAATATTGCAGACTTTACCAATGATCCCTCCAATGACTACAGCAATGCCGTTTATTTCCATTGTTTCAAAGGGATCTCAAGGGCCAACATCATACTCGACCGTATCGATGGCGGCACCCTCTCTGACTCAGCAAAAAATAATATCGTTGGACAGGCGAAATTCCTGCGGGCTTTCAACTTCTTTAAGCTGGTGCGTTATTTTGGTGGCGTACCCCTGTTCATCCATGAAGTAAAAGAAGCAGAACAGGCGTTTCTTCCCCGCTCATCGGCCGATGAAGTATATGCGCAGATCGTTGATGACGCCAAAGACGCTATCGGCAAATTGGTCAACCCGGTGTTTGCCTCCGGTAAACAAAGCGGGCAGGCCACTAAGGGAGCGGCTACCATGTTACTGGCGGAAGTATATATGGTACAAAAGAAATACGCCGACGCAGAGGCATTGCTTAATACGCTTCCCGCCATGGGTTATGACCTGCTGGCCAAATACGCAGATGTATTTTCAACGGCGAACAAAAACAGCAAGGAATCCATTTTTGAAGTGCAATACCTGGAAGGCTTACAGGGCGGGCAGCAAAGCCAGTTCATTTATTTATTCTTGCCGCGTTCCCAAAATACAACTCCAATAACCGGGGTTAAGACCGATAATAGTGGTATCGGCGGCTGGAATACCCCCACCCAGGACCTGATCGATGCGTATGAAGCGGGCGATACACTCCGCAAGGATGCTTCTATTGCTGTGGCTGAAGGAACGTATAACGCAAGTAATCTATTCACCTTCTCCGCCAATAAAAGGATCATTAATTATACACCGGCAGCCGGCAAGGTGGGCGTACCGTATATTAAAAAATACCTGAATCCACATACTGATCCCAATAATACCAATGATAACTGGCCGGTATACCGCTATGCCGATGCCTTGTTGTTACTGGCAGAAGCGAAGAACCTGCAGGGCAAACCAGGCGAAGCATTGGTGCCTTTAAATAAGGTGCGCACAAGGGCTTTTGGTAACGCAACGCATAACATAACGACTATTGATCAAACCGCATTGACTGATATCATTGCGAAGGAAAGAAGGGTAGAACTGGCCTTTGAAAATCATCGCTGGCACGACCTGGTGCGAACTGGTAAGGCCATTGATGTGATGAATGCGTTTGGGATTAAACAAAAGCAATTATACCCTTATTTATCACCGGCTACTTACCAGGTAGATAATAACAAATTATTATACCCAATCCCTCAATCGGAGAGAGAGTTGAATGTTGATCTTACCCAGAATGATGGCTATCCGAAATAAGATCCTTTAAGCAACCCCTTGGCAACCAGAGTCCCGCTAACGGCGGGACTTTTTATTTCCCCAAATGAATTGAATTCCGGAAGGGTAATTTTTTTATATTTGCGTTATATACTGAAGGAAATAACGTATTATCAATTGCAAAAAAGGATTATGTTGCCGGAACAGCTGCGCTTTTTTACCAAACTAATTGTCAGCGGGTCATTCTTTTTGGGATGTCAGGCCTCCGCCTTTGCACAGGAAAAGCAGACGGGGCCGGACACGGTGCGTAAAGTACAGGTGTTACAGGAAATAGTAATATCAGCTTCCCGTCTTCAGGAAAAACAATTAACTGCCCCGGTAAGCATATCAAAACTGAGCAACTCACAAATACAGCAAACAGCCGCTCCTGGTTTTTTCGATGCCATTGGCAGTATGAAAGGCGTTCACATGATTGTGCCGGGTATGGGATTTAAAATAATAAATACCCGTGGGTTTTCCAATACCAACAACGTACGGTTTGTACAAATGATCGATAATATCGATAACCAGTCGCCTCATATTGGCGCGCCTATTGCCAATGCTTTATCACCCGGCGACCTGGATATTGATCATGTTGAAGTGATACAGGGAGTAGCATCGGCGTTATATGGCATGAACGCTACCAACGGGTTGGCTAATTTCACTACCAAAGATCCCTTTACCACGCAGGGCTTTAGCATACAGCAACAAGTTGCCGTTAATCATGTGAATGATCCCAATGAAGTGAATGCCAAACTATATAATGAAACAAATATCCGATGGGCCAAAGTGGTTGGAAAAAAATGGGCCTTTAAGATCAATGCCGGTTATAATCGCGGCTACGATTGGATAGCGGATAACAGGAATGACTTAAACCCAACGGCTAATCAAACTACTAATTTATTGGGCGCAGATAATCCTGCTTATGATGCGGTGAACGGTTATGGTAACGAATCTTCCAACCGGAAAACACTTGCCCTGGGCGGAAAGAATTATGTGGTGTCCCGTACCGGTTATTACGAACGGGATGTGGTTGATTATCGCCTTCAAAATGTAAAGGGTGATGTGTCTCTTTATTTCAGACCAACAGAAAATGCACAGCTATCCTATACTTACCGTACTGCTTTTCTGAATAATACTTACCAGCGGTCGAACCGGTTCCGGTTGCAGGATTATGTATTGCAGCAGCACATTATTCAATTTAAAAATTCGCTGTTACAGGCGCGTGCTTATATCAATTCGGAAAATACCGGGCATTCATACAACCTGCGTTCTATGGCAGAGAATATGGATGTTAATTTCAAAGACAACAACAAATGGTTCCAGGATTATACCAACGCGTTTAATGTTGCCATCTCATCGAATAATGATGTGGCTGCTGCACACCATATAGCACGCGATGCAGCAGATAACGGACGGCTGGAGCCCGGTACTGATGCATTTAAAAACAAATTGAAACAACTGCAGGAAATTAACAACTGGGATATTGGCGCCGCATTAAAAGTAAAAGCTCACCTGGTGCATACAGAAGCAGCTTTTGATCTGGGGAAATTATTGCACACAAACTATAACCTGCAAATAGGAGCTGATTTCAGAGACTATATCATTGTTCCTGATGGTAATTATTTTATCAACCCAACTGATTCGGGTCATAATTTAAACTATACCAGTTACGGATTCTTTGTACATGTATCAAAAAAATTCCTGCATGATAAGTTACAGTTGAGTGCAGTGCTACGGGGGACAGGGTATGAGTATTTCAATCTTAAATGGAACCCCCGGCTTACTGCAGTCTATGAATTAACCCGGAACAATTTTGTGCGATTCTCTTGCCAGAACGGTTACCGTTTTCCCAGCATCTTTGAAGGGTTCTCGAATATCAACAGCGGTGGCGTAAAAAGGGTAGGCGGATTGAAAGTAATGTCGAATGGCGTTTTTGAAAACTCCTGGCTAAAAAATTCCATCGATGAATTTACCACAGCGGTAAATAAGGATGTAAATACGCAGGGATTAAGCCAGTCTGCCGCTATTGAAAAGAATAAAAGCCTTTTGAAACGTAATACCTATACGTATCTGCAACCTGAACAAATGCACTCCTTTGAAGTTGGTTACAGGACCATCATGCTGAATAACCGGTTCTTTGTTGATGTAGATTTCTACTATAATTTCTATTCGAATTTTATTGCCCAGATTGAAGGCAGTATCCCAAATACTACTGACAGTGCCGTGATACCTGCTTCTCTGTATGATAGAAATAAACAGGGCCGCTACCGCCTGTGGACCAACTCAAAAACCATCGTTCATAATTATGGTGCAGAGATCGAATTGTTATACCTGATCGATAATCATTATTCCATATCAGGTAATGGTAGTTATCAAACCCTGAAAAGAACAAGCACCAATGACGGACTGGAAGATGGGTTTAATACACCAAAGTGGATGGTGAATGCAGGGCTTAAAGGAACGAATGTATATAAGAACCTGGGCTTTGCCCTATCGGCCAGATATCAAAGTAGTTTTTTATGGCAATCCTTTTTGGTGAATGGTAATGTGCCGGCTGTTTTTAACGGGGATGCTATGGTGCAATATTCGTTCAACAACCCTTCCCTCAATATTAAAGTGGGCGCTACCAATATCCTGAACCACTATTATTATTCCATGCTGGGTGGTCCGCAGATCGGTGGGTTTTATTATACTACGCTTACATATTCCTTAAAATAGTTAAACGTTAAAGAAACTTCCGTGTTTTGGTGCGCTAAGTCGCTGGGTTGTTTTTTGGGGAATGCCATTTGCATAAATTTGGTAAAAAAATGGTCTTCCCCATCGGCGATGATAACCGGGACAGGAAAACATTCCCTGTAGTTAACTACCTTCTTATAGCGCTTAATGTTTTTGTATATGTATACTGGCAGAAACTGGGTGTAAACGATCAGTTTACTTTTGCTTACTCCGCAGTGCCGGCTGAAATACTAACCGGTCATGATATTGTTACGCAATCGAAGGTGGCAATAAACCCATATGATGGGGACCCGTTTAAAGTGCCGGGTTTAGAGGTTACCAATATTCCGGTTTTTCTCACGTTGTTTACATCTATGTTTATGCATGGCGGTCTGGCGCATCTGGCGGGAAATATGATGTACCTGTGGATCTTTGGCGATAATATAGAGGATGCATTAGGCCACCTGAAATACCTTCTCTTTTATTTATTATGTGGCATGCTGGCCGGTTTAAGCCATGTTTTTAGTACGTTGGTTTTTGGGCAAAGCCTGCTGATCCCGAGTTTAGGTGCGTCCGGCGCTATTTCAGGCATATTAGGCGCTTATCTCAGATTATTCCCGGGAAAGGGTGTTCATCTCTGGATATTCTTTCTTATAGTTTCAGTGCCTGCCTTTATTGCAGTAGGTATTTGGTTTGCGTTCCAGGTTGTAAATGGGTTGGGTGCATTGGGTGGTGAAGAAGCGGGTGGTGTAGCTTACGCAGCACATATCGGTGGTTTTGTTTTTGGATTGCTGCTCATTGGAGTGTTTGCGAAACAGTTTATTGCCCGTCGGAAGACAACGAAACGCTTGAGGTAGGAGGTAAGACGTAGGAGGTAAGAAATACAGGTTCTTCTTACTTCATACTTCCTACTTCTGAATGCTATGACAAATTGTGAATGTTTTTACTTTTCAAAGATCACTAGCTCCGGCGTGGCGCCCAGTGTTTCAAGTGCCGCATTAATATCGGTGATCATTTTATCGGGCCCGCATACATAAAAATGTTTGTTGAAATCGTTTACCTGCGAACGCAGAAAGTCGATATTAATAATGCCGTTCTCATAGCCTTCTTTTTGCTCCCGGCTAAGGATATAGCGGGCATTTTTACCCAGCATGTTAGTTAGTTCCTCTTCATATATAATATCCGCTGCTGTTTTGTTTGAAAAGAACAGCGTATTACCAGCAAGCTGATTGTCGCGGTGCAATTGTCTTAGAATAGCAATAAAAGGCGTAATGCCGGCGCCACCGGCAATAAAATAACCAGGCCCCTTGTACTCGATAGCACCCCACACATCGTGCAGGATCAATTCATCACCGGCTGTTAATTGGTGAAGCTGGTTGGTAACACCATTGTGATCAGTGTATCGTTTTATTGTAAACTCAAGCGAAGGTTCGTGATTCAAGGAGGTAAAGGTAAAAGGCCGTCGTTCTTCCATCCAACCGGGTTTGTTGATAGCTACTTCGGTTGCCTGTCCGGGTACGAATTGATAACCTGCCGGTTTTTCAATGCGAAAACTCTTAACATCGTGTGTGACCTGGTGGATAGCTGTTATTTTCACTATATGCGATTCCATAATAGTTGCTTTTACAATGATCAGCAAGCTACTGATTAAACGGGATATTTAAAGTGACGACATTGTAGAAGTTCCCGGTTATTGCCCATAGTGCGAAATTTCTGTCATTCAATCGATTAGGTTATAATAGAAGGAGCAGGAAAGGGGCTGGTATTCCCTTTGCAATAGCATTTTTATATTGTTTAATTAAAACAACATTATGAAGAGAATTATTTTTTCGGCAGTCATGTTATTGCTGATCAGCGGTGCATATGCACAGCACGTTGAGTATGGTATTAAAGGCGGTGTAAACTTTGCGAATATTAATGATGATGCCGCCGATAATAATGCAGACGGTAAAACAGGATTTCATCTTGGTGGTCTTGCCCATATTCATCTTAATCGTACCTGGGCTATTCAACCGGAAATCGTATACAGCACGCAAGGTGCTGAATATGGTAACAGTAAATTAAAACTGAACTACATTAATGTGCCCGTATTGGCACAGTACATGTTTGCTGACGGCTTTAGATTACAAACCGGTCCCCAGTTAGGAATTTTAACAACTTCGGAATGGAAGAGTGGAAATACAGAAACGGATGTTGACAACCTGAGCAATGCCGATTTTTCCTGGAGCTTTGGCGCCAGTTATGTTTCGCACAGCGGTTTGGGTGTTGATGCCCGTTACAATCTTGGGCTTACCGATGTAAGCAAAAGTAATACGACAGATCTGCAGAACCGTGTTTGGCAGCTGGGACTTTTTTACCAATTCAAACGTAAATAGAGCGTTTTTTTCAAAAAGCTAAACTTTAAAAGAAAGCGGCGCAGCATGACAGAAGCAATTCTGCCGGGCTGCGCCGCTAATTTATTTATGGTATGTTTTATCAGAAACCGTAGCGAATACCAATTTGTATTTGCCAGGGATTGCCGCCAGGCGTTATAATGCCGGTATTGGGGTTGACATCGTAGCTATAAGCTTTTGCAGTCCTATCAAAAGTTTTCAACGTATAGATGTTTTGTTTACCCAGGTTTTTCGAAGCGCCCCAGGTTTTATTGATCAGGTTTTCTACGTTGAAGACGTCGCCAGATAATTCAATATATTGTTTTTTCCAAAAGTTGAACTTTTTAGCAACCCGCACATCCCATACGCCGTTAAAGCGATTGATGCCGCCATTGCGTTCTGCAATACCACCATTGCTTTTTTCTATATATTTTTTAATGCTCTTGTTGGCATCCGGATTATTCAGAATGTTGGATATGCCGGTGCGATATTTTTCAGCCACTTTGGTATCGTTGATGTCGAAAATATAAGCAAGATCATTGGAGGCAACGAAATCGCCATTCACGTTTCCGTTTACGGCTAATGAGTAGCGTGTGCCGCCAATGCCTGAGTAACGTACGCCTACGCTCACGCCATAAAACGTAGGCAATGTACCATAGAAAACTACTTTATGTCTGAAATGGCCATCAGAATAGGACATTTTGCTAAGATCGCGGGGATCATCTCTTACCATCAGATTCAGGGTAGCGGTGTTGGCCACGTCCCCATTATAGGAAGTATTGTCTTTTGCATCGTTCCAGGTATAGCTGAATGAAACTTCGCCATCTTTGAAGTAACGCCAGGTTCCGTCAAACACAAAAGCAAACTGGTTTACTTTTCCTTCGCTGTTCAGTTCCAGTACGCGGCCTAACCGGGTGCTCTTACGTCCTTTCATCCAGTCGGCAGAACCATTGGATTCAGTGATCCCATCCGTTGGAACGAATACGCCGCGATCGCCTTCATTAGGTAAACGGAAGACAGGCTGATCGACCATATTCCTGTCCACATACATATAATTGTTACGGGCCAGGGTTGCGTAGAAAGTAACGCCCAGTTTTAAATTACTTGTAATGAAGCGGCTATAAGAAGCATTGGCTTTGTAAACAACCGGAATGCGTGCGCTTTTACCATTCATGTTGATGGTGGGTACAGCGCGATCGAGCAGGTCTTTGCCGGGTGCTGTAGAAGGATCGTTGCGATAGCTGGGGAAATTGGGTTGCGGAACGTTTGTATTTTGAATGTCAACAGAAAGTACTTTGGTTCCGTCGAACACCATGTTGTTGATCATGGCATAGTTATTAATGTCAGAACCGAATACGCCTGCGCCTAAGCGCACATAATCGCGGTGTCTTTCATTAATATCCCAATTGAACTGGATGCGTGGTTGTATCTGAAATGTATTCAGGCTACGGTCGGTAACAAGGTCCAGTTCTTCAAATACGAACTGGTTGAAGTTGGGTTTGTTGAAGTAGTTTGTATAATCGGCGCGAATACCCGCTGTCATTTCAAGTCCGGGATATAATTGTGTTTTCATCTGGGCGTATAAGGCAGCATTCAGGATATTCTGATCAACGCTGGGGTCATCTTGCAAAGCTACTTCGCGGGCATACCGGTAGGCTTTGAGATTGTCAAAATTCTGCATGCCCGTGATATAGAAACGTCCATTCATTTCACTGCCATACAACGAGTTCATATGCGTGTACTGGATGTCGGTTCCAAATGTATAATTGAACTTGTTGGTGTTGAGATAAACGTTGTTCACCAGTTGGAATACGTTGTTATAAAAATGTTCCGGTGAATACCGTTGTCCGCCTAACTGAATAGTAGCATTATAGTTGGAGCCATCAACCCTACTGGCAACACGTTCCACTATAGCGCGCGGAATATTTTGTTTGGGTAGCTGGCTGCCGGGTGTACTTTCTTCAAAAGTGTACAGGTGCTGGAATTTCAATTCATTGGTGATACGGGAATTTACTACCGTACGCAAAGTGGCCAGGAAACTGTTGTTCCATGCTTTTGCATCGGCATATACTTCATACAGATTAATTTGAGAGTTGTCATCGCGACCCAGCGGTGCGCGGTCATTCACATAATTATCACGGATGGTGAGCAGGTTTTTTTCATTTAACTGCCAGTCAACACGTGCAAACGCGGCATCGGTATGCCTTTTCTTGTCAAAGGAGCCGGTCTGAGCCCCATCGGCGACACCATATTTGTTCCTGGCGATGGTAAGAAAGGTATCGAGGACAAGCTTGCTCAGCCCCAATCTTTTTTCATCAGCAGTTGATTGAATGTCGGCGAGTTGTAAAGGCCTTGCATCGTCCTGGCGATCCCAGGCAATAAAGAAGTGGGCTTTATTTTTGATGATGGGGCCGCCGATTGAAAAACCATACTGGTTGGTAGAGAAATCATTTACCCGGCGTGCGCCACGCATATCATATTTGCTCGATAACCAGTCGGCCCTTGAAAACATAAAAGCACTACCTGAAATGGTATTGGTGCCCGACTTGGTAACCGTACTAATAGTACCACCGCCGCTACGGCCGTAAGTAACATCGTATTGATTGGTAACTACTTTAAATTCACGAATGGCTTCCATAGACATGGCATAAGGACCACCGATACGGCTATTGGTCCCACTGCTTGAAGTGGGATTTTTTGCTGATGTTCCATCAATAGTTATGTTGGTAGAAGAGCCTAACTGGCCCGACAGGTTACTGCCACTGCTCAACGGCGATAGATCGATCAATGAGGTAAAATTTCGGCCGTTTACTGGTAGCCGGGAAATATCACGGGCTGTTACCGAGGTAGCGGCGCCGAAGTTTTCCGATTTTTTCCGTTGACCCGTAGCTGTTACGGTCACTTCGTTCATGCTGGCCGCAGAAACCTGCATAGTTATGTTTACTCGCAGCAGATCGCCCTGGTTCAGGGAATAATCTGTACGTTTTTGTTCGCCATAACCAACAAACGTAGCCTTGATGGTATAAGGACCACCCAATGGTAATTCTTTAAAAATATATTCACCTTTTGAATTGGTCAATGTTGCGGTGGTAAAGCCGGTTGATTCATTGTACAACTGGACCGTGGCGCCATTGACCGGTTTTTTATTATCGTCGGTAATTACCCCGATAATAGAAGCCTGTGTGGTTTGAGCTGATAGTTTGTAGCCTGTCAGGCTTGCTAATAGCAAGAATAACAGCATGGCAATGAAAGGTTTCTTCATTTGGTGGGTTACTTTAATATGTAAGAAAATTATATTCCTGTGGGGAGGGTTCGGTTAATTCAGGCAATGAATGACCGCATATGCATAGACGGCCAAAACAAACATTTGGTACTACTCCTGGTCTTAATTAAATGCAATAGCATGAACCGTTATCATTTGTGCTGCGAAAATAATATGACGTGGTTATGAATGAATGCAGCAGACGTATTGATAACATTAATTTCATTTTAAGTTTATAACAAGTGGGAAATTGAAAACGGGGCCGCCTCATTATCATGAAACGGCCCCGTTGTTCGGAGTATACAATTGGGGGGATGCTTTATTTTATGCTACCACACCAGCGGTTGTTGTTCGTTTTTCCAGAAAATGACCCTGAATTTTTCGTAATGATTGCCGGTGCCTATGGTATGATCGTCTCTTTGCCCGATGTCTAGTATAAGCGTGTGGATAATACCGGAACAGGATGCCACCCACAATGTTCTTTCATCATCAGAAATTGTCATTCCCGTGATGCTGGAACCCAGGAAGTAGCGCCAGACTTTTTTCCCTGTTTTATCAAATGCTTTTATATTACCGGCTGCGTCTCCAAAAATATAATAGGCTGATGTGGCTATCGCTGCATATACCCTGCAATGATCGTCGATAACCGTATACCGGTCGTCTTCGGTAAAAGCTTCAATCTTTAATCCCTGTATTTTATCGGTGGGTATGCCTATCGTAGTGCCATTGTAAAAATGGCAGGAGTTCAATATAACCTGCTGCCCGTCTTTGGAAAATAGCGCCAAATGCGGATAAGATGATTGAGGGCCGATTGCTGCGATCTCTTTTCCCTCCCGGTTCAATATTCTGTGTTCTGAGCACTGGTCGCCGAGGGCTATCAATGAATTGTCATTTGATAGGGCCGCATGTTCCATGTCAATATAGGAACTCCATTCATCATCTTCCGGATCGGGAACTGGGTGAATCATGGTATTTCCGCCGGTAGTCAATAAATAAATTCCCTCCGTTGAAATTAGTAAAACAGATAATCCATCATTAAAGGGAACTACCTGGGTGATGGGCAGGCTGTCAACATCCGGAAGCTTAAATTGAAATATTCTTTTTCCTTCCCACCCTTTATACGTTGTTACAGATCTGTTTTCTGCTATTGCGAAAATTTCATTTTGATGTGATTTGCCAATAGACAGTATACTATCCCTTAACCTTTCAACCGTTCTGTTCGTTAACAGGTAGGCCTTTCGTTTTTCATATGCAGTACCAATGACAAAGGCGATTTTATGATCGCTGATATAGCACAAATTCTCAATGCTTTGTCCTTGCTCCTGAATATTATTTATAAAGGGTGCATGTGCGGGTGAAAAGTTTGCTCTAAACTCATCAATGGTCCCTTCTTTGTTGGCTTTTCTTAAAAGCGAAAGTATTTCAGAAGCTAAATGGGTCCTGTCATCAACTGGTTCTTCGCCATCCCAATTGTTCCAGCCATGAGTTTCACCAAATGCAATCATTGCATTTATGGCGTTGGCATGTGACTGACCTTTCGTGTTCCACTCTGTTTGCAGAGATTTGTACATGTCTGCTGGATTCATGCAGCCGCTCGCTTTTAAATTTCGCACAATAGTTAACAATTTGCCACAGTTCGGATTTTCAGTTTTTATTGACTTGTAAACTGATACTCCCGTAAATAAAGTGATGATATATTTTTAATGTGTTCTGCGTAAATCTAAAACAGAATTTTAGATAATACCCATACAGTTAATAAGTGTGTTGTTTTTGGCAATAAACGTGCAGTTTTGGCTGATAAGTGTGTAGGCATAGTAGTGGCAGAACTGGTATTCATGATAAATAGAGGTTATCATATAAAAATAATGCCACCATATGGTGGTCATACTATTTTACAGGGTGCAACCTTTTTTTAACTTGCCTGTCTAATTGCTAAGTGGTCCAAAAAAATGAGAATATAGAGGAAGATCAGCTGCTGGTAGAAAAAGTACTTCGCGGCGATACCGGTTCTTTTGCTGTCATAATCAAAAAGACAGAAAGGCTGGTAGCCCAAATTATTTTCAAAATGATAACCTTTCCGGAAGACAGGAAAGACCTTGCCCAGGAAGTGTACCTAAAAGTATATAAGAATTTAAAGGGATTTCAGTTTCAATCCCGGCTAACCACCTGGATCGCTCAAATTACTTATAATGCCTGCATTAACCATCTCAGAAAGAAAAAACTGGTACTTGTAGATGACGGAGCAATGATAGAACGCGAAAATGAAGTGATAGAGACGTTGCAAAACAAATGGCATGCAGGAAGGAATGATAGCGAGACCTTCCTTTTCAATAAAGAGCTCGCTCAAATTTTACAAGCTGAAATTGAAAAGCTGCCACCCCTTTACAGAACACTCATTACCTTATTTCATAACGAAGAGTTGAGCTATATAGAAATAGTTGAGATTACCGGGTTGTCAGAAGGTACACTTAAAAGCTATTTGTTTAGAGCAAGAAAAAAGCTGCGGGAAAATATTTTGCTACATTATAAAAAGGAGGCTTTATGAAACATCTTACCGATGCGCAAATACAGCAATTCGTATTCGATCATAGTGAGGTAGCTGATGATAATAAAGATCATATTCAGCACTGTGCTGCATGCAGCAGAAGAGTGGAGGAATACCGGTTGTTTTTTGGCGAATTGAAGATGCTGCCTGAAGCTGGTTTTGACTTTAACCTGGAAGAAATTATAATGGAGCAACTACCGCAGCCATCAATCAACCAACAGGAAGGTACAGTACTTATGTACGGGTTCGCCATAATTTGTTTTCTGTCGGTTTTATCATTGATCTATTTCTTTGGCAAAGAGCTGGTCGCGCTGTTTGGCGGCATGGAGCTGTTGTTAACCGGGCTTATTGTTACCACCGCCCTTTGTGTACTGGTCTTTCTGGGCGTAGACATGTACCGGATGTATTTGAAAAAGATGAAAGCGCTCAATTTTTAATAAATCGTTGCAACATTCATGACCTCCAGGGGTCTAATAAATTAAAAATAACAATGAAAAAGCTTGTAAGTCTGGTCACTATAGGCGCCATTCCAAATCTGGCCAATGCCCAGGTCGGAAAATTCCTTTACATTAATATGGAGATCTTTCGTACATGTTCTATCCTTTTTCTGGTAGGAATGTTTATGTTTTTTATTCTTACTATTATGAAGTATATCATAAACTACCGGCTAAAGAATAAGATTGTAGAAAAGGGCGTGCCCGACCATATTGTAACCTCCATATTACACACTGACCCAAAAGGAAACCGCAATGCCAATATTAAATGGTTTGCTATTTTAACCGGCCTGGGCGTTGGACTTACCATTGTGTATTATACACTTCCCCTCGATATTCACTCGTTGGCCATCATGGCTTTTTGCATAGGGGCCAGCTTCCTGGGTTACTTCCTGTTTTTGAAGTATACGGAGAAATAAACTTAATGGGGGCTCCCTTTGCAAACAGGGATCTTTATAAAACTGGTATTATACCACCTGACCACAAGAGGTGTTGTTGCGTCCCGCATACTTTCATCGCTTACGTCCTTGCCGCTGCCATAGTTTATTTGAGCAAACGAATTTTTATTTACATTCACTACAACCAATAAACGGCTTCCTTTGCTTAGCTGCCGGCTCACCATACGTGTTCTCTCAAATGGGATTGTTTCTATAATGCCGGGCCGCAATAATTTTCTTTTGCTCATGTTTTTGCTGTAACTGGCCCTGCCCAAAAAGTATGATAAATGAAAATACCGGCCGTCTGGCATAACTTCATACAGTACAACACCAATATCCATATCCTGTTTGTTGATCATTACTTTTAATTGCCCTTCGAAAATACCATCTATAGAAACCGCATCTTCGAATGGTTCGCTGATAAAAGACAAACCATGCGCCAGATCAGGACTGTCAACAACGATAGGGTATGGGTAATAATTATTGTTCATTGTTGTTCTGTCTGTAAGATCTACCTGCTGGGTGAGGTAGGCAGGGGTATGGGGTTTTGTATTCTCTAATTGATAATGATTGCCCGGTTTTCTGTTCCCCAGGTATAAAGTAAGGAAGCTGTCGTGCGCTTTCTCCAAAGCCGATACATGTTTCCAGCTGTTACTGCCCATAACCTGGTAATTGATCCTGTCTTTTAACAACGCCGGCTTTGGGCCATTCTTTAAAATGTGATCGAGCCATTCAAAAGTAATTTTACGGGTGTTAATAAGCGCTACAGGATCAACTGTATAACCGCGTAGTTCAGCCGTTCCACCCAATTGTGCGCCAAAATGATCGTAAGGGCCGATTATCAAATAATGATTGGCGTTTTTGTTGTATTTGTAATGCTCCTTCAAATAATGTATCGCTGATATTTGGCCATCATCATAATAGCCGGTTATAGTTAATACAGGGATGTTGATTTTTTTGTAATCCCGTTCATAAGGTACCATGGCCTGCCAGTACTTGTCATAAGCAGGATGCTGTAACCATCGCTGTAGCCATTTGTTCGGTACACCGGCGATGCTGTCGATCTTCCGGTAAGGTATGCCGCTCGCATACCATTTATCCTGCATCGTCCTCCACTGGTTGGTATTGTACACCGTTTCATCCAGATATTTGTTATTGCTTACATAAAATGCCCATGCGTAATTAGCATTTAAGAAGACATTATTTTCCATGGGTAAACCAAGGCCGGGAATGGCGGCCACGTAAGGTACAATCGTTTTAAGCGCAGGGTGCTGGTGTTTGGTAGCGGCCCATTGCGAAAAGCCATCATAGCTTCCGCCATACATGCCCACTTTACCATTGCTCCAGGGTTGGTGAATGATCCAGTCAATAACTGCATACACATCTTCCGCCTCATATTCATAAGGGGTGAGCGTGTCGGGGCTCCATCCCTTTCCCCGGGTAAGGGCTACCACGCCGACATAACCAAAATCGGCTGCGCTTTTAGCAGTATAAAGATTTTTTTGACCGGCATAGATCGTAAAGTTCAATGCCGTGGGTTGAGGGGTAACGGTTTCTTTTTTTCGCACGACGATTGCGGCAATGCTGGCGCCTGACTTTGTTTTTATCAGTACGCTATCCTCTATAATATATGGTTTGTTATCATCTTCAACCAGCAATGTTTTGGATGCAGGAAAAGATACTTGTTGGGCGCAAGAAGTCCCGTATGCCGCAAGGCATATTAATAAAAGCCGGAGTTTCATATGTAGTATGTTAATTAGTTAGAAAAGCTATATACGGTTCAGATTTTTGAATTTAGCCGATTGGCGGCTGGAAACTTCTAAAAGCTGGCCAGTTTGTAAACCTATTTTAAGCCGGCTCCCGGGTAACGAATAGACTTGTTGTATATGAAAGGTGTTAACGATTTGGGTTCTGTTGATCCTGAAGAAGAGGTTCGCGTCCAGTAACTGCTCCCATTGCCGGAGGGAGCGTTTCAATACCACTTTTTTCCCCTGAAAGTATAACCTGGAATAATTCTCAAGCGATTCAATTAAATATAGGTCGCTTAACTTAACAAAATAGCAATGTTCGCCATCCTTGATAAAGATTTGCCGGTTGGCCGCCGTCCCGTTTTTTGTTGAGATATCAATGCTCAAACTATTCCTTACTTTTTGTACCGCTTTGTCAAAACGTTCTTTCCTGATCGGTTTCATTAGATAATCCAACGCATTCAACTCAAAAGCCTGAACGGCATATTGATTAAATGCCGTGGTAAAAAGTACTGCCGGAACTTCGTCCAGCGATTCCAGTAATTCAAATCCCGATCTCTCCGGCATCTGAATATCCAGTAATATCAGATCCGGATGTTTTGCAACGATCAGTTCTTTGGCATCATCGGCATTGCCTGCTTCTGCCGCCATGTCAAAATCCTCATACTGTTTAAGTAATTGCTTAAGTTCTTCACGCGCTGAACGCTCATCATCAATAATAATAACGCTCACTTTTTTCATGCGATGGAAATTAAAATAGTAGCTGAAATTTTTTCACCAGTCAGTTCTTCGATAGAAAATACCGCTTTCCCATTGTACTGCAATTGTAAGCGTTCCTTTAAGTTTTGTAATCCCAGCCCCTGTTGCTTTTCCCGAACCAATTTTCCCGGATTCTGAACGCTGATCTTTATTTGGTCGCTAAATCTTTCAGCTTTCACTTCAATACAACCACCCGGTTTTCGTTTTTCTATGCCATGTTTGATGGCATTTTCAACCAGGCACTGGATACTGAAAGGGGGGATCATTATATTGGCAAGGCCTTGTCCCGCTTCGATATTTACCTGTAGCCGTTCTTCAAACCGCAATTTTTCCAGTTCCAGGTAATCTTTTACCAGTTCCAGTTCTTCTGTTAAAGCAACAAGCTGATCACCTTTATTGTATAATGCGTTCCGCATCAGGTCACACAGCAGGTCAATGGCCCGTCTTGCTGCTTCCGGTTTTTCGGAGATCAGGAACTTGATATTGCTGAGCGAGTTAAAAAAGAAGTGGGGGTTGAGTTGGGCCGATAAATTATTCAACTGTGCATCCCGGGCAATGATCAATAAGCGGGCGTTTTCTTTTACAGCATGTATTTCCCGTTTTGCATAATGGTAAAGATGATAGGCCAGTACCCAAATAGATAGCAATCTTGTGCCTGTAATAAAAACGGTCAGCCAGTTTGTGGTAAAATAACCGCTAAAGGAAACAGTAAAGCCGGGTATATATAGCAAACGCAGGAAGTAAAGTTTAACAATGATCAGGATCATATACACTAAGGACAATATTACAATAGCCGGTGTAATACTGATGACCAGGTTGGTAAGCGTTCGTTTGCGTTGGTATGCTTTTTTTACAATATGTCTGTAACTATGCGTAAGTGCTATCCCAATGAGCACATCAGCCAGAAAATCTGCCAGGGCCAGTTGAAAACTGAAATGGGTAGCCAGGATAAACGCAGCATAGCCCCAATAGAATGAAGCGATTGACCAGCCAATCACCTGGCATTTCCAGTAAAGCGGTATAGAAATAGTTTTTTTCAACGGAAAAGCTTCTTTGTACCAAAGTAAGAATATTATCAGGTCATTGTAAAAACCAGGTACAGCAGCGCCATATTCGGGGTGATGAGCGTTAATGGGGATAATAATTGTCTTCAAAAGGCCTGAAAATTTTGTTTTTCTGATGTAATTCTTATCTTTATCCCGCCTCGCATTTACTGCAACAACGCACTACCATTTGTTAATCTTTTTAACTGTTGTTGTACACGTCAAAAGTTTAGATTCAATTTTATTGGATGGCCGGTTTAACTGAATTGGCCACGTTATCTGTTCAAAGTCAGGTTATTAGTAAATATTTAAAACATTCACTGTTTAAAATTTTAACTATGAAGCTTTCTGATTTTATCTTATTGAACGAGGACGAAAAAAGAGTGACTGTTCTTCATAGAGGGGTGCTCATTGCCAAGAGGAATAACTTTGATTTTATGGTGTTTCTTTTTCAGATGGGGAGTTATTATGTAGAGGCTTACTGCAATCCCCAAAACAAGGCAATCGAAGAATACAGGGTATTTGACAATATTAATTTATTGAACCCGTATCTGGAAACAATTCCGATCGATAATCTGCTTAATTGATCTTACATTACTTAGTTTGCTTGCCCACAGTAAAGAAATAAAGGAGCCGATACGTAACGGCCAGTATATTTTATTGCACCTGCAAAAAGGCATAAACCCTGAAATTATCGGGGTTTATGATTTTTTTTGTTATCAATAACAAAAGATACTCTATCTTTAGCCGGTAATTTGAGTTTTTGCATCGGTAATCGTTAATTAATTCTGCTAAGTTATCTGCATTTAATTAGTCTCTTACTCATTGCTCCCTCAGTTTTTAAAATTTTTAATTCATTTAGTATGAACATTTATGTTTCAAACTTGAGCTTCAACGTGCAAGATGAAGACTTAAGGGATTTTTTTGCTCCTTATGGAGAAATAACCTCTGCCAAAATTATCAATGACAGAGAAACTGGCAAATCACGTGGTTTCGGATTTGTTGAAATGCCTGATGAAGCTGCTTCTAAAAAGGCTATCACCGAATTGAATGGCGCTACAGTAGAAGGAAGAACGATCAGTGTAACAGAAGCAAGGCCTAAAGGTGAAAAAACTTCATCTCCACGCAGCAATAGCCCATTCCGCAGTGATAACGATGGTGGCTACAACAATTCTAAAAGTTATAATAAGAATAGGTATTAATCTACCATTTATTAGATTTAACTCATGCAAAGAGGGCAGCGTCAAAACTGCCCTCTTTCTATTTATATACCATCCCTTTTCCTGCGGCTGGGCTTAACTTCTTAAGTGTAAAATCACCGGAATCAGCGTCATTAAATAAAGGATCTTTACCAATGATGCAATTAATGTCTGTTACCGGAAGTTCAGGGCCTGCCCATGCCGGATTTTGTGAATGATACCACAGGTTATTGGAAAAGCTGAAACTTTTGGGGTTTGTATTTGCCCCAATATTACAGTCACTGCTTACACGGCTATCGTGGTATATGATGTTGCTCTTAAAAGAATTATTTCCGCAGGGGTAAAACCGGGAAGTATCTACCGTTTCCTGCAGTATCCTGATCACCCATTTTTGAGGAAGATAAATAGTATTGTTTGTTACTTCGGTTTGAACACAACCGACGTAAGCAATGGGTGCATCAGACCCAATAAAGATATTGGAATAAACGGTTAACCCCGCAGCTTCATACCGGGCATCAATGGGGCGAAACAACTGAAGGTTTGTCGATCCGCCTAAATTAAGCGTACGCTGCCCTCCGTTTTTGAAAAAATTAGTTGCTATCCGAATGTTTTTAGATCCCCCTTTCACCTGGATCGAATTGCTGCCCTGGTTTTCAAACCGGTTGCCGCTGATCAATCCTTCATGGCAACCCACCATATCAATGCCACTTCCACCGGCCGACCCATTGAGGAATGTGCAGTTTTTTATCTCGAAGAAATCCACACCTGACATCTTAAGGAGATCATTGTTACCCGGTCCTTGTATATCCCGAAAAGTACAGGATTCAAAAACAATATGATGTGAAGGTGTGCTATAAGAGCCGCCATCATCTACATTAAAACCATTTCCTGTTTGTTGCCGAAAGATGATGCCCCGTATCAGTACATAAGCAGCATCTGTCATATGCCAGGAAGTAACGCCCCCTTTAAAGATCACTGTTTCTGATGGAGCCGGAATAATATATATCCGGTTAGCCGCCGTTCCATGTAAGTTCACAATAGATAATCCGCCGGAATAACTTCCTGCGTGAATCATGATAGTATCGCCGGCTACCGTTACTGCAATGGCCTGGGTAAGCGATGTGTAGGTTTGGCCGGCGCCAACATGACGGGTCATGGCAGACAGCGGCAAATAGATTCCAAACCCGAAAATAAAACAGATAGATTTTAAGATAAGCCTCCGTGTTAGTATGAACACATGGGCTGAACGTAAGATTTGTATTTTTAATAAAGTGACTAACATTTTCCTACCATTGCTTCATTAACTCATCCAGCCAGTTATCCTTACTCAGGTTAAGCGGAATATCCGGTTGAATACCTTTATTGTCAATACCAAGTCCGGCATCTAATCTGCGTGACCGGGTAGTTGGGTAATTCAGGGTGAACGGGGGACTGGAAAATTCCTTGCGCACTACGTTGGAATAATCCAATACGCCTTGCGAATGCTCGCCCACCATCTTCGTCTTTTTGCTTTGCCGGGCAAATAACAAAAACTCTTCTGTGGCGCTGGCGCATTTGCCATCGATCACAACGGCTACTTTGGCCGGATTGGCCCACACTGCTGGTAATGTACCGGTGTAATCCGCTGCGAAATTTACAACAGCCCTTTCCTTGCCATCACCCAGGTGAATTTTTTTCAACGCTTCTTCCAGGTAGGCCTTAGGCAATTTATCACGGTATCGATCAATGGCTAATTCCCATGCTAGCGTATTATCAGGTGTTGTTAATAGATCAACCCCAATATTTTGGACCGGGTTAGTATACAAAACAGGTTGCAGGAACGACATGCAATGATCGCTTCCGCCGCCGTTGCCGCGTAGATCGATGATAAGCTTTGCAGTCGATTGTATGGTTTTTACATTTGCTTTAATAACCGAATCAATTTCCCGGGCATAAGAACCATCAAAACTTTTAATACGCAGGTAACAGGTGGAATCGTTCAGCGTTTTAAAGAATGTATTCACCTTGTTCTCCTCACCAAAACGGGGAGTGGAAGTGATAGCAGTTTCAGTTCTTTGGACAGTACCATGTTTATACCAGCCTTCATCAGCAAGTCCCTTCTGCGCATTAAATTGTATGGGAGCAAGATACAGGTTATGTAAGCGATTGTACCATATGCCTGTATATTGATGAGCGCCCGTTTCAATAAGCTCAAATTTAACCTGGCCGGTCTTCCACTTAGATGTTTTAGAATTTAGGATAATGCCTGCATAAGAGCGTAATCCTTTTTTACTTTTAATAACGGCCACTTTATAAACCGAATCGCTGGTGTAGTAAATGCCTTCCACGTTGCTGGCTCCTGCATGATATAGCTGTTGCACCTGCTTATCATCAAGCTGTACATTTTCTGTATCAGCGGTGTTAACAGCCGGGTCCATAGAAAGATGACGATCCTTAAAGAAAGTAAGCCAGTGACGAATAACAAAATAATAGTCAGCTTTTGATTTCGCCCGTTTAGCATATTGATACGAAAGTGCTGTATGTTGCTGGTAAGTCTTTTGTGTTTGGGCATTTACTTTATCGGCAAAGCCAACATAGTTTTTTTCTATATAAGTCTTTACACTGTCCAGGCTGCGGGAATAAGATACCTGCTGGCTGAATGTGACAAGAGCGCATGATAAAAGAATAAAATTCAGGAACACCATTTTTATACTGAAAACGAATCGGGTAGTTCGTTGGAACTTCATGCAAGAGCGTTTTAAACGAATTCTAAAATGGAAATATAAAACATAAATTTTTAAGGGATAAGACCTTTTACATGGCTGGCATAGAAATTTATTTTATATAAAGTATAATTTTTATGGCAGACAACCCAATCCATTTTAAATGTAAAATTTAGAGATGGTTACGTGGAATAATAAAAAGTTACAGGTGGCAAATTGCATGATAGATTTCAAAATTGCCGGCAATGGACCAGCACTATTGTTGCTTCATGGGTTTCCGGAAACTAAATTGGCCTGGCATAAGATAGCAGCACAGTTAGCTACTACATATACAGTGGTGATGCCTGATCTTCCTGGTTATGGAGATTCCAGTTGTTTGGTGCCGGACTCGGAATATAAAAGTTGCAGTAAACGAAAAATGGGAACAATCATGACTGAGCTGATGAAGCATTTTGGTTTTAACAGGTATGCTGTAGCTGGTCACGACAGAGGCGGACGCGTTGCCTATCGAATGGCGCTTGATCATCCTGATCAAATTACAGGTGTTGCGGTTTTGAATATTATTCCTACACTGGAAGTAATAACGCGTTTTAATTATGATAAAGCACTTACGTTGGAAAATTGGCTCTTCCTTTCGCAGCCGGCTCCATTCCCTGAAACGTTGATAAATGCAAATCCATCTTTTTATCTCAATTATATTTTGGATAGCTGGTCATTGTCTCCTCATTTAATTTCACGGGAGTCACGGGATGAATATCTTCGTTGTTTTAAAAAGCCGGAAGTTATTGCTGCAATTTGTTCGGAATACAGAGCTACCAAAATAGATGCGGCTTATGATCAGGAAGATCAAAACAAACACCGGCGAATTCAATGTCCAACCCTTGTACTCTGGTCTGAAAATGATTTTTCAGAAGATGAACCACTGGTAATATGGAGACAATGGGCCGAAAATGTTACCGGCAAACCCATGTCGTGCGGGCATTTTTTAATGGAAGAAAGCCCAGACGAAACATTGAATCATCTTCTTGAATTCTTTAATGCCAGCCTGAGTGATTAAATGTGCTGTTATATAATTACTTTTTCATGTTTGTCTATGAGGTCACTTATAAATTGGTTATAGTCATCCCGCATTGGTAATTCAAAATCTGTAAATAATTCTCGTTTGTCAGCCAATACCGTTTGATTTGTTTTAGGGTTAAATCCTTCTTTTTTAACGTCTTTCCAGTAAACACCTATTCCTCTTTTTTGCCAGGTAGGAATTTCATTGAAGTTGATCCCATACTGGAATAAAAGCTCGTTTTTAGCAGCAATGCTCAGTCCCTCAATTTTAGAGGTTGCTTCGTTTTGAGAAAAATTATCCTGTCTTAAACGCCAGTAGCAATGTGCGTTTAAAGCATTTCTATGCGCATCTTCATTCCTCCACCTGAAATAGTCTTCTACTAATTTCTTATTAGGAAATTCGGAAAGCCTGCAATCAAAAGCGCCAACGTCTCCAAGCAGAGCAGAGAATTTGGCACTTGCCTCGCCGGCTAAAATTGAAATGAATTTTCTTGTCTTCCGTGAAAATGCCATCTCATTATGGTGGAATAACAACGAGATTTCATCACTTTCTGTAAAGCCGTAAATTACTTTAAAGCCGCAATTCATGAGGTGTTTAACGGTTTCAACCATAAAGTCGCGAAACTTTTCGTCAAAAGGCGCTTTGAACTTATGCACTTCTTTTGTGAGTTTCGTAAAGCTACGTCCATCAATCCTTGCAACAATATACATATTCGGTAAAACGCAACGATCATGCGATGTTTCGTACACCCTCATTTTAAGGTCTAAATCATCAAATTTCATTTGTCCATTTTTTTACGATAAATTCATTATTTTCAGTTTCAACATAATATAGTTCATCAAATCCTTCTTCTATGCAGGGTAGTACTAATTTATTAAACGTCCCTTTAACTCCAATGTCAGGGATCTTTTCTTTCCCAATTCTTTGACTATTTCTTACCAAAGCTTCAACCAGTTTCGATTGAAAATAATATCCAATAACTTTAAACTTGTTTGCTTTTGCAATTGAAATATATTTTTCTCTTTCTTCCTTTGTTGGGTTTGTATTGTCTACGACAAATGGCTGTTGCGTTAGAAAGCAGGTTTCAATGAATTTCTGTTCTTTATTTCTTGTGTTAAGTTGATCTAAAGAAATACGAATATGTGTTTTAAAGAACTTCTCTTTAAAAAAAGTAGTTTTCCCCGTCGCTTGAATTCCGCAAAATATTACTGTTTCCATTTAATATGTGTCTTTCAAGCCTGCGCGTAAAGTTGAGGCTTTGTGATGGTTGTAGCCGGTCGGATTGGCTGGCCAAACTAAAATATATTGCCCAAGATAATAAACGAAAATCAAAATTGCTATTGTTCCTAACTACCCTATGCGGGCGCTTTTCTCATGGTAATAATTGATATTTAACTAATTTTAATTTTTATCGTTTCCTATGCAACAATTCCTGCAATCATTCGCCACTTTGCCTGTTGTGCTCATCTGGGCCATCTTCCTGGTAGAAAATGTGTTGCTCACCGCTCTGGTGTTGGTAATGGGGCGGTATATTCAGTGGCGCCTGTCGCCACAATCTGTTTCCGATTTTGCTGACACCCGCAAAGAATGGTTTATATGTGCAGGCACCAACATGCTGAATACTGTGGTAACATATACGGGTTATTGGCTATGGAAGTATGGGCTGATACAAATATCTTATGAAGTTTCATGGACGATTGCAACACATTTCCTGCTCTTGTTCCTGGCAATGGACCTGCTCATGTTCCTATTTCATTTCCTGATACACAAAACGGTTCTTTACAGGGCCATTCATGGGTTGCACCACCAGGCTATCCATCCCAAACCGATGGACCTGTTTATCCTGCATCCAATTGAAACCGTTTCTTTTGGCGCACTATGGCTGATTCTCATTGTAATCTTTTCATTTAATATATATGCCATCATCCTATACCTCACCGTAAACCTGGCTTTTGGACTCACCGGTCATCTGGGTATAGAACCGCTACCTACCGCCATACGCCGATTGCCGGTACTCAGGTACTTGGGCTCTTCTACTTTTCATCACGATCATCATGAGCACGTTGGATACAATTTTGGTTTCTATACCAGCCTATGGGACAGGCTGTTTGGTACTTTCAAACGATAGGCGGTTGTATTGATACAACAACTTTCCTGGAGTAAACAATTGTTAGATAAGAAATTTGTACGTGTTAAACATTACGTGTCAATTTACCTGTTTTCAAGCCAGCGCAAAAAACTACTGGCCGCCTTTTCTCTTGAAACAAGCAATTTGACAGCAGTGCAGCGGAAATACTCAACATTCCGGGCAATACCCTGCATTCAAAAATGAAAAAATTAGGCATCGCCAAGGCTAATTATTTTTCCTGACGATAGCTTCCGGCTTCTCTTCATGATTCAATGCAAATCGTGCAAATCTTCGTAAATTCACTAAGTACAATGAGAATTACTCCACGCATTTCTGGCTATACTGCTGATTCTCATTTGTTTAATCGATTGGCATGTCGTTGGCCTCCTTATAGGTATTCGTCTGCCGCATGTAAACCAATTGTAAACCATCAAAATCTGTGTTATGATCTTTTCCTTTTTACATCCCCGGGAACGTAATCTGAGTGCAAGATCAAATGAGCCGCATCCCTCCATTAAGCATCGTGAACTTCATCACGATACTTCTGAAGGTGCAGAATTTATCGACGATGCGATCCACATAGAAGACCTGCCAGTGATGCGGGCTGAAGTAAGCGTTGCTGCGGGGAGTCCTGATAAACTGTTGTAATTGATAAGAAATAGAAATGACCTGTCGGAATGGGCAGGTCATTTCATATAAATCAGGTGATTGATGCTGCTTCAAACCGGTAGTGACGGTTATTAATCAGCATAAGCCTGGGCGTAAAAGATTAAAAAGATATTCTTTGATCTATCATATTTTAAACATGCCCAATTATTATAAACACTACTGGTAGAGATGCAAAGCACATTTTTGAAATCAGCTTTAGTCGTTCTCTTTGATAAACATCCATCTTTAATAACAAAGTTCTTGTCTTTTGAAATGTCGGCAATTTTAACCGCTGAGCTGTCAAGGTAATTATAGGGCTCCTTTAAAAGATATTCCTGCTGGTAAACGATCTCCTGTCCTAAATCCAAACGTAAATCGTCACTTGCTGAATTGCAATCAAGGGATTTCAGTTCATTTATAACTTTTATATCCTTGTATAATTCGAGGTATTTATCAGTCGAAGCATCATACACTAAAATTGAAATATTTGATTCTTTTTTGTCATAAATAACAAAAGCAAAATCGTCTTTATTGTTCTGAAATAAGTAGCCTTTGCTATAAGCTAATAATTGATTTTTAGGTGTGTTCTTAAAGAACGTCTGAATATGCTCAGGTAGACTGGCTATTGATTTGTTGTGAATTGTTGAGAAAACACCTTTGTCGGAAAGCGCTTTCAGATCTTCTTTATGCTGGATTTTATTTTCAGCTCCTATCTTTTCCATTAATGCAGTTAAAGAATCACCCGTGTTTCCGGGTTCGGCATTCTTTTTCGAAATACTGTCTGCAGGAGGAGGGCTTACCTCTGTCATCTTCGAATCATTATTTGATCTCTGAAAACAAGAATAGAACACCAGCATCATGCAAATTGTAAATAGCTGCTTCATTGTACTGTTTAGCATTTTATAAATGTGTAGAAGCGCTAAGATACCTCTGGGAATGTTTAAATGCAAGCAAGTGGTAGTGCCAGGCAACATTTGCGTTTATAAACGGGTGTTTGCGCACACAAATGTGGTGTTTGCAAACGCAGAAGGGGTATTTAAAAACGCAAAAGATGTGAAGGATTCCTATTTACCGTATCAGCATCAATGGCCCTTTCAATATTCTTTTACCATTATCAATATTGATCAGGTATACATAGGTACCAATAGGTTGATCGGTGCCATTGAATTTTCCATTCCAACCTGTATTGTTATTGCGGGTGTGAAAGACAATCTGCCCATAGCGGTTGAAAACACGCAATTCAAATTTAGGCACAGCGCTTAATGCCGGAATATTCCAGGAATCATTTTTACCGTCTCTATTGGGTGTAAACGCATTGGGTACAAAAATATCTTTGTACACAAAAACATGCATGGTGTCGGTGGCAGTACCGCAGCCCAACTCCGAAACAACAGTAAGCGCATAGTCTGTACTGAGTGGAGGTGTTGCCAGTGGGTTGAGCAATTGCGCATTGTTTATATTCGATGCAGGTGTCCAGTTATAATGAATAGCCTGTCCTGTAGCAACACCTTCCAGTTGAGCAGCATCGCCTTCAATGATCGATTTATCAGGTCCTGCATTGGCATAAGGCTTTTGAGAAACATTTAGCGTAACCATTGCGGTGTCTGTGCAGGAAAATCCATTGTATACGACAACCAAATAATTCACAGTATCTGTTGGCCAGGCAAAGGGATTGTCTATGCTTGCCGAAGATAAACCTGCAGCTGGTAACCATTGATAACGAATGCCTCCACTGGCTGTCAATTGCACCGAATCTCCCTGGCATATGTCGGAAGTGGCAGGCCCTGCAGCAGCCACTGGTGATGGATCTATAGTAACCATCACTGAATCCTTATTCATGCAACCGGCTGCACTGGTAACCGTTACATAATATTTTCCCGATTGTACAGTTTGCACATCGTTAATTGACACGGTAGCTCCTGTTGATGAAAAGCTGCCTGGTCCTGTCCATTGATATTGCGCGCCACCTGTAGCCGTCAGTACCATGTTATTGCCTGAGCACAAGGGTGAATTGACGGATGCATTAGTGACCGGATTTGCGTGAATAGTAATGGATATAGGGTTGGAAGCCGTTCTGCAAGTGGTTGAACCCATATTACTGCTTTCGACTGCACTCAGCCGGTACAGATAGGTGCCGGCCATCATATTGGCGGGAAAATTTTTGAGAAGGGTAGTGGTGGTTTCGCCGGGAATATCTACCCAGCCGTTGCCATTGATATTTTGCTGCCATTGGAGCGAAGGACTGGCATAACCAGCCATGATGGTACCGGTAAAAGTATATGCACGCGCTTGTTTTTCGCAAAAGAACTGAGAGGTGGCAGATAAGCCAACAATAGATGCGGTAATATTGGGGCCGCAGGGCCGCAAAGTAATGTCATCAAGCGCAATGTCATTGCCACAACCGCCCGGTGCATTATTCACCATACGCAATACCACTTCGGTTATTCCCACCGGTGTTGTAAAATAAAATCCCACCTGTTGCCAGGTAGGGCTGGGCGTTGCAGGAATATTACCGGTGTTATAGGTTGACAAAACCGTGCCATCTGTTTTTTCGATAGTGAATGTAAGATTGGGTTGTATGCCATTGCCCGAGCAGGCCGATGGTCTAAGCACATTGGCTACCCATGCAGCGAACTCAAAGGTTGTATTACTGCAAAGGCCCTGAACAGTTTCCAAATAAAAAGCCCCGGGCTGAACGGTTGCATTTACAAGCATAAAATAGCCGTTTGCATTACCGGTATGATCAGCCAGAATAGAATGCCAGTTATTATTAAAGCAACCGGAGGTACTGTTGGTTACCGTATAAAAACCATCGTTGGGACAAGCGTTGCCTACATACTGATAGGTAGTAGTGGCAGCAGCCAGCGGCTTTCCCGGATTGGCGCCTGCACCAAATGTAATATTCACGATCGGATCGCCAAGGCTGCCATTACAAAGCTGGGCATTGGTTACTTGAAAAAGGAATAAGAAAATTACAGCAATAGCAAGTACTCTACAAACCGGTTGCATTAGGCATTTTTAAAAAAGAAAATGGTTATAACCGGATATTCAATGGCGGCTTCCTTTACCACTTAAAGAAGGAAATGTGCTCGTGCTTTAAATTTACGTAGTTAAGTCGATAAAGGGTTAATGATTTATTGACATATAAATAATTGTAATATGTACACCGTTCGGCGTTTTCTCAGGTCCTGATCTCTCTTCGCATAAACCAGTAATAAGATAGGGCAAAGCAAACAGCCGTTGCGGCAAGAAGGCCGCTAACCTGCGGCCAAACGATGAGCAGGCTTTCCCGTAAAGGCAGTGGTGAAGGGATGGCCCCGGCCATCTGCTCCATGGTGAGTGGACCCAGGCTTCTCACTGATGGCATAAGTAACGTAGTGGTGGCATCGGTATACACCTGGCTGGGCGCAAGCCGTAGGAAATCGAGAAGGAGGTTGTTCCATGAAATGAGTTCGGTCTGGGATAGCAAGGCCGGATCAGGAAAGAATGCCTTTACGATCATGTTCACAATGATCCTGTAAAAGATGGTAAAGAATAACCAGATGCCAATGGCTGTAAGCGCCGATGTAGTTGCCTGCCTGAATTTTACAGACAGCAGTATGGACAAGCTGAGCCAAAAGCTCACATAAAGAACAGTCAGTACAATAAAGGCCAGGATGCGAGCCAGCTCCACCGCTTCAAACCAAACCCCTGTAATGATAAGCCCTCCGCCAATCATCAATAACGCAAGTGACAAAAACAAAGCGGTTACTACAATAAGCGCACTCAGAAATTTTGCCAGTAATAAATTATCCCGGTAAACGGGTTGCGCCATCAGGCGAATCAGCGTGCCATTGTTTTGTTCCGCGTTTACCGAATCAAAACCGATGCCGATACCGAGCAGTGCTCCCAGAAAGCTGACGAATATATGAAAGGCAGGAAGCGATCCGTCTGTTGTGGTCAATAGTTTCAGATACAGGAACAGCCTGTCGGGATCGTCTACATTGGCAGTCGCCGCTTTCAGGTTACTCAGCGATACATACATGGCGCTGATGAAAGTGAGTATGATCAGTGCCAGCAAAATGATAAAACGCCAGCTTCGGATATGATCAGTTATTTCTTTACGCAATATCACTGCAAACGGGCTTAATGGGCGAGGATTCGTGCCTGTACCCTTGCCATTCTTTTGCCATGCAGATGCATTACTTTTTAACTTTTTTGAAAAAAGATCTTTGAAATAAACCGCTGGATTTTCCATCAGATTCATTGTCATTCAGATTGTTTTCAAAATATTGTTCATAAATTTCTTCAAGTCCGTATTGCTTCTTGTGCACCCCCATTATATCGATGTTTTTCTCCACGAAGAACCGCACCAATTCGGGGGTGATGTTTTTACTGCAGGAAACCTCAACGGTATCTCCTGTAACAACCACTTTTTTAACAGCTTCCAGTTGGTGTAAAGCCGGTTCGTGTTCCCATTCCGCAGGTAAAGCATCCTTCACCGTGACCATGACCACGCAGTTCTCTTTTGAAAATAAATGCTGCGAAAGTTGTTCCACATCGCCATCTGCAAGCAATTTGCCTCCAACAAAGATGCCCACGCGATCGCATAACTGCTGCACCTGGTGAAGATGATGTGAAGACAATAAAACGGTGATGCCCTGCTGCCGGCTCAGTTGCCTTATGAGCAGGAGAAAGTCTTTTACACCACTGGGATCAATGCCCAGTGTGGGTTCGTCTAATATGATGACTTCCGGTTGTTTAATAAGTACATCGGCCAGGCCAAGCCGCTGTTTCATGCCGCGCGAGTAGGTGCCGGTTTTTTTGTGTATCGCCGACTGCAGCCCCACCACTTCCATCATTTCCAGGGCGCGGTCCCTGACATCCCGTTGGGGAATGCCATTTAATTGTGCAACATACATCAGGTTTTCCAGCGCCGTCATGCCGTCATAAAACCCAACATTATCGGGCATGTAGCCAACTTTACGTTTAACAGATATCGGGTGCCTGGTAGCGTTAAAACCACAAACGATCGCCTCGCCTGAAGTAGGCTCGGTAAGACCCAGCATCATAAGGATGGTGGTTGTTTTGCCGGCTCCGTTCGGTCCCAGCAGGCCATAAATTTCTCCTTTGCCAATGGTCAGGTTAAGATTGTCTACGGCTTTCAGCGAACCATAAAATTTTGTCAAACCGTTCAATTCAATGATAGCATTTTCCATAAGCCAGGTACCTTATCTTCTACCATATTTTCGAATCAGGTAATAAATAATGCCGATCGCAATAAGTATGACAAGCACACCCACCCAACCAGCCAGCCAGGATGTGGTAACAGTCATGCGGAAGGCGGCATTGGCATTGGCGCTGTTGTTCCTTGCAGTAAATGTAGTTACGTAATCGCCGGCAATGGTTTTGTCGGGTACATGAAGGTTGGCAGTGACATCCATCGTCTTACCCGGATCGAGCCGCTCTATTTTTGAAGGCTCAAAAGTGACATCCCATTTTGATGGCGATTGGCCAGCCATCTCCAGTTGGTCCAGAGGCAATGTGCCTGCGTTTTTGAGCGTAAGATGAATGGGTTTTCGGCTACCTTCTGTTATTTCATCACTGAGCAAACCGGTAGGTGTAGTAAGCTCAAGTGAGTAAGAGCCTTTCACAACGGCTTCCAGGTTGAGCAAAAGGGTATCCCGTTCGGTTCTGGCTGTTACCGGTATGGGATATTTGCCCGGCTTTACTTCAGGACCAGGCGTGATCTCGATCGAGATATCCTGCGTTTTATTCGAGTCGAGCCGGAAAGTGGTGATCTGCATGCCATCAACGCGGAACACCGTATTCCAACCATCCGGAGTTGCAGCCTGTAACTCATAAATGCCCGACCGTGGCCGGCCATTATTAAGGGAGGCATTAAACCGGAATGTTTCTTTGGCTGTTGCTTCCAGGTTCATCAACCTGGATGTAAAGCTGGAGGAATTGCTACGCGTTTGTTGCGCATGCAACGGGGGAGAAAAGAAAATAGATACAAATAAGCAAACAAGCAATGATAATTGAACGCCACGGCCTTCAATTCGCCGGGGTTGACGATGTAGCGCTAACATAAGATTAACAAACAGGATTGTTATTTATTAATAGAATAAAAGCGCCTTCTGAAAAAAGGCACGCTAATTTAAAAAGAGCCAATATTTCAGCCAAACAAAATTTGATTTTTTTTTTGTTAACGCCAATGACTGCTTTGTGGAGTATAAACTATAAAAGCCCTCGCAAATGCAAGGGCTTTTATAGTTTATTCAGGCAAGCAAACTAAAAACTTTTCTTCCCATCCGCCGAAGAGCCCGGGCCGCTTAGGTATTTATCCAAAAACTCCAGTGTTACTTTCGCTGCCTTCATTTGATTTTCCTTTTTTCTAAATCCATGCCCCTCATCGGGGAAAAGAACGTATTCTACAGGTGTGCCGTTCTTTTTTGCTCCGGCAACAATTTCATCACTTTCCACTTGCAGCACTCTTGGATCGTTAGAACCTTGCAGCACCAGCAACGGTGTTTTGATCTTATCTGTATTGAAAAGAGGTGAGATGGTATGCAGGCGGACGGAATCGGTTGCAGGGTCACCCATTTCTTCGTACAGTGCCTTGCGAAAACTTTCCCACCACGATGGAATGCTTTGCAATGTTCTTAGCCAGTTGGTTACACCAAAAAGGTCAACGCCAACTTTAAATTCATTGGGATATTGTATAATGCCGGCCAGCGACATAAAGCCACCATAGCTTCCGCCGTAGATCCCAATTTTAGCAGGGGCTATGTATGATTGTTGCGCCAACCATTTCTTTCCCCACACACAATCTTTTAAATCCTTGTCACCATGATTTCTGTTGTCCATCTTATAAAAACTTTTGCCATATCCACTGCTGCCCCTGTTGTTCACTGCTAGTATGGCATAACCATGATTCACGAAATATTGAATGGCCTGTGAATAACCGGCTGTGCTTTGACCACCGGGGCCGCCATGCACCCACACCAATGCCGGTACTTTATTACTGGCAGAAGCATGCTTCGGTTTATAGAAGATCGCTGGTATCTGCAGCCCGTCGAAAGATTTAAAACGAACCACTTCCGCATCCACAAGATCGTTCGTGTTTATTTCGGGATTTAGAGAGTTGGTAAGCTGATCCAGCTTTTGAGAAGTGAAATTGAAAGAATACAGATTGACCGGCGAGCGGTCGCTGATCACATACACGATCATGTTCTTTTCTGAAGGAGAAATGCCCACTCCCTGCACATAGCCTTCTTTGATCTTCGGGAAGGAAAGCTGCTTGCCGGTTTTATGATCGTACAACAATATTTTGTTCCTTCCGTCTTCATTGACACCAATCACCCGGTATTTTCCGTTCTCACTGGTGTACATGTACATCACATTCCACTTATCGGAAAAAATCTTTTGTTGTTTGCCTGAAGCAATCTCATACTTTGCCACATAGGTGAATTCACTACCTTCATTTGTGGTGTAATAAAAAGCGCTGTTATCCAGTTCAAAGCTTTGAGGAGCATATGTTGCTTCTATTTCGGCAGACAATTTTTTAAGTTCATTGGTTTTTCGGTTAAGCAAATACATTTCGTTCCTGTCCGTTGTTACGGTCTTTGTTAACACGAGCCAGTTCTCGTCCGGCGAAATACTGGCAACATCCAATCCTTTTTCATTTTGATAAAGAAGGCCTGACTTCCAATCGCTGGTGTTCATCTTATATACATCAAAAAACTTAGGGTCGCGAAGGTTGCTGGAATAATAAAAGGATGTCCTTGCGTGGTTCCAGCCAATAAAACCGGCTTTCTCTTTTTCACCCGGCGTCAGATCGGTTACGGAGCCGTTTGACTTTTGCATGTAGATATGCGAATTCTCATTACCACCTTTGTCGGCCGAATACAGGAAGTCGTTGCTGCCTGGTACATAGTCGATGGCGAAATAAGTTTCTTTTTCAGATTTTGTCAATGGCTTTTTCTCTTTCGTGGCAAGATCAATCTCGTACACATTGAAGATGCCGGTGCTGTTATCGTGAACCAGTATTTTGTTTTCCTGTTTATTAAAACTACCACCTCCGAAAGCCACCGTCTTATAAAATTGTTCAATGGTATATTGCCTTACGGCTGTTTGTGAATAGCTGATGAAAACGAAAAAGAGCAAGGTAAAAACAGTTGAAAGGATTGGTTTCATGATTAGCGTTTTAATAACATAAGTTACATATTTCCTTTGTAATCATTGATATTATAAAGAAATGCTATCCGTGTATTCGTTAATTTCATAGGTGGTAAATAAAACTCTTTTGAAGAAAGAGACCTTCTCCCAACACCTGGCATTTTTCTTCCGGGAAGAATGCCCCGAGCGTTATAATTAGGATTTACTTAACTTTTAATAACCAAAGCAAAGCAGTAATATTATAGCCTAACGCTTTATGTTATGTCTATTGCTACTTTTTTTCTGGTTATTATTCTTTTGCTAACCGGATTGGCGTCTTATGGTATCTCCCGCGTTGTGCATAAAAGGCTGGTTAAGGCGGGAAACGCCAATGCCAACGTACTTCGGGTTGTGACTATGATTGGAAGTTTTATCGTTATCCTGGCCGCGATATTTACGCTAATAATTTTTAATGTCTCGTTTGAGCGGTAGTTCCTTTTCTTTTTAATTTCCAAATCAGCCATTCAGCCAGCAACAAGTTGGGAACAAACCCCATCCAGGCGTCTATTATATAAAGGCTAAGCGGGTCGGGATGAAAAATAGTAGTAAGAATTATTTTCCAGGACCGTAATGTAATGGCCGAAAAGGTCAAAGCAAAGCTGCGGATCATAAACCGTTTATGTTGGTTGATGTCTCTTTTTCGGGCAGCAATAACAGCTTTTAATGTAAACCAAAACCAAAGGCAATCAAGAAGTATAAAAGCGATTTTTGAAGGAAGCAAGCCGTTGGCGTAATAAGCCATAATCATGGCAGCCGGAAAATTGATAACCAAAATGTCTACTACATATATCCAGCCGACAATCCGATGAAGACGCCGGTACTTTTTTAAAAGATGATCTGAAAATTGCGTTAACCCTGCGGCCAGTGCCAGCACACTGCTAAAAACGTGAATATAGAATGCCGCTTTCCATACTGGAATGTCAATATACTCCTGCTTATACCTGAGAAAATGTATATCCGTTTCAAAGGAAGAATACTCAACAGCCATATGCAACATGAGATAGGTTGCAATACACAGTATCGTATAAGCAAAGAAAGAACCCAGGATAGAAGCGGTTGTTTTCACCAAGTGTAATTGTGTTGAATGATCAGACCTGAAATCACAAGTTCAACAATGTTCAACCAAAAATAATAAAGCGACTACAACAATTACTGTAATCGCTTCATTTTCTAAAGCCTGTTAATATAATTTAACAACCTCCTGTTGAAGGGTCAATAAATTATAGCGTACGAATTAATGGGCTTGAGGAATAAGCATGTTATAAACTGCCTGGATTCGAGCTGCTAAGCGACCCGGACAGGGCAAAGGCAGGTCGTGTTATGCAGGCCATGATGAAAATGATCAAGCTGGATATAGCAGCGGTGAAGACTGCAGCAGATGCAAAATAACAGGTGCTGGAAGTTTATATTCAATAAAATCATCAATTAAACTGACAGCATGACTAATTAAACAATATTCAACTTGTGATTCTATAGAACAGGTAGTATTTTGCATACATATTGCCCTTCCTATGAGATATTGTCTGATCTGCTTATTGTTTATTATTGGTTTAGCCTGTAAAAAAAGTAATGATTCTGGCCCGCAGGAATTGCCTGCTCCTTTTATTGCATCTTATAATGTAGCTCAAAGTTCCTCTTCCCAAAACGAATTGTTCATTTCAGGAAAAAACTTTGGCAGCAATAAGAATGGCATAGTGGTGAAGCTGGATTCCATTTCATTGACCGTAACATTTGTGAATGACAGCCAGTTGGTTGTTCAGCTTCCGGCCAATCTTTCCACTTCAACGAAAACAAAATTTCAGTTGGTAGTGTCTGTAGCCGGTAAGCAAAGCAACACCATCACTGTAGACATTGATTCAGGCTTTCATGGCTGGCGTTATATTGGTGTCGTGGAAAGCATGGTGAGGGGAAACGCTGTGGTTGGAAACATTGCCTTTTCTGATGTTAACCGGGGAATGATTACTGGCCCGGGCATATTGGCCAGTTCTTCGAACGGAGGTGTGAGTTGGGGCGGCCTTTTTGATGGCGGCACCACACTTGGGTATGGCATGAGCGTTTGCGATGAAGACAATATGTGGATTGAATCAAACAGGTTTAATATTGCTTACAGAAACCAGCATGACCCTTTATTCTATTATTTTAATAGTGCGCGGCTTGATACTATAACAACAGTGCCCGGCTTCCAGGGAAAGTCTATAACCGGCCTGTATACGTTTAAGCCCTATCGGGGTTATATTTTAAATCAGGAAGGGCGCATTTACAAAGTGAATGGATCTTTTGCACCCGGCGCTATTTCCCTCGAATATCAAAGCCCCAATTCCGAACCAACCACCGGTTCGTCAGATATTCGGTTTTTCAACATTTCAGCATTGGATTCAAACAACATGGTTATCAGTGGCTGGCCGGGCGTTTATCCAAACAAAAAACTGATACTTATACATAAAAAAGCAGGCGTTTATTCCGAATACGATTTAACCGGCCAACTGCAGTATACGATTCAGCGTGCTCAAATAACAGATGTATCAACTGTCTATCTAATGGATGGCTTAAATGGAATGTATAAATTCACCAACGGTACACAACTTATCAAATTACCCATATCTGCAACTGCTTTTTGTTTTGCCGATTCAAAAACGGGTTATGCCGGCGGAACAGATTACAAGGTTTATAAAACTATTGATGGTGGACAAACTTGGGCTGTTGAATTTGTTTTGCGCACCAGCGACGATCTTACTGCTATGTATATAAAAGATCAGAAGGTATGGGGTGTGGGAAGAAGTGGCGGAGTAATACGATATGACCCCTGAGCCAACTTATTTCTCCTTTACGCTCCTAACTTTTATTTTTCAATCGAAACACTGCCGTCAGTTTGTGCGCAGCCCCTGCATTGTCTTTCAGAATTAGGTTCACCCACCCTTCGGTGTAACCGCTGGCATCAGGATCGAGCCTGTACATGTAATTGGCTGTACTGGCCGACGACAGGTCGACCTGATAGGTAACGCCATTTACGATTACCGGACCGCTATAATAATTCCATGGCCCCTCTTTAAGCGAAAATGAAAAAGGAATGTCGATCCCCAGATTGCCTTGTTGCGTATTGATCCTGTTCGCAGAAGAAACAGCTAAAAATGAAGAAGAAGCACCCGCATCATCTTTCTGGAAATACTTTGTACCATCCAATGAATAGTTACAATACAGGTTTTTGTAATTGCTGCAGGCATAAAAATTAAAATCGAACACCCTACCTTCAGTTGGATAAGACAGTATGCCAAAAATAGCCTGATTTACCGCTCCAACGGGCCTGTTGGAAGCATCAAACAAAGTTACATCCAGGGTTTCATAACCGCCGCCATTTGCATATACGGCGGTACTAAAAGCACCGTTCTGTATGGGAATATAATATTGCTTTGGCATTACTTTGCTAACAGAAAGCACTGCATATCCATTCTGAACGGGATTTCCCGAACAATCCAATACCCTGGCATTTATAGTAATGAGGTAAGGGCTTGTTTTCTGCGGTATAACAACTTCCTTTTCCGAAGCTTTTGTTATGGTTCCGATATTTATTGCAGTAGACTTTGCCAATTGCGCATTGTCTGATAGTTCCAATGTAATGGATTCGTTAACCGGAACAAATAATAGCACATTTCCCGATGCATCGGTACGTGCTGTAGCCACTTCCAGAGAATTAACTTTGGCCACCACCTTTGTGTTGGTAATAGTTGCCGCACTGTCTGTTCGCACTTTCAGTTTCAGGTAATCACCTTTAACCGGAGCCGCAAAATTCCACATGCCATTTCCTTTAAAGGAGGCAACATATGTATTGTTCACTTTTTTGGCCACGCCTCCTCTGCTCCATTTCAAGTTTTTAAAAGAATAGCAGAATATTGAGTCGGGCGCTGTATTCACCATAGGTGCCGGTATGGGGATAGTGAGTTTTATTTCTGCTTGGTCGAAAACCGGATAGTCAAAATACCAGGCGCCAAATGATTTTAAGAACCACCTGGTGTTTGCTGAGTCCATTGAAAAAGATGGCATACTCAACGCAAAGCCGTTTGCTATAGGGGCCAGGTAAGCTGAATAGCCATAGCCTTGTGTGCCTCCCGGATCGGGGTTGGGTGGACCGAAAGTAAATGTTGCTCCATCCGGCAAAGTGCCATTTCCGTTCCGTTGTTGATTGAGCTGATGATAACTTAATTGTCGTTTTGGTATCGTAACGTCGATATAATTTCTTATGGAATTGGTAACAGGCAATACCCTTTGCATATTAAAATAGTACAAAGAGGCAGTCGTCAAAAGATTCCGGGTCGATAATCGGGTTGCATACATGTCGGTTCCCAATGGGCTGCTATGAAAGGCAAAATATTGGGGGTTATACAAACTGGGGATGTTATTTGCCGATAACTCTACAGGATTGTCGGTTTGACTGTTTCCTACAATATAAGTGGTTATCGAAGTCACTACCGGAGTTGGTGACGGTATTGCAGTATCTTTTGGCTGGTTGGGTTCAGGTTCCTGTGAGCCGTTGGATTTTTTACAGGCCGGAAGAAAAATAATTAACAGGAAAAGGTTTATAACACAACAAACTATTATGTTGCTGGTTGTAAATTTCGTGAAGTTACAGTTAGGCATAACCCAGGTTGCAAATTTTAAAGTATGCTTTACATAAGGTACAGCGGGAAATCAACCATAAATATAAAAGCAATTATTAATAAACGGAAGTAAAGTCACCCCAAAAAAGGGTTAATCAACCTGTTTTAGAAAAATTTATTATATGATGTTGGTGACGTTTTGTGCACGATTTAATGACGGGTACAGCTACTTAAGCCCTACCATCGAATTAGTTTCCGGGTCCCATACCTTCAACCGAAAACATGCCACGATATCGAGCGGATTCAATGTGGTTGTTTTAGCCTCTTGTAATTGCGGAAGGCTGACCATTACTTCAGGAAGGCGGTAAAACGGAATGCGCGAATTGATATGATGGATATGATGATAGCCGATATTCGCTGTAACCCATCTCCAGAAGGGATTCATGACCATGTAGCTGCTCGATGCCATGGCCGCTTCCTCATAGCACCACTCGTCTTTTTCACGGAAGGTTACACCCGGAAAATTATGCTGCGCATAAAACAAATATGACCCTATCATAAAGGCCACCATAAATGGCACCACGCAAGCCAGCAGCCAGGTGAACCAGCCCAGGTAAACAAATACCAATACACTAATGCTAAGATGAATGATAAGTGCAAGCAGTGAATCCCAGTGACGTTTGGGTGCACTGATAAAGGAGCCCAAACACATGCCGTAAAGGAACATGGTGATATAGCCGAAAAAAACGGTCAGCGGATGCCTGATGGCCAGGTAGCTACGTTGCTCTGCTTTGGAAGATTGCAAAAATCGTTGTTTGGTCATAATTGGATATGACCCGATACTGGCGCTAAACAATTTGCTGTTATGATTGTGATGATAATCATGCGAACGTTTCCATATGCTGGTTGGCGCAAGTATGAAAAGACCATACAAACTGAACAAAATATTTGCCGGCTTTGACTGGTACAGAATGGAATGGTGCTGGTGATCGTGGTAGATCACAAACATCCGAACCATGGTGAGTCCGGCTGCAATACTGCAGGCAATTTGTAAAAAGTTATTATTCAAAAAATAAATGCCTGCAAAAAGTGCCATCAGGATCGCAAGCGTCGACAGGCTGTAATACCAGCTTTTCCATACTATTTCTTTGGCAAAAGGTTTGGTTGCAAGGATCAACTCTTTGCCCGGATTTTTTTGCATGACTTGAAACTAAAGGGATTTTTAAACAATTAATTATTTTCTGCCGGACGTTTGTGCTTCCATCGTCTATGTGTCCAGAGCCATATTTCAGGTTGTTCCAGTATATCTTTTTCCAGTCTGGCGGTGTGTAACTGAGAGATCGTTCCATCAGCAGTGTTTCTAGCGTCTTCCGACAATACTTCCGCCAGGATGTTGTAATAACCTCTTTTCAATCGCTTTATTGTTATATATACAATGGGATAACCCATTTTTTTGGCAATTTTTTCCGTGCCCCGGAAAATGGGCGTATCCTGGTTGAGAAAGGTTGTCCAAAGTGCATTATCAGGCTGCGGCGTTTGATCGGCGATGAATGCAGTGGTGGTGATCATTGACTTATGCCTCACCATGTCTTTATAAGTGTCTTTCATCGCAATAAGCCCGGTACCGAAACGCGTACGCATGCGAATTATCAATCCGTTGAAATACTTATTGCCGAACGGATGATATATCACAAACAGTTTATGCTTACAAATGAGGCTGAATGTATTGCCTGCCCATTCCCAGTTGCCGTAATGTCCCATAACGAGCACGATGCTTTTCCCTTCGCTGTGATAGCGATCGAAAATATCTTTTGCAGCGGGGCTTAAAGTACAGCGTTTCAACATCGTTGAACGATCGATCGTAAGGGTTTTAAAACTCTCCAGGAAGAGGTCGCAGAGGTAGTGATAATAATCCTTACACAATCTTTTTATTTCGGTTTCCGGTTTTTCTGGGAAAGAATTGCGAAGGTTTTGCATGGCTACTTTTCTGCGATAACCGATAACGTAATAGAGAAAAAAATAGAACCCATCACTGACCCTGTATAATATTGGAAAGGGTAGGAGGGAAAGTAAATAAATGAACGGCAACGAAATGTAATAGATCAGGCCTTGCATGAGGTGGCGAAGATACTTTTTAATGGCTGGAAACAAAATAACTGAACCATCTTTTAGAACAAAAATCCCGGACTTTTCAGCCTGGGATCTTAGTTTTTGCCCTGGGCCGGAGGCCCCCTGACCAACTAAGGCTGTTTTTATAGCCTTCCCAACGGGATAAATGGCGCCTGCGGCATAATGGAAAGCTGTAAAACGTTGGTTATAGATCGAAACCGAAAAAAGTACCATTATTGCCGACATTGGGATAATTGTGTTGAATGTTTTAGCAGCAACTTTACAGTAACAAAATGAAATAATATGAATAACACAATTAACCCATTTACGATCAACATACCGCAGCATGATATTGATGACCTCAATAAGCGACTGGCATCATCACGCTTTCCGGCAGAAAAAAGAAATGACTGGAAATGCGGGGCTGCCGTTCCTTATCTGCAAAAAATTACCAGCTACTTGCAATCGCAATTTGACTGGAAAAAGCAGGAAGCCCTGTTGAATCAATATCCGCAATACATGATCAACTTAAACGGTCAACCCGTACATTTCCTGCATATTAAATCTGAAGATCCCAACGCCATTCCCCTGATGCTCATACATGGATATCCAAGTTCCTTTGTTGAGTTCATAAAAATAATTGACCTGCTTACCAACCCTTCAGCAAATGGTATACAATCAACAGTTTCTTTTCATGTAATAGTTCCTTCCATTCCGGGATTCGGTTTTTCCATTCCTTCCAATGATCAAAGCTGGGATTTAATAAAAATAGCTGCCCTTTTTGCAGAATTGATGACCGCATTAGGCTATGAGAAATTTGCCGTGCATGGTACCGATATGGGCGCGGGTATTACCGGCATGTTATCGGCTGTTGCAGGTTATCGTTTGTTGGGAACGCATGTAAATACAGATTATACGGCGGTTACAGGTATGGGCATGTTACCGCAGGATGTACAGTCTTTTTCTGAAGAGGAAAAACAACAAATTGCCGGTTTCAGGGAGTATGAAAAATACGAAACTGCCTATTTGAAAATATTATCAACAAAGCCACAAACATTGGCGTTTGCACTCACCGATAGCCCTGTAGGTTTATTAAGCTGGATCATGGAGAAATATAAAACATGGACGAATGCCGCAAAACCTTTGCCTGAAGATGCCATTGAGTTGGATCTGATGCTTACCAATATTTCAATTTATTGGTTCAATAAATTGGGGGCATCTACTGCTTATACATTGTACGACGGCATGAATATGTCTTTCGACTGGAATGCGCAAAGCGGTGATGGCAATACACAACAACCTGCTGAACAATCATGGACGCCGCCAAAAGTTCCGTCGGCTATGGCCGCATTTGGTGGCCATGGTGACCTGTTAAAAAAATTATTAGGACCGTTGGGTAATCCCGACAGGTGGAGTTCTTATGACGAAGGCCTGCATTTTCCGGCTATGGAATGCCCGGATGTATTGGCGAAAGATATACATGCCTTCTTTGAAGGAGTTGTGCAGAAATAGGAGGTAAGAGAGCCGTTCTTGCACACCGTTCCGGTGGGTGGGGAGCCAGCGCTATTTTAACTATTTATTTGTTCCGAATAACCTTGCCCATAAACTTTTGCCAGTTATAACTTTATTGATTGCCCCTTTTTCAATATAATATTTCTCAAGCCTTTCAAATAAGCCTTCTTTGGGTTGCAGTATAGAATAAAACCTGCTTTTTCTTAACTGACTGGCGGCCAGGAAAAGATGGTACGGGTATAGCTCATTGGCTTTATAAACAGTTTTCATTAATCGAATTCCTTTCCTGATCGTTTTTTCTGCTTCTAATGTTAAAGGCAATGAATCTAAAAAGATAGTTGAATCGCCAATTATTTGACTTTCATAAAATTCATGTAAATCTTTATTATTCTTAAAAACAAAATCTTTTATTGACAGGCTTCTGTTACTGTTGCAGTCTGCAAGAAAAAAATGAATCGTTGATATGTGATCATATCCCAGATTTATGGCAATATTTCTGGCTTCAGATAATAAATCTTTCGTTGCCTGGGAGAGGTTATGATTCATAATAAATAATTTGAATTGCAATAAACAACTTTTTGTTCGTCAGCACAGGGTCGTTTACGAAGATACTATACCCTTAATGTTTTATAGTTTGCAAATTTGATATTAAGCATATTGCCCAACAGGCCCTTTTTGGATCATGTTGAATTCCCGGAGGATTAGAAAGTTTATGGATTATGTTCGAACTATAGGGAGAAATTGGAAATGAATGGGGCCAAAGTTAATCATATTAGACTGCTGATGGGTTATGAGGACTCTTTTTTGGAAAGCTACGTTGGAAAGTTTCAAACTATGCCGCGTATGTTGCAAACATTGGATCACAAGTTTCAAACATGGGGTTACAAGTTGCAAACATTGCTTTACAAGTTCGCAACTTCGTGTGGAAAGTTCAAAACATTAGGTGGAAAGTTTAAAAGATTGACTGGAAAGTTCAAAACATTGCATGGAAAGTTTCAAATATTAGGACCAAAGTTGCGAACTTATGTCTTATAGTTACGACTTCTTCTACCAGGTTCCAAAGAGCTATACGTTTTTTTCGAAGAGGCGCATCAAATTTGACTACTTATCCGATCATGTTGCCAGGAAATGCATCTATGTTACCATGTAATACTCCGAAGTTGCCAGACGCAGTGCACAAGCTGAGAAATTCTTTCTTTTAGTGACCCGCAAATTTATGCTTAGCCTTACATCCCCAGGATTTAAATTGATCCGATCCGTTAGGGGAATGCACGCCACCATCAAACAAAAAGAGCTGCTCTTGTTAGAACAGCCCTTTTCAATTTTGCCAGGGTTGAACCTCTTGCCTTCCATATCGCATACTCTTTTAGATAGTTTGTCCCGTTTTCAAGCAATTGGCTATCTCTTATCCCTCTAAAAGGTGATTTTTTGATAAATAATTTTTCGTGTCTTTTGCTTTCAGTTTAATGCCAGATCCACAGATACCAAATCAAATTCATTTTAAAACAAAGAACGATGGTTCATCCGGTTAATCACACGCCAACAATTAGTAAGGTGCTTATTTCCTCGTTAATTCTCATGGTTGTTATTGTTTGCTCCTGCAAAAAAGGCGATACCGGCCCCCAGGGACCTGCAGGCACAGCCAATGTAATTTATTCAGATTGGTTTATACCTTCATCCTACACAATGTCCACTATTTTTGGCATTAAGAACTTTGATCATACCAGGCAGACGCCGGCTATTACGCAGGCAATAATCGACAGCGGTATGGTGCTTACTTTCGGAAAGCTGTCAGGGTACAATACACAAGTGTGGCCCGCTGGCCAAATATCACAACTGCCGATTTCAATCACCTATGTGCAAGGCAATACAATGACCGATACCTGGTCGGCTTTCGACAGCGTTGGCAAACTCCGGATCAATTTTGTCAATAACCTGAGCTATTACAACACCATCAGCACTCAGCATAGCTTCCGTTATATCATTGTGCCCGGCGGCGTTAAAGCCAGTAATGGTGGCCGCCGCATCGATCTACATTCAATGAGCTATAATGAAGTGTGTGACTTCCTGGAAATTCCCCGCTAGCCTTTGACGTACTATTTTATCAAACAAAAAGGGCTGCTCTTATTAGAATAGCCCTTTTCAATTATGCCAAGGTTGAATCTTTGTACCGCGTGCAGGAATGGGTTGGAACACCTGGACGAATTTATCACAGGTATTTTGAATCATTTGTAAATCTAATAATAAGAGATGCTGTTACCAATGACGGGCTGTTTTATTGCCGGAGTGTTTTCATCAACGTTGAAATTCTTTGCTGTCCGTAGCCTGCATCCTGGCCCTTGCGGAATAGTTGTTGTGCGAATAGGGCAAAACCCGCGTCCAGTTTGTTCTCTGCGGAAAGGCGCACCATAAGGTCGAAGCTGCCTGCACAGATGTCGAGAGAGCTTTGGGGACTGTCATATTTTTGTTGCTGGATATCGTCGCCTGTGTCTTTGATCATTTGTCCAAGTACGGGCGCAATATTGAGAATCATATTACCAAGATCCGTCACCTGCAAATCCTCCGATTCGAAGATGCGGGCTCCGTTGAGGAAGCCGATCATCATGCCGAACATGCTGGAAAGTGCAGCAATGTCCCATGCTGCGGCAGTACCGGGAGCTTCACCGAAATAACTAAGCGCACCCCCGAGAATACGCAACGTATCTTCCGAAGTGGTCCAGGCCGCTTTGTTGCCGGAAAGGAAAATGGGCGTGTGTGCTGTGCCCATTTGAGAAGGAGTGGCCAGGATGGCGCCATCGAGATATTCGGCGCCGCGGGCGGTAAAGGATGCTGCCATTAATCGGGCATCCTGCGGGGTTCCGGTGGTTAATTGCACGACCGTTTTGCCTACCAACGAAACGCCCTGCAGGACTTTTTTCGTGGTTGGATAATCCTGCAGGCAGATGAGGATGATGTCGTTCGCTGCAACAGCTTCGCTGATATCTGGCGTGTAGCCCGCACCGGCTGCACGGAGATGCTGCGCTTTTTCTTCCGAGCGGTTCCATATCGTTAGGGTTTTATCTTTTTCCAGTATCAACCGGGCCAGAACAGACCCCATTGCCCCTAATCCTATCATCAGTACTCTTTCTTTCATCTTGCGTAGATTTTTTTGTGTAGCACAAAGGGAAGGATTTAAGCATTGTTAGACAATAGGGGTGAATTTGTTCGGATTGGGATAATTTTATCCCTATTAATTACGAGCATACTTTTAATTTTGTTACTGTAAAAAACGCCAGGCGATATGTATGAGAAAAAAATTCCAAAGGACTTTTCCTGCGGTTTTTCTGTGCTGATGGAAATCATCGGCGGGAAATGGAAGTCGTATTTGTTGTTCCTCATTAGTAGCGGGGTACGCCGGCCCAGCGAACTGCACCGTAAAGTGCCTACGGCCACTCGCCGTGTGCTGAATCTTCAACTGAAAGAACTTGAATTTCACGGCATCATTGGTAAAAAGATCTATGCCGAGTTGCCAACGCGTGTGGAGTATTACCTGACCGATTTTGGGAAATCATTGCTGCCGGTCATTAATGTAATGGATGCATGGGGAGATGGTTACAAGGATGAATTCCAGCAACTGATGCAGATGAAACAAGGAGTATAAATGAAAAAGCCGCTCTTGAGAGAAAAAGCCTTTTTTTGATCAGCAAGGTCTATGCTTGAATAAATCCTTCCGGGAATTCAACCGTTGAAGCTATCTTTAGCATTTAATTGTTTTGAATAACCTTGTCCATAAACTTTTGTTGGTTATGACTTTATTGATAGCTCCTTTTTCAATATAATATTTCTCAAGCCTTTCAAACAAGCCTTCTTTGGGCTGCAGTATAACATAAAACATGCTTTCCTTTAACTGACTCGCGGCCAGGAAAAGAGAATAGTATATAAACCTTTATGAGACCTTCTATCGTTCACATGACCCACAATTGGGAAGGTTCTGGCAGGTTGACCCCAAACCAAATTTTGAGATGAGTTTATACACTGCTATGGACAATAATCCTATCAGGTATGGGGATATTCTTGGAGATACAATGATTTATATGATAGATAAACAGGGCGCAGGAGGAAACGGACACCTGGCAATGTTCTTTCAAAATGAACAAGGCAATTGGTTTTTCTTCTCACAAGGAGCTGCTGGTAATCCAGGAACAGGAGAAATGCTATTGGGCAGTAATACTGATGGAGGTGTAACTGTAGAACAATTACAAATTGAAGCAGAAAGACCTAAGGTTGATTCTAAAGGTAATGTGGTAAAAGACAAAAATGGAAATCCGGTAATGGAAAAGATAATGAGAAATCCTACTCAAGCGGAATTGATCAATGCAGCAAAAGCTGGCATTGGAGGGAACGCTTATGACGAGTTTAGTATAATGAACACAAGTAAAGATCAGGACAGAGAGATTGCATTTAATGCTATTGATTTAAAAGCGATGCATGCAAATGGAGAAAAGAAGTATAATCTTTATTTTAATAATTGCGTTGACGCATGTCAGAATGCAACACAAACTAACACAGGTATTAGTTTGCCTCTTGATGCCAACCCGAAACCCAATGCATATTTTAATCAATTAAATCCCTATGTTAAGTGGTTTAACCTTCCACCGGCAGAAAAACAAAGACGAATTGATGAAATGGTAAGGCAGCAAAGAGCGGAAATGGCAAGAGAACCGACGTTTTAATTAATAAATGTTTTAAGCAGATGAAACGGAAAACAAAAATTATACTTGGGCTGTCAATCTTAATTGTTATAGTAGTCAGCATATTTTTTATCCAGATGAAAAAATTTGCTGATGGGGTAAAAGAAGATGCAAGAAAGAAAAAAGACTTTAATGAGAAAAAGCTCAGTGATAGTACCAGTATGATTTTCAAGAAGGTAGAATAACTAATAACTAAAGGTCGTCTCTTATTTTGTGACCAATAGTCGCCTGTTATTCCGCTTAACAGTTAAGCCGTTTTGCTTAACTGTTAAGCGTTTTTATTTTTTACACGATTATTATCAAAATCCTTGAAAATATTACCGGATACCCCTAAAACCAAAAATCCCAGACTTTTCAGCCTGGGATCTTACTTTTTGTCTTGTACCCCTGTTGGGGCGGAGTACGAACCGGATAATAGATTCGTTAAGGAAATTATATAGGTTAAAAAATGAATTTACAAGCTGAAATACAGCTACTTATATGATTTAATAAGTATTATGAATTGTAGTTAGATTCCAATTGATCGGGAGGACAGGTTCTAATCTGCCCCGTTGGTGGAACACTCCGTACAATCAAGTTAATAACAAAAGCACATTGCTGTATCTCCTTTTAATTTTTGTTCTGTTTGCCTATTTCCAATGTCGCTCTTTCGTGAAAATCAAGCGTTCCCAATTTAAAAAACTGAGAATAATTTTTGAAAGGATTAAGCGTATCTGTTACATTGGGAAAAAATAAAGCTACGACATCTATGTTGTTTAAACCACTATGATATTGGCGCATCAATGCATGCCGTTGTTTAGAATAATATAGGATTGAATAAAATTCAAAAGGATGTACTTTTTCGTGATATATTCCCTGCAACTCAAAATCAAGATACCGTTTGGGCAATTTCTGGTACTCCGTTGAGTCCGGCAATTGGGTAACCCGGGTTAAGGTTTTTTTCGATGCCACTGTATTATTGTTGCTTATTTCAATAAGTGTATCATTCCTGACCTGAAAGATCAGCAGGCTATTTTTAAATTGATTTATTTTGCTCCAACCATGTAAAGTTGTGTCACCACTTACAAGCCCGGTTGCGCAAGCGAATGTATATTCCCCCGCAGGCATTACCTTGTGGCTTCGATGGTTATTACCGCAATTGGAGAAAAATAAAAGGGAAAGTAATACAGTAAGAATGGTCGTTTTCCTATCCATATCATCAATTTTGCTGATAACCTTGATTAATTCCGTTTATAAACATATTGTATGTGGGTTTGGGATAAGGATATTGATTCCCCCAGAAAGTCCATTGTTCAATGACATCTGCAGCACCAACAGGCGTAGTTAACTGAAGCAAAAGGTTTATAGTATAATCGCCAACAGTATTCGTGACACTAGTAACTTTCCTGCCACCTTCCAGTTCCGTTCCAATTTCAATTATTTCTGCTTTTAATCCTGCTTTAAAAGTAATGTTAAACTCATCATCAACGATCCTGGTTCTTTTTTCCCTGATATTTACGAAACCTTCAATTTGACCATCATAAAAAAAATCAACGTCAGCAACATTAAAAGCATATGCCCCAGTGTACTCAAGTTCCCCCAGGGCTGGTCCGGTAAGTGTTGCAGTTATTCCATGACCTGGCATTAAATAATGGTACTTTCCTCTGTCAACACTCATTCTGTACGCATATGGGAAATTTATTACTATGGTATTATGTCGTTTTTGAAAAACAGAAGTTCCATAGGCCACTCCTTCGAAAACAGCTAACGAATATTCAAGTCCGTTCCAATGTGAAAATTCGTTTTCAAGGTCCCCGTAATAATCTCCAGGTTCATTATAATATTGCGACCAGCTGTCACTATGTATTTCATCGGATTCTCCTGGATTACCATCATCCTCAACTCTCAACGTTGCATTTTGCCTGGTTGTAGCGTTCTTAAATTCATCATTAAGAAATTGGCTCAGATAGCTGTCAAGACTTTTGAAATCATGAATGGAGTCGTGAATAAATTTGCTGATAGTAGACAGCGTTTGTTTATCGGTGGTAAAACTCTTATAGCTTCTCTGCTTAATTTCAGTATTCCCCGGTTTTGCACCGGAAGCATTTGTATTCAAGTCTTTTTTGCACGCAAAAAGATAGATGCAGAAAAGCAATAGCAATAACTGCATGTGTTTCATATTGATTTGTTTTTGGTTAAAAATGGTATCTAATGAGATTAAAAAGCGATAAAGGTTGCAAATGCCATTCTAATGGCTATTATTACAACCTTTAAGTGACGGAGAGCGCAAATAGATGGACTAGCGGGGAGTCAAATATTTATTTCCTTCATTTAACAAGGTATACCCAATAAAAAAACCCTTGCAAATATAAATTTACAAGGGTTTCCATTTCAGTACCGCGTACGGGAAACAAGAATATATTGCATATCAATACTTTATATTAATAGT